>CARSXK010000009.1:12075-41374 GCA_949065595.1 uncultured Bacilli bacterium
CTCAAAAAAAGTATGTATGAAGGGTTTCTAGAAGAGGATAAGAAGTATGTAACCGAAGCGATTTTGTATTGGAAAAAAAATAATAAAAAGTATTATGATCTAGTTAAAAAAGTATATGGGGATACTTATGATAAATTGAATGTAGTAGCATATAATCAATTAACCAAAGAAGAAAGGCGATTATTATCAATTATAAAAGATAATTTATATTCTCTGGTAGAAAAAAGAAAAAGGAAAGATAAAACCTTAAATCAAAAATTACAACAGAATGAAAATATTATAATTTCTCAAAATCAAATATTGATTAAAGATATATTTCAAAACGAAATTATGCAAATCGGTAGATATGTACATATGCAGTTGAAAAGTCAAAACCGCGAAAGTCAAAAAAATGCAATTTATATATGGAATATGGTAGAAAATCTTTTCGAAAAACCAATAACTGATGTAAGGGCTTTTCATCGTATGATAGAAATGCTAAATATATTACAACAATCACCTGTATATTTAAATCCTATGGATGAAAAAATAGTCAAAATAAAAATATAAAATGTAAAGAATGATAAATAAAGTCGTTCTTTTTCTATGAGCATGATATAATAGATGTGAGATAAATCATTAGGAGGAACATATGTCAAAGATAAAAAATATATTTGCAAGAGAAATATTGGATTCAAGGGGGAATCCTACTGTTGAAGTAGATGTAACATTAGAAAGCGGAATTTTTGCACGTGCAAGTGTACCATCTGGTGCTTCAACTGGTTCAAAAGAAGCATTAGAATTACGTGATCAAGATAAAAATCGTTTTCATGGGAAAGGGGTTTTAAAAGCGGTTGAAAATGTTAATACCAAAATATGTCCCATTTTAGTTGGAAAAGATGTGCATCATCAAAAGGAAATCGATGAGGCCATGATCGCACTTGATGGAACCAATGCTAAAAGTCACTTGGGCGCCAATGCTATATTAGGGGTATCACTTGCTTGTATCAAAGCAGCTGCTCTATATGATAAAAAACCACTTTATGCCTATATAGGAGAAGGAAAAAATTTACCATACCCTATGATGAATATTTTAAATGGTGGAGCACATGCGGATAATAATGTTGATTTTCAAGAATTTATGATCATTCCACAAGCAGATACCATTCAAGATCGCATTCGGATTGGTTCTGAAGTATTTCATTCTTTAAAAAAAGTATTGGTAGAAAAAGGTTATAGCACAGGAGTAGGCGATGAAGGTGGCTTTGCTCCTAACTTAAATTGTAACAAAGAAGCGCTTGATTTCATTTGTACAGCCATTGAAAAAGCAGGTTATACCCCAGGGAAAGAGGTTAACCTAGCAATGGATGTTGCGGCCAGTGAATTTTATGAAGATGGCAAGTATAAACTTGCAGGAGAACAAAGAATCTTAAGCAGTAGTCAAATGGTAGACTTTTTAGAAGAACTTGTACAACAATACCCAATTGTTTCAATTGAAGACGGATTACATGAAACTGATTATGAAGGTTGGAAAGAGCTAACCAGTCGTTTGGGTCATCAGATACAAATCGTTGGAGATGATGTATTTGTAACCAATCCTAAAATTTTTGAACAAGGGATTGTGATGGGAATTGGCAATGCCATTTTGTTAAAAGCCAATCAAATTGGAACCATAACTGAACTATTGGAAACCATTGAACTTGCCAAACGAAATGGATATAAAACAGTTCTATCCCATCGAAGTGGTGAGACCGATGATAGTTTTATTGCCGATTTTGCGGTAGGACTAGATTTAGGACAAATAAAAACGGGTTCCATGTCTCGTATGGACCGTATTTGTAAATATAATCAACTCATTCGAATTGAAGAAGATATAGAAAAAGATAACAAAACATCAATTTTGTGATAAAAATAGTAAACTATTTTTAAAAAATTTTCATAAAACGAAAGAATGTATGCAGATGGAAGAAACTCCATATAATAAAAAAGAGATGCGTAGAACTTTCGTATGTTAAGTGTTGTCTTTAGTGGAATTTAAGAAAAGAAAACAAAAGGAGAATGTTATCCTTTTGTTTTTTGTACCTGATTTGATTCAATTGTTCGATACATACTAGCGATTTGTAAATATAATTGCTGCTGTTCTGGTGTGAGTAGTTGTTCCCATACCATTGCTCGTACCATTGGATTAGAAGCCATAATTTCTGTATCGCCTCCATTATGATAGATAGAAATGAAACCTGAATCTTTTAGCTTTTGAATGGAAAGCATGATGGTCTCTGGATTTATACCTGCTAGTAAATTCGCAAAATTTTCTTGTTGTTTGAATTGTTCCATTTTATCAATTAAATCATTTAATAACACACTGTTGATACATTCGTAATAAGCTACACCAAGAAATGAAATTATTTTTTCATCCACGCTATTTTCTAAAATATCATATTTTTTATAATTCTTTTGCAATTGAAAAACCTCCTTAAAATTATTATAATAGCTGGCTTTTTAAAAGTCAATCATAGACGTGATAATGAATATTTGTTATAATGAAAACGGTGAGATATATGTTTGTGCAAGTTTTAGTAGAATTAAAAACCAACCAAATCGCAAAAACGTTTACCTATCATGTTCCAATGATACTAGAAACACAAATAGAAATTGGAAAACGAGTACTGGTACCTTTTGTACATCAACAATTAGAAGGATTTATCTTAAAAATAGAATCCACTTTTGAAGGGGACTACAAAGTAAAAGAAATTACATCCATAGTAGATTCTGAACCAGTATTAAATGAAGAGCTATTAGAACTTGGAAAATATATATCTAAAAAAACAATGTGCAATTTAATTCATGCATATCAAACAATGCTCCCAACTGCCTTAAAAGCCAAAAAAAATAGAAACATATCTAAAAAATACGAGAAATTTATTGTTTTTGAAAATCCCGATTATAATCCCAAATCTATTACATCAGCTGGATTACAAATCTTAAACCGTATGGATGGCGAAGAAAAAGTATCCAAAAAAGAATTAAATCAAATTTCTGCTTCGGCACTGCAAACATTAATCAAACACCATATCTTAAAAGAAATAGAAGAAGAATCATATCGTAGAAAAAATAAAATACGAAAACAAATTTCAAAGCCAACATTGAAAGAAGAACAAAAAAAAGTGTTACAACAAATAATACTGAATCAATTTCATCCTTATTTATTACATGGCGTAACAGGGTCAGGAAAAACAGAAGTGTATATGCGATTGATTGAACAAGTATTAGAACAAGGAAAAGAAGCAATTGTTTTGGTTCCTGAAATTAGTTTAACACCACAATTGATTGAAACATTTGAAACCAGATTTCCAGAAAAAATTGCCGTTTTACATAGTCGATTAAGTCATGGGGAAAAATACGATGAATGGCGAAAAATTGAACGAAGGGAAGTTTCTATTGTCATAGGAGCAAGAAGTGCCATATTTGCCCCCTTTACTAATTTGGGTATTATCATTGTCGATGAAGAGCATTCCACTACCTATAAACAAGAAAATACACCAAAATACCATGCCATTGATATTGCATTATGGAGAGCCAAACACCATCAAATTCCAATTGTTTTGGGAAGTGCAACCCCATCAATTGAGAGTTATACTAGAGCAAAATCAGGAATTTATACACTATGTGAAATGCAACATAGAATAGAACAAAATTTACCCAATGTAATTTTAGTGGACATGAAAGAAGAAATACGAAAAGGGAATGCCATTTTATCAGAACGATTACTTCAAAAAATCAAAGAAAAAATTGCCAAAAAGGAGCAGATAATCCTTTTATTAAATCGAAGAGGTTATACTACCATACGTACTTGTAAAAATTGCGGATACACACACAAATGCCCAGCCTGTGATATTCCACTTACGTTTCATCGAACAATAAATCAAATGCAATGTCATTATTGTGGGTATCAAACAATGCCAATCCAAACTTGTTGTGAATGTCATAGTGAGAATATGCAGCAATATGGGATGGGAACTGAAAAATTAGAACAATATTTACAAGAACAAATGCCTGAAGTTCACATCCTACGAATGGACAATGATACCACTACAAAAAAAGGAAGTCATGAACGTATGATTCAAGACTTTTTGGAAGAAAAATATCAAATTTTAATTGGAACGCAAATGATTGCCAAGGGGCTTAATTTTCCAAAAGTGACATTGGTCGGAGTAATCAATGGGGATGCGAGTTTAAATATTCCTGATTTTAGAAGTGCAGAAAGAACATTTCATTTGCTCTCTCAAGTAGCTGGTCGAGCTGGAAGGGGAAGTCTAGAAGGGGAAGTGATTATTCAAGCATTTCACATTGACCATTATAGTATTGAAAAGGCAAAACAACACGACTATCAAGGCTTTTATGAACAGGAAATGATGATTCGAAAACAGTTACATTATAGTCCTTACTGTAATTTATGTTTAATTTCTTTAAAGTCAAAGAATGATGTGTATGCAATGGAAGAAGGGAAAAAAATTGCTGCTGATTGGAGACGTCAAAATTTAAAACCAATCATTGTTCTTGGACCTAGTTTTGCCTTAATTCCAAAAATCAACCATATTTATCAAGTACAACTAATTTTAAAATACAAAAAAATAGAAGATATTTATGACAATTTAAAAACGATACAAGAGATGTATCGTCATAAAAAGGGGATAGAATTCGATATTGATTTTAATCCAATCCGGTTTTAATGGATTGGATTTATTCATATCGGTACATTTTATTTTGATAAATAGAATCCATTTTTTCGTCTGGATAGTGTTGATCAATAAAGCGTTCGAAACCATTCATTGGAGGGATGTGATGTTTTCTTTCGTCTTGCCGAATGGAAGCAACTACCGATAGAAAAATATCGATACCAAGTAAAATAAATAAAATAAATGTAATCAGATAGCCAAAGTGATTTTGTAATTTATCACACATATGAATGATTATAGGGTATATAAACTGCATAAACAAAAGTGCAATACCTCCCCACATCAAAGCATGAAACAAACTAGTTCTTCCATTGAAATTACAAAAACAATTGCTATAATCCCATGAAATGGTACCAAATATGTATTCTTGCATCAAAGACATGATGTATTCTATCATACCGCCCGTTAACATTCCAATCAAGAAAATATGAATCGGTTTTTGAAATTTACAAAGTATAATAGAAATCATCACACATCCAATTCCATATACTTGAGAAAGAGGACCATAGAGTAATCCCTGTCTGCTCACCCAAGTACCATGTTTTACTAGTTCTAACATACCTTCAAATACATATCCAAACAAAGAACCAAATAAAAATAACCAAAAAACAGTCATGAAAGATTTTACCCATTTTTTCAAAAGCATTCACTCCCTACATCATTTTTATTATAACATATATTTTTAAATCTTAAAAAGGAAGTAGAAAAACATGACAAAATTGTAAGATAATGGTAAAATGGAAACTAGGTGATAATATGGACATAAATGACATTGATTTAAAAAAAGAAGTTAGAATTGTATTTATGGGAACACCCGATTTTGCTGTTCCAATTTTACAAGGGTTGATCGAAAATTATACAGTCAGAGCAGTGGTCACTCAACCAGATAAACCCGTAGGACGTAATGGAAAGATATTAGAGCCACCCATTAAAAAACTGGCGCAAGCAAATACCATTTTGGTATTACAACCTCCAAAATTAAAAGCAGAATGGGAAAACATTATTGCACTAAAACCAACATTGATTATTACATGTGCTTATGGACAAATATTGCCAAGAGAACTATTGGTGTACCCAGCTTATGGATGTATCAATGTGCATGCATCTTTGTTGCCCAAATTAAGAGGAGGAGCACCCATTCATCATGCCATATTGGATGGACATAAAAAAACGGGAATTACCATTATGCATATGAGTCCCAAAATGGATCAAGGAGATATGATTGCTCAAGCTGAAATTCCAATTGCTGATACTGATACCGCATCTAGTTTACATGATAAATTAAAACTACTTGGAAGAGATTTGTTGTTAGAAGTGTTACCTTCTATCATTGATGGAACTGCTCCTAGAATAAAACAAGAAGAAGCCGAAGCAACCTATGGATTCAATATTACAAGAGAAGATGAAAAAATAGATTTTTCTAAAACCAAAAAACAAGTATATAATAAAGTAAGAGGACTTAATAGTTGGCCAGGCGCTTATACGAGATTGGATGGGAAAGTCATTAAAGTGTGGGAGTGCTATATGACAGAAGAAACTTATCCTAATTTAGTGGATGGGCAAATTACAAATTTATACACAAATGGAATTGGGATAAAAGTATCCAATGGAGAAGTTGTGTTTACACAAATTCAACCAGAAGGAAAAACCAAAATGAGTGCAGTAGATTTTATCAATGGATTTCAAAATAAGGAATCTTTAAAAGGAAAGATTTTTGAAACATGAAAGCCTTTTTTCAAAAGCTAAAGATTTTACATAAAAATCCTAAAAGTCGTGCTTTATTAGAAATAGGTCTTTACCTTTTTTTCTTTCTCACTCTTTTTATAATCTTGAATATTAAATCTTCTCATAAAGTATATGAAACCGTAGAACAACAATATGAAACATTAAGTAATTTTCCTTATACTATGGTAGTGTATAAAGAAAATCAAATCTATCATATTATAGGGAATAAAAATGAATTTTTAGTCGAAGAACAAGATCAATCATACCAAATAATAAATACCAATATCTTAGATAAAGACAATCATTTGGTATCTACATTTGATTGGTATTTATTTTTTCCACACAAACTTTCTTCTTTTATCAAAAATGGCATAATCAATGCCAAAACCCAATATAAAGATGGAAGTCAAAAAATAGAATATGAAATGGAGTGTCAACGATGGAATCCTACCCAAGAAGGAATGTGCTATTTTGAGACTCTACAAAAAGAAAATAAGATTACACAAGTAATATTAAAAGTAGCGCAATCATATTCTATTGAGATTCATTATCAAAAGCATACTTTAGAACAATAGTTCTAGTTGCATTTTTTCTTTCAATATGGTATCTTATTAAAAGTTAGGAGGTCAAATGATGGAAACTTTATTAGTCATTGTATCAATTTTGTTAATTGCGATTGTACTATTACAAGCTGCCAAAGCAGAAAGTGCTTCTAATGCCTTTACAGGAGGAAACGACAGCTTATTTAAAAATAGAAAAGAACGTGGTGGAGAATTATTTATTACAAGATTAACATTTTGTTTGGGTGCTGCTTTCTTTATTATTTGTTTTATTTTAGGATTTTAGAATCTATGCCTAATCCTTACTGTAATTCAATCCAGAAGTCTAAACTCTGGATTTTTTATTTATATCTTACAATATTGTAACCAAATAGCGGTATAAAACGTGCTATAATGATACAAAAGGAGGTGCAGAAAGTCAGATATATTGGACTTTCCATTGATATGAGTTATCTTACTTCAATCGAAAAAGCAATCATTGTATTTCCATTGATTGCCCTTCTTTTTACCATTCCTTTTGTTTTACAACAATATCATAAATATGGATCCATTCATAAATTACGAGTTTTGATCATCTATTCTTTTATTTTATATTTCATTTGTATTTATTTTCTGGTTATTTTACCACTTCCAAAAAGGGATACAGTAGTATGGAAGCCAGATAGAGTAAGGATTGTTCCGTTTCAATTTATAATGGACTTTATCAAAGACACTTCTTTTCGAATCAATAATCCATCCACTTATTTCAAGGCTTTATTAGAACCCTGTTTTTATACAGTAATATTCAATGTATTTATGTTTGTTCCATTTGGTATGTATTTAAGATATTATTTTAGATGTAATTTCAAAAAAGTAATGGGGTGTAGTTTTCTTCTTAGTTTATTTTTTGAAGTTACACAATTAACAGGACTTTATTTTATTTATCCTTATCCTTACCGTATTTTTGATGTGGATGATTTGATCATCAATACACTTGGTGGCATATTAGGGTATTTACTGATGGGAAAAATGGGTCATTTTCTACCTACACGAGAAAAAATGGACGCAGAATCTTTTCAAATCGGGAAGTCTGTTTCTGGATTGAGACGAATTACCATATTTTGCTTGGATTTTGTTATTTATAATATGTTAAATATAATCCTTTTTCTTATGGGAATGCCAAAATATAGTTTCCTCATATTTTTATTTTACTATGGGATTTACCCAATGATTTCAAATGGAAAAACATTGGGTAGTCAATTTTTAAATGTTAGATTTGATTGTTTACGATGGAAAGGATTGCGGATTTTGTTGCGACATATCCTTTTATATGTATACTATTTTGGAATTCCAATTGCAGGTTTGTATGTAACAGTGCAATTGGTTTGGGTCCATTTTCAACCCATAACAGCTATTTCTGTTTGTTTTATCAGTATCCCCTTTATATTCTTATTTTATATGGTAAATGCAGTTTTCATTTTAAAGAAAAAAAGACGCTTTTATGATGTTTTCTTTGGTATTACTTACCATAGTACAATTGATGTAGAAAAAAATAAAAAGGCAGAAGAAATCCAATCTAATTGAAGCAAATGATATAAAAACGAACAAACTTATGGTATAATGATGTTAAGGTGATTTTATGTATGAATATATGAAGGGAATTATCACAGAAGTAGAAAGTAATTATATTGTATTGGAACAAAATGAAACTGGATATTTAATCTATACAGGAAATCCTTATTTTTTTCACATCAATGAAACCTATCAAATATATGTTTATCAATATGTAAGGGAAGATGAGATTTCGTTATATGGATTTGCATCAAAAGAAGAAAAAGATTTATTTTTAAAACTAATTAATGTCAAAGGACTTGGTTGTAAAATGGCTCTACCTATGCTTGCGACGGGGTCTATTAGCGGAATTATTGATGCCATTGAAAGAGAAAATATCTCATATCTAAAAAAATTTCCTAAAATTGGGGACAAAGTTGCTAGACAAATTATTCTGGATTTAAAAGGAAAATTAGTGAGTCAAGAACACATTCAAAATACAAAAATCAATGAGGAATTGACAGAAACATTAAAGGCACTAGGTTATAAACATGGAGACATTGAAAAAGTGAGTTCCAAAATCGATGGTACCTTAAAAATAGAAGATCAAGTAAAAGAAGCATTGAAATTATTATTAAAATAAAGGAGGGATGATATGGAAGAGCGAATTGTAACAGGAGAAGAAAAAGAAGAGGATGCCTTTGAAGAAAATATTCGGCCAAATAGTCTAGAAGAATATATTGGTCAAAAAGAAGCCAAAGAAAATCTAGATATTTTTATCAAAGCTGCTAAAATGAGAGAAGAACCATTGGATCATGTGTTACTCTATGGGCCTCCAGGATTAGGAAAAACCACTCTTGCTTATATTATTGCAAATGAACTGGAAAGTCATATCAAAACAGCAAGTGGTCCATCCATTGAAAAAAGTGGCGATTTAGCAGCAATTTTATCTACATTAGAACCTGGAGATGTTCTTTTTATTGATGAAATTCATAGAATGCCTAGATATATTGAGGAAATTTTATATCCTGCTATGGAAGATTTTGTTTTGGATATTGTCATTGGGAGCGAATCGTCTTCTAAAAATATACGAATTGATTTACCACCTTTTACATTGGTTGGGGCAACGACACGCGCTGGGGATTTATCAAGCCCCCTACGAGATCGTTTTGGAATTATTGCAAAACTACAGTATTATACCGTAGAAGAATTGACCGAAATTGTAAAACGTACAGGCCGTGTTTTGGAAATAGAAGTGGAAGCACCAGCTGCAGTGGAATTAGCAAGGCGTAGTAGAGGTACTCCAAGAATTGCCAATCGTTTACTCAAACGTGTACGTGATTTTGCGATGGTAATAGGGGATGGAGTAATTACATTAGAAATGACCAAAATGGCTTTGGATAAATTAAAAGTCGATGAGATTGGATTGGATGATACCGATTATCATTTATTAAAATCGATCATTGAAAAATTCAATGGGGGACCAGTTGGCATTGAGGCAATAGCTTCTTCAATTGGTGAAGAGCAAACAACCATTGAAGATGTCTATGAACCTTATCTATTGCAACTTGGATTCTTAAAAAGAACCAGTAGAGGTCGAATTGTTACGAAATTGGCATATGAACATTTAAAAATGGAATATCAAGAAGATATGTTTGAATAGGGGGATACAATGAAAACACAAGATTTCGATTATGAATTGCCAGAACATTTAATTGCACAGACACCAATTGAAAAAAGAGATACCTCTAGAATGCTTGTTTTGAATAAGAAAACAGGAGAAATCAAGCATAAGCATTTTCATGATATTATAGAAGAATTACAAAATGGAGATGTCCTTGTATTAAATAATACAAAGGTTATACCAGCACGTCTTTATGGCATCAAAGAAGAAACAGGTGCTTCTATTGAATTGTTATTATTAAAAGAAAAAGAAAATGATACTTGGGAATGTTTGACAAAACCTGCTAAAAGAGTGAAAGTAGGTACCACCATTTCCTTTGGAGATGGGCGCTTGCAAGCTACTTGTATCGCTGTAAAAGAAGAGGGAATTCGCATTTTTCAATTGCAATATGAAGGTATTTTATATGAAATACTAGATCAATTAGGAGAAATGCCACTTCCTCCTTATATTCATGAAAAATTAGAAAATAAAGACCGTTATCAAACTGTATATGCTAAAAATGAGGGAAGTGCCGCAGCTCCAACAGCAGGACTTCATTTTACAAAAAATTTGTTAGATGAATTGACAAAAAAAGGCATTCAAATTGTATATGTTACCCTACATGTAGGACTTGGAACATTTCGTCCAGTAACAGTCGAAGATGTCACAACCCATCAAATGCATAGTGAATTTTATCAAATGGATGAAAATACAGCCAATATATTAAATGTTGCCAAACAAGAAGGAAGAAGAATTATGGCGGTAGGAACTACTTCAACACGTGTTTTAGAAACCATTATGAAGTTATATCACCAATTTCAAGCTTGTAGTGGTTGGACCGATATTTTTATCTATCCAGGGTACCAATTTGAAGCCATTGATGGTTTAATTACCAATTTCCATTTGCCCAAGTCTACATTACTGATGTTAGTCAGTGCCTTGGCAGGAAAAGAACATATTTTATGTGCATATCAAACGGCAGTTAAACTAGAATATCGCTTCTTCTCATTTGGGGATAGTATGTTGATTCAATAAGATAGAGTTTAAAAAAATATTAGCTAAATTGGTAAAAAGAATAAATGGATATTCTTTAGAAGAAAGATTTCGAAGGGATATGAACAATGCAAAGTACCAGTTGTTTTATAAAAAAATGATGATATTATTTTCAGGCATTCAAATTAAGTGGCGCGATGAACAAACGTTTACAAAAATCAGATCGTAATCAAAAAGGAAGTGACATATGAATAAAGTAATATGTATTGTTGGACCAACTGCAGTTGGAAAAACAAAATTGAGCATTGAACTTGCCAAAATTTATAATGGCGAAGTCATCAATGCTGATAGTACACAAATCTATAAAGGACTTGATATTGCCACTGCAAAAGTAACCGAAGAAGAAAAAGAAAATATAAAACATCATTTATTGGGTATTAGAAATTGGGATGAACTCTATACATTATACGATTATCAAAGGGATTGTAGGGCGAAAATAGAAGAGATTCTTGCACAAAATAAAACCCCTATTTTAGTTGGGGGAACAGGACTTTATATCAAAGCTGCTTTGTATGACTACCAATTAGAAGAAGAACCCATAAGCATAACCTCATATTCAGAAGAAACTCTAATTTTATATAATCGTTTGAAAAAAATCAATCCCAATACCACCATTCATCCCAACAATCGTAAACGAATAGAACGTGCTTTAAGTTATTATGAACAAACAGGAAAAATATTAGAACAAAAGCCAAAAGCACAAAAATTGCTTTATCCTACGATTATGCTTGGCTTGACAACCGAAAGAGATATTTTATATCAAAAAATCAATCAACGTGTGGATACTATGGTCCAAAAAGGATTATTAGAAGAAGCAAAAGCGATCTATGACCAGCCTTTGCGTACCAAAGCGATTATGACTCCTATTGGTTATAAAGAACTATTTGCTTATTTTAGCGGAGTAGATACTCTAGAACATTGTCTTGTGCAAATCAAACAACATAGCCGTAATTATGCCAAAAGACAATATACTTGGTTTCAAAATCAAATGCAAGTCGAATGGCTCTCTGTTGATTTTTTACATTTTAAACGAACCATTCAACTTGCCTGTGAACGAGTGAACCAAATAGAAAAAACACTTTTATGACTGGATTTTCATTTCAACACATACAATATAGGTAGAAAATACCTATTTTCTTATATAAAAAGAAATGCTATAATAAAAAACACAGGAGGCGTTTTTATGCAAAGGTATTTTGCCAAACAAAAAAGCGAGAACTATTTTATCTTAAATGAAGATGACATATATCACATTCAAACAGTAATGCGGATGGATGAACATGATAAAATACAAGTCGTGTGTGATGAAAAAGTGTATTTATGTTGTCTAGAAAATGTAAATAAAACTTTGCAAATTCGGTTGGAAAAAGAGCTAGAAATACCGCAAAATAAGATGCCTAAAATTACAATAATCATTCCTCTTTTAAAAGAACACAAAATGGATTTGATTCTTCAAAAGGCAACGGAATTGGGTGTGGATACCATTATTCCTATCGAAACAGAACGTAGCATTATCAAGCGAAAAGAAGAAAAAGAGGGTAAAAAATTAGAGCGTTGGAGACGAATTTGTAAAGAAGCAAGTGAACAATCCCACAGAATCGATATTCCCACAATTTATCCAATTCAAACTCTGGAAACTATGAGTCCTTTAGAAGGGTTGAATCTCATTTGTAGTACAGTGGAGACACAAAAAAATATTCGTTTTATTTTGAATTCAAACCCAACTTGTGATAGAATAAATATAGCGATTGGTCCAGAAGGTGGATTTTCAAAACTAGAAGAACAAATGTGGAATGAGTTCGGATTTATCTCTACTTCATTGGGACATCGTATCATGCGTGTAGAAACAGTACCACTATATATACTTAGTGTACTTAATTTTTATTATATGGAGTGAAGTGTATGATTGATATTGATATAAATAATCAAATTATGTTAGTAATTGCGGCTTTTGTGATTCTTTTGTTGCTTGGGAATGTATTATACATTATTTTAAAAGACCATAAAAAAGACAAAGAAGAAATCGATGCGATTATGAATGAAGTCGCAGAAAAAGAAGTAAAAAAAGTGATAGAAGAGAAAAAAATAGAACCACATGAAGTTTTGGTTCCAGTGAAGGAACCAGAAGAAGTTCCAAAATCGATGATAGAGCCAGAGGAAGTGGAACCCGTTAGTTTCATTACAAAAAAATCAGAAATTGAAGAAATGTTAGAAAAAATGCAACAAGATTTAGACGCCAAATCAGAAGATGTAGTAGAGACATTTGAAAAAGAACAAGAAGAAAAATCTATCATTAGTTACCAAGAATTATTAAAGACGATTCATAAAGAAGAAGTAGTACAAAAAAGTTATATAAAAGAACCAGTGATAGAAGAGGTTGTGCTAGATCCAATCGAACCCATTGCCAATCCTGCTACACAAAATCTGTTAAAAGAAAGTATAGAACCAATTGTTGAAAATAAACCAAAAGAAACAGAAGCCGTGAAAAAGTTCAAAAATACGGATTTTATTTCTCCCATATATGGAAAAATGGAAGAACATTTTGAATATCCAAAAGTACCTTCCTTTCAATCCAAAGAAAAAGAAGTGGAACGCTATGATATAATATCAGAAGCGAGTGAAAAAGATGTGCTTGATGATTTTGATGATCCATTGGAAAAAAATCAAATCAATGATTATTTAGAAGATTTTGGATTTCATAGGCATATGAAAATTGATAGTTTGGAACAAACTTTAGATATGGCACCCATTAGCCCTGAAATCAAAGCCAATGAGGAATTTTTAAAAGCACTAAAAGAATTTAGAAAAAATCTAGAATAGGCAAAATGCCTATTTTTTAGGAGGATTTATATGAAATTTAATATTTATACATTGGGATGTAAAGTCAATACTTATGAATCTAATGTAATGCGTGACCAACTGTGCAATCAAGGCTACATAGAAGTAGCAACAGAAGAGCCTGCGGATATTTCTATCATCAATACATGTACAGTGACTAATACAGCTGACCATAAATCCATGAAAACCATTAAACATGCCATACGTCAAAACCCGAATGCAATCATTGTGGTAAGTGGCTGTTTTTCTCAAAATAAGAAACAGGTTGCGATTGAAGGTGTGGATATTGTCATTGGAAATCAAGGAAAATCTAAAATAGTGGAATACATAGAAACCTTTTTACAGAATCAAAAGAAAATACAAGATGTACGTGAGATGAAACAGTTACAATTTGAACCCATGAAATTGAATAATTTTAATAAAACAAGGGCCTTTGTTAAAATTCAAGATGGCTGCAATAATTTTTGCACCTATTGTGTCATTCCTTATACAAGAGGGAATGTCAGGAGTAAAAGTCCAATTGATGTATTAGAAGAGGTTAAAGAATTGGTTTTAAATGGACACAAAGAGATTGTATTAACAGGCATTCATACAGGAAATTATGGGACCGATTTGAAACACTATGACTTTGCTGATTTATTAAATGATTTGATTCAAATCCAAGGATTAGAACGTATTCGAATTTCTTCTATTGAAATTACAGAATTGAATGATCGTGTACTAGATGTATTTGCTAAGAGTTCTATTTTGGTGGATCATCTACATATTCCTTTGCAAAGCGGGTCTAATACTGTCTTAAAACGAATGAATCGCAAATATGATATCCAGTACTTTATTCATAAGATGGAACAAATTCGAACAATTAGACCGAATATTGCAATCACAACCGATGTCATTACTGGATTTCCAGGAGAAACAGAAGAAGAATTTATGGAAACCGTAGCAACCATTCAAAGCGTAAAATTTGCCAAACTTCATGTGTTTCCATATTCCAAACGAGATGAAACAGCGGCTTGTCGGCTTTCCAATCATTTAGACAATGTAACGAAAAAAGAAAGAGCCAGACAATTGCTTTCACTTTCTAGAACATTAGAAATAGAATATATGCAACAATTCATTGGAAAAGAAGTAGAAGTATTGCCAGAAACAATCTATGAACATGGTATTATTGGGCATACAGGCAACTATTTACTGGTTAAAATCCAAACGAAAGACATTAACTTGAAAAAAAATAGATTTGTTGTGATTGAAAGCATTGAATATCCATATTGTAATGGATGTGAAAAAATTCATACACAGAATGAAAGGATAGAAACCGAAAATCAAGAAATTGACAAATCTTTTTCTTGCCATTGTATATAAATTTTGATATGATAAAACTAATGATAGAGGTGATTTACATGAAGAAAGGATTTACATTAGCGGAATTACTGGGTGTCATCATTATTTTAGCATTGATTAGTATGATTGCGATTCCCGCCATTACAACTTCTTTGAATAAACACAAAAAAAATTTATGCAGTACACAAATATCATATATCATTACTGCTGCAAAAAACTGGGGAGCAGATCATTTATTGGAATTGCCAGATGAAGGGGAAACACAAAATATATCACTTTCACAATTGATTCAACAAGGATATATGAAGGGAGATCCTCAAGCTACTACTGAGGAAGAAAAATTAAAAATTATCAATCCCAATACAGAGAAATATTTTGAACCAGACCCAGTTGTAACCATTACCAAAGTGGGAAAAAATTACCAATATAAAATTGATGAAACAACAGAAAATAGTTGTCAAGATTCTACCAAATAAGAGCTTACAAATGAGAACAATGATAGACTTTAAGTCTATTTTTTGTTATAATATAAAAGGTGATTTTAATGCTATATACGTCGTTAGAAAATAAAAAAATAAAAGACATAAAAAAATTAAGTACTAAAAAATATCGGGATAAAACAGGATGCTTTTTAGTCGAAGGGGAACATTTGGTATTAGAGGCTTATAAGACAGGCTATTTAAAAGAACTCATATTAGAACAAGATGCCTTGTTACCTCTTCCTGTGCCAACTTCTTATGTAACCAACGATATTTTGCACGCCATTACAGAATTAGAAACCCCACCACATATCATGGCTATTTGTGAAAAAAAAGAAAATAAAAATTGGGGAAATCATATTTTAATGTTAGATGACATTCAAGACCCTGGTAATTTAGGAACCATTATCCGTAGTGCTGTTGCCTTTCATGTAGACACCATTATCCTTGGACTAGGTTGTGCTGATTTATATAATTCCAAAACCATTCGGGCGAGTCAAGGAATGCTATTTCATATTCATATTGTTCGTCAAGATTTAAAGGCATGTATCGAAGAATTAAAAACCAAAAATTACCAAATTATGGGAACCAAAGTAACGCATGGAAAAAAGATAAAAGATATTGCAAAAAAAGAAAAGTCTGTTATAATAATGGGAAACGAAGGCAATGGTGTTCGAGAAGAAATTTTAGACCTTTGTGATACATACCTATACATTCCTTGTAATGAAGTATGTGAAAGTTTGAATGTTGGGGTTGCAACTAGTATTATTTTATATGAACTAGATAAGTAGGTGAGGTATGCATTATATCTGTATTGGTGAAATTGTAAATACACATGGGATAAAAGGGGAGCTTCGTATTTTATCTGATATAGAATACAAAGATCATATTTTTCAAAAAGGAGTACATCTTTATATTGGAAAAACAAAAAAAGAAGAAACAATTGAGACTTATCGCTTTCATAAAATATATGATATGGTCACCCTTACAGGATTAAATGACATCAATGACGTACTTGGATACAAAGGAGAAAAAGTCTACATTAACCGAGAAGAATTTGTTTTT
This sequence comes from uncultured Bacilli bacterium, assembly GCA_949065595.1. GTDB lineage: Bacteria > Bacillota_I > Bacilli_A > RF39 > UBA660 > UBA5026. The sequence continues at coordinate 29,045 of CARSXK010000009.1, forward strand.
CCTAGTTTTTTAAAAGAAGATTTAATTGGTCTCAATGTCAAATCAAATGGATATCAAGGCAAGGTAACATCTATCTTAAAAAGTAAGGCTCACGATATTTTAGTCATCGAAAAAGAAGAAAAAAGACATCTAGTTCCTTATGTAGATGCATTGATTGAAAAAATTGACTTTGAACATCATATAATAGAAATAAAAGATATGAAGGGATTATTTGATGAAGATTGACATTTTAACACTCTTTCCTGCCCAATTTGATTCTGTATTCAAAGAATCGATTTTAGGAAGAGCCATTCAAAAAAAACAAGTAGAAATAAAAGTACATAATATTCGTGATTTTTCTTTAGATTCCCATAAAAAAGTAGATGACTATGGTTTTGGTGGAGGTAAAGGAATGGTCCTAATGCCACAACCCATCTATGATGCGATAGAAGCGTTTAGAACCAAAGATAGTTTGGTGATTATGATGACACCACAAGGAGTTCCATATAAACAAAAAATGGCATACGAATTATCCAAACAGAAACATATTATTTTACTTTGTGGACACTATGAAGGCTTTGATGAACGAATTCGAGATATGGTAGATATGGAAATGAGTATAGGAGACTTTATTTTAACTGGTGGGGAAATCGCCAGTATGGCAATTGTGGATAGTATAGTAAGACTATTACCAGGGGTAATCGAAGAAGAGTCTCATTTGCAAGAATCATTTCACGATGATTTATTAGACTATCCTGTTTATACCAAGCCAGTTGATTTTCATGGCAAGAAGGTACCTGATGTACTACTTTCTGGGCATCATGAAAATATTCGAAAATGGAGATTAGAACAAAGTGAATTAAAAACACGATTAAGAAGACCTGATTTATTAGAAAAGAGTTGATTTCATGCAAGCAAAGTGCTATGTCATTCAAAGGGTAGAAAAAGGGGCTGAAGCAGTTAAACTTTCCCATCAAAAAATGGAAGGTTTTCGCGTAACGCCACACAATCGTGTGGAATATCCAGGGATTACAGTCAATTCGATGCTATTGATAAAGCCATCTTTAATTGAAAAATTATTAAAGAAAAAAAATCAAAGAAAATTAGATTATTATTTACAATATATTATTTCACTGATGGAAGACAATGAAGGGGCTGATGATGATAGTGCTTTTCGAATCGCTCTTAACGATTTAACACGCTACCGAGAAATGGTAGAATACAAATATCGTAAGTTTTTAGACGATAAATATATCAATTTATTACTTAAAAAAATTGATTTATTGGAGCATGAAATCAAAAGTAGGGCAATTTTGAAAGAGCAAATAAAGTCATATCAAACATACCAACCACAGGAAGAAGAAAAAGAGAAAAATGGAAAGTCAAGATAGAAAGGAAATAAAATGATTCATGATTTAGAAGAATTTGATGTCATTCAATTTATAATGGAAATTGAAAAAGAAGAGTTTGATGCCATTCAATTTGTAATGGGAATTGATAGAGAACAACTAGATAAATTTACATCAATGAAGCGCATTCAAATCATAACATATTGTGATAGCTTAAGTTCAATCAATCAATATTTAAACAATATAAAACAGTTATCAAATCAAATTCAGCCTCGCTGCGAGTTGATAAAGGCATTAAGATATCATAGACAGATAATGTATTTTGCTAGTAAAGAAGAACGAGAATTATTTAAGAGACAATTGGATATTGATTATGAATGGAAAGAAGAAGATTTTGCCCCACAAAAGAAAAAAGTTGGATAATTTTTGGGACTTTACAAACATAGAATATTGTGATAAAATGTTCAAAGTGATCCGCTGATACGAATGTTTATGATCATAGAAGAAAAGAAAGGAAGCGTGACATCGTGAATTTAGTTGAAAAAATAACAAAGAGTCAAATTAGAACCGATTTACCTGAATTCCGTGTAGGAGACACGATTCGTGTCGATGTAAAAATCATTGAAGGAAAACGTGAAAGAATTCAAGCGTTCGAGGGAATTGTCATTGCAATCAAAGGAAGTGGCGTTGCAAAAAACTTCATCGTTCGTAAACTTTCAGCTGGTGTTGGAGTAGAAAGAACATTTCCAATGAATTCTCCAAAAATTGATTCGGTAACGGTTATTAGGAAAGGTAAAGTAAGAAGGGCAAAACCTTATTACTTAAGAAAGCTAATTAGTCAACCTAAAATCAAGGAGAGACGAGATAAGGCAGCTTAATGCCTTATTTTTATAATGAAATGGGGTAATGTGATGAAATATGTAAAAGAATATTTGCCTTATGTAGTCATAATTGTATGTGTCATTTTAATAAGAATTTATGTCATATCACCTGTACAAGTAGATGGTTCATCCATGGTACCTACTTTACAAGATAACCAAATTTTGCTTTTGCAAAAATATGATCGAAAATTCCATCGTTTTGATATTGTTGTCCTCAAATATGGAAAAGATAAATTGGTAAAAAGAATCATCGGACTTCCCGGTGAAACAGTATCCTATCAAGAAAATCAATTATATATTAATGGCACACGTATAGAAGAACCTTTTTTACCAGAGAATATAAAGACCAATGACTTTGATTTGACCAGCATTGGCTATAATAAAATACCACAAGATTACTATTTTGTTGTTGGAGATAATCGGAGTGATTCCTTGGATAGTCGTTATATTGGATTGATACCAAAAAAATATATAGAAGGAACCGTTCATTTTCGATTATTCCCATTTTCTACATTTGGAAAAATTTCATAAATTACTTGCAATTGATTATAATATAGTGTATATTGTATTTATACGTATTCGTGGTCCAATAGAAACTCCAACTTTTGACTAGGAATATGCGAATCAAATTAAGAGAGGAGAAAATTATGGCTTTAACCAAAGAAAGAAAAGAAGCGATTGTTAAAAAATATGCAAGAAACGAAAAAGACACTGGATCAGCAGAGGTACAAATTGCAATTTTAACAGAAGAAATCAATGAATTAACAGAACATTTAAAAGAACATAAACATGATTTCCATTCTAGACGTGGTCTACTTAAAAAAGTAGGACAAAGACGTAGTATGTTACAATACTTATTAAAAACAGATGTAACAAGATATCGTACTTTAATTCAAAGTTTAGGATTAAGAAAATAATAATAGTAGGCACTTATTTTTAAGTGTCTTTATTTATGAAAAACGGATAAATTGACTCACCAATTTACTACTATCTAGAATACTAAAATGAAAAAAGAGTTGAATAAAAACCGCATTAAAATGTTACGATAAAAATTTGCAAAAATGATTCGATGCAAAATAAAAATATGAAAAATGGATCATGAAAATATCAAGAAAAGAGGTAATTTATGAAAAGAGTATTTAAACATAATTTTAGAGGTAGAAATTTAGTAGTAGAGCATGGAGAACTTGCCAAACAAGCAAATGGGTCAGTATTAGTAAGATATGGAGATACAGTGATACTATCAACCGCTGTTGTATCAAAAAACGCTAATATTTTAGCAGACTTTTTTCCACTTATGGTATTGTATCAAGAAAAACTATATTCCGTAGGAAAAATCCCAGGTGGCTTTATCAAAAGAGAAGGACGTCCAACAGAAAATGCAACCCTTGCTGCACGTATGATTGATAGACCAATGCGCCCTTTATTTCCAGAAGATTTTAAAAATGAAGTTCAAATTGTTAATACTGTCTTATCAGTCGATCAAGACAATTCTCCAGAAATGGCTGCCATGTTTGGCTCTAGTTTAGCAACCTGTATCAGTGAAATTCCATTTGATGGACCAATTGCAGGTGTCAAAGTAGGTCGTGTCAATGGCGAATTTGTCATCAACCCTACAATGGAACAAGCAGAATTGTCAGATTTAGATTTAACCGTTGCGGGAACCAAAACAGCCATTAATATGGTAGAAGCAGGTGCCAAAGAAGTTTCTGAAGATGATATGTTAGAGGCACTTATGTTTGGACATGAGGCAATTAAAGAATTAATTGCGTTCCAAGAGGAGATTATGGAAGTTGTTGGAACTCCTAAAATGGCATACGAAAAATTAGAGATTTCATTTGAATTAAAACAGGAAATTAGAAGTCTTGCCGAAGAAGAAATGAATCATGCACTTCGTATCAAAGATAAACTAGAAAGTTATAGTGCCCTAGATGCATTGAAAGAAAAAATAGTAGAAAAATATACAACTGAAAATGAATCCTTAAAACCAGAAGAATTAAAAGAACTCATTACCAAAGTAAAAATGATTTTGGAAGAAATTGAATACGAAATATTCAGACAAATTGTAGTCAAGGAAAAAGTAAGAGCCGATGGACGAGCGATGACAGAAATTCGGCCACTTTCTACCGACATTGATTTACTTCCAAGAACACATGGTTCAGCACTATTTACAAGAGGGCAAACACAAAGCTTGTCCATTGTAACATTAGGTGCTTTAGGAGAACATCAAATTTTAGATGGGCTTTCAATTGAAGATGAAAAACGTTTTATGTTACATTACAATTTTCCACAATTTTCCGTTGGAGAAACAGGAAGATATGGTGCACCTGGTCGAAGAGAAATTGGACATGGTGCTTTGGGAGAAAGAGCATTATTACAGGTCATTCCAGATGAGGATACGTTCCCTTACACCATTCGTGTGGTATCTGAAATTTTAGAAAGCAATGGTTCTTCCAGTCAAGCAAGTATTTGTGCAGGGTGTATGGCTTTAATGGCTGCAGGAGTTCCTATTAAAGCCCCAGTTGCAGGAATTGCGATGGGTCTTATTACCAATAAAGATGACTACACCATACTAACAGATATTCAAGGGATGGAAGATCATTTGGGAGATATGGATTTTAAAGTAGCTGGAACAAGAACTGGTATTTGCGCCTTACAAATGGATATTAAAATCAAAGGCATTACCAAACAGATATTGAAAGAAGCGCTTGCGCAAGCCAAAGAAGCAAGAATGCAAATTTTAGATGTCATTCAAGCACAAATTAAAGAGCCACGTAAAGAAGTAAGCCAGTATGCACCAAAAACCATGACCTTTATGATTGATCCTGACAAAATCAAAGATGTCATAGGCAAAGGTGGAGAGATGATTACCAAAATTATTTTGGAGGCAAGTCATGTCAAATCGGTTACAGATGTAAATGCGGTTAAAGTGGATTTAGAAGACGATGGACGTGTCATTATATATCATTCTAATCAAGAAGTAATTGATCAAACCGCCAATATGATAAAGGAAATTGTACGTGAAGTTGAAATGGATGTTATATATAAAGGTAAAGTCGTCAAAGTAGAAGACTTTGGATGCTTTGTAGAATTATGGCCAGGTTGCGAAGGACTTGTTCATGTATCACAACTATCACAAGAAAGAGTAGAGAAAACGAGTGATGTTGTCAAGGTTGGAGACGAAATTTTAGTCAAATCAATGGGTTATGATAAAAAAGGAAGACTGAATTTATCTAGAAAAGAAGCAATCAAGTAGTTGCTTTTTTTGATGTCCTATGATAGGATAAAAGCCATGGCGGTGATTAAATGAGCAATAGAGAAATCAGAGAAAATATATACAAAGAAATATCAAAATTAGTAAAGCTAGGGATTCCTTTTGAGCTTGCATGTTTTGCAGACATTATTTATCATGTAAATCAATCTCAAAAAAATTATTCGGTTTTATATCCCTTTTTTGGTATCCTATTTTGTGATTATTATACATTGCTATCGTATAAAGGATATGAAAATACAATTACAAAAGAAGACAAACAAGATTATTTAAAAATAGCACATTTTGAAAATCTTCAAGATGTGATTATATATTACCAAAATGATATATCTCTTTTAAAAAGAGCATTGATGGCTTGTTATCGATTTGAAGAGATGAATGTTTTTGGAAAAATGAATTATGTACAAGGTTTAAGTAAAAGGGATCACGAATACTTAAATCAAATTTGTCCTTGGCATCAACAAGATCAAACAGCTTATGGTAATTGGGTTAAAACCGATTTATATTGTAAATTTATGACGTTACAAAAAAGAGCGAATGTGAATTGGAACCAGATAAAAGAAGATATTGTCATACCACAACTCATAGGATTTCTTAAAAATCTAGCAAAACATAATTATCCTAACTATTGTTCCAATGCTGGTGAAATCATGGCGACGGATTATATATGGTCTAAATATCTCATAGATAAAAAACCAAATCTGGATGCGTTGGATATGAAAAACCGTCTATGGAGAGTACAGGCGTATGAAGCCAGTGATATTCAAGATCTGCTAAATGAATTTATTTGCAATGATGATTATATGTATTCAGTAATGGAATCCTACTGTTCGATTCAAACAAAAGAATATCCATTTGAAAAATCAGAAATGAAAGAACAGGTAGAATCCTATATAGAAGAAGTAAAGAGCACACAACATTGTGCCAAAATAAAAGAGTTTCTAGATTAAAGAAGCTCTTTTAATTGTTGGAAGACTGTTTGGGCAGGAAGAATGGCTTGTTTGACACGATATTTGGGGATAAGATGTAAATGAAAATGTTTGATTTCTTGTGCAATTCCATTATTTTGTATCATCGTTACACCCTCTATCTGTAAACTTTTTTCTAACCATTTTTTCATTTTTTGAGCAACTTCCATGGTATGAAGTAGTGTCTTTGAATCTATGGTATCTAAATCCATTGTATGTACTTTAGGGACAATTAACAAATGTCCATTTTCCTCTGGATTGATATCCAAAAACACATTTACAACTTCATCTTCATAAATAGTATAAGCAGGAATTTCTCCATTCATGATCTTACAAAATACACAGTCCATATTCTTCACCTCATATAAAAGTATAACACGGGTTGCTACAATTAAGTAAGCAAATGGATGAAAAAATGATAATATCCATCATTCTTTAGAAAAAATCAATAAAAAGAGCTAGATAATAGCTCTTTTCGGTGAATATCTGCGAATATTCATTTTATATATGATAAAAAACATATATTTTTATACAAAAGGTAGAGTAAAATATAAAAATTTGATAAAATAGTACTGTTGGAGATGATGGAGATGCATACATTAAAAATAGAAAACCTAACAGTAACTGTAGAGGAACAACTTATTTTGCGGAATTTCAATTTGACCATTCATACCGGGGAAATCCATGCGATTATGGGACCTAACGGCACAGGTAAATCTACTTTGTCCAAAGTGATTATGGGTGATTCAAAATATAAAATTGTATCTGGAGATATCCAATATGATGGGACTTCTATTTTAAACCTTACTGTGGATGAAAGAGCAAAACTTGGAATTTTTTTAGGAATGCAAATGCCTTTAGAGATCGAAGGAGTAACGAATGCTGATTTCCTACGTACAGCCATTCATGAAAAGGAAGGAAATCAATTCAAACTGATGTCATTTATTAAAGAACTAAATCAAACAGTAGAACAATTGAAAATGAATCCTGAAATGATTCATCGGTCTATTAATCAAGGTTTTTCGGGAGGAGAACGCAAAAAAAACGAAATTTTACAAATGTATTTGTTAAAACCTAATCTTGTAATGCTTGATGAGATTGATTCTGGTTTGGATGTGGATAGCCTAAAAATTGTTGGCGAAAATGTAACTGCTTATCATAAAAAATCAGAGTGTGGAATTTTGCTGATTACACATTATCAGAGGTTACTTGACTACATTCAACCCGATTTTGTGCATATTATGGTACATGGGAAGATTGTAAAAAGTGGAACTGCAGATTTGGTTTCCATAGTGGAAAAAGAAGGATATGAACAATGGATATCAGAAATAGAGGATGCAGATGAATAGAATAGATATCATTCAAAATCAAGTAAAATGGGAGTGCCAAGATTCTGCTTTGCAAATAGAAACAATCACTCCTACTTCATCATTTGAGATTTTGCAAATCAAATGTAAGGTAAAACAATCTACGAATTTAGAAATTCATCATGAAGGAGAAGACGAAAGTAAAATTCATATTGTTTTTGAAATTGCTAAAAATGTTTCATTTCAAATATTAGAAATCTGTAAAAATCAGAAACGAAAAGTACAATATGAATATCAACTAGATGCATATAGTGAAGTGAATGTAACCAAATTTTACGATTGTAATCAAGTAAAAGAACTGGATTTGGTAAAGTTAAACGGAGCGTATGCAACCATACATCATCATTTGAAAACCATCGCAAAATCGGGGCAACGAATGGATTTAGTCATTTATCATAATGCACCTCATACGACAAGTGAAATTGTAAATCATGGAGTTAGCATAGAAGAGGGTAGTATCGATTTTCAAGTAACAAGTATTGTATATCAAGGAATAAAGGACTGTATTTTAAACCAAAATAATCGTATCATCACGATGAATCAGCATAAATGCAACATAGAACCTATTTTATTGATAGAAGAAAATGATGTGACCGCAAATCATTCTGCCTATATTGGAACCTTTCATGAACAAGATTTATTTTATCTCATGAGTCGTGGAATTCCTAAAAATAAAGCATTGCAATTGCTAATCAAAGGCTTTCTATTGGCATCTGTTCCCAGTACAGATTCCATTTCTAAAATAATTGAACAATATTGGAGGTGAAAAAATGAATCGAGAAGATTTTCCAATGCTAAAGCAAGATATTATTTATTTTGATAATGGTGCAACCACCTTAAAACCGAAGGTACTATCAGAAAGTACCAGCGAATACTATAATGAGTATAGTGCCAATGCGCATCGTGGTGATTATGATATTAGCTTAAAAGTAGATACGATGTATGAAGGGGCTCGTAAAAAGGTACAAGAATTTATTCATGCCGCTAGTGCTGATGAAATTATTTTTACATCTGGAGCAACAGATGCACTCAATAAAATTATTTTTGGTTATTTTCGTTCCTATCTTAAACCAGGGGATGAAGTTTTGATTACCAAAAGTGAACATGCATCTAATGTACTTCCTTGGTTTGAACTTGCAGACGATTTAGGACTCGTCATTCGTTATATTGAATTAGATGATCATAAAAAAGTAACAATGGAAAACGTCAAACAGGCTGTTACTTTAAAGACCAAAGTCATTAGTCTAGCGCACATTACCAATGTTGTAGGGGATATCCGTCCCATTCAAGAGATCAATGCTTTTGCGCATGAAAAAGGAATCTATGTAGTTGTAGATGGTGCACAAAGTGTTCCCCATATGAAGATAGACGTCCAAGAATTGGATATTGATTTTTTAGCTTTTTCAGCACATAAGATGTATGGACCAACAGGAGTTGGGGTATTGTATGGAAAAAAAGAGCTTTTAACCCAAATTCGTCCAATTGAATTTGGAGGAGGGATGAATTCCACTTTTAGTAGTGATGGCTTACGGATTTATGATGAACTTCCTCATTTATTAGAACCAGGTACCCCAAATATTGCAGGTGTGATTGGGTTTGGACAAATTCTTACTTATTTAGAAATGATTGGAATGGAAAAGATTCGTGTGTATGAGCAAGAACTGCATGCTTATGCAATAGAAACACTCAAAAAAGTACCTAATATTATTTTGTATAACGAATATAGCGAAAGTGGGATTATTGCCATGAATATAAAAGATGTATTCGCTCAAGATTTGGCCATTTATTTAAATAAATATAAAATTTGTGTAAGAGCTGGAAATCACTGTGCCAAAATTTTAAAAGATGAATTGGGTATTAAAAATACATGTCGTATTAGTTTGGCTATGTATAATACCAAAGAAGAAATTGATTATTTGGTAAAAGTATTATCAAATTCTCATTTAAAAGAAGAAATCATTTGATTTTTTCTTTTTGTATGATAGAATATTAAGTACTTTAGGGGATGAAAATATGAACACATATTGTTACCAACGAAATATTTTATTAACAAGAAAGAAATTATTGAAAGAAATGGATTTTTCAGTTTTTGGCGAGGCCAATTTTTCCAATCAACATGCCATAAAATTATTAGAAGCTTTAGGTATCCATTTAAACAATTTGGATCCTATAGACAGTCGAATTACATTTCGAATCATCAATCCCCAAAAAGAACTGGGGATATCATACATTAGTAGTGGATATTATGACGAAAATAACCGACTCTTTTCTGAATTTACAGGTTCATTGGCAAATGGAACATTGCTTTCAATAGAAGGGGAAATCTATGAGTCTCTGCAAATGGATTTGGAAACCACTTTTCAGTTTTTAAAGCAACATCACTATGCACAACATATATATCCAGAAACAAGGTCTTGTATTCATTTTAAGGGTGTAGAATATAACCGTTTTGAATTGGCATCCTATGAACAAATGGTTTATCATATGAAGGATAGAATACCTACCAATAAAGAACAACAAATTCTTGCTGCCATGCATGAAAAGACAAAAGAAACAAAGGAAATTTATATTACGAAGGATGAACAGAAATTTCAGTTTTATTATAATGGACCTCATATTTTCAATAATAGGTGTTCCAGCAGCAATTTATCAAAAGAAGAAGTAGGAATCATTCAAAATAGAATTGAACAATTGTTATTTTTAAATGGAAATGGCAATATGAAACTTGATTTTGCCCATCCGAAGAAAGATCGAAATGACAACGAACAATTTTTAGAATATATTTACGCTTATTTGGGGCAATATCGAAGTGGATTAGAAAGAAATGGTAAAAATCAAGACACCTATACTGATGTATTACAAGCAATCAAAGATTGTGTTTGGGGTCTTTATCCAAAGGGGCTTTACTGTGAAGTTATTGTTACTTCACAGACACCAATTACAACAATAGAAGAAAAAAATAATCAATTCGTTAAGTTATGATGCAGAAAGAAACCCCAGATAAAATATAGATATTATTTGATATATAAGGAATTCCATGGTATACTAGTGGTATTGTATTAGTGTCGTCTATTCATAATAGAATGGTTTGGCTATAAAAGGAGGCAGTTGGATGAAAAATTTTGCAATGAGGCGTAAGGATTCTAAAACATTTATTTTAAATTATAAAGTAGAAGATAATCAAATCCGAATTCATCTAGCATCCAAAGAAAAATATATCATTCCTTATACTTTGGAGAATGAAAAGAATATTCTTGGAAGAATGAAACAACAAGTTCTCAATGCAGAAGCGTTTGAAAATAAGCAAAAGAAACAATTTTCTGATGCGATTGTAAATTTGATATTGGCTCTTTTTATTGTTGGAATTTCTGTTTATTTATTAATTGTGAATCCCAAAAACATTATGATTGCTTGGCCAATTGTCGCGATATCATTGGGTGGTTTATTGAGTTTTTTTGCGATGGTAGCAATGAAAAAAAGTAAAAAAAAGATCAAAGATATTTATAAAAATAGAATGTTTATTGCGCATGAAAAGAAACTAAATGAAAGTATCAAAAACAATCAAAATATTTTATATCATACGAGTAGTCGGACAAAAGAAGTGATTTCGTCTATGTTATTGAAAAAACAACCAGCATTTACCTTCAATACAGTAGATAAAATGAGATATCAAGAGTTGAAGCAAATTCTTGAAAATATAGAGCGAGCAGAACAGTTTGGATTTGAATACAAAAGTGAGGAGAAAAGCCTTCCTAAAACAAGTACAACAAAAAAGAAGAAATAGGAAAAATCAAACTGTGTATATTGTCTTTTGTTCTTTATTTTGATATACTTAAACAGTATGATAGTAGAGGTGTGATATGGATTTAATTATTTTATTGGTACTCATAGCAGGTGTTATTATTATCTTCCGTGACAGTAAGTGTTTTGTTTATTTTCTAGGAATTATAGAAATTTTCTTTCATGTTATGACTTATATTGCCAATCATATAGGAATTCCTGAAATTAGTCAATTTATACTAAAATATGTGCCATCATCTATACTGGATATTATTGGAAGATATGCAAACGGATTATTTTATGATATTTTAGCGTGGTTGTTTGTATTTAGTTTTTTGGTACTTGATTATTATTTAATTCAATATTTTTTCAAACGGAAAAAATAGTATCTAATTTTAATACAGAGAATTGCAAAAGAAAAACAAATTTGTTACAATGGAGTAGAAAAAGAATCATAGTATAGTTTACAAGTAGAAAAATGAATATTTGCTAAATGTAAACGGGGGGGGGGGTAAGCCCTCTTTTTAGTGGTTGAATGAAGAGAAAAAAACGGGTATAATAATAAAAGAATAGGAGATGTAGGAATGAAACAGAAAGGATTTACACTAATCGAATTACTCGCAGTCATTGTAATATTAGCCATTATAGCGTTAATCGCAACACCCATGATAATGGATGTGATAGAAAAAAGTAGAAGAGGAGCAGCCATTGAATCGGTAAATGGAATATTAGATG
>CARSXK010000010.1:0-40674 GCA_949065595.1 uncultured Bacilli bacterium
ATTATACAACGATTTTTTTTAAAAGAAAAGAGCATTGACCTTTGTCAACACTCTGCAAAAGCAAATGCTTTTTTTTCTTATACTTTTTTTTAATTTGTACATACTATCACTAGAAATATGGTGATAATATGTTAGAAAATATAGAACAAATTGTAAATCGTCTTAAAACAGAAACAAATGGGTTAACAGATATCATTTACCGCCAAAAAAAAATTCATAAAAAGACAATTTATATTATATACAATGAACCACTTACTTCTAGTGATAAAATTAGTGATTTTATTATGAGAAGTTTAAATCATATTGAACAAGAAAAAATGCAGCCATCCAAAATGTTAGCTTATATTGAAAATAACATTAGTAATTTTAAAGTAAAAAAAATATCAAATTATAATCAAATTTGCTTTTATTTACACCGAGGTTTTACGATTTTACTAATTGAAGGTGAAAAAGAAGCACTTGTTTTAGAAACCAAGGCCAATATCGCAAGAGGAATTAGTCCACCAGAAACAGAAAGTACAGTACGTGGTGCCAAAGATGCTTTTGTAGAAGACTATCAAATTAATTTAGGATTGATTAAAAAAAGAATTAAGACCAATGATTTGTGGATTGAAAATTTTACGATTGGTAAATATACAGCAACACAAGTAGGTGTATTGTCGATTCATGGAGTTGTCAAGGAAGAATTGGTCAATCAAGTTGTAGAACAATTACAAAAAATTGATATTTATGGCATTATTGATAGTGGTATGATTAAAAATTTAATTGAAAAAGAAACCAAATCTATTTTTCCAACTATCATTACAACAGAAAGACCAGATATCGTTTCAAAAGCTTTATTAGAAGGAAAAGTGGCGATTGTAGTAGATAATAGTCCTTATATTTTGATTGTTCCTGGAGTATTAAATGATTACTTCAAAACGATGGAAGATGTATATGGAAAAGGCATGAATATTACTTTTACTAGAATCATCAAATTTTTGGCTTTTATCATCGCACTATTTACACCAGCTGTTTATATTGCATTAATAACCTACAATCAAGAAATGATTCCCACTGACTTACTCGCTGATTTCGCAACCCAAAGAGATGGGGTTCCTTTCCCTGCTTTCTTTGAAGGTGTGATTATGATTATTTCCTTTGAAATTTTAAGGGAAAGTGATTTACGTGTTCCTAGCTTTAGTGGAAGTGCTTTATCCATTGTTGGCGCCTTGATTTTGGGGGATGCTGCTGTAAGTGCAGGTATTGTATCACCCATTATGATTATTGTTATTGCCATCACTGCCATTAGTTCTTTGCCTTTTACTGAATATGAATTGGAAAACGCTTTAAGATGGTATCGATTGCTATTTATGATGGGTGCTTCTTTCCTAGGAATTGTAGGTGTTCTTGCAATGACCATTTTCTTCATTGTAAGATTGAGTCATTTGGAGTCATTTGGTAAACCATATTTGATGCCCTTCGCTCCTACCATTTTGGATTCTTTAAAAAATAGTATTGTGAAGTTTCCATTAAAATCACTTAATAAACGACAACCTTATTTATCAGATAATCGAATCAAACAAAGGAGGAAAAACTCGTGAAAAAATACAAATGGGTGCTTCCTGTTTTATTTCTATTCCTTTGTACTGGATGTTACAATTATAGAGAACTCAATCAAATTGCCTTAACCAGTGCGATTGGAATCGACAAAACGGAAGATGGAAAAGAATATGTGGTAACTGTTCAAGTTTTGAATACACAAAAACAAGGAAGTGATTCTAATTATAGTGGGAGTCAACCAAAATTTATTTTATATGAACAAAAAGGCCCAACCTTACAACATGCTTTGCGTACTATTATTTTAGAATCTCCTCGCAGACTTTATGTCAATCATATTAATCTTTTAATGATTAGTGAAGAGGTTGCCAAAGATGGAATAAAGGAGATTTTAGATTTTTTCGCTCGTAATACCGAATTTCGAAAAGATTTTTTAATTGCCATTAGTAGAGAAGAAACTTCTAAAGATGTCATGCAAATTTTAACACCATTAGAAACACTCAATTCCAAAAATATTCATGATAGTATTACTACAGATGCGAAATTTTATGGTCTAGCTACCAAGGTTACTTTTGAGGATTTACTAAATGCATATTTAAACCAACGTACCAATGTAGTGTTACCTTCTGTCGAGGTAGTTGGAAATATCAAAAAAGGAGAGGGAGAGGACAATATCAAACAATCCATACCTGATGCAACTGTGAAATTAAGGCCACTTGCAATTTTCAATGGTGAAAAAATGATTGGGTATCTTACCGAAGAAGAAAGTCGTGTCTACAACTATGTACAAGGCAATATCCAAAATTCTATTATTACCAGCAGTTGTTCTGAAAATGGTTTATTTACAGCAGAAATTATATCTACCAAAACCAAATTAAAACCTGATATTGCAAAGAAAAAAATTGATATTCAAATAAAAGCCTCTGCAAGTATTAAAGAAATTAATTGCAATATGAATTTACTCGATCCAAATTCAATTCAAATATTAGAAAATAAAATCAATCAAGAAATGGAAGAAGTCATTGAAAAGGATGTTGTCAATATCATTCAAACTTATCAAACAGATATTTTTGGGTTTGAGGAATTATTATATAAAACAGATCCTTCTTCTTATAAAAAATTAAAAGAGCAATATGGAGATGAGTTAATTGAATCTTTAAAATTTGATGTAACTTCGAATGTAAAATTACAAACAAAAGGAAACATTGTAAAGGAGATTACAAGATGAAAAACAAAATCAATTGTTTACAATATGGAACAATGTTAATTGTGATTATGGTATCTGCATTTATGGGAATTGGTGTTTACTGTCTTGTACAAGCAGCGGGTATTGATGCTTATATTACCATATTACTTGGAATTTTGGTTGGAATTCCAGTTTTACTTTTGTTTCTCTATATTGCTAATTATGAACCAGATTTAGCGTTGCCTAAAAAGTTAGAAAAATTATATGGAAAAAAAATAGGAAAAATAATGACGCTTGTATGTGCCATTTTCATCTTTATTTTTGCAAATAACTATATGTTTAATTTGATCAATTTTATTGTCTCCCAATTTTTACCTGAAACCCCACTTCTTGTTGTAGGAATCGTTTTTGCTATTTTGACTATTTATACCAATACCAAAGGAATTGAAACGATTTCTAGAGTAAGTTTATTGCTTCTTGTCATTAACTTAATTCTATTTGCAATTGGTTTTATTGGATTAATCCCTAGTATGGATGCTTCTAATTTGAAACCATTTTTAGAGTTTGGAATTGGAAGACCACTACAAGCTACTTTCTATTTTGTTACGTTAATGATTATGCCTATATTTGCGTTACTTATTGTCCCTAAAAATCAGGTCGTGAATCCTAAATCATACAATAAATCTATTGTAATTTCTTATTTAATTTCTTTATTGATCATTTTTGGATTTTGTATTATTACTTTAGGCATTTTGGGCATTCATTTGGCAAGTATTTATCAGTATCCTGAATATATTATTTTAAAACATGTCAATTTATTTGGTTTTCTAGACCGCATCGAAAATATCATTACTGCACAATGGATTTTTGGCTTATTTTTCTGTGTTGCCTTTGCTGTATATTATATCGGTAATAGCATTAAACTAGAACACAATAGCAAAATGATTCCAACCAGTATTGTTACACTTATGTTACTTGCAAGTGTTTATTTGATTCCCAATAATACATTTTTTAACTCGTATATCTATTATGTTGCCCCTATCTTAAGAATGGTGTCATTTGCTGTTTTTATCATCATTGCTATCTCCATTTTTATCAAAAAAAGAAAAAAGAATTCCAATTGAAATAGTGAATTCTTTTATTTTAACAAACTATAAATTAGAAAGATAATTCCAGCAATAACAATGCCTGTAATAACAGATAATACGGTTTTCATGATTTTAGGATTCCATTTTGGTTTTATTTGGTCTGATAATTGCTCAAAGTCATCTTTTCCGAAGTTGAGGCTAGAGGTGTAAAAGGAATTATCCATGTCTTCTTTTTCTTTGTTTTTGATTTGGTCTTCTTTTTTAGCTTCTTCTAATAACGCTTTGATAGAATCGCGACTTTCAATGACTGTATTTTCTTCTGATTTTAGATGGTCAAACATATCTAAACTTAATTCTTTCGTTGCTAGTTGACTGAGCTCACTATTACTTGTGATGGTATCAATCAATTCTCTTAATTCATCTGGGTTATCACCCTTTTGCATACTTTTTTCCTTTAAGTTTTTTAAAATATGATAGCCAGTATTATCTAGTCTATGATATTTTTCCTCTTCTTTTTTATTGTTTTTTGCTTTGTCCAAAATATCACGTATATCATAATTTTTTTCGGTTTCAAATGCAGGCTTCTGTTCTTCGACTGGTGCAGTTGGTTCTTTGATCATTTGCCTAAACTGTCTTTGTTTTTGATATTGCTCTCTATTTTTCAGCATATTTTTAATTTTGGTGATATCTACTTCATTTGATTTTTCAATGGTAGCAATTCCTTCAATGTTACTATATTCTCCATCCTCGTAAATTTCACGATATAATTCCTGATTTCGTTCACTTCTTTTCGATGTATGAGCACTTGGTTTATAGTAGCGTTCCATTCGACTTGTCAAGCATATCACCTCTATTTTTATCATAACATAATTTTTCATTTTTTAAAACATTTACTTGCATATTGATTTGTTTTTTTTATATAATGGAACTGGTGATGTTATGAAAAAAGTAAAAGTGAATCAAGAATTATGTATCGGTTGTGGTGCTTGTCAAGCCATTGTAGATTCTGTCTTTCAATTAAATGATGAAGGATTTGCAGAGACAAAACAAGAAAATAATACCATTGATACTATGACTGAAGAACTGAAAAATGATGTGATGGATGCTTTAGAAGGATGTCCTACATCTGCCATTTTTATGGAAGAACAAGAAGAAAAGGAAGCTGCGTAAATGCTTCCTTTTTAAAATCAAATTTTTTTCATTTTTAACCATGGATTCAAATGAGTCTATAAGATTTCCGAATATAATTTTTTCACTTCTTTAGGGGATAACATACGATATTCACCTGATTTTAGACCCGTTAAATCTAAAAACGAAATTTGTTCACGCTTTAATTTTAAAACAAGATACCCAATGGCTTCAAACATTTTTTTCACTTGATGGTTTTTTCCTTCATGGATGATTAGCTCAACAATAGATGTATCTGTTTTCTTATCATATTTTTTAATACGCGCTTTGGCTGGACTTGTTTTTTGACCATCTATTATGACCCCCATTTGTAAAGACCTAATTTGTTCCTTACCAATTAATCCTTTTACTTTAGCGATATAAACCTTATCCACATTATTTTTAGGATGCATTAATGCATTTGCAAGAATGCCATCATTTGTAAGTAATAAAATTCCTGTAGTATCATAATCTAATCTTCCAACTGGATAAATACGCATTGAAGTGTCAATCAAATCCACTACTGTTTTTCTTTGTTTATCATCTTGTGTAGTTGTTACAACACCACGAGGTTTATATAATAAAAAATATACTTTTTGTTCTTCTTTTTGTAATACATTGCCATCAATTTCAATTTTATCTGTATTACTCACCTTTGTCCCTAATTCATATATAGGAATTCCGTTTACTTTTACTTTTCCTTTTAAAATCAATTCTTCTGCTTTTCTTCTGGAAGTATAACCGCTATTTGCGATTACTTTCTGTAATCTCTCCATACCATTTCACCTATCGCTAATTATACTGAAATTTTTACAAAAGTGCAATCAAAAAGGAATACTAACTACAAGTATACCCTTTGGATTCCATTTCTTTCTTCGCATCTTTTAATGATTGTCTTACATTTCCAATGCTGAGTTCTTTTTTGGCATCTTTGTTCATTTTTTTTAAGTCGGCATCAATTGTGACTGATAAAATATTATCTGTACTACTGGTAGAAAACGCAATTCCCTTTTTTCCTTCTAAATTTGTATATTGTTGTTTTAATACTGCCCATAAATCTTCTGTGTAATTGACATAAGTACCTGAAATTTCAATTTCAGAATAAATAGACAGTTTAGTGACTTCATTTCCTTGAAACGTTATATTTAAAGCTTCTTTTAGCTCTAAATTTTCAGATGAAGTTTCTGTTTTGGTACAATGCAATTTTTCTGTTTTATTACATCCTGCTGCTAACATTATCATGACAAGTACCAAACTGCATAATACGACCTTTTTCATTTCATTCCTCCATCTGTTTCATTATAGCGCAATTTGTACTTATAGTCAATTTTATCCAAAAAAGCAATTCACAATGACAATCGCAGAAACAATTCCAATGAAATCGGCTGCTAGTCCAGCCCACAGGGAATATCTTATTTTTTTGATTCCTATGCTTCCAAAGTAAAGTGTTAATATATAAAAAGTGGTATCAGTAGATCCTTGGATGACAGATCCTAGTCTTCCAATTAAACTATCGGGTCCATAAGTTACAAATAAATTATTTAAAATTGCCAATGAAGAACTTCCTGAAATAGGTCTTAATAACATCATAGGAAATACTTCTGTTGGAACATTGAGATTTGCAAAGGCAGGTTTTAATAAGGTGAAAATATAATTTAAAATGTCACTTTTTAAAAATAGGTTGATACCAAAAATCATCCCTAGCAAACAGGGAAACATGGTAAATACCATATCAAAGCTTTCTGTTGCGCCCTCAACAAAGACATCATATACATTGACTTTCTTAAAAATCCCATAGCAAACAACGATTAAAACCAATAAGGGAATGACATAATTTGATATTTGTTCTATCATATACTACCTTCTTTTTGCAAGTATACGGTCAATGATAAGACCTCCTATCGTAGAAATTAGCGTTGCTAAAATACATGCAAAGACAATTTCTGTTGGATTTATACTACCATACATCATACGTAACGAAATAATAGTGGTAGGAATAATGGTCACACCACTTGTATTCAGTACTAAAAATGTAATCATACTCCGAGAAGCAGTATCTTTTTTTTCATTTAATTCTTGTAGTGATTTCATTGCTTTGAGTCCAAAAGGCGTCGCAGCATTTCCAAGACCAAACATATTGGCTGTAATATTTGATGCGATTAAACTTAATGATTCATGTCCTTTTGGAATTTCTGGAAATAATTTTTGTAGGATAGGGGAAAGTGCTTGTGATAATCGATTTAAAAGCCCTGATTCAGCTGCAATATTCATAATTCCTAGCCACAAAGCCATGACAGGAAATATTTTAATTATCATATCTAAACTACTTTTGGTACTTTCTAATATTTCGTTATTTAAAACATCCACTTTACCTGTTAGTAAACAGGCAATCACACCAATGATAATAAACCAACCCCATATTTTATTTACCATAAATTTTGAAACCATTCCTTTATTTTGGAAAAGAAACTTTTTTTCGGTTTGACAAGCGGTGAGGCATATATGGGTTCTTTTCTAACTTCTTTGTCACCTAGGTATAAATAAACAGTACCAATTTCTGTTTCTTCTTTGATTGTTTTATTTTTCATGAATTGATATTGAATATTGAGGGTTTCTTTTTCATTTTCTTGCAGTGGATATGATAACTCATTTTTGATATAAATTTGATAATTTTTATAATATTCTTCTTCTATTTCTAATGTTCCTTTGGGTAGTACTTGATAATTTTGATAATTGGAAAATCCATATTCAAATAAATTTTTATGGTCTAAAAAATCATTTCCATCATTGAGTGTTACCACAACTAAATTCAAATTATTTTTAGAGGCACTTGTCACAAGGGTTCTTCGCGCTTTTTTGGTAAAACCTGTTTTTCCACCAGTTGTATAACTATATTGATTTAGTAATTTGTTTTTATTATACCAAATATAAGTATTCATATTGGTTTTTAATTTATACTTTTTAGTCCCTGTAATTTTAGCAAATTCAGGATTTTTCATTGCATAACTCATTAAAAGCGCCATATCGTAAGCAGTAGAATAATTCCCTTCTTCTTCATCGTCTAATCCATTGGGATTATAAAATGTAGTATCTTTCATACCTAACTCAACCGCTTTTTGATTCATTTGGTTCACAAAGGCGTCGACGCTTCCCGCTACATAGTGTGCAATGGCTAAAGAGGCATCATTCCCACTTCGTAACATTAATCCATATACCAAGTCTTCTAATGTTAAAACTTCCCCTTTTTTCACATAAATTCCAGACCCATGTGCTCCACTAATTTCATCCCCAATTGTAACTTTATTTTTTAGTTTTCCACTTTCTACGGCAAGCAAAGCAGTCATAACTTTGGAAATACTTGCGACACTTCTGACATCATGAATATTACTTGCATATAAGATACGTCCACTATCTTGGTCTACTAAAATGGCTGAAGTTGCACTTGTTCCAATGGCTATTACTTTAAGAGGCAAGCAAAAAAGAAGAATGAGTACCATTATTTTTTTCATACATTTCACCTAAAAAATTATATGAAACTATGGACAAATTATTCGCAACAGAAAACAAAAAATTCACATCATTGTGATATGAATTTTAGTATACATACATTCCATGAATTTTACGTTCATCTATGTCACTAATGGAATCCAATTTCCATTCATCGTCTACTTTAGATAATGTTAATTCAAGTGTATATTTGACTTTATCTTTTACTTCTTTTAATTGCTTTAAACGATAAGTGACAAATAACGTCTTATCATATTCACCATCTGTATTTTTGAATTCATCTGGATGTTCTTCTAAATATTTATCTGCATCATTCATTGCTTTGGAATAGTCTGTGACCTCAATTTCAACGGTTACTGTTGCGGTATCACCATCTATTTTTTCATCTTTGACATCATATTTTAGTTCTTTATAATGTTTTTTCATTAATTCTTTGTAAGATGCACGATGTTCTGTGTTGAAGTTTTCTTCTTCAGCTACAATTTTATCTAGTTGAGAAATAACTTTATCGTCTAATGTCTGATAGTTTTGAAAAAACATTTCTACTTTTTTGGTTGGGGTATTCATTAATTTTTTCTGGCAACCACAACCAGTAAATAAAGCGAATGCAGATAAAATGATTATTAATTTTTTCATGTGTTTCCTCCTTACTACTATTTTGTTAATTATTTTTCAGAATATACAAGTAATTGAGTTATTTTATGATTTTGATGTATGAATGAGTTCAAAAAATGCATTTAGTTTTGGGGAAATTAATTCAAAGTTTTTATCCAATGCATAATCTAAATTGGATAATATTTTCTCTTTGTCTTCTTCTTTTTGATTGAAGCATTCATAGTATAAATATCGCAATTGTTGGATGGCATTTTCTTCTTTTAGTCTTTTGAGATTGCGACGAATCGATTTTTCTATTTCTATTTCTTTTCTAGTTTTAAATCCTATATTTTTCACTCTTTTTAATATTTGGTAGGAAATCGTTTCTTCTTTTAACCTCGTTACAACTTCTAATACTTCTAATTCTTCATCGACTAATAGATGACTTTTTTTAATATGATTGTTTTTCACTAAAATGGCAACTGTTTCTGATCCATCACTTAATAAACAACAGTATTCGATATATTTGATATCTTTTCCTGAAAACAATTCTGTTTTGTTTTGAATTTTATTTAAAAATTCAGAACTAAAATGAATACTATTTTCTTTGATTTCTTTCATTTGATTACTTGTAATTTTAAATAATGGTATTTTTCTTACATTGATGATGTTGTCAAATGGGTTCCAATCATAAAAATCATAAAGCGTATCATGAAAATTGAGTAAAATATCATATATGTAATTCATATTTATGTCCTCCTGGTATAAAAATAGCTAAACTAATTATGATCATGCCTGCAAATGCAGCGAGACATTCAATTCTTCTAATTATAAAATTAACATATTCTAAAAAATTATACCCAATTGTAAGTAAATTTAGATAACTTATCATATAAACTCCACCTACAACAGTTAGACCAAATCCAATTAGAAAGAAAAAAATGCGTGCTATCACAGTATCACCTATTTCATTGTATTAAATTAGGATATATTTTATTAGCCAAGTAAATAAAAAAAATCGCTTTGATACGATTTTCTAAATCTAAAATATATGAAATATACTTGCAATTGCATTGATTGTTAAACATGATACCACCATTGTTGTTACAATAGAAAAGATTGTGAAACTCACCTTAATCAAGACTTCCTTTTTTGACTCTATTGCACTTATGATATACAATAATCCAAAAAAGTAGATTAAAATGTTGTCAACCCATAATAGAATGTTTAATGGTCTACTCACAAGTAAAGAATTGAGATTTGTGGTATCGTAAGAATTATTATATATCATATTGGTATAATATAGGGCACTGATTATTAAGCTAATGATTGTTAAAACGACAAGGATAATTCCTACTATTTTTTCAAAATTTTTAATTTCCTTTTTCATATAAAATTCCTTTCTGTTTTCATTATACAGTAGAATTTGTTTTTATTCCTCTTTTTTATGAATGCTTTGACAATATATTTACAAAGCTTTCCAATAATCAATGCAATATCCCTATTTCATTTATATTTAGTATGCAAGTACAACACGAGCACCATAGTCCCGATGTGCATTTCCTCCTGCACGATGAAATGCGATATTTGTTCCACCATCGAAATCTCCTCCACGAATAAACCATGGATAGTGAAACGTTGGAAAGGATGCTTTACTAGTAAACCATAAACCTGTTGGGGCACTTGGATCACTTTCTTTTGAACTAGCTATCTCTTTTGTCGCATCCCCTAAATGACCATTTTGGTATTGGTAATAGGTATCATCACACAAACTGAAGGAATTGGCATGATACGTATCATAATATCTACTGTCATTCGGAAATTCTTTTCCATCTTTTTTTTCTAATATCGATGGGCTGGCTCCAAAACTTGGACATCCATATAGCCCATTGAAAGCAGAATTAAAAACATCACTAATACCACTCATTGGATCTCCAGTTTCATTCTTTAATACTGCCATAACGTATTCCCATGATCCACCATTCATATCATAAATACCTGTTATATTTCCTGTTGTGCTCGCTTTATTATTCATTCCGTTCCATTCAT
This sequence comes from uncultured Bacilli bacterium, assembly GCA_949065595.1. Lineage (GTDB taxonomy): Bacteria > Bacillota_I > Bacilli_A > RF39 > UBA660 > UBA5026. Next base: position 11,131 of record CARSXK010000010.1, read on the forward strand.
AGCCTACTTCACAATTTGTTCTGTTCCCGATTGCACTTGCTGAAGCGCTTGCTGCACTGCACCCAGTTATACTTCCACTTTTTTCCCACTGTCCTGTAAAACTTTCTCCTTCTGCTGGGTAGTAACCTGTATTGACATTATTGATATATACTTCTTCACAGCTTTCTTCCGTACATTTTCCGTATAAAGAATAAGTTAAGTATGTTACTGCACCCCATTCACTATTCTTCATCATATGACTGTTTAATTCTTCACTGGCTTCTTTTGATAATGTAGCAATTTCACTCACTGTTTGAAATGTTAAAGATCTTACATTGGGTTTAATGATTATATTTTTTCCATTCGTTGCGTTTTCATAATTTGGGTTGGTTGTCGTGAATAAATGATTATTGGTATAAGTTTCTTCATCATAACTGGTTTCAAATTTTCCTACCCATATTCCATTTGTATCAAATGTAGTAAATGCTGGGTGGGTTAACCATTCTCCATTATTCGTTCCTGTTGATTTTTCGGTATTTTTACCTTCAAATACAATATTAATTGCATTTTCACTACTCTTTCCATTTGGATACGATTCTTCTAAAGTTACATTCCATAATTGATACCGATATCTTGGTATCCATACATAGTATTGCTTTATATTTTCTTCTGGTATTACTTCATTCTTTTCGTATACCATACTTTCATCTTTTAATATGACAGCATTGGCCCATTCTTTATTTTCATATTGATACCATTTTTGGGTAATATCTGCCTTTTTTACTGTTCCATTACTTTCTATTACAACTGGAATTAGATTTCCTTTTAATACTGGATCTGCTCCATTTAATAGCATTTCACTATATTGTGTTTGTCCATTGCAGCGTTCTTTTTCTACTACTTTAGGACTATCTTCTTCAAATCTTTTTTTCAATACAATAATTTCCATACTTGGCTATGATATGCATTTGATTATCATCATTGATGATTAGTTTTCCATTTTCTGGTTTGGAACCTTTGTAGCTTAATATATCACTTCTCAAATCAATTTCTTTTTGAATAGATTCTCCATCCATCATTTGATTCAATTGATATTTTTCTGCTGCGTCTAATATTCCATTTACCGATTCAATGGCTGATCCTCTTCTACTTTTTTCTATCACATCCATTATCATGGGTGTTGCGATTAATGCTATAACAGCTAATATTACAATGACTGCGAGTAATTCAATCAATGTAAATCCTTTTTCTTTCATTCCTACATCTCCTATTCTTTCTTATTATTATACCCGTTTTTTCCCCTTCATTCAACCACTAAAAAGAGGGCTTACCCCCCTAGAATTAAGGATATACCCAAATACAACTTAAACACCAAAAGATTTTAATAGGAAGTTGTCCTAGTTAGATGATAAGGTTTATATTCCTTAGTCTTATCTTGTCCTTTACCCCATATAAAATCATTTATATCAATTCTATCAATACATTTATCTATCTTGTCCCAAATATAATTTATTACTACAATTTGACTTGCTCTAATTTCAACTTCATATTCACTATTTTCATCAATTTCAGTTTTAGTTTCCAATAATAAAGACAATTCTTTATCGTATTCTAAAATTCCAAATCCTTGCATTACTTGTGGTATTTTATAATCTGCACAGCCTAAAAGATTAGAATAATCAACTTTTTTTTGCTCTTTATTTTCAATTACATGCAGAATATCGGATGTTAATAACTGTGCTAATTTATAAAAATATATTGTTTTTCCTTTATAAGTTCTAATATCTTCAAAACTACTAAAATGCTCTATATTTCTTGATCACTATTCATTACATTAATATATCCATAGAAATCACTATTCATTTTTTCATTTACTACTTTTGCAATTTCTGTAACAATTCTATATCTTTCTTCTATAAGAGGAATATCAATATTACCTTTTAGAATGTTCTTAAATTCTTTTAAGGTTATATTTTCTAATTGTTTAAAAACCTCTACACTATCATGACCATTAAATAAATTGAATATGCAATACAAAAGTGCAATCCCACCATCTAAGTTTTTTCCATTGGCATCAACTGTCCATTTAGGATCACCCCAAAAAGAAAAATCTATAGAATCATATACAAGTAAAAAATTAACTAAATCTTTTGTACTCATTTCATAAACAGCATAGGGAACTTTGGTTAAATAATGAACATTATTAAATTTTAATAATTCATCTATTAAAATGTCAACTTTATTATAGTTAATTTTAACATGTTTTGCATTATTCACGACAAATTTGCATGTTTCTAAAATTTCGTTTAATTTATTACTCATATTATTTACCACCAATCTAGTTCTCTATCCCTTCATTTTTCATTTCTACTAAAAATTTATCAAAATCAGATTCAAATAATTTATCTTGTATAATTCTATACTTTTCAAATTCTGACAACGCAAAACTCTCTGCAACTTTATGCGTTACTTTACCAGGATTATCCAAAACTTCTCTGTCATTAAATTGTAAAAATACATCTAGTCTTTTTTTCCAATCTTCCATAGTCATTGGAATATGTCTTTCGGCTTGATCTTCTGCATAATCCAAGTACATTGTAACTATTCTCTCTAACGATTTAAGTTCTTCTTTGGTTAAATAATTTTTAGCAACTACAACATCAGTTGCCATTATTTTACCATTTGGAGAACTTTTCCAAGTAGTAAGACCCATGTGTTCCTTTTCATGATTTGCTCTTTTTACTATAACCTCTGCAGCGGTATTGCCATGTGTTGCAAAATGCATTTTATTTTGTACTGTTTTAAAAAATTCTTTAGTTACTGGTGAATTTCTGTTATAATCCAAACTTGTAGCATAAATGTCAGTTATTTTTTGATAAAAATTTCTTTCACTTATTCTAATTTCTCTTATTTCTTGAAGTAATTCATCAAAGTAATTTTCATTCAAGAATGTTCCATTTTTAAGTCTTTCTTTATCTAGAACATACCCTTTAACAGAATATTGTTTTAATATATTAATAGCCCATAATCTAAATTCGATAGCTCTATTACTATTAATTTTAAAACCAACTGCAATTATTGCATCTAAATTATAGTATTTAGTATTTCTCCTTACTTCTTTTCTTCCTTCATTTTGAACTGTCAAGAAATCCTTGACAGTTTCTTTTTCTATTAATTCATTATTATAAAAAATGTTTTTAAGATGTAAACTAACATTTTGTTTTGTTGTACCAAAAAGTTCAGCTATTAATTTTTGACTAAGCCATACTGATTTGTCATCAACAATTACTTCAATTGTTTTTTCCTTGTTTTGATTTGTAAAAATTAAAAATTCTACAGTCGAATTTCTTATTTGTAAAGTTTCCATTAGTTTACCTCCTGAATGTCTTTTTTACTATAGACTTCCTAACTAAATTATAACTTAAATTATATATAATAGCTATAGTTAAAATGTTTCTAACAACAGGATATGGGAATGCACCACGAAATAACAAAGTCATTAAAAAATAAGAATTTATAATCCTTGTATATGCACCACCAACCATTTTTGCACTTGCAAAAAGAACCCTTTTACTATATTTTAGGGTTCCAATTTCAAAATAATTGCTATTTCAGTTAGAATTTATAAGGTTTTTGTGAGAACCTTTTTTGAACCTAGTTGTTATTTTCTTGCTTTTTGGGTATATCCTTTATTCTGCCCCCGTTTACAATTCGCAAATATCCTTTTTTCTACTTGTAAACTATACTATGATTTATGAATTTATCTACCCAAATTATTCAAAAATTCTGTCTCATTCCATATCGTAAGCCCCAAATTTTTTGCTTTATCATATTTGCTTCCGGGATCTTTTCCTACTAAAACTACACTCGTTTTTTTAGTTACACTGCTGGTTACTTTTCCACCACGTCCTTCGATTTCTTCACTGGCTTCTTCTCTTGTCATCTGTTCTAATGTTCCTGTTAACACAAATGTTTTATCCTGAAATACTTCATTTGAAATGGTTCTAGTACCATGGTATTCCATCGTCAAGCCTAACTCTTTTAGTTCCTTAATCAGTTGTATATTTTTCTCATCATGTATGTATTCTACGATACTTTTTGCAATCATTTGTCCAATATTATCAATTGCAATCAATTCTTCATATGTTGCTTGTAAGAAACGGTCCATTGTTTGATAATAATGTGCTAAAATTTTGGCAGTTTTTTTGCCTACATAACGAATCCCTATCGCAAATAATAAACGGTCCAATGCGTTTTTTTTACTATTTTCAATACTTTCCAATAAATTGGTGATACTTTTTGAACCAAATCCTTCCAATTCCATTAATTCTTCTTTATGATTTTTTAAAAAATAAAAGTCTGTAAATGTTTTCAAATAACCCATGTTATAAAAATCTTCTATAATACGTTCTCCAAATCCATCAATATACATTGCATCTCTAGAAACAAAATGAATTAAACTTTCGATGTGTCTAGCAGGACAATGTTCATTTAAACAAAAATGATGAGCTTCTTTTTTCACTAAATTTGTCCCACACATTGGACATTCAGTAATCATTTCAAATGGAATTGCATTTTCTTTTCTTCGCTCTAATTTCACTTCTACTACTTCTGGTATCACATCACCAGCTTTTCGAATGGATACCACATCGCCAATACGTACATCCTTTTCATTGCAATAATCTTCATTGTGCAACGTTGCCTTTGATACCAAGGAACCCGCAACATGAACAGGGGAAAAAATAGCATTTGGTGTTATCTTACCTGTTCTTCCTACTGTAAATTTAATTTCTTTTAGTGTAGTCAATACCTCAATCGCTGGAAATTTATAAGCGATTCCCCATCTTGGTACTCTAGAAGTAAATCCAAGTTTTTTTTCATCTGACAAACGATTCACTTTCAATACCACACCATCTATCTCATAAGGAAGATCTGCCCTTTTTTGAGAAAGATCATCAATCACTGCAATGATTTCTCCTACCGTGTGTACTACTTTATTTAGTTTATCATTGGTTACAAATCCTAATTCCTTTAAAAATTCCAATGATTCTGATTGCGTTTTAATTCCATAATCTTCTGGATTTGGTAAAAAATATGCCATAAAATCCAAATTTCTAGAAGCGGTAATTTTACTATCCAATTGTCTTACAGATCCTGCTGCGGCATTTCTTGGATTGGCAAACAGTGGTTCTTTTTTCTTTTCCCTTTCTAGATTGGCTTTTTCAAAGGAAACTTTGCTCATATAAATCTCGCCACGTACTTCAATATCAATATCCTTTTTTAAATGCAGAGGGACTGACTTGATGGTTTTTACATTATTTGTAATATCCTCACCTGTAATCCCATCTCCCCTAGTAGCAGCACAAACAAGAACGCCACTTTTATAGATAAGAGACCCTGATAACCCATCCATTTTAGGTTCTATTGTATAAGTAGGATTGAAAATCACCTTACGAATACGTTCATCAAATGCCACTATTTCTTCTTCATTAAAAATATCATCAAAAGAGAGCATTGGTAATTGATGCGTTACTTTTGCAAACTTATCTAGTACTTCACCGCCAACACGATTGGTGGGGGAATCTTCTTGTTTGAGTTCAGGATATTTTTCCTCTAATGATAGTAATTCTTTATAATAATCATCATATTCTTGGTCTGTTATAGTAGGATTATCTAATACGTAATATTGATAACTTGCTTCATTAATCATTTGAATGAGTTCTTTTATCCTGTTTTCTATCATGTTTATCACCATTCTTATTATACCAAATATTTGGTTGTCTAAAAATATATTTTGATATTTCGCAAATATTATCTGCTTGGTAGTGGTAGAATGGGGTATGATAATTTTAAATTCAAGAAGTGCAAAAGTTTTTCAATTTATTTACACATCGTTTGAAACTTATAAAAGCTTCTATTTGCAATGAAAGAAATGGATGAGTGCATTCCTCTCGAATCTGAAAATATATCATTTAAAAAGCAAATAACTGATAAGCTAAAAAACTTGATTGATTTCAAGTTTTTTAGTTTTTGTGTAATGCACTATACACCATATAAAATATAAGTAATCCTCCAAAGAATAAACCAATCCATAAAATGGGATTACTTTGGTTAGCAATAATCCAATCTTGGAATTTTTTTGCACCATCATTCATAAAATCAACAACATTCAATAACATATTATTCACCCGATACCTTTCTATAGGTTTTATGTCCTTTCAATAGTTTTTTAATGCCATGTGGATGTGGAAAGGCAACTGTTAAAATACTAGTTTCTATTCCAACAATTACACCAATTCCAAAGGTTTCATGCATAATTTTCTCACCCATATGATACACAATAGAAGTATCCATATTATTTTCTTTGGGAAGCTGTATTTTGGGTTGTATTTTATCTTCTGTATCAATATCCAAATCATTTTCATCAATTTCATCAATAAATCGACTTGGCATATTGTAACTCATATCTCCAAAGATGGTTCTTCTTCTTGCATTGACCAAATGAAGTGTTTTTTTAGCCCTTGTAACAGCTACATAACAAAGTCTTCGTTCTTCTTCAATTTGCTCCATATCCATAAGAGAATTGCTATGGGGAAAAATTCCTTCCTCCATTCCGATTAAAAAAACATGATCAAATTCAAGCCCTTTGGCAGAATGTACTGTCATAAGGGTTATTACATCTACATTGTTCTTATGTTCTTCCATATCGGATACAAGACTAATTTCATTCAAAAAGTCTTCTAATGATATAATACCATTTTTTTCCTCAAATGTTTTAGTAATTGTCTTAAATTCTTCCAAATTTTCTAATCGAATATCTGCTTCTAATGTTTTTTCATGCTCTAATTCTTCTTTTATACCTGTTTTTTCTAAAATTAAGTCGACGAGTTCTGTTAAGGAACAATCTATTTTTTGAATGGATTGTATTAAATTTTTAAATGTGAGTAGTTTTCCTTCTGTAATCGCATCAAATAGACTGCTATTTTCACTCATTGCTTTTTGTCCTAATGATTCTAATGTTTTTTCTCCAATTCCTCTTTTGGGAACATTGACCACTCGCATAAAAGAAACATCATCATTTGGATTATATATTAATTTTAAATAACAAATTAAATCTTTAATTTCTTTTCGGTTATAAAAGTAAAAACTCCCAACTACTTTATAGGGAATATTTTCTTTTAAAAGCATTTCTTCCACATTTCTTGATTGTGCATTGGTTCGATAAAGTACCGCAATTTCTTTTTCTTTTACACCTTGTTTTCGCAACTTTTCAATTTCATTCATTACATAAAAGGCTTCATCTTTTTCATTTTCAGCTTTGTGATATTTAATCTTAATACCTTCCTCATTTGACGTCCAAAGTCTTTTTTCTTTTCGTTGTTTGTTATTTTGAATAATACAATTAGCAACATTCAAAATATTTTTAGTAGAACGATAATTTTCTTCTAATAAAATTACTTTGGTATCTTTGAAATCTTTTTCAAAATTTAAAATATTTTTATAATTCGCCCCCCGCCATGCATAAATGGCTTGAGAGTCATCTCCTACTACACATATATTTTTATCTTTTGCACTTAACATTTTGGTTAATACATATTGTGCCTCATTGGTATCTTGATATTCATCAATTAAGATATATTCAAATTTTTCTTGGTATTTTTTTAAAATTTCTGGATGAGTTTTAAAAAGTTCTATTGGTTTCATCAATAAATCATCAAAATCAAAGGAATTGTTTGTTTTTAATTTTTTTTCATACCGTTCATATACTTTGACAACGACTTCTTCATAGGTGGTAGCTGCATATTTTTCATATTCTTTCGCATTCATGAGTTCATTCTTCGCACCGCTTATTTTATTACGAATGGCTTTGGGATTATATTCCTTTGGGTCATAATTTAATTCTTTGATGATTTTTTTGATAATGGTTAAAGTATCATCGCTATCCATTATGGTAAAATTGGGTTTATATCCTAGCACATCATAATTTTCTTTCATCAACTGTAATCCAAAAGAATGAAATGTAGAAATTTGGATTTTATATGCAATGGGTCCTAACATAGCTAACACACGTTCTTTCATTTCCTGTGCTGCTTTATTGGTAAAAGTAATTGCTAAAATATGACTTGGACTTATATTTTTTTCTTGCACCAAGTATGCAACACGGGTGGTTAATACTCTTGTTTTGCCACTCCCTGCTCCAGCAATGACTAAAACTGGTCCTTCTGTTGTAATAACAGCTTCTTTCTGACTTTCATTTAAAAAATCTAAATTCATGAAATCACTTCCTCTTGTGTATATAAATCACGGTAAATTTTTGATGTTTCTAATAACGCTTCATGTGTACCTTCTGCTACTATTTTTCCTTTATCTAATACAAATATTTTGTCACAATCTATAATTGTACTTAAACGATGAGCAATTACGATAATCGTTTTATTTTTTCCAATATTTTTTAAGGTATTTTGAATTTTCATTTGTGTTGTATTATCTAACGCACTGGTAGCCTCATCTAATAAAATAATAGGTGTATTTTTTACAAGAGCACGCGCTATCGCAAGTCGTTGTTTTTCTCCACCACTAAAGTTTACTCCGCCTTCTCCAACAATGGTATCGTACTGATTGGGAAGACTTTCTATCCGTTCATCTAAACAAACTAGTTTACAGATTTCTTTCATATCTTTTGTTTTCAATTTAGGATTTGCCAACATTAAGTTTTCCTTGATGGTTAAATGAAAGAGATAAGGATTTTGACCAATGACTGCAATATTATTACGAATACTTTCTTCTGTGAGTTCTGCAATGGAATAATCATCTATATAGATATTTCCTTTCTCTACATCATATAACTTTGATAACAAATTAAATATGGTTGTTTTTCCACTCCCACTCTTTCCTACGAATGCTACTGTTTGCTTCTCTTCTATTTTAAAATTAATTTTCTTTAAAACATTAGATTCTTGATATCCAAAAGCAACCTGTTCAAATTGGATATTACCTGTTAATTTCTTTGGTTTTTTTGTTCCATATTTTTCTTGCTCATAAGTCTCGCTATCCATTAACTCTAGAACCCTTTCGGCGTATAAATTAAATGTACTTAATTTTTCCGCTAAATTAGATGTATTAATCACAAAAGAATAGATATTGCTACGATACATCCATAGTATTAGGTAGTTAGTAGCCGATAAACTCCCTTTGATAACCAAATATCCCCCTAATATTAAAAGTAAAAAGGATAATGTTTCCCTTGTAGAATAGTATAGTGCCCAATACAAGTAGGTTTGTTTATTGGTTTCCAATCTCTTAGCAAAATTTTTTTGAAAGGTATCTTCTACATAGCCTAAATAGGTTGATTTTAAATCTAATAATTTAATATCTTTTGTTCCCTGTACGAGATTATTCAATACTGTTGTATTTTGTTCATTAATCTTTTTATTTTCTTTTCGTCTTCGCACTAAAACAGAAATACGATATTTTTGAATTAGAAATAAAATTAAAATAGCAATTGTATAAAATAGACCTATAGTAGGATGAATCCAATAAACATAGAAAATAATTCCTATGTTTGTAATAATTCCAATCACATAATCTTGAATATCGGTAAATAGTTCTGTAATATCACTTGGATCATTTTTGATTCTCTCTAAAAACACACCTGATTCATTTTGATCTAACACTTTACTTTTGATTTTAACATAGGCGTTACAAACTTTCATACGGATATTTAAAATAGACCGAAATTTTACACTAGAAAATAAGACATTGGATAGATAGTGAAATAGTTGCATAATCAACCTTAACATTAATAGAATGAGTGCTAAAACAATTGCTTTTTCTAAACGCAGTTGTGTAATATACGTTACAATATTGGCATCTATTATTGGTTCTATAAAACTCATAGAACTTGTAATAATACCTAAAATTCCAATGAGTATAAACTGCTTACGAAAACCATGAAAAAATATTCTACATTTTATCAAAAAATTATATTTTCTTTTCATTTTTCACAATAACCTTTTATCTTGACTTTCCATCTTGATAATGGTTTAAATGATCTTTTATTATATCAACATTCCCTTTTAAGGCTTTACAACTTATTTCACCATTTGTTTTAGCAATATCATACCAAATTCGGCATATATTTACACCTTCAAATAATGTTAACATATCTTCTATTGTTTGGAGATGAAACTCTGTAGGTTTTTCTGGAAACATAACTAGAATAGATTTTCCTTCTTTTTTAAATGTATCTGGTTGATAAGAAGTCGTATCTAATGTTACGATATTACCACACAATACGGAAGATAAGCACATATCTTGTAGTTCTTTACTCGCTAAATATTGCATTTCTCGATTTTCAACATATAATTGTGATTGATTATAGTCATTTTCAGTGTGCGAAACAATGTCATAACTATTTTGTTTATCTCCATGTACTATTAAATTTTTAAAAATCAATTTTTGAATCATATAGCATCCTCTGTTTCTTTTACAATATAAATTGGTCTATTTTTCGTTTCTAAATAGGTTTTGGATAAATATTGCCCCATGATTCCAGTACAGAACAATTGAATGCCACCAACGAAGAAAATAATGCAAACGGTAGAAGGCCATCCACCTGTTGGATCTCCAAATATGAGTGTTTTTACTATGATAACAACGATTGCTATAAAAGAAATAATACAAAATAGTAAACCAATCACACCCGATAACATCAAAGGCACTGTAGAAAAGGCGGTGATTCCATTTAAGGCATAGATAAATAGTTTCCAGAAAGACCATTTGGTTTCCCCTGCAACTCTTTCTACATTTTCGTATTCAATCCACTTGGTTTGGAATCCCACAAAGCTAAATAATCCTTTAGAATAACGATTGTATTCTTTCAAGGATAAAATAGCATCTACTACTTGTCTTGTCATTAAACGATAATCTCTAGCACCATCTACCATCTCTACTTTTGACATACGATTGATTAATTTATAAAAACATCGTGCAAAAAAACTACGAATTTTAGGTTCTCCTTTTCTAGTAACTCGCCTTGTTCCTACCGAATCGTAGCCTTCTTTCTGAATCGCATCATACATTTCAATTAATAATTTTGGAGGATCTTGTAAATCAGCATCCATTAGCGTAATATAATCTCCCTTGGCATATTCTAATCCTGCATACATTGCAGCTTCTTTTCCAAAATTACGGGAAAATGATACATACCTTACGCGCTTGTCTTTTTGATGTAACTCTTTCATCAAATGTAATGTGTTGTCTTTTGAGCCATCATTTACAAATAAAAATTCAAAATTTAGATAGTCCATTTGTTTGGCTATTTTAGTAATTTCATCGTAAAAATAAGGAATGGTATCTTGTTCATTATAACAAGATACAATAACGGTTAATAACTGTTTTTTCATACTAGCTTCTCCTTTTATAAAATAGACTATGGCTGATACAAGTAATGACATTGGCAATCAAGGTAACCCCTAACATCGCAAATGGACTTTCATTACATAAATTAAACCACAATATGACTGCAATTGCAAGGAAAATGGTCCATGTAATTTCAAAGAAATAATTATGTTTCTGGTATCTACACATAATAAATAGAATATAGGAAATGAGCCAACTAATCGAAATTGCGTCCATTAGATTCATTTTGATGGTTAAAAATAAATATAAAAGTATTTCTATAATAGTCGCACATACAACATAAAATATATCTAACATCCTATTTTTTTGTTTATGACAGTCCGTTTTTTCTATATAATCTGTAATCATATTTAACATTTTTTCATTGCCAAGATGACATGTTTTTGGTTTAAATTGCTTTATTTTTTGAGTGGCTTCTTTTAAATCCTCTACACCATTACAACCAATTAGATATTGTTCCTGCGCAAATCTTTGAATAATTTGAATCTGATGATCATTTTCATGTTCTCCATACGCCTTTAACCTAGGTACCGCAATTATTCTTTTATTTTGTTTCATCGCATCTAGTATGGTTCCAACACCACCATGAGTAATGATATAATCGCTTTTTTCTACATAGTTTAAAAACGCTTTCATGGGAATCATTTTGTGCACTTCCATTACATCAGATGTATAATTGGTAGAACCTGCTTGGACAATTACTTTTTCTTTGATAGTACCATCCAATATGAGGTGTTCTACTTCTTTTAATAGTCGTTCAAATTTTTTATCTTGTGTTCCAAGTACGACAAATATCATTTGAAAATCCACCCCCCAAACTTGGATTTTGGATATACCTTTAACATACTCTCCCACTGTACAATGAATAAGTCAGCAAATAAATAGATGAGTCTTCCTGCGGCTGTTTTGTTTTCACTATTTGCAAATGTTTCAATATAAATGACTTTACTACCCATAATTTTGGCGATTGAGCACATCGGTCCTGCTGTATGAGATCCAGTGGAGATAATATAATCTGGTCTAAAACGTAAATAATGGTATAAACTGATAAAACAATTGGCAAGTAAAATAAATGGATAAAGGATCATATTGTGCCTTGTTCCATACAACAAATAAGAGGTCTTTTTGGGATACTTTTCTTTTAAAAATTGGGTTGCGACTGTCTTTTCTGTCATAAGGTAAGAATCATACTTTGAAAATAAAGGCTCTAATTGTAATAATTCATTGAGATGCCCTCCTTGACTAGAAATCCATAATACTTTTTTCATAATAAATCCTTTTCTAATAAAGAAACCCATTCATTTTTGATTTCTTTCATTTGATATTTTTCTGCTTTTTTTCTACCATTATCTCCCATAATAATTCTCCTATTTTGGTTCTGAATTAACTCACAAATTCGTTTTGCCATTTGTTTCTTATCCCGATTTGGAATCAAATAACCATCCCAATTATTACTGATTAACAAATTGGCACCTTCTGCACTATCGAATGCAACACAGGGAAGTCCATATGAAAAAGCCTCCAATAATACAATTCCAAAAGATTCTGTCAAAGATGCCATTACATAGATAGAGGAGTTGAATAAATGTTGATTGATATAGGTTTTATCCTGAAATCCATGTAATGTCACTGCTTGTTCTAACCCATTCTGCTTTATTTTCTGTTCGATTAAATCTCGTTCTACTCCATCGCCAATGATATCTAACTTCCATTCGGGATGTTTTTGATGTACGATTTTAAATACATCCATTAAATCTGTATATCCTTTTTCATGGGATAATCTACCAATAGATATCATTCTTTTTTCCATTCGACTGGATATTTTGCTAGGAATATCCTCGATGGCATTGGGAATATAGATGCAAGGGCATTTTATTTTTGATTCATAAAATTCTTTTAATTCTGGTGATACCACGACAAAGGCATCTAATTTTTGAACCGATTGGATTACTTTTTTCGCATACTTTTGGTTTCCATGAGGGTGGTTATGTTCCCAACCAATTTTATAGGTATTTTTTTTTGCGTACTTTCCTAACCATTTGTTGTGAATATCGCGTGTCGATATTATAATATCGCTGTCACAATTTTGAATTGCTTCTATCATTTTTTTCTTTTTCAATTTCAAAATTTGTCTTGCTTTTCGATATTCTTTATATATCTTTAAAATATGAAAACTTTTTAATGCCTGAAAAAATTCCTGTTGATTGGGTTTCATATCTAATAATAAGTAACGTATTTGAATACATTCATCCAATGAAAATACAGGTTGATCATAAAGTTTATAGGTAGAAATAATTTCTACCTCATATTGATCACATAATGCATTCGCAAGCATACTAATACATTTTTCAATTCCACCATAGCCTAGATGAAGTGCTAAAATCGTTACTTTTTTCATCTAAATCACCAAGTTTATTATACGATAAAATACTACATTAGTAAAGGAAGGGAACTGCCTTATTTTCTACTTTACAAAAAAGAATCTACTGCAATTCTTCTATTTGTTTTACCATCAAATCAATTACTTCAACAATTAGCATATTCTTTTCACCTCATCGATTGCTCCATGCATAGATTCTTCACCCCTTAATTTATCTAGTTATTTTTGTTTTTCATACTTTTAAGACATTCATTAATTCTTCTCTTTCAATGATTTCAACTCTACTTATCACATAGAGGATTTCTTTTTGATTTCCTTTGGAATAGATAAAAAATAAGAGTTTTTTCTCTTATTTTACCGCAATTTATTTTTCAATCAATATCTTTCTAGTGATAAAATTCCATACCATAACAATGGCAGTGGCCACTAATTTACTGAACATATAATAAATATTTCCAATATCTGTCATCAAATACATCACAAATTGATTGATGCCAAGACCAATTACACTCAAAATTATAAATACAAGAATTTCTTTGATTGTTTGTTTTTGTCTCACATCAAATACCCAGTAAATACTTGCGATATAATTGAAAATTAAAGATATGGAAAAGGAAATTGTGGATGAAATCATATAGTGAATATGGCAAAATTCTGTTAAAACATAAAGGAGACTATAATCAATGAAAAAGGCAATCACACCGACAACACCAAATTTTAAGACTTGTTCTACTAGATGTTTCATTTTTACTTTATCTGATAATATATCTTTAGTTTTTGTAAGCATATTTTCCTTTTATTCCCTTTTTAAAATCATGATATCCCCGGTACATATTTCTTATTTTTCTGTATTTATCTTTTTCAAAGACAAGGACATTCCGAAATGCTCCTTTTAATCCATTTCGGATAAATTCACAATATTCTGGAAAATCATCATGATACATATCATAAACATAATTGATATTTCTTACAATATAGTATCTTCTAATATAATTGTGATTGCTACAAACTAAATTTCTGCCAAGCACATGTTTGATTTTAATATCACCTAATTCATGTTCTAATTCTACATTATTCAAACGAATTACCTTATAGTGATGCTTATTTAAATTCATTCCATATTCAATATCTATAGAATCAATGAAAAGCCATTCCTTAAATCCACCTATTTGCTGATGTGCTTTTAAATTTATGATATTTCCAGAAGTCATTACTTCCATAACCTCTTCCACTGCAATATCCGGTTTTACAGCACCACTTTTTGTATTATGCCATGGAGATATTAATCCAATATTTTCCGTTTTATTATTTTCTAGATATTGAATTAATGCTTCTAATGTTCCATCCTGAAATCGACTATCTTGATCCATTGTAAGCAACCATTCAAATCCTTCATTTCTTGCCATTTCAGCGCCTATATTGAGTGCTTTTGCAACCCCCAAATTCTCATGATTTGGGACATATACAATTTTATCCTTTTGAGGTAATACATTATAATTTTCTACCTTTTCTGTATTATCAATCACGTATAATTTTTCTAACACATCTAAATATGATTCAATATTATCTTTCACCTCTTTATCAGGGTGATATAACGTTACAATTCCTGCTAATTTCATGGTTGTCTCCTAAATATGATTTTAAAGAACTGCTTGATAAAAAATAGATTGGTCTTGATAGTTTCTTTTATTAAATGAAGTAAACGCCTACGTTTTCTTACATATCCTTGATTTTTTTTCATATATATACTTTCCTTAATAATGGATTTTAATTTTTGCTCACTAATCACATAGTTTGATAATAAAGTGAGTTCTTCTTCTGTGATTACTTGCTTTAATGGCTCTATTTGATTAGTATGAATGCGATCAAATACATCAATATAGTTTTCAATTACATCATCAAAATCAAAACGAGACACTGTTTGATATGCGGATTCAGACATTCTGAAATATAATTTATCATCCTCTAGTAATAATTTTATCTTTTCTATATAGTGATATGGGTTATTGACATCATCAATCATATAACCATTTTCCTTTGTAATAAAATCATTTACTCCAAAAGAATTTGAAACAACTGGGACTGCGCCAAAAGCCATAGCTTCTAATGGCATTAATCCAAAACCTTCACTAATAGATGTATCTACAAATATATCTGTCTTTTTTAATATCTCATATATTTCAGGGCGTGTGAGTGGTCCATAGTATTTATTAACTTTTACAGTTTTGCTGTTATTAACTCCCAATACCATATCTTTATTGTTGATAATCAAATTTACTTCAATATTATCGAATTTTTCTGTTATATGTTTTAACAAATCAATTACTAAATAGTCTTGTTTTCTTTGTTCATTTCTAAGTACCATTGTAATCGATCTATCTCTATGATTTTTTTTAGTTCTGGCAAGATCTATATCAATTCCATTAATGATAGGAATCGAATCAATATGAAACAAATCTTTATAAGTACTGGTCAGATAATTGGATACTGCAATGACATACTGCGCCATTTTAAATGACATTTCTACTTCTCCATAACGAGCCCCATTCTCAAAAACAAATTCATAACCTTGTGAGAAATAAATACATTTTGCATTATATTTTGTTGCTAAACGATTGGTTAAAAACATACTTTCATAAATTGTTCCAATGATTGATTTCGTTGAGATTTTTTCAAGTTCTGTAACAGTTGCAGGATTGAAGACCATAATTTCATTATAATTCCCTGGATATAAATTCAACATTCCAATACATTTTCCCCGTATAGATAGATAATTAATAATATCTACGATTACACGGACCCCACCTGATGTTTTTGAAGCAAATGGAAGTACAAACATTTCATCATATTCTATCTTTTTATCTTCTTCACTCAAATGGGTTTCTATATATTTGATGGGATCATTTTTCATATATTTTTTTAATTCGACTTCATATTGGTTTTTCCATCTAGAATAAAATATTTGTAAATTATGTTCAAGTCTTTCATTGCGGGATTGATTTGTTGTATTAAACGACATTTCAGCCTTATGAAAGACATAGGTATCAATCGCTACTTTTGCTTTAAATCCCTTTTGCATTGCTTGAAATTGATAATCTGTTTCATCACAATAACCCATCCCATATATCTCATCTAGCATTCCTACTTCTTCGACACATTTTCTGCTAATCATCAAACAGTTCCCCACAACTGTACACGCATCAAAATTTTTTCCTCTAAACTTTTTTTCCAACAGTTGATCCATCATCATATAAGAATAGCCAGGATACATGTCTAATGTTAAATTGGCTGCATTTGAGGATAATGGACAAATAAGACCTATTTTATTATCCTTTTCCATATGACTCATTAATTTTTCAATTGTATTTTTTGCAATAAAACAATCCGTATTTAACAGTAAGACATATTCACTCTCTTTATTTTCCAAAAACAAAGATAATCCTTTATTTACATTTCGTATAAAACCTAAATTTTCTTCATTTTTAATTAATTCTACTTTTTCCCCATATTTTTCTGTTAAATTTTGTAACATATTACAAGTAAATTCATTAGAATTATCATTCATTAGATAAATTTTTCCTAAAGTTTCTGGATTTGTATTATAGATTAATGCATAAATACATAGTTTCACAAATTCTGGTGCATTATATATTGGAATTATAACATCACATTTTTTCATTTATATCCCTCCTAGACTTCCTCTGCAAAGCCTCTTTCCAATTTTTTAAATATTTTATACCCAACATATACTAAAAGAATACTTCCTAATAAAACCACACATAGGGATTTTATTGGTGGAACTGATTGATAGTATAAAATATCTCTATAACTTGCAATAATAGTTGCCATTGGATTTATTTTAATTACCCAATCAATCTTTGTTCCCACAAATAATGTGGAGCTATATAAAATAGGGGTAATATAAAATAACATATTGACAATAAAATTAATGATATATTCTGCATCTCTAATATATACATTAATCGCACTTGTGATAAAGATTAGCCCCAATAAAAGGAAAAATTGTGCAAGTATTACAATTGGTAACCATAAGATATAAATACTAAAACCAATTTGGCTAAAAATTAAAAATAGCAGAATAATAATGCATGAAATTAGAAAGTTGACTAACCCACTACATACAATAGAGATTGGTAAAATCTCCCTTGGAAAATACACTTTTTTGATAATTCCCGCATTGGCCAAGATACAGTATGTACCTTGACTAATCACCGTTGTAAAAAAGGTCCATGGTAAAATCCCTATAATCAAAAATGTAATATAATGTGGTTCATTATTTTTTAATATGAACGGAAATACGATCGCATATACCAATGTCATTAGTAATGGATTAACAAACGACCACAATACCCCTAAAAACGAACCCTTATATTTCCCTCTAATTTCTTTTTTGATATTACTTTTTAACAATTGACGATATTGGTATAATTCTTGAAACATCTTAACCACACACCTTTAAATATTCTTCAATTACCTGATTTGATTGCCCATCCATTCTAATTTCCCCATTATAAATCCAGATGGAACGGTCGCATAATTTTCGAACAGACTCTAAACTATGACTGACAATTACAATTGTTTTTCCCATTTTTTTTAATTCTTCTAATTTTTCATAACATTTTTCCTGAAAGTGTTGATCACCGACTGCTAGTATTTCATCAATTAATAAAATTTCTGCATCAACATTAATCGCAACAGAAAAAGCAAGTCGCATATACATTCCTGAAGAATAAGTCCTAACGGGGGTGTCAATTAAATCACCCAATTCAGAAAAATTAATAATATCTAATACTCTTCTATCAATTTCCGCGGCTGTAAGGCCAAATATGGAAGCATTAAAATAGATATTTTCCCTTCCTGTAAAATCAGGATGAAACCCAGCACCTAATTCCAGTAGGGAAGTTAGCTTTCCATCTACTTTTATTTCTCCTTCATTTGGATAAATAATTCTTGTCATTAATTTCAAAAGTGTGCTCTTTCCACTTCCATTTGTTCCAATTAAAGCAACGGTTTCTCCCTTTTTAATATTTAAATTTATATTTTTTAAAACTACTTTTTTTTCTGCTTTCGATTTGTTCCAAAATACTAATTTTTCTTTTAAAGAACTTGCTTTATCATAATATAGTTTAAAATATTTCGTCATATTTTTTACAGTTATTGCATATTTTTCTTTTGTTTCTTTTTTTTGTTTCATAAAATCAACCTTTATACTTTCTATTTATGGACCGTTCTTGAAAACTTACGTAATGGTTCCGTCATTTTCCAACTTTTGCTTTGAAAAATGGACTTTAATTCTTGATCAAGTATTTTATTTTTTTCCTCTAAATTTTGAATAATCACTTTACTTTGTTCTTCTTGCACTATATAACTTATAAGTTCCTCAACTATTTTTTGATAATTATTTGTTTTTGCTTTATTTAATGTTTCTAACATTCTAATTGGAATTTCATTTTTTCCCAAACGACTGACTTCATAGATATTTTGTACCACAGAATATTTTTCTTCGCCTAGGATCCTATCTAAAATAAATTCCTCCTCTTTGTATGTTGTAGAGGCCAACCATTCAATATCAAAATCAACCTGATATGTTATTCGAAGGTTTGCTATCATTTCAATGAAGGAATTTTTGGTAAACGCATGGAGATGTGTACTATCTAAAATACCAGTTTTTTGATAATTAAATTCTTCGTTTATTAAGCCTTTTATAATATCTGCATAAGCAACATTAGGTACACTTATTAATATTTTTCCTGTGGGAGATAGCCATTTTGATACTCGATATAATGTGTCTGCTGGATTCCGCATATGTTCTAAAACATCAGCCAAAATAATGTAATCAAATTCTATTTTCTCCTTTTCTATTACTTCTCTTCCTTCTATATTTTCTATATCTATAGAAAATACTTTTTTATAGTATCCACTTTTTTCTGCAATTTCGGCAGACTTTTCATCTACTTCTATACCATAGTTAACGCATTTTTTATTTTTAAATAATAGTTCCCCAATAATTCCCGTACCACAGCCAATATCTAACACAGTGCTTTCCTCTTGTACGCGCCTTGCGATTATACTATGACTATCATTTATATCTTCAATATGACAGTGATAATTACTTTTTGCTGGTTCATATTTATTTTTCTCTTCCACTAAACCAAGTTCGTTACTAAAGCCATTTCCAAATACATTAGCCTTTTTTGTAACCAATTTTTCTTCAGTTGTTGCAATATCTTTATGAATCACCCCATAAGGAATTTGACACTTCCATAAAGCATACATAATAGATAAGGATTCCTGTGTGTTAAACTGTTCTAACTGGTGATACCATTCTTCTTGGAAGGAAGCTAGTTTTTTATCTTTTTTTCTAATAATTAGTTTCTCAGAAACAAGTCCAAAATCTTTGGGAAAACCTTGCCTTTTATAATAATCCATTTGTGTCCTTATAACAGCAGGATTCCCTATTCCCGATTGAATATATTTTTCAGATACTTGGTAGACATAATGATTATCATCTTCTAAAAAATAAATATTTTCCTTTTCAAAGTTACAATTTTCTTTGATAATATCGTCAATAGACTGATGGAAACATAAATCTACATCCATGTAAATTACAATATCGTATTTTTTTTCTAATTTGAAATCCCCTAATATTTTATATTTTTTAATGAAGTTTTGATCTGATAATATACTATCATTAATGTATTTTATTTTCCAATCCAATGATTGGAAATCTTGCTTGTTAGTAAAGCAATAATAGTCTGTATTTGACTCATGCCTTATCTTGGGTAAATCTCCACTATTTGTCGCTACTGTGTAGACTAACTTTCTTATCATACTTTATCCTCCTAAAAGATAATACTGATATTTTTTTAATTATATAATTATATTTATTATACTCTAAAATACTAATATTTCCAAGCAATCTTAACGTTTTGTATCTATATTATTAAGATTCTCTAATGTCTTATCAAATTGTTATAGTATGTTTTAATGATTTCTTATTTTTAAGAAACATGTAAATAGAAAAAATAAGACTTTCATTGTAATACGGTTAATAACACCAGCATGATTATATTTTACTTGAAAATAATACTGGCTTCGTTTTAAATTTTTATATTTTTGAACACTTGTATGCACTTTATCAATCGTAACAGAGTGATTATGAATTACCTCTACATTCCCGTTGATGACTACTTTTTTGTCTATTCGTTGTAGTTTTTTAGATAACACATTTTCTTCATAATATAAAAATAATTTTTCATCAAAGTAGTCTACTATTTTTAAATCAGTTCCTTTTACTAAAAAGAAACTACCTGAAACGGCTTCTACTTCCATAATATTATCTTTGACCTGTTCTACTGTGTAATTCATTTTTTTTTGATACTTTTTATAGATTCCTGGTAGACTGAGTATTATATCTTGCCAAGGAGAAGGTATTTTCCAACCACAATTATATCCAGTATGTTCTCTTATCATAGGCGCTACTACAGCAATATCTTCATCAAATGTATCAATTAAAGCACCAACATCTTGTTCACAGTCAATTACAATATCTGTATTGCTCATAATGATGATACAATCTTCGTATAATTCATTTAAATATCTTGCACCAATATTTAAACCATACCCATAACCACCGTTATGATCACTTTCCAAAACAACTACTTTTTCATTCGCAAGCTTTTTTATTTTTGATAAAGAATCATCGGTTGAATGATTGTCTACAATTACAATTTGATCTAACAAGGAATAAGACTGTACTTGATCCATCATTTTTTTAGTATTTTCATAATCATTATAATTGACCATTACGAATCCTATTTTCACTAGAATTACCCCCTTTTAAATATCCAATTAAGATATAAGCGACCAATATACTCACAGATGGTGCTGTAATCATATGCCCTGAAAATAAAGAAAGCAATAAAATAAGTAAAATACTTACCACATAATCTAGTTTAAAGTTGTATTTTATTTTCTTTATCATCAAAATCAAAATCCATAGAAAGGGAATAAAATAAATCACACCACCAATAATACCATGTCTGAATATAATATCATAATAATCCATTTCAATTAATTTTACATTGACATCATCTGTCCCATAGTTTTCGATATAACCAATTCCCAGTAATTTTTGATTCCATGGGGCCTTTTTATAATTTTCAAATGTGTTCTTTAAAAAAGTAACACGTTCACTAAATACAAAATGGTCTATTTTTTGAACGGTAAGTAAATCCGATAGGGAATGAATTTCTAGAAACTCTAAATGAATTTGGATGTTCTTATAAAAAGATGTCTTTGGTACAATTAGAACCAAAGAAATAATCCCCATTGCAGCGATGATTCCAAGATAAGAAAGTTGCTTCCATTTATGCTTTTGTAACATCTGTACAACATAGAAAATTCCAAAAATCACAAAGGTAATGAGTACACTTAAAATGGGTACTTTTGTTCCAATCGCAAAATAAACCACCATAAGAATAATCATTCCAACCAATAAAATCCACTTTTTTTGAAATAATAAATGATAGAATAAAAATGGAAATAAAATAGACAAAATTCCACCAATTTCATTGGTAGAATAAAACCATCCAATCGTACCTGTTTTACTATAGGCATAACTGTCAAAACCAGTATGTGTCAAAAGAGGAAGCAGTATCAAACCAAGATAACATAGTAAGATGGAACATAAATGTTTTGAATGAATTGTCAACCGCTTTTCCAAATGTAAATTGTAAAGTGCCAATAGCGTAAGTGGAAAGAAGAAAGTCCTTACCATAGATTGACATTCATAAAAGAATACATCTGTATTTTTTTGCAATAACGTCTGTATGACAAAGACAATCATATAAGTTATCACCGCACACGTTACTGCTATAATAGGTTTTTTATACCGACATTTACTGATAAAAAATAGATCATATAACAATAATCCTAAAAATAAAATCTTAATGACAATGATACCTGTAAACTGAATGTGTAATATATGAATTGAAAGTGCTGTCACACAATCAAAAATGGGTCCCAACAACAAAAACCATACAATGATTGTTTCGATATGACTACAAATCCATTCGTTTACTCTTTTCATACTATCATCCATCCTATATAGGTTCATTATATCAAAATTAGAATACGAGAAAAAGTATCTTTCGATACTTTCCTTGTAATTTTATCTTTTTTTCTTTTTTGAAATAGATTCGATTGTTCCACGTTCTATTTTGATGACTTGTGAAACAAGATTCGTACATTCTTCACTTGCAGAGAAAATGAGAATTGTCCTTTTTCCATACAATTTATCTAAAGCATGTTTGATACTATCTTTCTCCATTTTGGATAATGCGATTGGGAATTCATACAGAATGATGATTTCACTATTCGTTAGCAGTGTTCGAGCGAGTCCAATCAAATATTTTTTTCCTTCTGGTAAATTGGATATATCGGTGCGATATTTTTTGGGTAAGGTGCAGATATAATCATCTAACTCTAACATTTTACATACTTCTTTTATTTTTTGTTTATCACGACATACCATTTCTAGATTTTTCATAATACTCCCATGGAAGAAATAGGGCCTTGTTGTCAAATAATTTAAATTGGTCTTATGTACCTTTTCTGTATAATCCCAAATATGAATTCCATCTACATAAATATCTCCATAATCTTGTCTGATTTCTCTTCGCAGTAAATTAAAAATCGTACGTTTTCCACAATTTCTTTGTCCTAAAAATAAGACAGTTTCATTTTCGGGAATATGGAAAGAAATATCCTTAATGCGACTATTATGTTCTTCTTGATTCGTACTATTGTAACTTACATTCTTAAAGTCAATATTGCCTAAAATATCATCTGTTTTATTGGTTCCAAAATCAAATAATTCCTTCTCTGTGAAATTTAAAATAATTGATACTCGGTTGGTCGAAATATTTGCCCTTTTAATCTCTGTTAAAATGGTCATAAAATCATTGGCAACTTCAATTCCCGAACTTAAATAAGGAACAATTAAGAAATATAACGTTAAAGATACTTGTCCTTTGGATACCATATAGACAATAAAGATGGTCATCGCATAAATTACAAATTGATAAAAGACATGAAAGTAATGGTCTAAAAAACAATACTCAATATTCCATTGATTTTTTTCTTTGATATATCCATTACAACTATTCAAAAATTTACGTTTGACTTGCTTTGTCACATTTAAGTCCTTCATAATATCTTTCGAATCCATTACTTCAGAAAAACTTTCATATTGTACATCGTGAGCTTCTGAAATTCGCTTATTGGATTTTGCAATCCGATTGTTGATCCAATTTAGAATAAAAAAATTGAAAATATCTACTAAAATAATCACACAAGCAACAGGTACGTTAATTAGAAATATCGCACCAATGGTTAAGATAAGTCGCCATAATCGTGCCGTTCTCGTTGCAAGTAAATCTGAAAAGTTTGCTACATTATAAACATCATTATGAATAATATTGATTAATTTTTCTTTGGAATTGGTTTCAAAATTAACATCTTTTGCATTCGCAATTTTATCAAAAATTTTTTCTTCCAAATTCATATATGTATGTTTTAATAATTTATAATAAATGCGGTAATTGATATCCCAAAATCCCTTTCGTAGAACAATGAATAAAAAGCCTATTGTTAAAAATAAATAGACAAGATTAAATTTACCAAGATTGATATTGGTAATGACATTGGCTGCAAAAATAGGTTCTATAATACTACAAATAGAAGCTCCCAAAACGGTAATAAATGCAATAAAAAAATATTTTTTGCTGGGTTTGGCAATACGATACCAATTTTGAAACATTCGAATATTCTCTTTCATCTAATCACATCTATTATGAGTATATCATAATGAATGAATATCCTTTTTCCAAAAATTATAAAATTGACATTTGTTGACAAAAAAATACGGAAAATCCGTATTATGTTCTTCTTTCATATAAGAAATAAGTGACCATTTTAGTTTGATACCTTTGTGTATGATAATCGATGAGTTTATAATCTTTTGAAATAGAGGGTAACTGACCTGTCATATTTTCTTTTTGTAAAATCACAAAATGAGGCTTTTTTTGCCGAATGTATGCTCTTTGTTCATCCATCATTTCTGGGTATCTTTCATAGTCAATATTGTTTTTCATAAAGTAATAGAATTCTGGAATATTACCAGTTGTGGTATAAAAGCCACCATCCAAAAAACCATAGTTTAATACCGTTTTATCGTCGCTTTTCTCAATTTGATTCGCAAATCGATATTGGGCATAATCCGCTTTACGCCATTTTATCATTTTGGTATTGCCACACATCGTACAAAGTGCCAGAAAGCTTAACCCTATACAACCTAAATTAGAAATGCGCCATTCTTGTTTGGGTAGATAAGAAAGTAATACCAAAAAGCCAATTAAAATAAAAGGAGTTAAAACAAATGGATAATAATGAAAACTAGTCCCACCAACATAGATAAATATACCCGTTGTTAGCATGCAGGTCAGTAAGGTGCAATTGGCTCCCTTTTTTCCCCATGTATCGCCTTTTTGGAACAACAAGAAAAAGCCAACGACAATCCCCAAAAAGGTTGGAAGATATCCAAATAAGTTTTTAAACAAAAGTGATAAGGTATTCGTAATTTTTGTGATAAGCGAACCTGCACTTGAATAGGCATTCATATTAACAATAAAATATACATTCCATAAATCTTTTAAAGCGTTATATATTCCAAAGTAAATCATCCAAGGGAGAGTTGCGATTAACATTCCTGATAAATAAATAAAACAATTTTGGAAAGCTATTTTATACTGTTTGTGATAACATTGTATAGCAAATACACACATCATCCAACCAAACCAAAAGCCTAATAGAGTATACTTCATCCATAAAATACAACCTGCCAATACCCCTACTAAAAAAACAGTTTTTTTAGATATCATGATGTCTTTTTCTTTTAAATATACAATCAAATAGTAAAAAGAAATCATAAACAGTGATAAACTGAATTCTTCTACGCTTCCACCATGACTAAATGATCCTAAAGTAACAATTGATAATGTATAAATTGGAATGATAAAATAGGCTTTTTTTGGAGTGAAAAATAAAGTAATTATTTTATAGGTATAATATAGGAATATAGAAAAGGAGAATACTTCTAGAATAAATACACCCAAAAAACTCTTATAACTGATCAGTGAACCAATTCCATAAATAAGATACAAAAGAGGTCCTTTTTGTTCAAACAAAGATTGATAAGGAACCACACCTCTTACCATTCCTTTTCCTACTGTAAAAAAGGCGTTGGCATCTACCCAATCATTGATTCGGTATAGAAAAGAATTCTTACTACAAATCATTAAAAATAAAAATGCAATTCCAAAACAATATAGATATGGTTTTACCCATTTTTTATTTTTTATCATACACTTCACCACTTATACTTATTTTACCATGATTTTTCTAAAATAAATGAAAAATTTGTAATATCTTACCATCCAAAAAGGGATTTTTTTAAATCCCATTCGTAAAACGATTCATTTTTACTTTTGTTTCATGAACAAAACTTGAAAAATCTTTTCTTTTTTGTTCAGACATTTGATGATAAAAATCATGTAAAATGGCTTTTATTTCAGAGGATTTACGAAGTAATATCTCTTCTTTTATATCGAATAATAAGAAGCACAATAATACCACTCTTTCTTCTCCTATTTGATATTTCCTACAATGAATCAATTGATAAATATCTTCTTCTATCGTAGATAACCATTTTTCAATACGCGTCAAACTTTCATCGACTTGTTCAACGCTAGTTAAATAATGATAACGATTGGTATCGTCAATTTTATTGAGCCAGTTACTCACTTCCCTTTTATCATTCATTCTCCACCTATATATCACATCTGTTTTATCTTGTTGATAAAACACTTGACGAACACATGTTGTAAATATTGCTTGATATTTTTTGTGTAAATCCTTATAGGGCGGAAAAAACGATCCAATATGTTTTTGAACAGCATTTTCAATCGCAGTCATTACTGTTTTATCACATTCTACATTCCAACGACGATATGTATTTTCTTTTAAATTATTGATACTTTCATTAATTCTTTTGAAATTTTGTTTTGGACTATAAATGGAATTTTCAGATTCTTTGATAATAGAAAATTCTAGTACATATTGATTGATTTTCTTTTGAAAATATTCACCAATATCATTTTTACCATCGAATGTTTTTCCGTTTAGATCTTCAAATACTTTTAAACCGTGTAGTGAAAATTTGTGTTTTTGTGTTTTTTCCAATTCCCCAAATTCGTTTAAATATAATCTTCCCTTGAACCCTATAATGCCTGTAAGTCGTTGTTGCCCATCTAAAACCTCATAGATTTCCTTCCCATTTTCTTGATACTGATGGATAATAATTTTAGGAAGGGGAATATCCATAAATATGCTCTCTATCTGCCAAGAGGCTTGTTTTAGGTTCATTTCCTCTTGGCGTTGGTATGGCCCTCTTAATATAAACAATCTTTTTTCCATCAAGTCACAAACCTCATCAATTGTTCTATATTCACTGTATATTTTGTATTGTATATTTTTGAGTTCTTGAAAGCTTGTCGCAACTGCGTAATCTTCTTTTTCTATTGGTAATTTCTTATTCTGATTCAAATAATGATTCATGTTAACAGAAAACCTATGTTGCGCATAATCCATTACAAGTTGATACATATCTTTTAATGGCCTAATTTGGTGCATTTCATCATGTTTGAAATAACTAGGTTTGGTATCTCTGGCAATACAGAAATCAATGTATTCTTTTACATCAAACTTT
This sequence comes from uncultured Bacilli bacterium, assembly GCA_949065595.1. Classification (GTDB taxonomy): domain Bacteria; phylum Bacillota_I; class Bacilli_A; order RF39; family UBA660; genus UBA5026. Next base: position 38,760 of record CARSXK010000010.1, read on the forward strand.
TCAATTGGAAAAAACTTTGTCTTTCAAACAAACAGCTAATAACCAATAGGTACAAAATAAGAATCTTCTTGTATTCAGTTGAGGATATCTTACAAAAGTAGGACAATGGATTAACTGAATTAATTTTTGTACAACTTGATTGAAGATCGCTATGATTTCTTCTGGGTTTTCTCCATAAATGTATGGAATATATCCCTTTTTCATACGGTCTTCTTTGGTAAAAAAGGAAAGAAATCTTCCAATAGGACAATAAGTAGCTGCGATTAATTCACGAATGCGTACCATTCCTTCATCAATCATATTTTTCTTTTTCTTTGGATCTAGTATTTTAATTGCAATTAAATCTTTCCTAAATTGTTCATTTTTCTGTAAAATTGAGGTCATTTGAGCAGTAAGTGGTTCATCAAAATAGGACGCTTTTTGCATTTGAAATGGTTTTAATTCAATCCCCGAATTATTTCGAAGATAGAGCTGTTTTTCAATATATTCATCGTCTACCAATGTCAAATTCAAATTAGATTTGATGGGTTTAAATCTTTTCAATTCAATACTATATTCATTTTTAAAATAATCTCGGTCATCCTTATCTAGGTCACTAAAAAATTTATCTTTTAAAAAGGGTAATTGGTGAAGGCCCTTTTCAGATAATCGGAGTTCATTATTGACAAACATTTTAAGTGCAGTAATACGTTGAAATCCATCACATATTATATTTCTATCATTATTTGTGTAGATGATAATTGGTTGGATTTCATATTTTAATAAAACTGATTCAATAAAATATGTAGCACGTTCATTTGACCATATATATTCACTGTTAAAGGTTCTGTTGAGCCAACCTTCTTTATCAATAGATTTTAAGACATGCCCTATACTAGGTGTTTCTCTTTCTGATTTTAGATTTTCAGTCAAAATATATCGACATCTATCCTTATCTTTATCACTTAATTTTACTTCCTGTTCATTCTGTTTTTCTTCATCTCTTTCATGTAATTTTACTTTTTCTTTGTTTTTCTTCTCTTTTATCATACAACATCCATCTCCCTACATAACTCATACAATAAAAAGAGCAGCACAAATATTCACCTCTATTGGAAGAGATTTTTGTACTGCTCATATATTTTTTTCATTATAGCATCTCTATATCATCTATGTCAACTACTTGTTGACGCCATAAGTTAAACTGAAATTTTAATAATAATATGATTCACTTATACTAAATTGATAAATATATGCTAATTCCAGATAAGATTCTGAAATTTAATGATACTGCTTTTTCATTTTCGGATAAAAATTTAGTCAGTTTGCTAAACTTTGTACATCTTTATTTCTTAAGAATTCAAAATATTTTGTTCTTTTTTTGAAATAACCTTATTTCCCTTGATTTCTTCTACCTCATCAAACTCACTTAATTCGGTAAAATCATTTGTAGAATTACTGTAACTACGTCTTAAATAACTATTACCACCATCTACACTACAACCACCACATTTACAGCTAACAAAATCGTGAGTGTACTTTGATACTATAATATCCCCACATAAATTACATTTTATTGAGTTTTTAATAATTCTTTTCATATCTAGCATCTCTACTTTTCATTAACAGTTTATCATAATTTTAGGTACAAAAAAAGCCTTGATCTTCAAGACTTTAATTTCTAAATGATCGGGAAAACAGGACGAACTAGAAAGAAATTGATTACGACATAATCCACAGAAAACCGCGGATTTTTTCCTTTTCATTACGGATGATTCCTTTTTGAAACACTTAATTTTAGAAAATTTAAGTGCTGAATAAGTGCTAGAAAAGGAAAAATATCCATGACAATTTCTAAAATCACTAGAGATGACATTATACTATTATAACGCGTTGTGCTAGTTAATTTTAAGGAATAGAAAAATCATTCAAAAAG
>CARSXK010000011.1:0-38747 GCA_949065595.1 uncultured Bacilli bacterium
TTTTGCCGAGTTCCTTAACCATAGTTCTCTCGCTCACCTTAGGATACTCTCCTTGCCCACCTGTGTCGGTTCTCGGTACAGGCACCTATATCATTAACCCTAGAAACTTTTCTTGGAAGCATAGCGTCAGAAGACTTCATTACCATCGCTGGTAACTTCGCCATCACACTTCAGTTTGTTAGTATACGGATTTTCCAATATACAAACCTTTGTGTTTAGACCAAAATCCAATAATTGGCCCTTCCTAGCTTTCTCCGTCATTCCATCAGTGATATAAGTGGTACAGGAATATAAACCTGTTGTCCATCGACTACGCCTTTCGGCCTCGCCTTAGGTCCTGACTCACCCTGGGAGGACGAACCTTCCCCAGGAACCCTTAGGCAAACGGTGGAGAGGATTCTCACCTCTCTTGCGCTACTCATACCGGCATTCTCACTTCCAAGCGCTCCAGCCGTCCTCACAATCGACCTTCACCGCCCTTGGAACGCTCCCCTACCACTCTATACATAGTATAGAATTCGCAACTTCGGTATTATGCTTAGCCCCGGTACATCTTCGGCGCAGTGTCACTCGACTAGTGAGCTATTACGCACTCTTTAAAGGATGGCTGCTTCTAAGCCAACCTTCTAGCTGTTTTGACAACTCCACATCCTTTCCCACTTAGCATAAATTTTGGGACCTTAGTTGGCGATCTGGATTCTTTTCCTTTTGCGCACGGACGTTATCACCCGTACACTGACTGCTGAATATACTAACCTTGGCATTCGGAGTTTGATTACACTCAGTACAGCTAGGTGCCGCCATCATGTATTCAGTGCTCTACCTCCAAGGGGCTAAATTCAACGCTAGGCCTAAACCTATTTCGGGGAGAACCAGCTATATCCGAGTTCGATTGGAATTTCACCGCTAGCCACAAGTCATCCGCGCACGTTTCCGGGTACGTCGGTTCGGTCCTCCATTTGGTTTTACCCAAACTTCAACCTGCTCATGGCTAGATCACTCGGTTTCGGGTCTAATACTACATACTAAATCGCCCTATTAAGACTCGCTTTCGCTTCGGCTCCGTCTCTTCAACTTAACCTTGCATGCAACATTAACTCGCCGGTTCATTCTGCAAAAGGCACGCCATCATCCATTAACGGACTTTGACTTTTTGTAAGCACATGGTTTCAGTATTCTATTTCACTCCCCTCCCGGGGTTCTTTTCACCTTTCCCTCACGGTACTTGTTCACTATCGGTCACTAGAGAGTATTTAGCCTTACGGGATGGTCCCCGCAGATTCCGACAGAATTTCTCGTGTTCCGCCGTACTCAGGATACCCTACAGAGTTTACAGTATTTCGTTTACAGGACTATCACCTTCTACGGTATTGTTTCCCACCAATTTCAACTATACTGTAAATTTGTAACTCTTAATGTAAGGTCCTACAACCCCGACCGAAGTCGGTTTGGGCTATTCCCCTTTCGCTCGCCACTACTAAGGGAATCGATTTTTCTTTCTCTTCCTCCAGTTACTAAGATGTTTCAGTTCACTGGGTTGCTTCCGTATACCTATGTATTCAGTATACGGTACCTACGCATGACCGTAGGTGAGTTTCCTCATTCGGAGATCCCCGGATCAAAGTTTACTTACAACTCCCCGAGGCATTTCGTAGTTCGTCACGTCCTTCATCAGCTTCTAGTGCCAAGGCATTCACCATGTGCCCTTAGCAATTTAATCACCATTTTTGTATTTTCCTAATTTGATTGAGATAATTTTAATGTAATACATACGACAGTATCCAATTTCCATCAAAAAATTGGGGCTTATGTATTACTACCACATTATCAAGTTTTCAAAGAACTATTTTCTTGAGAGAAATAATCTCTCAAAACTAAGCAAAAGTGTCATTCATAAGTTAAGATACGAATAAATTTAATCTTTCTCCATAGAAAGGAGGTGATCCATCCCCACCTTCCGGTAGGGATACCTTGTTACGACTTCACTCCAATCACCTGTCCTACCTTCGCCGGCCCCCTCCTAAAAGGTTAGGCTACCAACTTCGGGTATTACAGACTCTCATAGCGTGACGGGCGGTGTGTACAACACCCGGGAACGTATTCACCCTGACATTCTGATTCAGGATTACTAGCGATTCCAACTTCATGGAGTCGAGTTGCAGACTCCAATCCGAACTGAGACCGGTTTTTGAGATTAGCTCCACCTCACGGTATTGCGTCTTTTTGTACCGGCCATTGTAGCACGCCTGTAGCCCTAGACGTAAGGGGCATGATGATTTGACGTCATCCCCACCTTCCTCCGGTTTGTCACCGGCAGTCTCGTTAGAGTTCTCAACTAAATGTTAGCAACTAACGATAAGGGTTGCGCTCGTTATCGGACTTAACCGAACATCTCACGACACGAGCTGACGACAACCATGCACCACCTGTCACCGGGATAACCTCCACTATATCTCTATAGCTTTGCCCGGGATGTCAAGTCTAGGTAAGGTTCTTCGCGTATCTTCGAATTAAACAGCATGCTCCACCGCTTGTGCGGGTGCCCGTCAATTCCTTTGAGTTTCAGCCTTGCGACCGTACTACTCAGGCGGAGTACTTAATGTGTTAACTTCAGCACCGGTTTCCCGACACTTAGTACTCATCGTTTACGGCGTGGACTACTAGGGTATCTAATCCTATTTGCTCCCCACGCTTTCGTGTCTCAGCGTCAGTAACAGCCCAGCAAGCCGCCTTCGCCACTGGTGTTCCTTCTAATATCTACGCATTTAACCGCTACACTAGAAATTCCACTTGCCTCTACTGCACTCAAGTCTACCAGTTTCTAAGACGAACCGAGGTTGAGCCTCGGGCTTTGATCTTAGACTTAATAAACCGCCTACACACGCTTTACGCCCAATAAATCCGGATAACGCTCGCCCCCTACGTATTACCGCGGCTGCTGGCACGTAGTTAGCCGGGGCTTTCTGGTAGAGTACCGTCATCCTAGCATCATTTCCTATACTAGGTATTCTTCCTTTACAACAGAGTTTTACAACCCATAGGGCCTTCATCACTCACGCGGCATTGCTCGTTCAGGGTTTCCCCCATTGACGAATATTCCTAACTGCTGTCTCCCGTAGGAGTCTGGGCCGTGTCTCAGTCCCAGTGTGGCCGATCAACCTCTCAGTTCAGCTATGCATCGTTGACTTGGTAGGCTCTTACCCCACCAACTATCTAATGCACCGCAGGCCCATCTCTTAGCGAAGCTTTAAAGGCTTCCTTTAATCCGTAGATCACATTCGGTATTAACAATCGTTTCCAATTGGTATCCCCATCTAAGAGGTAGGTAACCCACGTGTTACTCACCCGTTTGCCACTAGGTGGAAATTCCACGTCCTTCTCTTTCCACTTCTCGAGCAAGCTCTCAAAGTTTCTATCAAATTCTGTGGGCCACCTCGTTCGACTTGCATGTCTTAGGCATGCCGCCAGCGTTCATCCTGAGCCAGGATCAAACTCTCCAAAAAAAATATTTTTTGTTCATTTGAATTGTTTTATCCTAACTTTGAATTGACTTTTTGCTCAGTTTTCAAAGATCATTTTCCTGCCTTCTTTTTCGTGAAAGCACTACTAATATATCATTTGCTATTCACCATGTCAAGAACTTTTTTCACTTTTTTTCATTTTTCTTTCTTTTTCGATTTTATTCACCAAATATTGACATAAAAGATGTCACATCAGTTCAATAAAATTTCAAAGTTTAAATAAAAATGGAAATAAAGTAATACTTATTTTTCTTGCGCTTTTCCCGTGAAAGCACTACTAATATATCATTTGCTATTCACCATGTCAAGAACTTTTTCACTTTTTTTCAAAAATTCTTAACTTCTCTTAAATATATGTCAAAACGATGTAGATATTCCTATTTATTTTCATTTTTTATTTTTTTGTAAATTTCATGATATTTTATATTTTGTTCAGCTTGAAATATCTTTGCACCATCTTTATATAAATGTATGAGTTCATCAAGCCCATTATGAATCGCAATATCAAGTGAATCAGAATAATGCATTAGTTGCTTATGATATTTATATTCCATTCGATCTAAAATTCGATATTCTCCAGAAGGATAAATACGAACATCCAAATCATAATCAATATATTTAATTACCCCTTCTTCTATAATATAGGGAGATTCTACATTGCAATAATAGGATATGCCATCTTGTTTTAATTGTGCTATTACATTAAACCACTTGTTACGAAAAAAATAAATAACGGCAGGTTCTTTGGTTCTCCATGTTCTGCCATCTGCTTCTGTTACTAAAGTATGATCATTTCCAAAAACAATATAATCTTTCTGAATATCTAATACAATGGCTTCTTGCCAAGCACAATGTACTTTGCCATCGTGTTTATAGCAATGGATTTGAAATGGATCTCCAATACAAATCGGTTTCATCATGTTCGCCTTCTTCCTGTTACACATTATACAGGAAACTATCCAAAAAGAAAAGAAGCACATTTTTACTCACTCAAGTAACGTAGTGCTTCTTGCAATTGATTATCTGTTATGTCAGATGGATTGGTAAAATAGTTTACATCCAATTGGATTTCTATATCAGGTGCAATTCCTTTTTTGTGAATCCAATTACCATTTGGTGTTAACCATTTTTTAGTAGTAAACTTATATTCAATATGATCATCTACATCAACCAGTTCTTGTACAGTTCCCTTTCCATAACTTGTCTGTCCAATAATAGTTGCTCCATAGGATTCTTTCAGTGCCCCACTTAATAGTTCCGCAGCAGAAGCACTATTGCCATTTTGCAAAATGATAATCGGATATTTCTTGGTTTGATTTCCTTTAGAGTAATATTTAGTGGTTTGCCCTTTCATTTCAATTTGATATATAACTTTCGTTTGATCCAAAAACAAGCTTACGATATTGGTGGCGGTTGTCAAATGTCCACCAGAATTTTCACGCACATCAATAATAAGAGATTCAATTCCTTCTTCTTCTAATGATTGTAATTCTTTTTGAAATTGTTGATCTGTTATTGTAGAAAATATTCCAAAATAAATGTAGCCTATTTTTTTCCCATTTTGTTCATAGATTTTAGAACTTACAGAGGGAATTTCAACAATTGCCTTTTTGACATAAATATCTAATTTTTCTTCTCCACGAAGAACAGTCAAAGTAAATTGCTCTAAATTATGTTCTTTTACATATTTAGTCAACTCTGATTTATCTTTATTTGTCATATCTTTTCCATCAATGGCCATTACAATATCATTGACTAGTACACCGGCTTGTGCAGCTGGCGAAGATGGAAATACCCCCACAATTTGAATATTACCTTCTTGATTGTTTATAATTTCAATTCCAATTCCACTATAATTTCCATTTAATGACATATTAAAATTTTCAGAATCTGATTCATCAATAAAGGTAGAATAAGGATCATCTAAAGCCTCTACCATTCCTGCTATCGCACCATTTAACAATGTTTCATCATCAATTTCTTCATAGTAATGATCTTTAATATATTGATAATGGTCTAATAGTTTTGAAATCAATTCATTTTCAGATTTAATTGTTGGATTTGCTCCAAAACGAGATGAAATCGTCATTCCCATAAAAATACTAACAATACAAGTAATTATAATAAGAAAAACCACCTCAAATGTATGAAATGTATTTTTAGATTCTCTTTTTTTCCCTATCATAATATCACCTTCTTAACTATAACATATTCCTTTTCTCGTGTCTATCATTCCGTCTAAAAGAAAAAAGGATATACACCTTTTTTACAACTTATAATGATTTCAAGATTTCTAAAATAGATTCACTGGTTTCATAATGTGCGACAAGTGCCCCATTTTGAATTCGAAAAAGTGTCGTTCCTGTTACCTTCAGATTTTCAGGTGTAAAATTAGCAGTTTCTCCAACAAACTTTTGATTAAATGCAGAGGCTAAATCTACTGTATAATAAGGAATTCCATTTTCCTTTTTACTATGCTGATTTAACAAATTTTCAAAAAGAGAAATATAAGGATCTTTTTTTTCTTCTACTAATACATAATAATCAGTTTCTTTTTGATGGTATAATTCTCCCAAAAGAATCTCATCATATTGAATAACAGATGGTGTTGTTGTAGGTTTGGTATAATCTCCTTTTTTACGACCTGTTGTAAAAACAGTTAACAGATAAAATATTAAAAATATAATGGTTACAACCACAATAATTCGAATAAAATTTCTCACTTCGTTTGGGTTCGTTTTTTCCATGTTATCACCTGAAAATCATTATATCATAAATTCAAAAAAATAGATACACGAAATATCTATTTTCCAATTGGAACTGTACTAATGGACTGTACTACTTTTAATAATTCTTCACCATCTAGCGTATCGGAAACCGCATAGTATTCAATTCCATTACTAATCCAATTAGCAGAATTGCTCGTAATGCTACCAACTGTATCCATTAAAATTTCCGGATCTCCATACACTGGTATGACTACAAAATCTTCTTCTACACTCACTGTTTCTTCCACTAACATGAATGGTGATTCTCCAGCAAAAGTTAATATAATACGTTCTCCATTTTCTTTTTTAACAATATCTTGACTCTCTAAATATGTATTTGCAGGCATATACATTGGATAAATAACATCATCAATCGTCTTGGAAGTTTCTTCAGTTACTTCACCCGTTTTCATATTTTGATTAAGTTCAAAATAATCTTTATCAAATGTTGCACCCATATCTATTTTTTTATAGGTCATTCTCATGCGAACGATGCCCTCTTCATTTAATACTTCTACTTTTTGAATATTTCCTTTTTTATCTAGATAAATTTTTTGATTTGTTAAATTTTTATTATTTGCATAATTGACAGTTGTGCTAATAATATATTGGTCGTTTTTTTCCTCTACTTTTTTAGATTTATCATTTTTGATATCTTTGACTAAAATCTGCATCAAATAACTTTGAGAATTGTTATATGGCCACTCACTTTGAAATTTAAAACTTTTGTTCAAACTTGGCGTTAATACATAAACACCTTCTGTGTTTTTTAGGATAATTTGTTCATGATTATTGGTTTGATTTTTTAAACTAACACGAAATAAGTCATCTTTTTTATAGGATACTTCCACATCATATCGGTAACTATCTTCGTTATTGATAATTTCAAGTTCACCTGTTACATGATAACTTTTCACACTTTCTACTTTCTCTGTCAATGTGGCAGTAATATCTTTATTTCCCTTTCCAAAACAACCTGTCACAAGGACACAACAAAGAATAGTAGCACACAAAATTTTTACTTTCATTCTTTCACCTCATATCGTATTTCACTTAATTATATGGACTATTTTAAAAATTATGAATAATTTTCAAATGTTGGGAAAACATAATAGTAAGACAGAAAGGAGAATTATATGGAAACGTTACAAAAAGTAGCTTTGGTCTTTACGATCATCGGTGCAATTGTATGGGGAATGATTGGATTATTCGATTTTAATATCATCGATGCTTTATTCAAAGATATGTATATTATTGCAAGAATCATCTACATCATCGTTGGAATATGTGGGCTTATTAATATAGGACTTCTTTTCAATCATATCGAAAAATAAAACCCTCACAAACGTGAAGGTTTTTTGTTAATTTCTAGTCAATGTAATCCGAACTTTTTTGGTCTTTGAGGTATATTGTACTTTTGGATCTGTTCCTTCTACTTGTACTTCTACTTCGTATTCTCCAGGTTCCGTTAAACCAGTCAAATCGACTGAAGCAGTAATATCAGAAGCCCGAATGGCATCAATTACAGATTTTACACCTTTTAAGTTAACGGTTACACTTGCAGCACCACTATCTTTGGCATTAGCCCTTAATCCATCTGCAACATTTTTCATATTAACTGTTACATTGTTAATATCTCTACTAGAAACAGCATCCAAAGTAACATTAACTGTTACATTTGTGACAGATACAGATCGTACCCCAATTGGTTTTGGAATTTCCAATTTATATTCTTTATTGGCTTTCAAATCTGTTACATCAATTTCAATTGGAATATAGTTAAGTGACTCTAACGCTTTCGCATCACCATATACGATAACGTTGTTAACATTCGCACTCAATGTACTGATGGCTTGACCAAAGCTAACTTCTCCAACTGGTACAATGCGAAGTGGCACTTCTTTACTTGGTGATGAAATGACAACATCGACATCTATTTTTGAAGGAACAATTTCGACATCCACTACATTTCCTTCTGAATCATAAGCCTTTAAAGGCACGTCTTTCAAAGTCGTCGTCCCAACTTCAGTAGAAACTAAATTTTTAATATCCACTAATGCTTTTACTGATACCACTTGTTTCAACTGATGTTCAGCACCTTTAATGACAATTTTATCAGTATCATAATTTACATTATCAATCACGTATTTTGAATCTAGACTATCTTGATTTAATACATCCACTGTTAATGTCCTTGTTTCTGATACTTTTCGATAAATGATAACAGTTGCGACTGATGGATTTACCATGTAATCAATTTTTCCTGCATTTTGTGTATATTCCATATTTACTTTATGAGTACCTGGTTTTAATCCACTCAAATCAACGATTACATTATGGGAAGAGGATTGTTTTGCGATATATAAATCGGTTTTACTTCCAATCAATGTAATATCTACTGTTTTAGGCAATCCTTCAATGACATATGCTTCTTCATTATAAATTACTTCTACTGGACGATTTTTTAACACTTCAGCAGAATTATCGGTAAACAAAATAATTTTTTGATCAATGATAATAAAGATTGCAATTGCTAAAAATAAAGAAATAAATAATAATGTATTACTTTTAGACAACCAATTTTCAATTTTTCTTCCAGAATGATCAAATTTAGAAGAAATATATACGACCAATTTTGTAATAGGAACTACAATGTATTTATCAACAAAATATCCAACTTTACGTCCAATGATTCTAATTGTCCGAAGGAGTTTCTTCATTGTCTACTACCTCCTCTTCTTCATCCACGATGAATGATTTTTTTGGTCTCAATTCTTCTAATAAAATCATTTTAACATCATCAATGGTTAAATTGTAATTTAACTCTCCATTCATTGCGATAGAAAGTCTTCCTGTTTCTTCCGAAACGACCAATGCAATACAGTCTCCTGTTTCTGAAATTCCAAGGGCAGCACGGTGACGTGTTCCAAGTCGTTTACTAATTTTTAAATTATCACTGGTTGGAAATACCGCTCCTGCACTTGTAATTTTATCTCCTTGAATAATCACACCACCATCGTGTAAGGGATTATTAGGGAAAAAGATGGAAATCAATAAATCAGAAGAAATATCGGCATAGATTTTTTTGGATTTTTGGATATAATCATTCAAGCTATTATCTCTTTCAATGACGATAAGGGCTCCAATTCTCTCTTTTTTAAGTGACTCCATTGCTCCTGTAATTTCATATACCATTTTTTCTCGTTCATCCACTGTTAATACCTTATGACGTCCTAGTAATTGACTACGTCCTAATTGTTCCAATACATTTCGAATTTCTGGTTGAAAAATAACGATTAGAGCAAGTGGCCCCCAAGTAATGACATAATCTAACAAATATCCAATGGTAACCAAATCTAATATATCACTGATAATTTTAATGATAACAATAATTAAGATTCCTTTGAACAAAAGAACCATTTTTACATTTTTTCGTAAATTTTTTAAAATATAATAAAGTGCTAGCCAAACCAACAAAACATCAATTAATTTTGTCATGAATGACATGATTGTATCAAAAGTCATAATCTACCTCCAATATTTTTACATTTCCAATTATATCACATATATTTTTTTTTGAAAACAACACAAAAAGAAAAAAGACCAAAAGGTCCTAAAATCTCCAAATGTCATCATCAGAACTGCTATCATCTATATCTGTTTTTAATTCTTCAATATTTGGTAATTCTATATCCAACTCTTCTGTATCCTCTATATTTTTATAAGTATTTGGTGTCCCATCTAATCCTACATACAATTCTTCTGGAATTTCTTCTTCAGAAATAGCAGATTCATCATTTGTCTTCCAATCTTCTGCAGGCTCTGGTTCTTGAATTTCAATATCATCTAAACTTTCCATAGGTTCTTCTACTGATTCCTCTTCCACCAAAGCTACAGGAACTTCTTCTACTTTTTTTTCTACCTCTTCTTGCACAGGTGGAACTGCTACCGATGGTACAGGAATGACTTTTTCCAATGGCTTTTCTTTTTTGCGGTTTGATTTTTTTCCAAACTGTGTTTTTTCTGCAAAATAACCAATGAGTGTCATCAGTAATACAATTCCACCCACTAAAAACCAAATATAATTGTCTATCACAAAATCTAAATAATCCATACTTTTTATCCTCCTATTCTTATCCATCATAACATCAAATGCAATATTTGACAATCATTTTTATTGTTCTAAATAATTTTCACCTTTAAATGGTTCTGTTGTTAATAAATTTGGATAATTTTGTTGACGTAATACTTCATAAAGCATAATCGCTACAGAATTAGATAAATTAAGAGCTCTTATGTTGCCATTCATTGGAATACGCATACAGCGTTCCAAATCATTTCTTAATATTTCTTTAGGAATACCAGTACTTTCTTTTCCAAAAATCAAATAAATCGATTCATCTACATTGGAAAAATCAAAACTAGTATGCGGTTTTTTACCATAGCGTGTTAAATAATAATAAATTCCTTTATTTTGGGTTTGAAATTCCCCAAAATTTTTATATACTGTATAATCACAATGTTCCAAATAATTGACTGCAGATCGCTTGATATATTTTTCATCTAACGAAAAACCAAGTGGTTCAATCAAATGTAATTTTGCGCCTGTTCCAGCACAAGTCCGCATAATATTCCCTGTGTTTTGTGGGATTTCTGGTTCAAATAAAACAATATGAATCATTCTTCCTCCAAATGATTTTGAATATAGTAAATGACTTCTTTTGGATTTCTTTCCTGATTTTCAGTATATAAAGCATTAGTTTCTGCATCGTCTGATACAATAAGCACATTTGGATAAATCAATGTATCCAGCTGAAATATCGTTTTTATATTTTTTTCAGAACTAATTTTATGCATATCCATATATACAACATTTTTCGTCAAGTTTTGATCATTCATAAGAACCTTTAACTGATTTTCAAACTCTTGGTAATTATCATCACTACTATCCGATATATAAATAATAACATCATGATTGTCTAAAATATAGTTTTCAATTTCGCTTTCTTTTACCTCTGATAGAAAACGCATCCTGGTATGAATACTACTTTCATATGCTTTTTGTCTATGATAAAAATCAACAAAATAGGAAAGCAATGCGAATGTTACAAGTGTAATGATTCCTAAAATAATATAGTTTTTGTGAGGTATATTTCTTGTCTCCATTTATGCACCGCCATTCTAATTATATTTTACCATATGTATATGTAATACACAATTCATTTATGTAAATATCCATTAATATATTTCGTCATTTTTTTGAATTTGATCAATGGTAATGATCGGAAATTGAATGCCTTCTTGTTCCGCAAATTTAGCAAATTTTTCACGAAATGCAGCCAATTCTTTCACAATACTATCTGGATAGATACGTTTACTGGAAAAAATAGCGTGATAAACGTCCAACATATCAACTTCTTGTTTATTATTTAATAAAGCTTGCGAAAAAGCACCAGTTAATACGGAAAAGGCTACATCAGGGTACATTGCTGATAAACCATATACACGTTTAAATTCAGAAGTGGCACTCACAATCGATTCCATTAACAATTCATTCAAATAACCATTGTATTTCATATGAATGCCAGTTTGTTTTTCTATTTTAGGAAGTGACCCCAACAAAATTTGAGTGGTAATTGCCTCATTTGGTTCTGTAACATCAATTCGTTCAAAACGACGTAAAAAAGCACGGTCCCGAATAATGTAAGTATCATATTCTATCGTGGTAGTTGCTCCAATCATCTTAATATCACCACGATCTAACCCTGGCTTTAAAATATTCGCAAGATCCATAGGTCCATCACCACGCCCACCAATTAAAGTATGAATTTCATCAATAAATAAAATCGTTTTCAAAGAAGATTTCAATTCATTTACCAAAAGTTGAATAATCAACTCTGATTTACCTTGTACTTGAATTGTCCCAATTAAAGAAGTCGAATTAATTTTAATGATATGGTAATCTTTTAATGCATCTGGTACTTGATGTTGTTGAATCAAGTAAGCAAGTCCTTCGACAATAGCAGTTTTTCCAATACCAGGCTTCCCAACCAATAATGCAGATTTTTCTGGGGTCATTAATACCAACATCAAACGTTTGATTTCTTCTTCACGCGCAATGGCAGGATTTGTTACAAAAGTCTTTTCTGTTAAATCCTCTCCGTATTGTTTTAAAACTGAAAAATAATCTAAATTCATTTCATTTTGTTCCATATGATCACCCTTTAATGTATTCTGCAACTTTCAGTTTATCAATTAATACTGATTCTGAAACTGCACCTTCTATTCTTGGAAACAACTTAATATTCCCATTCGTAATAAAAACAATCGTTGGCGTTCCTCCTATATTAGAAGTATCCCAAATAGCATTGTATTCTGCGCCTTCCAATTTAGATAAATCTATGTAATACATTTCCAAATCATAATCGGTAATCACTTTCTCAAGAGTTGGTTTTAAATCCTGACAATGCTTACATGTTGCAGACCCAATATAAAGAGCAAAGGTTTCTTTATTTTCTAATTTTTTTTGATATTCTGAATATCCAATTTCAATATAAGACTTCGTTGGTTTGCTCTCTGTACATCCTGTTAAAAAAAGTAAAATGCTTAAACATAATAGTATCCGTTTCATATATTCACCTCATAATATCCACATTATATAATAAATTATAAAAAAATAAAAGATGCTTTGATACATCTTCTATATATTATGGATACTATATTCAATGCTAGCTGCATGAGAAAGATCAATGGAACATTCTGTTACAACTTCTCTTGTTTCCCTTTTTGGCACAACCCCACCAACATAACCTTGTAAAACCACGATAGGATTGCCATCAACATCTTTGACAGTAATATTAAAATTCTCAACTTGAACATCTTCGTCAGAATCATTGGTTACCAAAGTAGTTAGTTTAGATCTTCCATTTTCCATTACCAAAGCAGTATTGGTAAATTTTAAGCTACCCAATTCTTGATCTTGAATTACACCTTCATTTGTATTTCCATGAACTTGGTTATCCTCTGGTTTTTTCTCCTCTTTTTTGGAACATCCACAACCTGTTACGCCTAATAATAGTATCGCAATAACAAATCCAATTCCTATTTTTTTCATATAATCGCCTCTATTCTATAACTACATTATAACATAGATTTGAAAAAGAAATACTTTTTTTATAAAAAAAGCCTACAAGGTAGACTTATTGATAAAATAAAATCTGATCAGGCATTAAAAATAAGTTTTTATTATATTGGGAAAGACTTTCATAATCTGTATTTAAATGAGTGGATACAGATTCTATTGTATCGCCATCTTTCACACGATACATTTGAACTCCTTTTTTTGGAATTACAATTTCTTGCTCTGGATAAATATAATCATCTGCATCCAATCCATTTAATTCAAGCAACATATCATAATCCACATTATAAGTTCTAGCAAGCGTATACATATTGTCTCCTTTTTGAACAATATAAGTATCAAATAAAGTTTCCTCTTCCACAGGAACAATCAAAAAGCTTCCAGGTCTTAACATAACATTTCCTGTTATTCCATTTAGTTTTCGAATGGTATCGGTATTGGTATGAAATAAATTTGCAATTCGTTCTATTGTATCCCCACTTTGTACCTGATATACCTTATACACATAAATCACCTCAATATAATATATGAAAAAAAGAAACGAGAGTTCATTGTTTCTTTTCACTTTCATATACACCAAATTGTAAATTTTGATTAAAACCAAATTCAGGGTTCTGCACAACCAATCGCACTCCTGTAGTATCATGATAGTAATAAATACACCCATTGTCTATAAAATAAAGATAATCTGCAACATACGATACTTGTTTTCTATCTGGTAACGTCACAATATAATAACGAATTGATGGCATTTGCTTATGAATACGATAAACTTCATATCCAGAATCGACCAACTGATATCCATAATAATAGTCTCCAATCATATCAATATATTGATATTTCTCTTTGATAGCTTCTTCTAGTATTACATCAGAATCAAAATATATATCTTTTTTTAATACCTCATACATCGTTTTTGTTTCCCATTTTCCATCTTTATAAATTTGTACCCCTAAATCAGTATCCCCTATTTTAGTAACTGTTTTACTGGATAAATCAATTTGATACTGCCTTTTATGACCACGATCTAGCAAATAAATGGTATGGCCTACCATTCCTTGTATATAGGAATCAAGAGAAATGGCCTGATTGGAAATAATTTTAGTCTCTTTTTGATTGTTCATATTGATGATTGAAAATTCATGAAAATCATATGACTGATTGTAATCCGCAACCATATAATATTGTTGATAAAATTGTTCAATACTCTTTTGATAAATATCATTTTGAAATAGCTGTTTTTCTTGGAGTAAATTAGCCGTATCAAGCACATATAATCCCTTATAGTTTTCTATACCAATGGTATGCGTGGTAACCAAGTTGTCATATATGGAAATACCTTTTACCGATTTTAAAATACTCCTACGATCCTTCCATATCATACCATCATATCCAAGTGTAATTAAAGTATCTACAAAAGCATCCACTTCAAAATCCATTCCTATCATTGTATGATATGGATATATTGTATGGTCCTTTTGACATAATACATCCATATTAGATAAATACTTTCCTACTGGATAAATGCAACTATAATTATCATTTGAAAAAGTGTAAACATCTTCTACAATTTGTTTTTTTTCTGGTTTGGACATTATTTGAATTGGAAAAATAGTATCAGACGTCTCAATTTGAATCCAGTATCCCGCTGCCTGCTTTTTTGTTTTTTTATGATATATTTCTTGAATTTCAGATTTTACATTCTGTGTATGCACCATATAAGATATAGTATGGCCATTTTCAAACTGATTCTTTATCCCTAATATTCCAAGATACAAAATACATAATGCCAATAATATATAAACTAATCTTTTCATATCCTATCACCACTTATTGTTTGAATATAAACTGCTTGCAAAAATTCATGAGGAAATAATAAAGCCAGACCATACAGCTTTTTTGTATCAGTTTTGGCATTTTTCATCAATTCACACAAATATCTTATCATAGAGGCACTTGAAAATAATTTTTTAAATTTATTTTCTTTGATATTTTTTTCAATGGTTTTATCTTGTTCTATCGTTTGATAATAGGCAAGTATTTGTTGATTCCATTTATGAATATCATATATTTTTGTTTCCTCCATTTGAAATGTTTTTCCTAATTTTTCAATTTCTATATTCCAATCTTTTATTGTTATTTTAGAATCTGGTGTCACTAAAAAATGTTTCAAAACGGTAATTTTAAGTACATTATCCAAAATGACATTTTTAGATGTTTTTGGGGATAAGTAAGAACGCAATCGTTTCAAATAAGCAGAAAAATAAACATCATAATTTTTCTTTAAATGCCCTTTTTTGAATGTAAAATATTTCCCATCCAATTTTTGATATACTTTCATAGTATCATTGTACCCAAATCGTATACACCTTCTTGCCATATGTTTATCAAATACAAGAAAAGAACCAATTTTGTTGTTAGGCGCTATGGTAACAATCGGAATATCTTTATTCTTAACTTTCTTTTTAAAGCCAATTTCTTCTAAATCGACTGCAATTACTTCTGTTGCGCCCATTTCAACTGCCAAATTAATAGGAAGATTATCATAAAGTCCTCCATCAATATAAGTAGAATCTCCAATTTTCTTCTTTTGAAAGGCAGGAAAACAAGAAGCTGATGCAATCAAATAATCCTTCAGTTGTTCCTTGGGAATATCTTTTTTCTGTAATTGCATAGGTTTTAAGCTTGGAATTTTTACAGTTACAATTCCCAAATCGATTCGAGATTTGTATATTTTCTTCACATTTAGCGCTTTTTCAACGGTATGTTCCAACCTTTGAATTTGCATACCACCATCTAATATTGCTTGAACATATGTATGAAATATTTTGCTTTTTCCTTCTTTGGTCTCATAATCAGCATCTATTTTATCATCAAATATTCGGTTAAAATCCATGTTAAACCAAAGCCACAATGCTTTCATATACTCTTTTTGAACCATCAAAGCTGCATTCAAAGCACCAACTGAAGTTCCTGTTACTATATCGTATGTTATATTTAACTTTTTGAGGGCTTTCCATACCCCAATTTGATAAGCACCTTTGGACCCACCACCAGAAAGGACAATTGCTCTTTTCATATGACACCTCAATCTTATTATACTTCAAAACATTCATTTTTACTATACTAGTCCTTTTTTCTATATACTTTTGACATATTTCATTCGTTTATAGGGCATTTGTGCGACACCATTTGGAAAAAGTGGAATATGCTATATTGAATATAAAAGAAGGGGTGGATTATATGTGTGAAAACAATAACAATACAAATGACTGCAAATGCATCGCTGAAATATTAACTGTTATTTGCATTCTTCAACAAAATGCAAACTGTGCAGATGGATGCTGTTTAGATACTTGTGATCGTGGATTTTTAGGATGTTCAGCAACAAGCTTAAGCTGCAATACAAGACCAATTATGTTATATACTTGCTGTGGAAATGGAACACCATGGTCAATGCCAACTACAAAAGAAGCAGTTGTATGCGGTGACGCTGGAGCCGTTTGTTCAAACGTATTTAGAGTTGAAAAAATAGATGGATGCTGCGCTACTTTTAGAGTATTGGCACCAAATCCTGATGTTGCAGAAGCTGCTACAATTCCTTATGTAGCAACAAATTCATTCTTCACGATGAATCTAAACTGTGTTTGTGTTATCAGATGCTTACAAGATACATTTGTTGAATGCATATAAAAATAGGCTTTGCCTATTTTTTTTGCTTCCATTTTTGTATACTAACATAAAAAATACACAAAAAGTGTATTTAATCTACAAAAGAAATATCTACAATATCAGAAATAGGGAATAACTCATTATCAATTGTAATCAAATGGGTATTATTTTGACCAATGATTTTTTTAGTAAATGTTCCATCTTTGGTTACAATTTTAACATCTGCTTTATATACATATCTTGGTGATGCAAAAATATCATGTAACTTTTGATTGATATTTTTACCTGAACCATTGATGCTTCTTTCTTCCCTTTCTTCCTTTTTTTCTTTTGCTCCATAAGAAACACGCTCATTATTTGCAAGGGGTTTATCAATTTGATTTGCAAAAATTCCTGGTAATTTTTTCTCCATACCACTCACCTCAATATAATATATGTTTTTACTTTTATAAAATGTTAATCTCCGCCAAACTTAACAGAAAAACGATAGCCAACCATCGCTAATAACAAACCAATCCCCAAATCAATTAACGTATAATGAGATGTCAATACTTTTTGTAATAAAACAATAATGGAAGAAACAGTAAAACCCATAATAAAAGAATATGTAACTTCTAAATGTTTCCTTAACATATAATGCATAAGACGTGAAACTAGAATGATACCTAACATAAGTCCTAATCCAAAAAACAAAAAATAAGGAAAATGGGAAACAATCGCCGATAAACTAGTAAAACTTCCAAATAAATTTAAAACAAACGAATAGCAACCGATTATCATAAAAATCGCTGTTCCACTAATTCCTGGAATGACCATTGTTGCGGCATCTAGAAAACCAATCCCCAAAATTAGCAAATAAGAACCCATACTTTTTTGAGGATAAAAAGTAGAATTTGTTGAAAAAAAGTTAAGGCATAAGACCAGTAAAACCGATAATAAGAAGAAAAAGAGTAACTTTTTACTTCTCATTTGCATCTTTTTATATAAACTTGGAAAAACACCAGTGATAAAGCCAATAAATAAAAGCATCGTTGGTACATAACAAAATTCAAGCAAATAAATAAGTAGTTTACTACCAAACGCTATGGATATGATAAGTCCAATTGATAAAGTTCCTAAAAACAAAATATTCTCTTTGACATTTCTAAAAAAGTGTCCAACCGCATCAATTGCCTTTTCATATACACCAAGACTCACAGCAATCAAACTCCCACTAATTCCTGGAATGACTTTCCCTAAACCAATCAGCATTCCTTTCAAAATAAGATTGCATTCTCTTCTCACAAAATCACCTAAATCATTATATGAACACAATCCCTAAAAAAGAAGATACAACATCTTGTACTATAAGACAATATTTGCTATAATAACCTATATGGACAGGAGGTTCTATTATGAAATGGATTCAAAAAATGGATACCAAAAATAAAATATTTATATTAGGCGGTATCATAATTGTATTTTTTATTTTAGTCATCGCCATTGCAAGTATGTTTACTGATCACAAATTATCATTTTCGGAAATAGAACAGAAAATGAAAAAAGCAGCCCTTTCTTACTACCAAGATAGACAAGAGAGCTTACCCAAACAAGATGGGGAAAAAGTAACAGTTACTGTAGATGAGCTTACAGAAACCAAACATATGAAATCATTAAGTCAATTAAAAAAAGATGCTACATGTACTGGATCTGTTACGGTTATGAACAACAATGGCTTTTATTTATATTTACCTTATCTAGATTGTGGAGAAAGCTATAACACTTCCACCATTGTTTCTAAAATTATAGATCCAAGTAAAATTGTGACTTCTGGAAATGGTCTATATCAAGTAGAAAATGAATATATTTTCCGCGGAGAGTACGTAGATAATTATGTTACTTTTGCAAATCAACCATGGAGAATTATTAAAGTTAATTCAGATAACTCGATTCGCTTGTTGCATGTTGCTAAAAATAAAGAAGTGGAATGGGATAACAGATATAACAGTGTATCGCAAAGTTCTGATGGAATCAATAATTATTTAGTAAGTCGAATTCGTGATCAAGTCATCAAACGTTATAATGACCCTAAATTTTTTACAGATACCAATCGTTCCTATATTATTTCCCATAATGTATGTATTGGGAAAAGAACCGCCAAGGACGACAATTCTATTGAATGCTCTAATATTTTAGAAAATCAACCACTCGCATTACCAAGGGCAAGTGAAATTATGTTAGCCAGCATTGACCCACAATGTACAAAAATTTCTAGTATGAGCTGTGTTAACTATAACTGGATGGCTAGTTTATCACAAAACTTTTGGACCATTACAGCCGATTCTGCTTCAACAAATTATGCATATCGAATTAGTGGCGTTGCAAGAAAAACAAAAACCAATGAAAGTGCTGCATTAAATGTAGTGCTACATTTATCAGGGGATATTGCTTATACAAGTGGTGACGGGAGTAAAAAAAATCCGTATGTTATTAAGTAATGGCTTTCGCCATTTTTTCTTTATAGAAATTTACAATTTGGATAAAATAAAATAAAACAATATTAATTTTAATTGTTTTATAATATAATAAATTAAAGGTGATTGAAATGAAAAAAATATTGAATTATTGTTTGGTTCTCATTATGCTAATTGGAAATACGTATTTATTAATCAGAGATTTTAGTGCTGGTGACAACACGAGAATTCCAACCTATATTGCTCTATATCCATTACTCCTTGTTCCAAATCTCTTCAAGAAATTTATCAATTTTAAAATCAGTGTAGAACTAGAAGTGGTATATTATCTTTTTTTATTCCTTGCCCAATTTTTAGGTTCAGGTGTCAATCTATATAAACATATCAGTTGGTTTGATACATTCACACATTTTTTATCTGGAATTTTAACTTGTTTTTTAGCCCTTATCTTACTATACTTATTCAAACAAAATCCAAAGAAAAACATTATATTCCATATGACCTATATTTTAGGAATTGTTTTCCTAGTAGCAGGCATATGGGAATTCTTTGAATTTGGTATGGATCAAATTACTGGTTCTAACTTACAACATTGGATGGAAACAGGGGTAGAAGATACCATGTGTGATATGTTAGCTGCTTTCAGCGGCAGTATCATTTTCTTAACTGTATACCTATACGAAATGTTGACAAATAAAAATGGATTCATTACAAAATTTATTGAATCATTATAGGTAAATGTCGGTAATAGTCATAAAACATCAAATACATATTACAACACTAAAAATTGTAAAATAAACGACAAGAAATATATTACAGAAAAAACCGCTATAACGGTTTTTTACTATACTAAAATCTTTTCATACGTTGGATACCAAATGTACCAATACCTGCAATACCAATTGTAACCGCGGTTCCTACAATAATAATTGTTCTTTTATCATTATGGGAAGAGGATTTATCTTCCTGAATCACACCTAAACTATGATTTGGTTCACTAGGTTCTTCTGGCTTTTCTTCTTCATCTGCATTGATATCATGATCTGCATTTTGATCTTTATTATCTGGTTTTTCTGTTATTTCACTATTAGCTTTATCGTTATTAGTAGTATTGTCGTCATCATTTGTATTACCATTATCTGTGTTATCATTAGGTTTATCTAAATTTCCAGGCTGATTATCATAAGAGTTATCTGGATTCACAGGATTATTATTACCTGGATTTTCTGGTTTATTATCATCAGGATTTTCTGGATTATCTGGGTTTACAGGTTTATTATCATCAGGATTTTCTGGTTTATTATCTTCAGAAGAATCCTCAAATGAATCTATTTTAGCAATTAATTTTCCTTCATTTCCTAATGAATCATAAAACAGAATTTCATATTCTCCGTTTTTAGTGTATTCGTAAATTCCATTACCTTCTTTAAAGGTAATTTCTTTACTTGGATTTACCACAGTTACAACTACTTTATCTTCTAATTTTTCATATTTTAACTCTGCTGTCGGAGCTACTTTATCTATCCAATCAACAATTGCAGTTATACTTCCTGTGTTTCCTGCTGCATCTTGAAATTCAAATGTAAATTCTCCATTTTTTGTAAATACATAATCTTTTTTTCCATCATTATTTGTTACGATTACATTTTCTTTATCAAATGATATACTTACTGTTACATCTTTATTTGTTAAAGATTTTATATCATATTCAATTGTTGCTGTTGGAGCATTTGTATCAATCCAATCTACTTTAGCAGTTGCACTCCCTTTATTTCCAGCCATATCTACAAATTCAAATGTGAACTCGCCATTTGAAAGGAATTCATAAGTAAATGGATTTACATTTGTAACATAATTACCATCAGCATCCCAAACATCACCATTTTGATCTGCTTTTAAACCAGGAATCATAATTCCATCAATATTATAAATATTTCCTTCATCATCAACAGTAAAAATTCCATTATTTGTTACAGTAACCTTTTCACTTGGTTTCAATGTAACAATTACAGAATGATTAGTTGCTGAATTAGGGGTAAATTCAAACGTAGCTGTAGGTGCTTCCTTATCAATCCAATCTACTTTAGCTACTGATGAACCTTCTAAACCAGTTTCTTTATCAACAAATTTAAATGTAAATTCACCATTTTCCGTAAAAGTATGAGTGTTTCCACCCTCACTTAATATTTCATAATTAGCTGAACTTATATTTAGAAGTCTTGCTACTACTTCTTTATTTGTAGGTTCAGTAGTACTATATCCTACTCCAGCTGTTGGTCTTGGATTTTTTGTTATGTCTTGGAAAATATTAAATGCCCTAGCTGCAAACCAATTTCCATTTGTTCTATCAGCCACTACTTTAATATATTGTACTTCTTTTGGATTATCTACTTCAAATTTTTGAGTAAGTTGTATAGCTTGTTCATTAGTATTTGCTTGTGAAGCATAAGTTATACCCGTTCTTTGAGATAATATTTCCCAATTTTCACCATCCATACTTCCCCAAATAGTTCCATCATTGATTCTACCATTTCCACCAGCTGCAGGAACAAATTCTACTGCTGAAACAAATCTTGGTTTATCTAATTTGATTGTTATAAATCTTTCAGTATCGCTTCCATTCCATGCACTATGATATCTAGTATTATAGTTTCCGTCAATTGCATAAATAGCTGCTCCACCATTACTTGTCGCTTCTGTAGATACTGCTTCTATAGTTAAATGGGATACAGGAACATACTTTCTTGTATCAGGTTGATTATCTAGCGTAAAGGTATATGTTACCGAATCGGTTGCTAATTGAGTTCCAGTAGCTCCTCGTCTAACATATAATGTTTTATTTCCAGTATTATCTGGAGAAGATGTTCTATAAGATGTCCAGGGATCACTTTCACTATTACGCCATTCATAAACTAAATCTATACCTACAACTCTATTTTCTAAATCATTAGCAAATAAATTATTACTTAAAGAACCTTGAGTAATATCTATAGTAAATCTATAATCTGTTAGCCCCATAAATTTAAAGATTATATCATTATCAGCTGTAATTTTAGCGATTTCTTCTTTTGTTAATTCAAGTGAATCATCATTTACAAACTCTGTAAAAGTGGCTCCACCATCTAGACTATAAGCCCAAGCAAGTTGATACATTGGATTCTTAAGAATTTTACCAGCATTTTCACCATCAAATGAGAATGTCATAGGATCTGGTTGAGCTTTATTTAATAGTTGTCTCGCATGAGTTCTAACAGCATCTACTTGAATCGTTTCATTTGCTGTTGCTTTTGTTGCTTTTTCTAATGCATCTTTTTCAAGTCTATCAATATGTAATTTTTCACTACCTTCTAAATAAGGTCTTATAACTTTAAGTAAGTCAAACATTGCAACTGGATAATAAGTATATGCTTCAATTATTTTATTTGCTAAAGCATACCAATCACTTGAAGTTATTGTTCCACCTTCATTTTGAACACTCATAGTTTTATAAAGATTTATTATATAATCATAAGTATCTAAATTTATATTATTTACTTCTAAAGATTTAAAATAAGTTTCTAATTTCTCATTATTATCTGTATAAGAATTAGCTATTAAATTTAAATATAATGATTTTTTATAATCTTCATATCTATTTAAGTTAGCTTGTCCTAAATATAAATATCCTGTACTTGAAGCAACCTTAGAACCACTAATGTGTTTATCTGTAAAATATTTATTATTCCAGTTAAATAAATAACGGAAAGGATTTCCTCCACCCCAAGTACTTCCAGCACCACTCCAGTTACCATATCTTGGTGACCAATAACCATTACCATTAGCATCTTCATAATAATTAATATATAATTCATGACCTACTTGGTAAGCTCCCGTTGCAGGAACACCATTAACACGATACATACTTTGCCCAACACGAGAAGCATTCCAACAAATACCACCATTAGCAAATACCATCCAATATCTTGGAACTTTAGTACCATTTGTTAAACCATATGGAACACCATATTTACTTAAATAAAATTGGTTATCATATTTTTCTCTATTTTCTTCTGTATAATATTTATCTAACGTATATGTTGGAGATACATAACCTATCATATAGAAACTCACACTTTGTTTTTCATATGTAAAACCATTAAGCCAAACAAGATCGCCATTACTTGTTCCATCTTGCATAACCATACGCATTAATTCCACATGATAATCTTTAAACCAATTATTATCAATAAATTCACCTTGTAAGTCATTATTTTTAACTATTTTTAATTTATTGTTAATAAATAAATCTTTCATTATTTCAAAACGTTCTAAATAATCATATGTAGGAGTTGGAAAACCAAATGAAAGTGGTGATATAATTCTATCAGTAGAGTATCCAGCTGCTAAACCTATCATCATTTTTTCATAAACATAACCATTTTCTGTATTTAATTCGCTTTGGTATTTATGATAAATATCAGAAATGACAGTTAAGAATTTTGTAGTATTTGAAATCTCGCCAACTTCAATAACTTCCTCTATTATTCTATTATTACTTAAAATCCAGTCTAATGTTTCAGAAATTTTAGTATTTACATCTGTAGTATATTGGATATTCCAATAACCTAATTTTCTTACTAATTCTCTTTCAAGAATAAGTCTATAATTATTATTATAATTGTATTCAGAATCATTAGCACTTAAAATATTGTCATAATAATCAATTTTTTTTATCTTAGTATAATTTCCTGTATCATCTGCAGTAAAATCTTTTGTTACTAAACGAGCATCAGCAATGGTACCATGATCTGCAGCATTTGAACCATTTGGATCAACATAAATACAAAGATATTTATATCCTGTAACATCTAAATCAACGTCAAGAGCTTCACTTATACCTGTAACAATATCAGTTTTATCTATTAGTCTATCCCAAGTTTTTCCATCTTTAGAACCAGTAATTCTAAACCAAATACTACCATTTGTTCCTCTTGCAGCATCAACACCAAGTTTAGCAACAAATCTTGGAAATTGAGTTGAGTATTCAGATATATCAAAAGTTACTTGTCCTTTTGCATGAATACCAAGACCTTTTGCAAATAATCTTTTTTCACCATTAATTATAAGGCTTAAAATTCCTCCATCTTGGTTTTTATCTTTTTGGATTTCATGACCACTCCAGCCATTATAAGACCAATTATTTTCTGTAATATAATTTAAATCAGATAAATATAAATAATCTTTTAGAACATCTTTTGTTAACTCCATATTTGCTGCTAATTGAATTGTTTCTACTTTGCTTATTTCTTCTTGATAAGTATTTCTCGGATATAATATGCTAGCAACTACAGTTAAACTTGTTAGCCCTATTAATAAATAACTATATTTTTTCTTTTTATTATTATTCATAATACTTCTCCTTTTTATTGGCGTTTATTATAATACAAACTTTTTTATTTATCAACTACTAAAAATATTTTAACAAATATCGTATTGAATTGTAAATTCTTTTACAATTTTTTTACAAATATTTACATCGTATAAAAATTGTAATTCATTTTTTTATACAATTTACTTAAATTTAAAAAATTTCCAAAAAGATGAAAAAATAATCTATTAAAAATTTTTAGAAAAAAATACAAAGCAATAGTAACACTGCTTATATTAACTATCTCTTAATAAGTATATTCCATTTGTGATGTAATATTTATTATTTTTTATAGAATAGTAATAGTATATAGTAGTTTATTAGAATTAAATTTTAGATGATTATCAAGCATTTCATTATATCGCTTTTCTTCTTTCGATTTTTCAGCACGAGAAAAAGAACCGTAGTGAAATAAAGTATTAAGCCTTAAACGCTCTTCAAAAAGTTTTTTAAAACTCATATAAGTATCTTTTCCCTCTAAACGATTAGAGAAGTTAGCATACTCTATAAAATCAATACCTGTTTTACATTTTCTTTCAAACTCTTGCTGTTCTTTTTTAGATGGGACAGAATAATCAACATCAATAAAGAATAAGTTTTCGGATTGTTGAAACATATATTCTGCATATCCAGTATCACAATCTTTGACATAAACTTTCTTTTCTTCTTTATTTTTTTCTTGTTTCTCTCGATTTTCATCTGCAACTCCAAACATTTTCTTTCTCTCATTTTCTTGTTGCTTCTTTTTTATAATTTCATCTAATTCTTCTGGAGTAATAGTACTTGGATAAAACTTAGGTATGTTTTTCCAATTTTTATTAATGTATTTTTTAATCTTTAATCTAACAGTTTCTCCAGGATAAGATAATATTAGAACATGTAAATGCCATCCAACATAAACATTTCCTAATTCTCCACTTTCTCCTAAATTCCCATAATTTAATGCTTTAATTTTTTCATCATCTGTTATAACTTCACGAATAATCTTAGGTTTTCCCACGTTTCCTGTTCTCTCGTAATAATAATCAACAACTGCTTTTCCTATTATATTACTAACACTAATAACACCACTACACTTATATTTTCCCTTTTTACATATAAAATCGATAGCTTTTACTAATCTCTTAGCATACTTACAAGCTTCCTCTTGATTGTAAAACTTATGGTTAATATCGATTTTACTCATCTTTGCTACTCTTTTTGACACATAAACCACTCCTTACTATGTATAAACAAATACATTAGATTTTTCGAGTAAAAAAATCTCTACTATATAAGTACGGATTTCTCAACCGTTTTGAGTGATTTTTGCTAAATTTTTTAAAAATTTTTTAAATTTCTTATCTAAAGCATTAAAAAAAAGATGTTATTCACACCTTTAATTACACTTGCTATTCATTAGTTTCATAATAATATGAAGTTTCTATTCCTTTAAAAAAGCTCTCCAAACTCATATCCTCTGTTAAATTATTTTCAATTAAAGTTTTAATTTCTAATGTATTAATAGGACTTCTCTCCATAGCTTGTAGATACAATTTCTTATCTATATTTTCCCAATTCACAATTCTATTTAAATTCTTCTTTAATATTAAATCTAACCATATTCTAGTACTTCTACCATTTCCTTCTAAAAAGGGATGAGCAATATTCATTTCAACATACTTATCAATTATTTCCTCTAAAGTATTCTCACTCATAGTTTCAATTTTACTTAGCATTTCTTCTAAATATAAAGAATTCCCAAATCTAAAATTACCTTTAGAAATATTTTCTTTTCTAACTATACCTGCAAAATCATATAAACCATCAAATAAATATTTATGAATTTGTTGTAATCCTTTTGTAGTACCGATTTCAACATCATTAATAGCACCACTTGAAAATAATTCTTTTGCATTCTCTAAGCTCTTCTTATCTATATCATTCATACACATTAACTCCTATTAAAATTGCTTTTATATGCTTATATTTTACCATAAAATAGCTATTCTTACAATAAAAGCAAAAGGATTAATAAACTATGCTAGCTCTTTCTTAATACTTTTAAGTAGAGTATCAAATTGCTTTATCGTGATAGGCATTGTTCTATTATATAAAAATAAGTTTTTCCTATCAAAGTATATCAATATAAGTTTCTTTCCTTTAATCGTTACATCTACTTTATGAGGCTCTATAAAGCTAATATTAGTACCACCTATATAAAGTATTCTACCTTGCCTAAACTCACACGTAGCATTATTAAAACTACACGTAGTTCTTATCCTTTTTTCTAATTCTTCTGATTTTATAAATTTTTCACTAAAAATCTCCATTTTTTACACCTTTTTTAGTAAAAACAAAAACCGTGGATTTTCCTTTTATTTCCACGGCTTTTCATGTATTTTAACTCCACTTTTTGGAGTGTATTTGCACTTGGCAGGGGTGGAGAGAATCGAACTCCCGAGACTGGTTTTGGAGACCAGGATTTTGCCGCTAAATTACACCCCTAAATTTGATCTTGAAACATTTTGTTTTATCTCATTTGATTTTGTTTCAAATTTTTTTCACCACTTCAAATTGGCAGGCAAAACTCCAATTTTATATAAATAAAATTAATAATTACCTTTATTTACAAGCCATTTTTGATGGTACAACAATGGTTTTGGAGACCGACGTTCTACCAACTGAACTATACCCCTAAATTGGCTTTTACAAGCAAATCTATTTTATCAAATTTTAACTAAATTTATCAATATGTACCAAAGCAAAAATCAATAAAAATTAGTTAAAATTAGACATCATTAATTAAAAATAATTATATCAATGTTTCAACATTTGGTACACGATTTCGTACATGCAACCAAATATTCATAATTTTTCTATCATTGAAAGTCCTTTTTATAAGGAATTGTAGGCTTTTTCATTTTTAGAATGCAAACCCTAGTAAACACTTTTGGAGACCGACGTTCTACCAACTGAACTATACCCCTAAATTTGATTTTTTTCAAATTTTTTCACCACTTCAAATTGGTAGGTGAAACTCCAATTTTATATAAGTAATTGCTACCCATATCTTATTCTGTATGGCATTTAGAAGGGTAACCAAAAGCTTTAGAAACTTTCAACCTTCCATTAAATTACTTCCTCAAAACATATAAAGTATAACATAAAATATGAATAGATACAATATTTTATGTATACAAATTCAAAAAACTATAGTTCAGACTTTATTTTCATACGCATATAATATTTTAGGTGATAATATGGCAATTATTAAATATACAACCGCTGAAAGAGATTTACTTGCAAGATTAATGCGCGCTGAAGCAGTAGGTGAAGGTGATTTAGGAATGCTAATGGTGGGAAATGTTGGTGTCAATCGTATATTGGCCAACTGTCTTACATTTAAAGATGTTAGAAATATACAACAAATGATTTATCAAACTCCAGGTGGGTTCAGTGGGAAAGATAGTCCTCTATTTTTCAGTAAACCCACTTTAAAAGAGCAAGAACTTGCAGACCGTGTAATTCGTGGCGAATACTTCCATCCTGCAACCAATGCCTTATGGTTTTATGCCCCAAGTACAGGACAAAGTTGTAAAGCCTTATGGTGGGACCAACAAAATACAGGAAGATATAAAAATCATTGTTTTTATCAGCCATATACTGGGGAATGTAAAGAGCTGCACTAAAAAACTTCATACGAAGTTTTTTATATTGTAATAATATCACCAACTTGAATGTCAGAGTGATTCAATCGATTTTTTTCCATTATTTTTTTTACATCTGTATGATACAAACCTGCAATTTGGTATAAATTTTCACCTTGACGTACTGAATGCTCAATTGATTTTTTTGGAATATTTAAAATATCCCCCATCTGCACTAAATTACTTTTTTTATGATTATATTCCATTAATTCCTTAATATCTAAATGGAATTTTTTACAAATTTGATATAAGTTTTCACCTTTCCCAACCACATACTGAATATTTTGTGATTCACTTTTTACCTTAATCTTATCACCAGTTCTCAACAAATTATCCGTAAATCCATTTAGCCACTTTAATTCATCTACATTCATATGAAATTTTTTCGCAACGTTCCACATAGTATCACCTTTTGTTACTTGATAAACATCCTGTTCCTTTTTTCCACCAATGTATTCTAAAATCGCATTTACAATTTGTTCTACACCCTTATCCAAATCGCCTCTATTTTGAACAAAAGGAAAAGAAATCCGTAACACTTGCATATTCGCACTATTTCTATGAATTGGATAATAATCCAAATGTGCATTGAATCCCAATCTTTTAGAATGACATATCACTTGTTCTTGATTAGACATCAAGTGAGATGCCACCTGGTTAGGTAATTGAGCATCATGTTTTAATCCATACACAATTTCATATTCCTTTTTTGTATATACATGATTAGATATTACAATTACATATTTATGATCTCCATATACTTCTGATATCTTTTTCATGCGATTCCATGGAGAAATCATTTCATCTTCGTTGCGTATAAGTGTTACAGGTACATTTAGCTCTTGTAGTTTTTGGTACATATATTTAGATAATTCCAATGTTACATTCTTTTCTGGAATATTAAACAGTAAATTACCAATATCATCCCCACCATGACTCGCGTCTATAATTATCTTATAATTCATACAAATGCCCCCTAAAACATTATATGTAAAATAATATTTTAGGTACTTAAGAAAGAAATTGATTCATTCTATATTCTATTATTTCAAATGCATCTTATATTTAGAACAATTCCCTAATTAAATAATAACCACATTTTGTATAACAAAAAGATACATTTGCGTATCTTTTAGATCGCTAACAAATAGGTATAAATTTTATACTTATCTATTCACATATGGAAGACTAAATATCACTATAATCAACATTACAGCATACTTTTCATTCATAATATTTTTTTATTGACCATAAGAAGAGGTAAGTGTAACTTCAATGACCTTTTCTTTCCCATCACGAAGAACTGTTAACGTAATACTATTTCCAATACTATACTGATATAAAATATATTTAAAATGACTGGCTTCCGTAATTTCCTTATCTTCTATTTTAATAATGATATCGCCCTTCTGTATTCCTGATTTTGCAGCATCACTTCCATCCTCTACTGATACCACCACAACTCCATTTTTAACATCAGTTGGAATTGTAATTTGATAATTTCGAAACAAATAAGGATTGTCTAAAGTAGTTAACTGAACGCCCAATGTTGGTCTGACAATTTTTTCTCCATGTTCTAATTTATCAATAGAGGCAATCGCAAGTTCTATTGGAATTGCAAATCCCATACCTTCTACCTCATCTTGAACCAGTTTTAATGACGTGATGCCAATCACCTCACCATTGATGTTTAATAATGGGCCTCCACTATTTCCGGGATTAATTGCCGCATCTGTTTGTAAAACATCCATGATAAAACTTCCTGTAGATAACTTGACTGTTACTTTTCGATTTTGTCCAGATAAAATTCCCTTGGTTACTGTTCCCATATATTTACTTCCAAGCGGAGATCCTACCGTAAAAACAGTATCACCTAATTCCATATTGGTACTATCGCCTAATGATGCGACTTGAAGCACCTCATCAGAGGCAATCGATAAAACTGCAATATCTGAATATTCATCACTTCCAAGTAATTGTGCATCGATTTCCTTTTCCTGTGAAGTTAACACCCGAATAAAAGAAGCATCTTCAATAACATGATGATTGGTTAAAATATAACCTTTGTCCCCTTCTTTTTTATAAACGAATCCAGTTCCTGTTCCTACTAGACTTCCTTTCGCATCATACTCCTCAACTACCACAACCGCATCATAAATTTTATCAATTGCCGATTTAATGGTATTGGTTTCATACACTGTTACATCCTGTACTGTTTTTGTAACAGTTTCTTGCGGATATGTTCGGTATACAACAATCGTTCCGCATATACCAGCCATCATACAAATACAGCCTACAACAAAATAAGTAAATTTCTGTTTCATAGTCCTCCTATAATGTTTTAATTTCTCTCCAATTATCTGGAAAGCCAATTTTATTTAAAATAAGATTCAGTGGAACCACATCTATTTTTCCATCCAATACATCAATTTCATATCCAATTTCATTCACCAACTGGACAAACTCTGGCTCACTTAACATCTGCTTCATAATAATAATAACTGCAAATAAATCATTTTTTCCATAGTTATATTCATCGTCAGTCATATCAATTGCGAGTAAATAATGATATTTAGAATCTGGAATAGAACGTTGCGTTCTATGGTCATATAAAATTTCTTCATGAGCGCACAGATTTCTAAAATTAGACAGTAAGTTTAAATAAACTGACAAAGTATCTGAGTCTACATTATAAATTTCGGCAATTTCTAATTGGTCCTCATTTTTTAAAATATTATACAATTCTGAAATAATTCCAAAAGAGAGTACTTTTACCAAAATCCACATTGGGATATAACCATAGTTACTAATATAATGCATAGTTGCTGTATGTTGATTGCCATTGACACGAATTTGACGTTTCATTTTATTTAATACATCATGCACTTGTCTTGTTTTCATATGATCTTGACAAAAGTTTTTAGGATTCAAATAATCTTTCTCTTTAAATCCATATTTCCTTGATAATTGATAACTAATAATAGATTTAATATTATTTTCAATCACTAAAATATATTTAAAAATAATATTACGTATTCTACGATCAAATGTAAACATCGCATATAATTCTTCAAAAGTAGTTCCTTCTATAAAACCACTTTCTTTGACAGACCGCATAAATAAATGCCGATAACCATTGATAAAAAAGTAATTTTCTCGGAATAAAATAGCCATTGCCTTTTGTGTATCTTCTACAACAAGACCTTTTGATTTCAAAATTTCAACTTGTTCGTCTAATGTTTTGAATATTTTATTCTTTGCCATATCCTCACCTACCATCATCGTTACCATTATAACATAAATTTTTAAAAAAGATTGTGTTTTTTTATGTGATAAATAATGTAAATTTTTGCTTATCTTGTTATAAACTCTTAAATGTAGATATAACCTTTATTTATAAGTGTTTATAACATTTTTATTTTTGAAAGATAAACACATATAATTTCTTATATTTTGCTTCCAAAAGTAGTAAATTAGTAGTAAAATACGCTTGAAATTTATAATATGTGCTATAAAATAAAGTCCTTTTTGACAAAACTATATTCTTTATATATAAAAATCCAGCTTTCACTATTCACTGGATTTTTGTTTTATATATTCAAGTACACCTTCTGTAATTGCAGTAGCAATTTTATTTTGGTAAGTTTCTTGTTTTAATAAATAACGATCACTACTATTACTTAAGAATCCTGCTTCAATTAAAACACCTGGTCTTTCTACTCTTTTTTGTAAATATAATACACCTGTTTTTTTAAGGTTTCGCTTACTTCCTAAATATTTTTTCATTTGTTCCTGCATAATTTTAGCAATTTTTTCATTTTCTGGATTAATATCATCATAGTAAACCTCTGCACCTCTCCAAATTCCTGTTTCTTCTGCATTCAAATGAATGGACAAAAACAAATCACAATCAGAGCGGTTGATAATATTTCCTCTTCTGGATAAATCACTACGTTTTCGGTTGATGGTATTGGTAACAGACAAATCATAATCTCCGTACCGAGTCATATATACGATTGCTCCTAAAGAAAGAAGTTTTTCTTGTAATTTTTCACTAATTTGCAAATTAAGTTCTGCTTCTTTAATCTCTTTATACATTGCACCAGGATCACTCCCACCATGTCCAGGATCTATGTAAATGACTTTCCCCAATAAAGGAAATTCACTATCTTGAGCAGATGCAAAACTAAAACTAAATATTCCAATCATAAGTAGAAACAATGTTCCTAATTTGTATTTGAGCATACAGTTCACCTATTAAACTATATGTAATTACCAAAGAAATATCATGATTATTTCATTAAATATTAACAATTTCTGCTTTACATAATGAAACAAAAGCAGGATTACTATTATTAGGTCCAGCTACAACCACCATTCCATATTCACTTCTTATAATATCTCCTTGTGCTACCGTTTGCCCTCCCGCATTAATATCGACACTTGCAGTCCCTACTGGTAAATAAGAACGAAGGGCAGCTTCACAGTTGGCATCGCACCCAGTTGGAAGTGGGTCTGGTGCAGGTAAATATGTAATCGCATTATTGTACACACTACTTGTAATAGTAATGGATGCAATTCTACAAATAGAAACTGCTTCTTCTGGAACTCCTTGATTATTCAGTAGCTGAAATAAACCTGAATTAGGATTGTTATTAGGTGGTGGTAATAGGCTACTAGGTCTTCCACTGACATTATTTCCGCTTTCCATAGCAATAATTAGATTATCATTTGGATATAGTGTAATAATTTGTTGAATAACGTTTCTCATTTGATCTACACAAAAGCAACTTGCAGATGCAGCTGAACTTCCCGTCGGTCCTGTTGCTCCCGTCGGTCCTGTTGCTCCCGTTGGTCCTGTTGGTCCTGTTGCCCCACCTGATGGTCCCGTCGGTCCTGTTGGCCCAGTTGGTCCAATCATACTAAAACACTGCGGTTTACAACAAGCATCATTCTCAATTTTTTTTAGCGCTTTTTCATATGGATTCATACTGATTTCACTCCTTTCTCTATAACATATGTAAATTGTTAAGTCATGCATAGTAAAAATAAGCCAATATTCCAATATAAAAAAAGAGCTATGGCTCTAACTGGTATTCATAACCATCTCTAATCAATTGATACTCTTTTATAGTAGAATCGAACTGAAAAAAGATTTTCACACTAGAAGGAATATCCTCTTGTTCCTCCCAATTCCAATAAATCACATCGTCACATTGGATAACGTATTTTCCATCCACTCTATTTATTATTTTTCCATCAGAATCCATTAAGTAACCATTGTCCAATTCTACTGTTACTCCACTATTAAATGAACATTGTAATTCAAAAGGAAATCCAATATAACTACTCATAAATTTTCCATACTTTTGAATGGGAGTATTGATTATAATAGAACTACCTGAATGCTTCTTTTTATCTACTTTAAAACCAAAAAGCATCACAGCCACAAGTAACAATACCAATAAAATTACAAAACCTTTTGTTTCTAATACTAGCATTCTGTAGTTTCCCATCTTCCATAAATTCCACAAGGTAAAATAAGAGAATTCATTTCAATGGGAAGTCCAACCTCTCCTGCCTCTACTTTACCATATGGATATTGTTTTAAAACAGTTGTTTTCAATATATTTTCGAGTACAGTCGCAGAAATTCCTGTGGTATAAGAATTTATTAAGAAAAATAATGGCTGAGGACTCAATATTTTCATACAGGCTTGAATCAAGTGAAATATATTATGTTCAAACTTCCATACCTCTCCATTTGGTCCACGCCCATATGAAGGAGGATCCATGATAATTGCATCATATTGATTCCCTCTCCTTGCTTCACGTTCTACAAATTTTAAACAATCATCTACAATAAATCGAATTTTTTGGTGTTCCAAATGTGATAAATACATATTTTCTTTCGCCCATTCTGTCATACCTTTAGAAGCATCTACATGAACCACTTCGCTTGCACCAGCTTGTGCACACGCCATCGTAGCACCACCAGTATAAGCAAATAAATTAAGCACCTTAATTGGACGATTACTGCGACGAATCTTTTCCATCATATAATCCCAATTAATAGCTTGTTCTGGAAATAATCCAGTATGTTTAAAATTGGTTGGAGATACTTTAAACGTTAAATCCTTATAATGTACTGTCCAATATTCTGGAAGTTTTTTTCGAAATTCCCATTCGCCGCCACCCTTGGAACTACGATGATAAAAACCATCTAATTGATTCCATAGCGGATTGCTTTCTACAGGCCAAATTGCCTGTGGATCAGGTCTCCTTAAAACAATACCATTCCAATTTTCTAATTTTTCACCATTTCCAGCATCTATAATTTTATAACATTCCCATTTATTACTCAAACGCATACACTTCACCATACTTATTATAACACGTATAATAATAATTAGTAAATTGATGAAGTAGTAAATTTGGTAGTAGACTTTTTATTGATATAAAAACGTAGTGAAGGTAAACATCATTACGCATCAATAGTTGCCTGTATAACTAAACTCCTACAAAAAATTTTAGCTTTGTGTAAAAATTAGATAAGTAGTTCCACTAACTACACCTATATACTAAACAAGTACATTATTTCTATATTTTTAAAATTTACAAATTTTATGTCTTTTCAGTGTGTCTATAACATCATAAAAATTTTATTATTGACTAAAAAATGTCACAAAAATCAAAAGTTTACCTATTAACATCCTTTTTCAATCCATAATATGTGCTGTAATAATAGTATAACAAGTGGTATGAATTGTAATTCTAATATGATCCACTTCACAATACCAATTTTTTCCTTGCCTACAAATATTACAATCCTTATCTAATACTTTATTTTTACAATACGAAACAACATCAATATTATCTAATTTTAGATTTCTTTTGATTCGATTAATTCCCATAACAGTTGTATGGATTTTATCTATATTAGATAATAAAATCTCTTTATTCATAACAAATCAACTCCATCTTCAATCATCACTGTATCAAAAAGTTTTCTGTCCTCAAATCTGAATAATATCTACCACCCTCTGCAGTAAATTTCAACACACAATAGTCTGGGTCCATTACCCCTTTCGGATAAAACATGGTATCCCCCTTTTCCCATATTTTATTTTTAATTTCCTGATCTGTTAAAACTTCCATTTTTCCTTTTAGCATAACTCCAGTATAATGAATGAATCCCTTATGATAAAAATATATACTAGCATTTGAATTCTTTTGATATTGCATTACCCTCATAGATGAGGTATTGGTAGAAAAATAAAATTCTCTTACCCCATTTCTCATTCTTGGTCTTAACATTGCTTTTACATTAGGATACCCTTCAGAATCAATGGAACCAATAAAACTAACTTTTTGTTTCGCTATAAACTTTTCTATTTTCTCTAAATCCATATCATTTCATCTCCATCCTCAAATAATACATTCATCTTTGAAATAAGTCCTGAATATTATTCACTTTCTTTCCAAAATTCAGCAATCAGATGCGCAAGTGCTTCTGGTTGATCCATATTCACTTCATGAGAAGATTTCGCAACCATTTTAATAGTACTATCTGGAATACCAATACTGAATTGTTTCGCATTTTTTTGATTACTATAATCTTTTGAACCATATAAAATCAAACATTTACATTTTATCTTTTCTAAATTTTGTGATATTTTGATATGATACATGGAATTTACCAAGCGACAAAAGTCACCCTTGTTGATACCCATTTTCTCAAATGATTTTCTTGGCATCCACTTGAAAATAAATTTTTGAATCTGAAATAAAACTTTGGGTATCTGGTAAGGAATTCCAATTAAAATAAGAGAATTAACCTTATCTGGATATTCTTTAGCGTATTCAAGTGCCAATAAACCACCTAAAGAAAGCCCACATAAGTTCAGTTTCCCCGATTTATTATTACATTCATTAGCAAATACCTGATAAAGGTTCACATAAGACATTTCAGTTAATTTATTTTGGAATAAATTTGGTGTCTCCACATCAAATTCTTCCAGATATTGTTTCGTCATATTCCAGCTTTCCCCTGTCTGGCCTAGTCCATGTATAAAAATATTTCTCATAGCAGTCTATTTCCTATTTTCTTAATCACAATGCCAATTGCCCCAATTACCATAAAACCTGCACAAATACAATTTGGAATATTGTTTTCCTTTTGTTCAAAATCTAAAATATAATCACAGAATGGATTGGTATATATAGTAATAAACGCAACCAATAACAAGCTAATTGCTATTTTATAATGGATATCCATATGGGTAAATGTACACAATAACAAGTCCATCCATAAGAATACAAAAACGAAGGTTGCAATTTGGAAACTCTCTAACAGCCATTCTCCATGATAAACCCTATCAATGGTAAACAATAACAGATATACCAATACGGTAAAAATAATCGCTATTTTAAACCATCTATATTTATTTTTCTTCAAATAAAATGGAACACTCGTAAGGGTAAAGGAAATTAAAATAGAGACAAAGACAATCAGAAACCAAGATAAGGTATGATCAATCACTAAATTGCAAATCAAACAGGTGATAAGACCTATCAAATAACCTATATTTATTATGTAAAATAACCACTTTTTAATGGTTCTATATTTTTTTACTTCCATTTTTTCTTGATGGAATACTTCATCATCACAAGCTGTAAAAAATTCATGTTCTGAAATATTGAGTTCTTTACACAATTTTGTAATTACAGTAATATCAGGATATGTAATTCCACGTTCCCATTTGGATATTGTGGTTGGAATGACATATAATTTGCCCGCTAATTCTTCTTGTGTTAAATTAGCTTCTTTTCTTTTTTCAGCAATATATTTACCAAAACTTTTTTTATCTTGCATAAATATCTCTCCTTTCAATATTCATTTTATAATTCAGCGTATTTGGAAGCAATAGCTTGTTAAGCCACATAAATTTTTGCCTTTTATAAACCTCATTTAATACATTCATTATATACTATAACAGAAAAGCGTTCCATTTCATATAACAAAAAAGCCCATCCATTGGGCTTCTCGAAATAACTATCTCTTTGAGAATTGTGGTGCACGACGTGCAGCTTTTAAACCTGGTTTTTTACGTTCTTTACTTCTTGCATCTCTTGTAACAAAACCAGCTCTTTTTAAAACACTTCTATAGCTTCCTTCGTTTTCTGCATTTGGAGCATCATATTCTAATAATGCTCTTGTAATCCCTAAACGAATTGCACCTGTTTGTCCAGTAAATCCACCACCAGATACTTTTACATCAATATCAAATGTTTCTTCATTATTTGTAAGCGTAAGAGGTTGTTTCAAATCCATCACATTGGTTTCATATGGGAAGAAATCTCTAACATCTCTACCATTTACAGTAATTTTACCTTTTCCTGGAGTCATCTTTACTTGTGCGACAGATGATTTTCTTCTACCAGTTCCAATATAAACTTTTGTCATTTTTGAGACCTCCTATTTCGTGTACTCAACAGGTTGTTGAGCAGTATGTGGATGTTCAGCACCCTCATACACAAATAATTTTTTATACATTTGACGTCCAAGTCTTCCTTTTGGAAGCATACCTTTTACAGCTCTTTCAATCATCTCTACTGGATAGTGTTCTTTCATTTCACGTGCAGTTCTTTCTCTAAGACCACCTGTATAACCACTATGGTTATAATAAATTTTGTCATCTAACTTATTTCCTGTTAGATTTACTTTTGAAGCATTGACAACAATTACATAATCTCCACAGTCTACATGAGGTGTAAATGTTGGTTTATGCTTACCTCTTAAGATATGTGCAACTTTAGTCGCTACACGCCCAAGATTTTGACCTTCCGCATTGATTACATACCAATTACGTACAATGTCTTCTTTTCTTTGCATATATGTATTTTTCATAAATATTTCCCTTTCTTTTATATTATATTTTGAAATAAGTGTTCCCAATACTTATTTCACTGGGATATATAAAATGTACCAATTAAGATTGTACTAAAGATTATATGAAAAGTCAACAAAAATATGCCTTTTTGTAATCATTTTGTGATAAAGTCATGTTGTATCGTTTTTTGAAAATGTCAGTATA
>CARSXK010000012.1:0-35520 GCA_949065595.1 uncultured Bacilli bacterium
TCATATTTCCCATTATAATACTTTCTC
Organism: uncultured Bacilli bacterium; assembly: GCA_949065595.1. Taxonomy (GTDB): domain Bacteria; phylum Bacillota_I; class Bacilli_A; order RF39; family UBA660; genus UBA5026. Next base: position 28 of record CARSXK010000012.1, read on the forward strand.
ATGTTTTCACCTCTATTATTACATACCTTTTTTTCTTCTTTTTTCCTTTCAGATATTATTGAAACTGAATACAATGTCGAAATAAAGTACCCATAAAAAATTCTAGGTTTTCTCTTTTCTCAATATAGTGTATTGTAGGAGGGAACCTATGAAATTAAATACGAATATAACAACAGGACTTACAGAAGAAGAGGTAATACAAAATAAAGAAAAATATGGAACAAATCAAATTACAACAGTAGAACAAACGGGTTTTATGAAAAAATTATTAGAAACATTAGGAGACCCGATTATCCGTATTTTGTTAATCGCACTTGGTATTAAAGTGGTCTTTTTAATTCAAGATTTTGATTGGTATGAAACCGTAGGAATCGTGATTGCCATTTTTATTGCCTCTTTTATTTCTACCATTTCTGAATATGGGAGTGAACAGGCTTTTATTAAATTGCAGGAAGAATCCTCTAAAATCAAATGCCGTGTTAGAAGAAATGGAAGCATAAAAGAAATCGGTGTGGACGAAGTAGTAGTAGGTGATATTGTTTTACTAGAATCTGGCGATAAAATTCCAGCAGATGGATGGATTGTAGAAGGTGAAATTAGTGTAGACGAATCTTCCATCAATGGCGAAACCAAAGAAGCATATAAGTATCCTGTCGGTGAAATTATTACAGAAAAAAATCAAGTATATAGGGGGACCGTTGTTTATTCGAAACAAGCACATATGCTAGTAAATAAAGTTGGAAATGATACTTTATATGGTAAACTAGCAGCAGAACTGTTAGAAAATCAGCCAGAAAGCCCCTTAAAGTTGCGGTTACGTGAACTGGCGAAATTCATCAGTAAAATTGGATATGCAGGAGCTATTTTGGTTTCTATTTCCTATTTGTTTTCCGTAGTTTTTATCAGTAATGGATTTCAGATGGACAAAGTATTTGCAATGTTGAGCAATATTCCACTGATGATAGGACATGTGCTATATGCATTAACCTTAAGTGTTACCATTATTGTAGTTGCTGTTCCAGAAGGACTTCCAATGATGATTACACTGGTTTTATCTTCAAATATGAAGCGTATGCTAAAAAACAATGTATTGGTACGTAAAATGGTAGGAATTGAAACAGCCGGCAGTATCAACATCTTATTTACAGATAAAACGGGAACGTTAACCAAAGGAAAATTAGAGGTGACCCATTTTGTAAGTGGGAATCTGCAAGAGTTCAATCATGAATTTGAATTGGAAAGATATCAAAAATTACACCGTTTATTTAAAATGTCCGCCATTTATAACAATGCCAGTACATATGATAAAAACCATAATGTAATTGGGGGAAACATTACTGATCGTGCGCTTTTAAAATTTATCACCTCTAATCCCAAAATGGATTGTAAGATAATAGAGACAATTCCTTTTAATAGTAAAGAAAAATATGCCTGTACTACAGTGATGGATCAGTACAAAAAAGTAAAGTTAATCAAAGGGGCTCCTGAAAAATTATTGGATCATTGTACACATTACTATGATGAGTTGGGAAATAAAAAGTTAATGTATCATAAGTCTAACGTAACTGCTTACTTAAATCAAATGACCAAAATGGGTATTCGTGTTCTTGCTCTTGCTATAAATGACAATTATGATTTAAAGAATACATTCAAAGAGATTACTTTAGTGGGATTTGTTTTAATCAAAGACGAGGTACGAAAAGAAGCGATAACAGGAATTGAACTTGTCAAAAATGCGCATATTCAAACGGTTATGATTACGGGAGACAATAAAGATACTGCTTATACCATTGGAAAAGAAGTAGGTTTGATTACAGATAGTAAAGATCTTGTATTAACCAGTGATGAGTTAAAACAAAAAACGGACGATGAGCTGAAACAAGTGCTTCCCAATTTACGCATTGTAGCGCGAGCACTTCCCCAGGATAAAAGTCGATTGGTACGAATTGCACAGGAATTGAATTTAGTAGTGGGGATGACAGGTGATGGTGTTAATGATGCACCAGCACTAAAAAAAGCCGATGTCGGTTTTGCGATGGGAAGTGGGACAGAAGTTTCCAAAGAAGCGAGTGATATTGTAATATTAGATGACAATTTTTTATCGATTTCCAAGGCTATTTTATTTGGAAGAACAATTTTCAAAAGTATTCGAAAATTTATCATTGTCCAATTGACAATTAACTTTTGTGCAATTAGCTTATCTATCATAGGACCATTTATTGGGATTGATACTCCTATTACAGTAATTCAAATGTTATGGATTAATATGGTTATGGATACATTGGCTGGACTTGCATTTGCGTATGAACCACCATTATTGGAATATATGAAAGAATATCCAAAGAAAAAGAATGAATCGATTATCAATCCTTATATGATGCAACAAATTGTGGTAACAGGATTATATTCTGCGTTACTTTGTATTTTGTTCTTAAAGTTACCTTTTGTAAAAGATTGGTTTCAAGACAATCAAGCAGAATTTATGACAGCCTTCTTTGGATTATTTATTTTTATTGACATATTCAATAGTTTTAATGCAAGAACCAATCGTCTTAATTTATTGGCACATATTTCCAAAAATAAAGTATTTTTGGCCATTATGATTTTTGTAATTGTAGTACAGATCATATTAATTTATTATGGGGGAGAATTATTCCGTACAGTTGGTTTAAATCTAAAAGAATTCCAAATTATGATTTTTTTAGCAGCCACGGTAATTCCAGTTGACTGGGTAAGAAAATTGTATTTACGTAGTAAAGGACATGTTGGTGGTGTCTAGTTTTGACACTTTATATACAAAAGAATAAAAATGACGATCATGTCGTTTTTTCTTTTAGACAAATTGTCGGTATTATATTGTATAAATCAATATATTATTGTACAATGTAAATTAAGGTGAATTTATGATTTATTTATATAGAGACTTAACAAAACAGGGATATAGTGACTATCAAATCAAAAAAATGGTTCATGATAGGCAACTTTACATGGTGGAAAAAGGTGTTTATTCTGTCAAACAAACGTATGATGCCCTAGAGGTAATCACCAAAAAGCATCCCAATGTGATTGTGACTTTAGAAACAGCCTGTTATTGTTATAAGTTGTTATCGGAGCAAAAACTACCATATAAAGTTGTAACAAAACAAAAAGATAGAAAGATTCTAGATGGACGAGTAAAGCAAATTTTTATGACTGATGTTTTATATCCAATTGGGAAAAGTACCATTACTTATCAATCTTATCCGATTCATATCTATGATTTAGAAAGGTTATTAATTGAAGTAGTTCGCAATAAAACCAATATGGATTATGAAGACTACCATGAAATTATTAGAAGTTATCAAAAGTTGATGCGATTATTGAATTTAGAAAAATTAGAAAGTTATATTTCTTATTTTAAGGACCCTAAAATTGTTAGTCGAATTGAAAAAGAAGTATTTCAAAAATAAAATATCAGTAGTATTGTTTCGCCTAATTTATTCTTTTCAGACATGGTATTATGAATTTGGGGATAAAATACTAGACAAGAATAACCAAAAAAATATAATAGTTTAATAAAACAATATATGGTTATTTTTTTTGAATATTCATTACCAAATTTTTCCAGTTTCATTGCAAATAATGTCGAATCATGGTAAAATTAAGAAAGCAACAAGTTAACTTGCTGCAAATGAAAAAAGAATAAATAGGAGTGATAACATGGTAAGTTTTGCAGTATGTGATGATGAAAAAGAATTCCGAAAAAAAGTTGTAAAAACAATTGATAAGATATTTATGAAAAATACAATTGAGTATGAAGTACATGAGTTTAGTGGGTATGATAAAAACTTTGAAAGTTTTATTAATCAGCCTTTGACTTCCAAAATTTATATATTGGATATTGAAATTTACAATAGTATATCAGGAATTGATATTGCAAGAAAAATTCGGAAAAGTGATTGGAATAGTATCATTATTATGGTAACATCTCATGCAGATATGGGGTATGATGCTCTTAAGGCACAGATTATGTTGTTAGCTTTTATTTCTAAATATGATGAATGTGAAAAGAATTTAATTACAGTTTTAAAAAGAGCGGTTTCTAAAATTGATAATAAAAAAGTATTAATATTTGAAACAAATGGAATATCACATCGTATATATTTAGATGATATTTTATATGTTACAAAAGACACTGTAGATAGAAAGTGTATTATCAGAACGACTTATAGTGAATTTGCAGTTAGTCGGACGATGAATCAGATGATTGAAGATTTGGATGGAAGATTTTTTTTATCACACCGAAGTTGTTTGGTAAACACAGAAAAAATCAAACAGATAGATTGGAAACAAAACATAATTTATTTTGGGCAAAATGATTGTATAGATCTTTTGGCAAGAGATAAAAAGAAGGGATTGAAGGAATTTGTCAGTATCAATTAGTTGGTTTATAATAGGGATTATAAATAACCTATTATACTGTTATCTATTTTTAAAATTATCAAATAGCAATGAAAAGTTTTTTAATAAAAAGTCAGTTTTTTTTAGTGTTTTGTTTTCGTTAATAAATTGTTATGTTATTATGCAAGGCATAACTGTAATAAGACCAATTATTATAAACTTGTGTTGTATTTTAATATTATTTATATCCTATAAAACATCGCTTTCAAAGTCAACAATGATAGTTTTGCTTTTATTTTTTATTTTTTCAATTAGTGAAGTAATTGTAGGTATTTTTTCATCTTGTTTGTTTCATATTAATTTTGTTGAAACGACAAATGTCAAAATTATTTTTTTAGGTAATTTCATATGTAAGCTATTTACTACCTTATTACTAGCAAATAGGAAAATAAATTTATTTTTAAAGGGAATAATAAAATGGTCTACTGATAATAAAGCATTTAAAAACTCATTCTTATCTATATTAGTAATTATTGGCTTATCAATATTATTTAAGCAAAGTATATTGGAATGGGATTCCTTTTCTAATCTTATGGTAATTCATTCATTTATTGTATGCATATTAATTTTTGTTATATTATATCTTAAAGAAAATAGTGATAAAAATAAATTAGCACATCAATATGATAAGCTTTTAGGGCATGTTCAAGCATATGAAAAGTTAATAATTGAAAAAAGTAAGGATTTACACGAATTTAAAAATCAATTAATCATATTGAGAGGACTTATTAATAAAACAAATAAAAAGGCAATTGATTATATTAATGAGTTATTGGATATTAGTAATAAAGATATTAACTATAATTGGTTAACAAAATTGAATAATATTCCCTCTGGTGGATTAAAAGGGTTGATTTATTATAAAATATCTCAAATGCAAGAAAAAAATATTGAGGTTTATATTGATATTAGTCAAGATCTAGAAAATCAAGAGGTATGGGAAACATGTGATAAATATTTACGTGATGTAAGTCGTGTCATAGGTGTTTATATTGACAATGCAATAGAGGCGTCCATACATGCCAATAAAAAATACATCATTATTGAAGCAGAGTTGGGAAAAGGGGATGTTATATTTTCTTTTTCTAATACTTATGCAGGGTCTGTTGATGTCGATAGTATTGATAGTGCTGGCTTTTCCACAAAAGGTAAGGGGAAAGGTTATGGACTTGCTTTGGTAAGAGATATTATGAATAAAAATAATCATTTAGAGCAAAAAAGAGAAATCAATGGAATCTATTTTGTTCAAAAATTGATTGTTAAGAAAAAAAAATAAAAAACGGGACAAATTCCGTTTTTTATTTTTCGATTAAACTTTTTGGCATTTCTGGTTCATCAATAAAAATAACATAGCAACCAGTAGTAGCAGCACCTGCTCCTAAACTAGCAATCGCAGTGAAAATCTTTGAAAATAATCTTGACATAATTCCCCTCCTCCTTATTCTATATTAAACATTATAAAATGTTTAACTCTGTTTCATTTGCTTTCAGATAATTTTTAGTTATCATAATATAAATGTAAAATTTATAAGTAATTGGTAAAATTAATACAATTTTAGTTAATATTTTATTTTTCAATTAAGCTTTTTGGCATTTCTGGTTCATCTAACCAAATAACATAGCAACCAGTAGTAGCAGCACCTGCTCCTAAACTAGCAATTGCGGTAAAAATCTTTGAAAATAATCTTGACATAATTTTTCTCCTTTTTCTATAGTAACATTATAAAATATTTAACTGTTTTGAAATAATTTCTAACAATATGAAATAAATTAATAGCTTATTTTTCAATTAAACTTTTTGGCATTTCTGGTTTGTCTAAAAACCAACTATAACATCCAGTAGTAGCCCCTGCTCCTAAACTAGCAATCATGGTAAAAACCTTTGAAAATAATCTTGACATAATTTTCCTCCTTATTCTATATTAAACATTATGAAATGTTTAACTCTGTTTCATTTGTTTTGAGATAATTTTTATAATTATCATAACTTAAATGGAAAATTTTATAAGTAATTGGTAAAATTAGTACAATTTCATTATAAATACCGAATAATATTAAATTTGATAATATTTCATTTCGAACACATAGTAGTATTATGACTAAAATAATACAATGGAGTGTTGTAATGTATTTATATCTTTTTCTTCTATCTGCATGAATCAAAGGATGTTTTATTGTATCCGCAGGTGCATAACGATATATGAGCATAATCGCAAGAATACCTAAAATAAATTTGATATAAATAGGGAACACAATGAACTTTGCCACCACTGGTAATAAGATAAAAACAGCTGTAGAAGAAGCGAGGCAAATCCAACTTTTACTTGCATGTAAGCCAAAACCACTTTTTCTTAATACATTGAAAAATATCAACATTAATATCATTTCCCAAAAAATATGAAGTAAAATTGCAATTGTAAAAATAATAACTGCCTTGGTAATTGTCAGATAAAATCCCTCTAACCCATAACGCATTTCATCCATTTTAATATCATCATATTCAGGATGATATTTTTTAATTACTTGGAGTGAATACTTTAGAAATCTCTTCTTCATAGCAACCTCCCTACCTTGCTTTAAGCTTACCACTATAAAATTGCAAAAATTCAAAATTTGTATTAATCGTTTTTGCAAATACCCTAATCGGAAATAGAAAGAATGAAACATTCTATGACAAACAATTTGTACCAAAAAGAATACCAAATTAGTGAATTTGATTGTTCCGATATTTCATATTTGATAACATAAAGTCGTGCCTTTCATACAATACCTATGTTTCAAGAAAAATAATGTCGACATTTTGGGTTTGAAATAAGTTGAACTGGCATCTTGGAAACAGTATATTTATATTGTAAGCACAAATATGCTAGAAGGGAGATTTGAGTATGCGCGGTAAGGTTAAATGGTTTAATAATGAAAAGGGCTTCGGATTTATTGAATATAATGAAGGCGAAGATATCTTTGTTCACTATTCTTCTATTTTATCAGAGGGATATAAGACCTTAGTTGAGGGTCAATATGTCGAATTTGAACTTGTAAGAACTGACAAAGGTTTACAGGCAAAGAATGTTGTAGAAATCAAGACTACTTTGGTATAGTAGTTTTTTTGTTCCCTAAAATTATGCCAGCTGCTATTATTTTTAAAACCAGTATGATATACTATAAATAGAAGGGAATGATGATATGACGTTTCATATTCGTGGTAATAAGATAGAAATTACCGACGCAATCAAATCTTACATCGAGGAAAAATTAAGAAGGCTGGATAAATACTTTGAAAATCCAGAACAAATAAGTGCGAATGTAGTTGTTAGAATGAGTGGAATTGACCAAATTATTGAAGTGACTATTCCAATTAGAAAAGTAGTATTACGTGCGGAAGAAAGAGATAAAGATTTGTATGTAGCAATTGATATCGTATCAGATAAACTAGAAAGACAAATTCGAAAAAATAAAACAAGAATGCATCATAAAAATAACAAAGAAGCAGTAGTAGCATTTAGTGATTTTACTGTGAATGCAGAAGAAGAAATAGAAGAAACAATTGTAAAACGAAAAACATTTGATGCCAAACCAATGAGTGAAGAAGAGGCAATGTTACAAATGAATTTATTAGGACATGATTTCTTTATTTTTAAAGATTCACAGACAAATAGTATTGCTGTTATATATAGAAGAAAAGATGGAAATTTTGGCTTAATTGAACTGCAATAGGATCAAATCCAACATAGTTGGATTTTTTGATGCATTTACTAACATTGGAAATAAAAGAAATCGATAAAAAAGCTTTCTATTATAACAATTATTTGATACAATATATTGTAAGTAAAAGAAAGGATTGATTACATGAAATTCTTAAAAAGAATATTTGATCATGAATATAAAGAATTAGAAAAATTTAAAACAATCGCAGATAAAATAATGGAATTAGAACCTGTCATTGAAAAATTAAGCGATGAAGAATTGAAAAATAAAACAGAAGAGTTAAGACAGAGATTAACTGAAGGAGAAACATTAGAAGAAATCAAAGAAGAGGCATTTGCAGTTGCAAGAGAAGCAGCATATCGTGTGATTGGAGAAAAACCTTACTATGTTCAAATTTTGGGGGGGCTTGCCATTCATTATGGAAACATTGCTGAAATGAAAACAGGTGAAGGAAAGACTTTAACATCTACTATGCCTGCGTACTTGAATGCCTTAACTAAAGAAGGGGTTCATATCATTACAGTAAACGAATATCTAGCAACACGTGATGCGAATTGGATGGGAAATATTTATCGCTTTTTAGGACTTACAGTGGGTGTGAACTTAAGAGAACTTACACAAAAGGAAAAAAGAGAAGCATATGCCTGCGATATTATGTATACCACAAATAATGAACTCGGATTTGACTATTTAAGAGACAATATGGTTGTAAGAGCAACAGACCGTGTAGCACGTCCCCTTAATTTTGCAATCGTGGATGAAGTCGATTCTGTATTGGTAGATGAAGCTAGAACACCTTTAATTATTTCAGGTGGATATATGGAATCTGCAAATTTATATATTGACGCGGATCGTTTTGCAAAAAAATTAAAAGAAAATGATGGCTATATTTATGATGAAAAAAATAAATCAGTTACTTTAGACGAAAAAGGAATTAAAGAAGGAGAATCCTATTTTAAAGTAGATAACTTATATGATATCAATAATACAACTTTAGTACATTATATTAACCAAGCTTTAAAAGCAAACTATGCAATGAAAAGAGATTTTGACTATGTTGTAAATGATGGAAAAATAGTCATTGTAGATTCTTTTACAGGACGTTTAATGGCTGGTAGAGCATATTCTGATGGATTACATCAAGCCATTGAAGCCAAAGAGGGCGTGGAAATTGAACAAGAAACAAGAACCCTTGCCACTATTACATTCCAAAACTTATTTAGAATGTATCATAAATTAGCAGGTATGACAGGAACTGCAAAAACAGAAGAAGAAGAATTTAGAGAAATTTACAATATGTATGTAATTACCATTCCAACCAATAAACCTGTTGCAAGAGTGGATTATGGAGATTTAATTTTTGCAACCAAAAAAGGTAAATATAAAGCAATTGTAGAGGAAATTAAAGAAAGATATCAAAAAGGCCAACCCATATTGGTTGGTACGATTGCCGTAGAAACTAGTGAACTGATAAGTAGCATGCTAAAAAAAGAACATGTTCCACATGAAGTTTTAAATGCCAAAAACCATGCTAGAGAAGCAGAAATCATTTCCAAAGCAGGTGAAAAAGGTTCTGTTACTATTGCAACCAATATGGCAGGTCGTGGTACTGATATTAAATTAGGTGAAGGTGTTAAAGAATTAGGGGGACTTTGTGTCATCGGAACAGAACGTCATGAATCTAGAAGAATTGATAATCAGTTGCGAGGTCGTTCTGGGCGTCAGGGTGATCCAGGATTTTCTCAATTTTGCGTGTCTTTTGAAGACGATTTAATGGTACGGTTTGGTACCGATCGTGCAAAAGCATTATTGGCTCGAGTTGGGTTTAGCGAGGATATGTCGATTCGAAATAAAATGCTGTCAGGTTCGATTGAATCTGCTCAAAAAAGAGTAGAAGGAAACAACTTTGATATCCGTAAAACACTATTGGAATATGATGATGTGATTAATCAACAAAGGGAATATATATACCAAAAAAGAAATGAAATACTAGATGCAGATTCTATTCATGAACGTATACTAGAGACATTCCAAAATTTTGTAGCAGATTTGATTGATAGCCATATCGCACCAGAAGGTTTTTTAACAGAAAAGGATAATAGTGAAATTTTAGAATTTGTAAATGAACATCTATTAAAAAGAAAATTAACAGTGATTGATTTACAAGAAAAATCTACAGATCAGATAATAGATTATATATATAATCTATTAATTAGTGAATATGAAGAAAAACTAAAAGAAGTTCCAGAAGATGTAACAAAAGAATTCGAAAAAGCAATCGCATTACGTGTGATCGATACTCATTGGATGAATCATATCAATACTATGGCACATTTAAGAGAAGGAATTCATTTGAGGGGGTATGCGCAAGAAAATCCATTACGTGCTTATAAAACAGAAGGATTTGATTTATACGAAAATTTATTAAGCAATATTGATAAAGAAACAACAATGTTTTTAATGAAGGCAGAGATTCGCCAAAACATTGAAAGAAAACAGGTTGCAAAAGGGGAAGCAGTAAATGATAGTAGCAAAACCAAAAAGGCAGCCCCTAAACAAGTGAATAAGATTGGCCGCAATGAGCCATGCCCATGTGGTTCAGGTAAGAAGTATAAGAATTGTTGCGGAAAGTAGCGTAAAATAAGAGAAAAGTAAAAAATCAAAAAGGTAACAAATTAATTGTTTGTCAACCAATCAAATAAAATGTGAAAAAAATCAATTGAAATTAAAGGATGTCATCAAAAATAAATTTGTTGACATCTTTTTTGTTGAAAGGAGTAAACTAATGAGAAAAGTTTATATACAAGGATACGTAAGTTATGAAGATGAAAACTACACATTTACATATGAAGAAAAAAATTAACATTGGTATCGGTAAATAATCATCAAACGTTTTTTAATGAATATAAATTTGTTGACGAGTTCAGGGGATTTACTGTGGATGGATTTGATATTGTTTTTTATATAAATAATAGTATTTACTATAAGGATGATTCATTTATTTGTTCACCAAGGTGTATTTTTATTTCTAGAAATAATGTATATAATCCTATAGATATGAAATTTGATGCTTTAAGGTTTTCGGGTGGAATAACCAATAGATTTTATATTAATAGAAATATGATTGAATTTGATTCTGTTTCCAAAGCAGTAGATGATAGAGATGACATTGCACATAATAATACTGTTAAATTAAGTGGTATTTCTATAGGAATTTATCAAATGATTTTGAAATTAAACTATGTAATGATATTAGATTACATAGGTGTTCCAGTAGAAATATATAGTAAAAGAATACAGCACTTAGGATTAGTGAATATAATATAGATGGAATTCGTGTTTCTAAAACAATTGATGATGTAAAAACAGAGTATTATATAGAAGATTCAAAGATTATAATTGAAAAAAACAATAATAATGTGGTATTCTATATACGTAATGAAGTTGATGATTTAATAGGACTTCAGTATAATACTGATAAATATTATTATCTTAAAAATGCTCAAAATAATATTATAGGAATATTAGATAGCAATTATAATATCGTAGCCAAATATACTTATGATGCATGGGGAAATATCCTATCTATAACTGATGGAAATGGAATAGATATATCAAATAATGATACACATATAGGAAATATCAATCCATTTCGGTATAGAAGTTATTATTATGATAAAGAAACCAATCTATATTATTTAAATAGTAGATATTATAATCCAGTATGGGGTAGATTTATTAATGGAGATTCTAATTTAGGTGCAAATAAAGATATAAATAGTTACAATTTATATACTTATGTAAGTAATAATCCAATAAATATGTGTGATCCAAGTGGACAATTTGGTATAATATTAGGCTGTGTAATTATTGGAGGAGTTGCAGGAGCAATTGCTGGCGGAATGGTAGACGCAACTAATTCAAAAGCAAAAACAGGAAAGGTACAATCTTCAGAAGTTATTAAAGGTGCTACAACAGGTGGAGTACTTGTAGGCCTTGCAGTAGGTAGTTTAGGATATGCAGCAACAGCATTATTAAATCCTGAAACAAAAGATGCAGCCCAACAGGGATATGATACGTTTTCACAATTGAAAGAAAATTTACCAAAACCAGCACCAGGTAATCAATATCACCATATCGTAGAACAAAGTCAAATAACGAAAAGTGGTTTTGATCCAAAAATGATACATAATGTGAATAATATTACTGAAATCAGTAAAGATTTGCATTATAAAATTAGTGGATATTATAGTAGTATACAAGACAATATTAATTCTACTATGAGAGTTAGAGATTATCTTACAGGACAATCATTTGATTCACAATACGAATTTGGAATAAAAGTAATTAAGATGTTTAAAGGCTAAAAGTTTGCAAATAAGTATGCATTTCTAATGATTTGGAGGAATAATTAATCTGAAAACAAAAAATAACTTTATCTTAGAAAAATATATTTATTACAAGTTTTCATGACTATGCATGCCTTGAAGACGAGCCTCAAGCGAGGTGGAAAGGAATGAATTTGAAAATGAAGAAAGAAAAACTTACAAAGGAGCAATTTATACAAGAATATATTAAATATGCGGTAGGAATGAGAGCGCATATGGAAAATAACAATTATCGAAAAAATAATGTATTGACAAAAAAATTTAATAAATTCTTAGATAGTTATGAAATGGAAGAATATTTTGAAGAAGCATTATGTGATTTAATGAACGATAGTAGAGTAAATGTAAAAGTTTCAGCAGCTTGCAAAGCTTTAAGGTATAAAATTCATATTGAAACATCCTTAAATATATTAAAAGATATTTCTAAAAAAAATTACAAGTTTGATTCTTTGTCCTCTGAAATGGTTTTAAAAATGTATTATGGTGAAATTCCTAATAGAAAATTATAGAATATGAAAAGAAAGATTGTTAAGAGAAAACAAATAAAAAAGACTTCAATACAAAAAACTTATGATTCTGCTAAACGTTTATATGAGTATGCAAATAACGGATTTAAAGTAAAGTATGGATATGATTCAAATGATAATATTATTAGTAAGAAATATGCTTTAAATGGAACAGAATATACTGAAGTGGCAAATACATTCAATAAGGATGATGTTCTTACAAAAACGCAAATATTTGAAGATTTAGGGGTAAGTTATTAGTACGATAATTTAGGAAGATTAGATTATAAAAGTTTAAATCATGTCATTCCAATATTTTACGAGTATTTAACCAATGGAAAAAGAACTTCTTTGTTAATCAATAAAATAAAAATAGAAAATGATATTTATTCTTATAAATATGATAAATTAGATAATATCACACATATTTATTATAACAATGTATTAGAAAATAGATATACTTATGATGATTACAATGAACTTATCAAAGAAGATAATTATATACTGAATAAAACGATAGAGTATACTTATGATAATCTAGGTAATATTTTTTGGAAAAAGTATATGATTTAGGTACAAATAATCTGGTAGCTCAAGATATTTATGAATACAATAATTTAAATTGGGAAGATCAATTAACAAAATTTAATGACAATAGTATTACTTACGATGAAATAGGAAATCCACTTACAATAGGGAATAGTATAGCATTAGATTGGATGAATGGAAGACAATTGAATCAATATAGTGATTCTAATCATACAACAAAATATGAATATAATATAGATGGAATTCGTACAAGTAAAACAATAGTGCCATATGCTCCCTCATATGAAGAATCTAAACCATGTACGACTGCGAAGATTGTAGATGGGGATGTGGCAAGAGGAGATAGGTTAACAATTCTTCAATCTATTGACCATGTAGAATTTGGAGGAGATGTTATGTGCGATAATAAAAGTTCAGCTTTATCAGTTGCGATTGCATTTAAAGGTTATTTTTATCATAATTCACATTGTAATGGTGCAACGGGTTACTATCCCCATTTATCATCCGTGGGCTGGACCAAAACATCCACATATTTGGTTCTATCCCACTTTATAGGAAAGGAAGAGATACTGGTGTTAGTAAAGAAAAATATTGATGGAGATGCATATAAAAAATTATTAGATTATGCCTTTTCCAAGTGTGATACTATATCAATAATTAAATATTGTGATCAACATTCCCAGGAAAATAATGAGATTATAAAAATTATTTTATCTAAAAGCCAATATACAATAAATGATATTGTTAGTAAGTATTCTGAAAAATTGATAGAAGAAATGTATAATCATTTTATAGATGATTCTGTGATATTTGATGATGAATATAAAAAAAAATTTGAAAAGAGAATTGACGAAAATTTTGATAAAGAACATGCTGAACGATTTAAAAAAAGGAATAGACAATTATGCATATGGCACGCACTTGGGTTTACAGTTTATAATGCATTAAGTGATAGATGGTCGAAACAATATAAAAATAATATAATTATTAAAAAAGAAAAGAGTATATCTGATATTGATTATAATTTAATTCCATATACTAACACCTATTATATGAAATTAGATAAACACATAAAACAAGAAATATTGAATAAAAATTCAATTTACGATTGGCGTTTTCCAACATCATTAGAAGATTTATGCTTTTATAAGAATGATTATTGTTGGTTATATTCAGTCGCCCATGAAGAAATATGTGATATATTTTGTGAAAATGAGGAAGAATACGAATACTTAAAATCAATAGGAATCGAATTTGTAGATGATAAGTTTGTTCCATCCCCAAAGGAACAATTAATCTATGAAGAATATTAAGAATTTAGAGTAAAATCTAAATTCTTTTCTATAAATTTTGCTTATGTCCAGTGAAAGTCCAGTGAAAAAAGTGATATGATTTTTATGTAAAAGAAAATGAATTTGCAAATCTCTATCTTTTACATGGAAAAGAGGAAATCAAATGGAAGAATTTATAGAAAAATTGATGAATGTAAATGAGCCCAAAACATTATTTCTATTATGTGGAATATTTATTTTTACAGATGTCATTACAGGCTATCTAAAAGCTTTTAAACATAAAACAGTAAATTCATCTATTTCAAGAGATGGGTATATCAAAAAAATCGCATGGTTTGTTGCCTTATTATTAGGTTTTGTAATTGATTATTTTATTCAGATTAATCTATTCTTAATTGGTAGTGCAATTGTTTGCATTGCAACAGAAGGTATTTCTATCTATGAAAATTTAGATGAAGTAGGAATTTATTTACCATTCAAAAAATACTTTGAAAAAATGAACGAAGGTGAAATGAATGAAAAAGGGTGATACCAGTAGAAGAGATGGAATTCAAGATGTATTATGTCCATTTACGGATTGGTATTGTACACAAGGAGCAAATGATTCCTATTCTCATAAAGGTAGTGAGGCAAATGATGTTAGAGGTTTAAGAGCGGGAATTCGTTATCCATACTATGCACCAGTCGATGTAAGATGTGTCCATATTAATAGAGCATATGCATTTGTATGGTGGCAATCTGTAGAAAAAGTAAGACTTGCAGATGGTAAAGATTAGTTTTCATAACTAACTTCTAAAAACAAAAAAGTAGAAATGGTATTTACTAGAGAAGATGGAACATATTCTGGAGCAGATATTATAAGATATCCATTTAAAATTATTTATTATGAATTAGGAATCAACTTTGATATTGAAACTACAAATATTACTGAACAAGAACTAATGGATTTATTATTATCAATTATTAAGTAAAATAACAATTTAAGGGGCATATCATTATGATATGTTCTTTCGTATAAAAAAGTAAAATAGTAATTTAGTGAATTGCCAGAGTGGCATTAGTTTGTTAAAATGTTTTTATAAGATTTACTATGTTATAAATAATAGACTTTCTTATTGTAAATATAGTTTAAATAAAAGATTGGAGAATTATTATGAAACTTTCGAGTGTTAAAGCATTAGAAATGTTAGAAAATGCGAAGGGACAAACCGAATCTGATGGTTGGATTATTCATTCGATTTGTGTTGGAAATTGTGCTGGGAAAATTGCAGAGGCTTTAAATTTAGATGTTGAATTCGCCAAAACATTAGGATATATACATGATATTGGAAAATCCATTGGGGAGAATAACTCTCATGTTATAGGTGGGTATAATTATTTAAAAAGTCTTGGATATGATGAAGAATACTGTAATATATGCTTAATACATTCTTACTTAAATAATGACATTTATTGTACAGCAGGTGGAATTCCATCAGATATTCCTTTTAGGACTGAATTTATAAAAAATCATAAATATTCAGAGTATGAAAAAATAATCAATCTTTGCGACTTGATGTGTACTAAAGTTGTTAATACAGTTGATAAAAGACTAATTGAAGTTATGATTAGAAGGGGCGTATATGAAAATACACAATATCATATTAAAGAAACTTATAAATTAAAAAAATATTTTGACGATTTATTAGGTTATAATCTTTATGATTTATTTCCTGAAATAAAGGAAAGATTATAATTTAAAACCCATAAAGTAAGATTTTATTAATAAGGTATAATTTCAATGAGTCAGGGATGTAAACTTTGTTTGCAAAAAATTTAAAAAGTATAGCTTAATGCCTTAAAATGAAGGTGGTAAATATAAAAAATAGGGTGATATCCTTTTAAAATTCAAAAACAATTATGCTTTTACTTATGTATTTCTAACTGCTTGTTATACAGGGATGAGAACTGGAAAGCTTGTGTCTTAACATGGAAATATACTTATTTTGAAAAGAAAAGGATAGATATAGATAAATACATGTTATAATAGTGTAAATGTTGGAGGGTTATATATGATTTATACATATCAGGAGCTATGTCAGAAAAAAGAAAATGGAGAACAATTAAATTGGAATGGGATTACCAAAGAACAGTTAGAAACCTTATTTATAGATGAACATATCCCCAATAATTTGATTGCAGATTTATATAGTATCAATGGAGGAGAAGTGATTAGTAAAAGAAATAAATGGGGTATTAAACAAAATTCGGCTAAATATCTCTATAAAAGACTGGAAGAAAATAATTTAGAATCTTTTAAAAAATTGAATCAGGACTCTAAAGAAAGATTAATAGGTAAAAACAATATCGATTGGATATCAAAGGCCTTAACGCACTATGTTTTTAGAAATGGACCAGTTGAAGATATGCATGCGAACCATCAACTTTCACAAGAAGACATGAAAAGATTAAATAAATATATGGTTGATAGAATAGCAGGATTGTTAAAACTCATTAATGATGGACAATGGCTAAAAATAGAACTAATGCTTTCTGCTTTCAGGAATTATGGCGTAGAATGGGATCCTTGCGAATATGATACCAAAGAAATAGATATGATTTTTAAACATCGTTTAGGTATTTGGGAAGATGAGGAAATCACAAGTTAAAGTGAATCAGCCAATCCAATTGTAAATATAAATCTTGTTTGAAATTAAAAAACAATTCCAAGAAAATTGTGTTACAGTAGTTAATATAGCAGTATAATGATATATATGAAAGATGGTGAATCTTTATGGATGAAAAGAAAAAATTATGGATTATGATAGGTATTATTTCAGCGCTCATTATTTTTACAATTGGAATCTACTTTGTTGGAAATCTTAAGGTTAAAAAATTACTCAAAGATATGGAAGAACAAATCAATCAAGAAGAAACACAAATATTTTATTTTTCTAGACCAACTTGTCATTACTGCACTTTACTAAAACCGATTACTGATACATTAGGGGAAGAATACCAATTGACTTATTATTCTATCAATACCGATCAATATAGCCCAAATCAATTACAAAAAATTCTAAAGAAATTTGGATTAGATAGTAAAACATTTGGAACGCCTTATATTGTAATTACCAAAAATGGTAAAGTGATTGGACAACTCAGTGGGTATGCTGATGAAAATGTTGTCTTTGCGTTATTTCAAAAACACTTGCTTATCCCATCGGATGCTCATTTAGCATTTGAATATTTGGATTATAATACATTCCAGACCATATGGAATAGTGGGGAAAGAAGCTTAATTATGATTGGTGAAACTGGTGAAAAAAGTGTACAGGCAAGAAATATATTAAAACCATTGATTGGAGCACATAATCTCAATATCTTATATATGGATATTGCCGAAACAGGAAGCAATGAAAATTATAGTACCTTTTTATCAACGATTGGATATACAGTAGAACCAACCTATCCTGTATTAATGATAGTTGAAAACGGAATGATTGTCTCTCAAACCAATCAAATGACAAAAGAAGAATATGAAATGTTTTTAAAAACAAATCAGTATATAAAATAAATGGAGGTTTTATGAATAATACAGTATACAAACAAGCAAAGGCCTTTAAAAAAAGATATCGATTGACTATCGCGTGGAGAATGAAAGCCCATTCTAAAATAGTTGAAAAACACTTAAATCCTAAAGAACAGGTATTATATGTCTTTGCGGCACAAAAAAATGATAATCCATTAGATATCATTACCAGTTATATATGTGTACTTACCAATCGTAGATTGATTTTAGCTCAAAAACGATTATTATTTGGATATTTCTTTCTTTCCATAACACCAGATTTATTTAACGACTTAAAAGTAAATATGGGAATTATATGGGGAAAAATATATATTGATACTGCCAAAGAAGTGGTAGCGCTTTCCAATATACAAAAAGATGCTTTAAATGAAATTGAAACCAATATAACTGAATATATGATGGAAGAAAAGAAAAAATATGCGAACTTTCAAACCAATCGAAAAAATGAAAACTAGAGAAAAAATAAATATCTCTAGTTTTCTAATGTATAAATATTTCTAGAATAAAATAACAACATATTTTCGATTTTAAAAATATATGATATACTAAATGAAACGAAAAGTAGGTGATAAAAATGAAAACTAAAACCATTTTAACTGGGATTCGTCCAACAGGTAATATGCATTTAGGGCATTATTTTGGAGCGGTTAAAACATGGAAAAAACTGCAAGAAGAGGAGTACCCATTTTTTTTAGAAATTGCGGATGTACAGGCACTTACAGACCATTTTCATCAACCTGAAAAAGTACGAAAAAATGTAAGAGAAATTACAATCGATGCTTTAGCATGTGGAATTGACCCTAACAAAACCAATATATTTATACAATCCATGATTCCTGAAATTGCCGAATTAACCGTATTCTACTCCAATTTAGTTACCATCGCGCGTCTTTATCGTAATCCAACTGTGAAATCGGAAATGAAGCAAAAAAAAGAGTTGTTCGGAAATGATGGAGAAGGGATTACTTATGGATTCATAGGGTATCCTGTGAGTCAAGCTGCTGATATTACAGCATTTCATGGAGCATATATCCCATGTGGTG
This sequence comes from uncultured Bacilli bacterium, assembly GCA_949065595.1. Lineage (GTDB taxonomy): Bacteria > Bacillota_I > Bacilli_A > RF39 > UBA660 > UBA5026. The sequence continues at coordinate 19,522 of CARSXK010000012.1, forward strand.
ATGATCAATTGCCTTTATTAGAACAATGTCGTGAGATTGTTCGTAAATTCAATAAAATTTATGGGGGAACATTACTAGAACCAGAAGCGATATTAAGTGAAAATACACGAATCAAAGGATTAGATGGTAACGAAAAAATGGGAAAAAGTTTAGGCAATGCAATTTTTCTTTCTGATGAAGAAGAAACCGTTCGTACAAAAATCATGGGAGCCATTACAGATCCTGAAAAGAAAAAAAAGGATGATCCAGCTAACCCTGACATTTGTATGGTTTATTATTATCATAAACTTGTAAATAAGGACAATCTAAAGACAGTATGCAAAGAATGCAAAAGTGGGGCAAGAGGATGTGTTGCTTGCAAAAAAGAATTAATTGCTAATATGCTTGCATTTTTAAAACCCATTCAGGAAAAAAGAAACTATTATTTAAAGCATCCAGAGGAAGTAGATATAATCCTAAAAGAGGGTACAAAAAAAGCCAAAGAAATGGCAGAAGAAACGATAAAAATTGTAAAAGAAAAAATGCAGATAAGGTATTTTGAATAAAGTAGCAAGAAGGAGAAATAAATATGTTAGATGTAAAAGAAAAAATAGATGTTCCATCTAGATGTGGAATTGACTGTAGTAACTGCAATTATTTAGAACAAAAAATGTGTACAGGATGTACAAATATAGATAAACCATTTTGGGCAGATGCTTGTCCAGTTAAAAATTGTTGCGAAAGTAAAGAAATTGCTTGTTGTGGTAAGTGTGATGATTTTCCATGCGAACAATTACAATCTTTTGCATATGATAAAGAACAAGGTGATAACGGATTAAGAATTGAAAATTGCCGTAAGTGGTGTTCAAAAGAAAATTAAATGGGGAATAAAATGATAAAAGAAAAAAGTTTGACAATAAATCTATTAGTGACCATACTTACCTGCGGACTATATGGACTTGTATGGTTTTTTACAATATCAGATGATACTGGAAAAATATCTGAAGACAGTAGTATGTATGGTTTGGTAGCAATTTTGCTCACATTACTTACTTGTGGTATTTATAAAATATATTGGAGTTATAAAATAGGAAAATTACTTTATGAATCAAAACAAGTAGCTGGTATGCGGGCAAGTGACAATTCTATTTTATATTTGATTCTTAGTCTATTTGGATTCGACATCATAAATTATTGTATTATGCAATCAGACTTAAATGATCTTGCGGTGATGCAATGAAAAAAATATTGAGTGTAATAATACTTCCATCAATCGGAATATTGTTATACTTTTTTGATGCCAATCATATTCCTTTATTTCCTTGTCTTTTTCATAAAATAACAGGTTTTTATTGCCCAGGATGTGGCATCAGTAGAAGTATACTTGCCTTACTTCATTTTCAGTTTTATCAAGCATTTCGCTACAATATGCTTGGTTTTCTATTTTTCCCTTTTCTCCTATTTTATTTTCAATATCAGTTGATTTGTTGGGGATTTGAAAAACAAGATAAATTAACTTCTAAAATTTCGAAACAATGGTTATTTGTTACTATTATATTAGTTATTTTGTATGGAATCCTACGGAATACAACTATTTTGAATTGGCTTGCACCTGTTAAATTATGAAATTATATTGAAATTATAAAAATATCTGATATAATGTAAGAAGAATAAAGGAGAGGATAGTGTGAATAGAATTTTTTTGCGTGATTCAAACAATAAAAAAATAAACCCAGAATTGGTACGTTATTTTAAATATCAGAATGACTACTATCTAATCTATACATTTCATGAAATTGATGAAAAGAATTTTATGACATTATATGTGGTAAAAGTAATGGAAGAATTGGGGCAGCCAATTGCTAAAAATTTGTCTAACGATTGGGAATGGCAAAATATGCAGATGGTAGTCAAACAGATGCTTAGAGAAATCAAAAGAAACCAAATTCTTTCATTTGAAGATGCCAATCTAGAAACCATTCAGGGAATTAGAGTAATGAGTGCACGAAGTTTCAAATTACTATCCTCACTTGTACAAATTTTAAGTGGAGAACCAGAAGAAAAGGATAATACAGAATTAGTTGAACAAGTGCAAAAACCTGTAACAGTTTCATATCAAATGGAAAAAAAGGCAGTAGAAGAGCCAAAAGAATTTACAGTAAGTGATAAAATCAATTTACTCAATCAATTGAAACAGGCATGTCCATTTCAGATAGACAATAAAAAATGTTTTTGGATGAAGGAAGAGCTAGAGACAAGGAGTATTGTACCCATTTCGCATAATGCAGTATCAGAAGAGATAGAAGATGTGCAGGATGCCAAAATAGATACATTTAAGATTTTGGATGAGACATTAATAGATATTGAAAGTTATCAAGAATTACAAGAAGAAAATAACCGATTAAAACAACAAATCTTACAATATCAGATAAAATACCAAGCCATAAAGGATTTGCTTCTAAAAGACGAATAGTCTTTTTTTTATGCCTGTATCATAAACTGAAATAGAGGTGAATATATGAAAAATGCATTACAATACTACTACCATTTATCCATAGAAAATATTCACCAAATAGAGGGCGTATATAAATTTACGCTTCAAAATCAGTACTATGCTCTTTATCCATATGATGGAGATTTGAATCAAGTAGAGGCCATTTATAATTTAAGTGTTAATTTATGGAAATATGGGGTATATTGTCACCAAATTATATTTAATATAGAAAAAAAGATTGTAACAATCATTAACAATATACCTTATATCCTCATCAAAAGTAATTATGCATTGGAAGAAAAAATTACCATGGAACATTTGATTTCTTTTTCTAATATGACAAGCAATATACCTTACCAAAGTGAAGTTCGTCATGACAATTGGGAAAAATTATGGAGCGAAAAAATAGACTATTTTGAATACCAAGTCAATCAATTTGGAAAAAGCCATCCTATCATTCGTGATAGCTTTAGTTATTTTGTAGGACTAGCTGAAACAGGAATTAGTTTATTGAATCAAACCAAATTAGACTATAAAAATTTAGTAGTTTCTCATAAACGAATCAAAAGAACGCAAACAGTATTTGACTTATATAATCCGCTATCTTTTATTGTTGATTTAAAAATAAGAGATGCCTGTGAGTATTTTAAAGAATCATTTATAACCAACAAAAATATTTGGGATGATATTGAATATTATTTAAGTCACAATGTGTTAACAAGATATGAATATTTAATGTTCTTTATTCGAATGCTCTATCCCTCTTTTTATTTTGATTTATATGAAGATATCATGCACTATAATAAAGATGAAAAACTACTTATTCCAGCAATTGAACATATCAATGAATATGAAATATTACTTAAAAAACTATATATTTTTATTGGGAATATAGTTACTTTACCTGAAATTGAATGGATAAAAAAAATATAGAATTTTATTCTTCTATACTTTTTAAATTTATAACTTCCTTTACTTCTGGGACTTCTTCTTTAATAGCCATTTCAATCCCATCTTTTAAAGTAAAATCAATCATCTCACAATTAGAACAAGCCCCCATCATCTGAATGTAAACAATGTTGTTTTCATATTTTATAAATTCAATATTTCCACCATCATTGATTAGAAAAGGACGTAAGGTATCAATGATATCTATAATTTTTTCTTCTACTGTCATGCAATCACCATTTATATTATACAAAAATGATTGATTTTCGTAAACACTTTTTTAAGTTATAATTTTATGATATAATGGGCAAGAGGTGTCGTCCATGGAAAAGTATGAAAAAGGTAAAATAATTAAGGGAACAGTAAGTGGGATTGAGCCGTATGGTATTTTTGTTCATATTGATGAATATTATACTGGATTAATACATATATCAGAAGTATCTACTGGTTTTGTGAGAGATCCATCTCGTTTTGCTTCAGTGGGGGAAATCATTAATGTAAAAATATTAGATGTGGACGAAAAAGAGTATCAAATGAAATTAAGTATCAAAAATATTTCTTATCGCAACCGAATAAAAAGAAAAAGACGACAGATTGTAGAAACAAAATCTGGATTTCGAACATTGGCATACAAGTTACCATTTTGGATAGAAGAAAATATAAAAAATGGCAAAAATAAAATAAATTCTATTGACAAATAAATATAGAAATGATATAGTTAATTACGTCCAGTACATGGGCGATTAGCTCAGTTGGTTAGAGCACCTGCCTTACAAGCAGGGGGTCGTAGGTTCGAGTCCTACATCGCCCACCATTATTTTTTTGCCGAAATGGCGCAATTGGTAGCGCAACTGACTTGTAATCAGTAGGTTACGGGTTCGATTCCTGTTTTCGGCACCATATTTGGAGGGGTAGCGAAGTGGTCAAACGCGGCAGACTGTAAATCTGTTCCTTCGGGTTCGATGGTTCAAATCCATCTCCCTCCACCACTTTATTTGGTTAGATTGCCTCGTAGCCAAGCGGTAAGGCACCACACTTTGACTGTGGCATTGCGCTAGTTCGAATCTAGCCGAGGCAGCCATTTTTTATTATTATGTTCCGTTAGCTCAGCCGGTAGAGCATTTGACTTTTAATCAAAGGGTCTGGAGTTCGAATCTCCAACGGGACACCATCGTGCCTGAGTGGCGAAATTGGTAGACGCACAGGACTTAAAATCCTGCGGGAGTCAAATCCCGTGCCGGTTCAAGTCCGGCCTTAGGCACCAGATTGATAGGAAACTCGAACTTTTATGTTTCGAGTTTTAATAATCCCAAAATTATGGTAAAAAATTTATAAAAATTTAATTGATGCTGTCAATTTAGTAAACACACTTGTACATTGACAACATCAATGAACGTGTGAAAAGAGTAAATTGTTTTAATAGTTATTTTAGAATTATGTTTATAGATTGTATTAAAATTAGGGGGCTATATGTCTAAAATTAGTAATGTGTTAACAATGCTTGAATATTTAAGTTCAGGAAAAAAATATAGCATAGCTGAATTATCCAAAAAACTAGAAGTTAATCCGAGAATGATTCGAGTGTATAAAAATGAAGTTGAAAAAGCAGGAATTTATATCGATACTATTAAAGGTCCATATGGAGGATATGTACTAAACCAAAATATAAATATTCCTAAAAGATTTATAACACCAAATAAAATTGAAGTAAAAAATAAAAATTTCTTTAATTTGATAAATAGAGCGATTAAGGAAAAAGACAAATGTTTTATAGAGTATTATTCTAAAGATCAAAAAAATATATCAGAAAGGATAATTCATCCTTATGATTTACTTCTGCTCGGATCAGAATGGGGAGTAGCCGCCTATTGCGAATCAAAGGAAGAAATAAGAATTTTTTATATTAATAGAATTAAAAATATAAAATGATTGGGAAATTTTTATAACTGACACATATATTTCCTCTTCTTTTGCTAAAATGTAATTAACAAAGGAGAGATGTGGTATGGAAATATTAACATTTGTAACAGGAAATATAAATAAAGGATTTGAAATTGAAGAAAGATTTAATAGAGAGCAGATACCTATTGAAATTATAAAAATGGATTTTGAAGAACCAGAAGTGAATGATATAGAAACTGTTTCAAAGAGTAAAGCAATACATGCTTATCAAATTTTAGGAAAACCTTGTTTTGTAATTGATTCGAGATTTAACATTCATAATTACCCCAATAATCGTGAATACCCTGGTGCATTTGTAAGACGAAGTGGAATCGTTAGGGATATAGATGGATTATTAAATACATTAAAAGATGTTAGAGATAGAAGTTGTCAATTTTTAGATTGCTTAATTTTCTATGATGGAACAGAATTTTCTTGTTTCTATGGAAGAGATGAAGGAATCATAACATATGAAAAAAGAGGAAAATAAAGCAATGCGTTCAGACTTGTGGTATGTATTTCAACCAAAAAATTCTGTTAAAACATTAGCAGAGATGACCGATGAAGAAAGAATCAATCGAAAAGACGGACATATTTCAGCTAAAGAACAATTTATAGAGTGGTACAAAAAGAATTATTTAGACAAAAAACAATTAATAAAAGATATGAATATATAATATACTATAGTCAGCTAATAAATTATTACTAACTATTTATTTTGCCTAATAAGTTGTTTTTGTCTCTCGTAACATAAGCAAATTATCTAGTGTGTCTTGAGAGATATTTTAACTCTATCAAATAGGGTTTTATTTTGGAATATCAATTTGAAATAGTTTCATATTTTTTAAAAATAGATTTTCATTGTCAATATGAGTAATCTTTTTTCATAAATTGAATAAAATGTATTGCAATAAGAAAAATATTTTGTTATAATCAAATACGTATCGAGGAACTTACAGTATGATACAATTTTTTGGAGAAATACCCAAGTCTGGTTGAAGGGACCGGTCTTGAAAACCGGGAGGTCGGCGACGGCGCGGGGGTTCGAATCCCTCTTTCTCCGCCATTTTATAAATTCAATATCGCGGAGTGGAGCAGCTTGGTAGCTCGTCGGGCTCATAACCCGAAGGTCGTTGGTTCAAATCCATCCTCCGCAACCAAATGGTTCCGTGGTGTAGCGGTTATCACGTCTGCCTGTCACGCAGAAGATCGCGAGTTCGATTCTCGTCGGAACCGCCATTTGTTTTGGCTCTGTAGCTCAGTCGGTAGAGCAAGGGACTGAAAATCCCTGTGTCGGTGGTTCGATTCCACTCGGAGCCACCATTTAATAATTTAGATGGTGACTTTTTCTATTTATGAAGAACGTGCCTGCGCTCGTAGCTCAGCTGGATAGAGTGTTTGGCTACGAACCAAAAGGTCAGGGGTTCGAATCCCTTCGAGCGCACCATACTTCGGGAAATGGCTCAACTTGGTAGAGCACTTGGTTTGGGACCAAGGGGTTGCAGGTTCAAATCCTGTTTTCCCGACCATTAAGATTATAAAGCCTTGAAATTCAAGGCTTTTATAATAATTGATTACTCATAGCCCTTAAAAAACACTTAATTTATTAAGTTTTTAGCAATTTTATAGATTTTGTTTTAAATGATTCAAGATGTCGATAGCTTTATCTTCATCATTTGGAATCATATGGGAATAAGTATTGAGTGTCATATTGATATCAGAATGACCTAGACGTTCGGAAATAACTATAATAGGTACATTCTTGGATAACAGTAAGGATGCATGACTATGCCTAAAGTCGTGTATTCTTATTTTTTTGACATTTGCTAAAGTACAATACTTATCTTTCTTTCTACCAATTGTTGTGGGTGCAAGTGGATTTATTCCACCGAAGATATACCAATTATCTTCAAAACCTACACATGATTGATAGAATTTTTTTAGTTCTTGTAATTGTAAAACCAAATCTTTATCAATTTTTACTTTTCGAATCGATCTTAAAGTTTTAGGAGTATTTACAATATACTTTTCATTTTTCTTTTCTTTGGAAATAGTCTTATTAATATCTAAAGAATCATTTATGAAATCATTCCAAGTAAGAGCCAAACATTCACCTTGCCGTAATCCTGTGTAATAAAGTGTTTCAAAGAATGTTCTATAAACTTGATCCTCTACAACAGATATAAATGTTTGATATTCTTCATAAGTCCAAAAATCCACATTCCTTTTTAAGTCCGTTTTTCTTTTAAAATTACCTGTCATGCTTGCAATATTTTGTTTGAGTCCATAGAATTTCATTGCGTAGTTTAATATCGTTACCATAGCACCGTGTAAACTACTGTTATATTTGTGTTTAAAGCCCTTTTCTTCGATTATACGTTGCCATTTGATATAAACACTATTGGTAATCTTATTTAATCTGTAGTCTTTGAAATAAGGAAGAATATAGTTATTGAATCTACTAACAACAGAACGATAAGATTGTTGTTTCAATTTTAAGCTTATATGCTCTTTATATACTGTCCATAGTTCGCTAAAGAGTAGATTCGATATTTCTGTTCTATCGGATAGTTTGAACTCTCTTTCAGCCTGTAAAGCATCTTTTTTGGTATTAAACCATTTTCTCTCAAATTGTTTGTGATTTCCATAAACATCTTCTGCATAAGTCCGAAATTTCCATTTCTTTGTTTTCTTATTTTGATATACTGGCATAATTGACTGCCGTATCATTCGCTATTACTTCTAAATACTGTTCTAACTTTGCCATTTTTGTGAGATATTCTAAATCAAGATTCAACTTTTCCACAATATATTGCATAGGAACAACTATTGTTTTTCCATTAGGAACTTCTTTTCCACAGTTATGAATCTCATCTATGATGGTATCTCGCATTTTAATAGCACTATCTCTACCACAATTCATAATCTTCATAATATCTTGAACATTAGCCCATGGTTTTGATAGGATGTTTAATAACTCGATACAGGACATTATTCACCTCCTCTCTATACTGTCGAATTTATCCGACAGTATCATTATAGAACGTAACTACAATATTGTCAAGAAAATCCGCCACTTTTTATTGAAAAATATTTTTGGGTATGATATGATTGTTGTATAAAGCCGATAAAGAAAGGATTTTTTATGAATAAGGAACAATTATTAGAGTTAGTAGATAGTTTAGAATTACCAAAGGAAGAATACTATATTTTATCAAGTGGATGTTTACTTTTATACGGATTAAGAGAACAGGCTAAAGATTTAGATTTATGTGTATCAACAGAATTGTTTGAAAATATGAAAGTAAAATTCAATATAGATTTAGCTTCTAAAAATGATTGTGGATTTTATCAATTAAATGATTTAGTAGAAGTTGTTGTTAATGATAAGCAAGAGTTCAATAGAGATTTTAAGGATGGCTATCCTGTAGAATCATTACAAAGTATTTTAGATTATAAGATAAATAGAAATGCACCAAAGGATCAAACAGATATTATCAATATTCAAAATTATTTGAATAACCAAGAAAAGCAAAAGAAAATGATGTAGAGGTGGTATCATGGATGGAAATAATTTAAAGTATGATTTAAAATTGATATTGTTAGGTGCTCGTGAGAAGAAAGGATATTCTCAAAGAAAATTAGCACGAATTATCGGTATCCATCATTCTACTTTAAATGATATAGAAAATGGAAAAATTAAAAAGATAGATGTAGAAGTATTAAGAAAAATTGCAGAGGAGCTAGATTTAAGTTTAGAGTTACTACTGAAAGCAGCAGGATACAATCAAGTGGTGAATATGTTTAAAACACAAAATGATCCGCTAGATAAAAAATCAACTAGGGATTTAAAAAATATGATAGAAAAGTATCAACAATCACAACTCGATTTATTGGAAGATTCTTATCAAAAAAGAGATAATGTGGCAAAATGTCGCACAAAATTACATCATATGATGATGTTGCTAGAAAAATATGATTATTACCAAGAAATATATCCAATCGAGAAAATATTAGCAGATGTGAAACAACTTTATGATGATTTGGAAATGAGTGCAGAAAAGTACGATTATAGTAAATTACCTAGAGAGGATTAGATGTCAATATGGAAAATATAGTAAGTTTTTTGATAGAAAATGATAAAGTTGTTTGTATAGAGCATAAAGTTAATCGTATAGGATATTATGATATACCAGGTGGAAAAATAGAGGATAATGAAACCGAAATGCAAGCAGTTGTTCGTGAATTTGAGGAAGAAAGTGGACTCATCGTTGAGAATCCAATTTCACGTGGGATAATGTATGTGAATTACCCTACAAGAAGTTTTATTTTTCATACTTACGTAGCACATGAATATAGTGGCGAAATCAAACAGTTTGAGGAAAATAATACCTATTGGATGACAATACAGGATTTGATTAGTAAACCAAAACGTTTTACCAATACAATTATGTTAGAACCTAGTTTCTTAAAGGTATTGTTAGATGAAACAAAGGAGTTTGTTTTAGCGGTTGATGTAGATGATAATGATAATGTTCTCAATCTTGATTTTAAGGTATGTAATTATGGTGATTTAAAATAATGAATAACTTAAATACGCAATATGAAAATAATCAATTTATTATTTTCTATAATCATAATGATGAAAACATTCAACAATTAATTACAACATTAGAATCAAAATCTAAAGAAATCATGAATTTCTTTGGTTTAGAAAACATTAGTCGAAAAGTCATTGTCAAAATCTATTATTCAATCGATGATTATAAGAAACACTTAATACCTTATCTTGAGGAAATGGGGGAAACTTATCATGATTGGATGATAGCTGATACTATGGATGACAATATTAATATGCTAGAATTAAGTCTTTGTCGAGAGTTAAGTTCTCATAGAAATGAAACGATTGAAGATCAAATGCAAAATATTTTACATGAATTTGCCCATATATGTCATCATGAATTGTTAGGGGAAAATAATTCACGTGGACATATATGGTTTTCTGAAGCACTAGCGACAAATTTGTCAGGTCAGGATTATAGTGGTACTGAAATTATTTGTACTTATGAAAAATTAAAAAATGACTTTAATAATGCCCCTAATAATTATCCAACATCGTATTTAATGGGAAAGTATATGATAGAGAACTATGGAAGAGATTTCGTATTAGATTTTATTAAAAATTGGCAATTATTAGATGAATTTGCTCCAAGATTATTTGAGGAAACCAAAGCCTTTTATAATAAAAATGAAATGAAAAAGAAATAGCCAACAAAACTATTTCTTTTCTATTGTAACTGTATAACCATATTTTTTAGCAATTTTCATTAAGGTTTCAAATGTATATCTTCTAGTGCCTCTTTCATAACCTTGAACAGTCATTCCACTTAATCCAATGTCTTTTCCAAAGTCAGGTTGCTTCTTGCCTGTCCATTCTCTTAATATTTTCATTACTTCTTTTTCTTTATAATCATTAGCAACTATTTTCATACACCACGCTCCTTATTGACAAGCATACACTATGTATGTATAATTGTGATATAATCCATTCAAGATGTATGGAATATTAGAAGGAGAGATAGAGTGTATCAGAATGATCCTTATAAAGGAACTAGGGATGAGATAAGTGGTAAAGATTTGGAGAAGGTAAGGTTAATCACATTAAAGGAAAAGGAATTTCGTAAAAATCGATATGTAGAAGAAATGGCTCATTATGCAATGTTGTGGTTAAAATATTTTAGAAATGAGAATACAAGTTATTATAATTTGGTAAATGCAGTTTTATGTGATGAGTTTCATTACAGTAAAACTGAAATTTCTAATATGGTGAATGAATCCATTTGTGTGCTAAAGAATAAGTATAATATTGATGTAACTTCCTATGATCCATTGATATTATCTTCATGTGTACCATTTTATCAAATCAAAGAGGATGTGAAGTGATTCACATTAGGCCAAAAAAGAAGTTAGGCTTGCTAACTTCTATATAAGGGTTTCAAAAGGGAAGATTCCCTTTGCACACCGTTATTGGCTTGCCAATATCGTAGTGTGTTACTAAAATGGTATTTTAAAATGTTATAAAAATAAGTTATAATGAGTTTGATTTATATAAGAGTAAATAGAACCTTTAACTTGTATTAATTTTGGTATACTTTCGTATCTTAATAGTGCATTGAACTGTTTTCTAGCGTTTTCAGACCAGTTATCAATAATTTTTGGACTTATAGCGATGTTTTCAGTACATAATGGAATAAGTATATTAAATATTTTTTTTATTTCTTCCTCTGTAAGATTTTCTAAATCTTGTAGAAATTTTTCATTATATTTTTTATCTCTTTTCAAATATCCAATTATAATATAAAATTTATCATTGTTTGGGATTGCTGTAATAAAGCAAGATTTATAGTTTTTAGGCATATTTTTTCCAAAAATGGTTAATGGGAAAATAGCAATTCCAGTACATGAAAAGTAATAAACTTGAGAGAATGAAAATATTTTGTACTCTAATTCATTAAAATCATTTCTCATATAAATACCATTAAATATTTTTAAAGTCGATTTGAAAGTATGATACATGTTTGAAATTTCTGAATAATTATGATATAAAAACTCATTACTGAATAGATTATACTTTTTTTCTAATTGTTTATAATATGAATATACATTATAATTTCTAAAATATGAAAATAAAAATGCTCTATAGCAATATAAAAAATTTTGTTCTTTGTTATTAGGATTGTAACATTTTTTTTCAATGGGTAAGAATAATTGTGTATCATGGTTAGAGCATAAACAAAAGAATTTTGTTACCTTTTTTATACCAATTTTGTCCAGTTTAAGATATGTTTTTGAATAGTCATCAAAATTTGTATTTGGATAGTATACATGATTATTTTTACTAATTATATTTAGAACTCCGTTTTGTTGTAAACTATGAGAACCAATAGTATTTTTATCTTGGCATAGCGTTTTTGAATTTATTGGATAAATACAATTGATTTTGAATTTATTTAAGTATGATAATGTGTTGGCAGCTATTTGAGGAAAACTTTTCGAATCATAAAAATCAGGTTTTAGTTGACAACATTTTTTATATTTTTTTTTGCTTCCACATGGACATGTATCATTACCATTCATAAACTTACCACCTACTAAAAAACAGCATTAAAATCATAGATTCTAATACTGCTAAATCTGTTTAAATTGTAACATATTTTGACAAAATATTCCATATATTTCCAACTAAAATTCTCTTTCCCAATCTTTTTCATGACAGAAATTCAATCTTTGATTGATTTCTTCCTCTTTTGAAGTACTTTTACAAATATCTTTTACATCTTGCTTATTATAAAAATCATGATTATAGTAGTCAATGATTTCATTTGTTACAATGTCCTTTTCTTTTTCAGTACCTAAATGTAGGATTTTACGGAACATAAATTTTAAAGTTTGTAGAATATGATGTAAGAGAGTATGCAAGGAATTGTTTTCTTGTTGTAATTTCTCATTTTGATGTTTAAGATTATTTACTTCATATTGAATATTTTGTTTTTCCTTTTCTAAATCTTTGTAGTTTTTGGTATAGTTATATAATTCGTAATACAAAGCCACTGTTTTAGGTGTTTCTTCAATAACTGCTTTTGCTTGTTTCATAAATTTTTCAACTTCATAAAAAGTGTCTTTATCCATTTGGACTTTATTACCAATGATTTTATATTTTCGATTATTGATTTTAGTAGAAAGAGAATCATAGATACTTGTTAAGCGGTATTCTTGTTGTTCTAATCTCTTATCTTGTTTTCGAGTCATCTTTTTCATTTCTTTCATAGAAAGATGTATATTATCGCTATTTTTGATACCTCTTTGTAAATCAAAGCCATTTTTAACCATTCTATCATGGTATTTGTCCTGTAATTCACTTAAATGGATTTTATCTCTAATATATTGTTTCTTACTAATGCTATATTTTTGTTTATTTGTTCTTTTATCCAATTTACGAACTAGTGGAACAACGACACAATGAAGATGTGGTGTTTTCTCATCCATGTGGATAGTGGCATGCAATACCTGTTCTTTGGTATATCCCAAATCTTGATAAACAAAATCCATACAAGTATTTGCCCATTTGATGATTTCTTCTCTAGTCATATCTTTAAAAAATGATTTATCACTTGTAAATAGCAACTCATCAGCAACAACACTTTTAGAATCATTTACCATATCACGGAAAGATTTTTGCCTTTCCTTTCGTGTTGTTTTCATTTTCTCATCATGTTCTTTCCTATATTCTTTTGTGATTTCATAGAATTGTTTTACATATCTATTATTACATGGAACAATATCAATATTATCTTTGCTTAATTCTAATCGGATATTAGGATTACTTTTATAGGCTTGTTTTTCACGTTTGTTATGGCTACCAATTTGGGCTAGATCAGAAAGTGTCTGAATTGGCTCACTTCTAAAAATCGCATAACTCATGGCTCAATCTCCCATAATTCAATATCTTGTGTTATCTTTCGTAAATTACTTTCCAAAGCACTTTTGAAATAGCCATATTGATTGGTAATGATTTCGCCATTTTCATCTAATCCTTTATTCGATTTCCATTTTTGAATAATATAGTTCACTGTCATAATGACTTCTCGATATTCATATTCTTCTAACATTTCATTGATAAAGTTGTCATATTTATAAAGTTCTAAATCATCTTCTTTTAAATATTTCTTAACGATTAATTCCATTGTAATGGGATGAAAGTGTTTATCTACTTTATCTATTTGTTTTTTCGTATTTATTTCATTTGTATTTATTTGTAGGTCATCTTGGGTATTCGCATAATCCGTATGCGGATTATGGGTATGCGGTACTTGGATAGTTGGATATTCATAGATTGAGTAGTTATAGCCAAATTGTCCTTTTTCATTTTGGGTACGTTCTCTTGTTAAATATCCATATGCTTCTAATTCATGAAGAGTAGAGCGAATGGCTCTAATGTTTTCTTTACTCACCTTACATAATCCATTCATAGAATAATCCCAATTATCAGGTAAACTTAACATAAATGACAGTAGTCCTTTTGCTTTATAAGATATATTTTTATCACGTAAATGATAGTTACTCATAACTGTATAATTTTTATCTTTGTTAATTCTAAAAACTGACATGAACATTCCTCCTTTTCTAGCACTTATTCAGCACTTAAAATTTCTAAAATTAAGTGTTTCAAAAAGGAATGTTCCGTAATGAAACGGAAAAAATCCACGGTTTTCTGTGGATTATGTAGTAATCAATTTCTTTCTAGTTCGTCCTGTTTTCCCGACCATTTAGATTATAAAGCCTTAAATTTTTGAGGCTTTTTTAGTGTTTTAAATCATGCTACGTCTTAATAACATCTTATTTTTCAAAAAGATAACAAAAAACATAGGAAATTTTAGCTCCTATGTCATTGTAAATTTTGACGTGGATATATAGGCGGAAAAAATTTTAATTAATTATATGCCCATGGCATTTTTTTAATAGTTAAGTTAACCTCGCTTATATGGGCATCTGAATTATTTGCTTTGTTAAGAATGAGAGATACCTTTTGTAAGGAACCATATTTTCCTATCCTTGTATAAGAAAAGTAACTTTCACTTTTACGATTATTTAAGCGGATTGTAATTAAATTATTGGTTGCTGCTTCATTTTGCATGCTGGTTTTTAAAATTAAGGAAGTATTATTAGAATTTGTTGATTCCGCTAAATACCCAGAAACTGTAAATTCATAATAACCTATTTCGTCAATATATATATAACTTCCAGATTCCCTAAACACATTAGAGTTATTTGGTAAAATTAAACTATTACGAATAGATAACATACCAGATGTGTTAGAGGTATTATAAGTGGTATATATTTGTGTTTCTAAAAAATTACTTGGTCCTACAGGACCAGTAGGCCCATCAGGTACGACAAAGTCTAATATATATGAATTATGAAGTGGTTCCATTTGATCTCCTTTCTATCAATACTGATTTAAAAATATAGTTTCTTTATTAATAAATATGCATTCTCTGCACTTGCTGTTGCACTATTATCCTTTTGAAACATGATGGTTATTTTTTGCGATCTATTACATTGTGTTACCGTTGTTCTCGAAAAATAAAGTTCACTTTCTGAATCTAAACCAATTATAATAAGGTTATCATTATCTATTTTTAATGTTAGACTTGCCTTTTCAGTTGTTGAATTATCCTTTAATAGACCAGAAAAGGTAAATTCATAGTATCCACTCTCATTTAATATAATGCCATTATTATCAATGGTAAAAAAATTAGAATTGGTTGGAAGAATTAAATTTTCAGCATTCGATAAAATAGTTAACGTTCCAGTTGCTGTTGCATTATTATAATAGGTTGAAATTAAAGATACTAAACTATTGGGACCAGTAGGACCTACAGGGCCTGTAGCACCAGCTGGAATTACAAAATCTAAAACACAATCGTAATTATCAGTATTCATGACTTTCACCTCTTTGTGATATTTTTATACCTTATTATATGTAAAATATAGATGAGTTATTTCTAATATAGTTATTAATTATAATAACGCGTTGTGCTAGTTAAAATTTAAAACATGGGATATGGCAGTAGAAC
>CARSXK010000013.1:0-4931 GCA_949065595.1 uncultured Bacilli bacterium
GGGAATTATTGTATTGAAAAAAGATTTGAAGAAGATAGTCCTAAAGTAGTAGAAAGTGAACGCTGCAATGGATTGATAGAATTAGAAGACTACAAAGAGCCATTATTAAATGGAGCAGACCCTGTATTATATTCCAATCATAATACAAGACTAAATTCAAGGACACAAGAAGGTGTTTTAGTTCCAGTCATAATAGAAAGTAATGGAACAGTAAAAAAGGCAAATATCAAACAAGAATGGTATCGGTATGAAAACAAAGAATGGGCTAATGCTGTCATATTAAAAGATGAAAGCATTATATATGAAAACAATGAAATCATTCCAGAAGAAAATATCGAAAGTTATTTTGTATGGATCCCAAAATATAGTTATCAACTATGGGATTTAGGTGGTTATAGTAGCACATCCATTATGGATGGTAGTAAAGTACATAGTATTGCAATTCGCTTTGGATTAGAAAATACGATAGATACCCAAGAAGGAGAGTGTACAACCCCGATGAATGAAGATGGAACACAAGGATTATCAGGAGAATCTGGCAATTGCCAAGTTGGGGATTATATGACACATCCTGCCTTTTTATCATTTCATGCAAATGGATTTTGGGTTGGAAAATTTAAAACAGGATATGAAGGAGCAACAACCAAAGAAGAAGCAGAGGAAAATCAAGCAGATGCTTCCAAAGTAATCATAAGTCCAAATGTCTACAGTTGGAGAAATATTAGTGTAGGAAATGCATTTCAAACAAGTTATGAATATCAAAGAGATTTAGATAGTCACATGATGAAAAATACCGAATGGGGAGCAGTGGCTTACCTTTCACATTCTATTTATGGAATGAATCAAAAAATGGGCGTTGGTACAAATATATATATAACAGGTTATGCCAATGAAACCGATAGGTATAATACAGAATTAGGACATGCCTTATCCACAACAGGTAATATTACAGGGATTTATGACATGAGTGGTGGAACATACGAGTATGTCATGGGATATAACGCGAATTCCACAATTGGTGTTGGAGGCTTAAGTGAGCTTAACGCATTATATTCTGATTTTTTTGCCAATAACGCTTGGAATGCTTACTATGATAAGTATACAATAGGTATAGATGGAACTGCATATCATACACGCATATTAGGAGATGCGACGGGAGAAATGGGACCATTCAGTAGATTGGAATTTGCGGGCCTATCTAGCTGGTATACTAACTATTCTATTTTGCCACCAGCTAGTATTCCATGGGTATTAAGAAATTTCTATGCATCTGATGCTTATTTGGCGTACACAGGGATATTTTCTTTTAATGCCCATAATGGAAGCCCATCTAAAGAGATGACATTCCGTATTGTCTTAACGCCTTAAAAGGATGAATTAGGCAAAGAAGAATTTAAGTGATTATGGAAAAAATTAAATTATCATAATAAATCAAAAATGGACCTTTTTCAACAAGGTTCTTTTTCATATTTTCAAACATTTATCATATACTTTATTGGGTGAAAATTATGATGTTGAAAGTAGGAGATTATGTTACCAGAAATTCCTATCATAATGATATGGTATTTAAAATTATTAAAATAGAAGATGACATTTATTATTTAAAGGGCTTAAAT
The DNA here is from genome assembly GCA_949065595.1 of uncultured Bacilli bacterium. Classification (GTDB taxonomy): domain Bacteria; phylum Bacillota_I; class Bacilli_A; order RF39; family UBA660; genus UBA5026. The sequence goes on from CARSXK010000013.1 coordinate 1,617, forward strand.
GTAAGATTATATGCGGATAGTGAAAAAGAGGATTTAAAGGCTTATGATAGAGAAGATGATGTGGAATTAGAAGAACCGTTTTTGGAACGTATCAAACCAGTCAATTTAGATCGAAATGATTATTTCTATCTACCAGGTAAAATTCTGCACATAGATGGTGACAATGAATATTTAAGTAGATGTTTAAAATATTATGAGGATGCCAATATATGGGCGGCAGGTGTACTCGAAAAAGAATCCAATATTTCTTGTCGTATACAGGATTTGTTAGAAGAATATAATCCTAATATAGTAGTGATTACAGGGCATGATGCTTATTATCGAAAAAGAGGTAAAATAGACGATATCAATTCCTATAAAAATAGTGCTTACTATGTAGAGGCAATTAAAGAAGCGAGAAAATATGAAAATAGCCATGAAAAATTAGTCATCATTGCTGGAGGATGTCAATCAGACTATGAAGAACTCATTAAAGCAGGTGCAAATTTCGCATCTAGCCCCAAACGTGTGAATATTCATGCATTAGATCCAGCAATTGTTGCTGCTAAAATGAGTTTAGCAGATGCGACTAAAGAAATTAATCTAAAAGGTATTTTAGAAGATACCAAATATGGAAAAGACGGGATGGGTGGTATTATTACCAAAGGGACCATGTACGTCGGTTATCCAAGATAGGAGGGTTTTTTTGACCATTGAAAAAGTCAAACAAGAATTACACAATCATATTGGGGATATCGTAACGATCAAATATAATTTGGGACGTAACAAATTTGAAAAATACGATGTTGTCATTAAAGAGCTTTATAATCATGTTTTTTTAGTAGAAGTAGCCAAAGAACATAGCAATGAAATTAAGTCCTTTTCCTATTCAGATGTCATTACCAAAACCATAAAAATAGACTACTAGTTCCTAAATTTTAGGATAATCATTGATTTTATAGTTAGAATAGTATAAAATGAAGTTGTATGGGATATACTGAAGGGAGAGAAACGCTTATGAAAATAACATCTGTAAACGTTCATGTAACAGAAAAAGAAGACTCTAGAATGAAAGGATTCGCATCTGTATTAATCGAAGATTGCTTTGCAATCCATGACATTCGAATTATTCAAGGAGATAATGGATTATTTATCGCAATGCCAAGCCGTAAGACTGCAACAGGTGGATACCGCGATATCGCACATCCAATTACACCAGAATGTAGACAATTATTTGAAGATGCAGTATTAGAAGCATATAGAAAAGAAATTGGTGAATAAGACTGAAAAATTCAGTCTTTTTATAATCAAATAATTGTCAAAATATGGAAGGTATGTTATACTAAACATATAAGAAGAAATCATAATATAGTTTGCAGAGAGAAAAATAAAGTTTTCCATTTGCAAACGGGGGGGGGTAATACCCTCTTTTATTTTGTCTTCTAATGAGTGGAAGAGATGATTGTCTTCTTATAAAGATGGGAGGTGTACGATGGAACAAAAGTCAAATGCACTCGCTGTTACAGGATTGATTTTAGGAATTATTTCAGTAGTATTCGCATTTCTATTCACATGGATTGGACTAATTGCAGGAATCGTAGGAATTGTTTTATCTGTAAAAGGAAGAAAATCTGAAAAAAAAGGAATGGCTACTGCTGGAATGGTGTTATCAATTATTGGAACATCTTTAAGTGGTATATTTGTTGCTTGTGCTTTGTGTGTTGTAGGAACATTAGGAAGTATCGCAAGCAATCTATAAGGGTATCCATGATACCTTTTCTTTTGATAGGAGGAAATTATATGTTTCCATATATTATACTATTTGGGAAAACTATCACATCTTATACCATCATGGTTATCATAGGAATACTTATGGTGGGATGGTTTTGCTTAAAACAAGCAAACAAACATCAAATGGATGAAAATGAAGTCATCTGCATTCTACTTGCTGTTGCCATAGGAATCTTTTTGGGTGGTCATTTATTATATGGAATAGTCAATATCAAAATGTTCATTCATTTTATAACCAATATAAATAAAGTCACATCCTTTTCTATGTTAGTCATTTGTATCCATGAAATATTTGGAGGATCTGTTTTTTATGGTGGCTTATTGGGTGGTTTACTTACAGGATATTTATATACGAAGCGAAAAGAAATGCCCTTTTTTAAGTATAGTTATCCTTTTCTACCTGCCATTCCACTGTTTCATATGTTTGGCAGAATTGGTTGTTTTTTATCTGGGTGTTGTTTTGGCATTCCAAGCTCTATTGGTTTTCTTTATAAAAATCCCCTTATATTAGGATCTGCTGGTATAACACGTTTTCCAGTACAGTTATTGGAAGCTTGTTATAATGGAATTCTTTTCATTGTATTATATCAGTTACAAAAGAAAAACAAATATCAAAATACAATGCTATTTATTTACCTATGGTTGTATGCATTGGCCCGTTTTTTTATAGAATTTTTAAGAGGAGATACGTATAGAGGATATTTAGGCATTTTCTCTACTTCACAAATAATTAGTATCATAATTTTAACTTTTGTGATTGTTTATATTCCCAAAATAAACAATCATAAATGAAAATATGCAGCATATCCTTTAGTAGGAGGAAACAATATGGACAAGGATATCATGAGTTCATCGAATCATAGTATTACGATTAACGAACGCAAAAACATAATGATTACTGGAGTAAAAAAAATTGAGAGTTTTGATGATGAAGAATTTTTATTAGAAACAAACATGGGATTTATTATTATCAAAGGCGCAGAATTAGAAATTATCAAATTAGATACTTATCAGGGAAATGTTTCCATCAAAGGAAAAGTCAATAGTTTTAGTTACATGGAAGGAACTGGAAAAAAAGAGAAAGAGGACAGTATGTTTAGTAAATTATTCAAATAATGACACTACAAATTCAAATTCAAACATTACTGTTTTCCTTTCTCTTTGGCATTTGTTTTTCCGCTTGTTTGACATTTAACTATAAATTGATTTACCATGAAAAAAAAAGATACAAAATCACAGCAACTTTTTTATTTGTAATCGGAGGAATTCTCCTATATTTTATTGGAATCCGTAGGGTAAATGAGGGTATTTTTCATCCTTATTCCGCACTCATGATTATTGCTGGATTTTGTTTCGAACATTTTATACATACCTTTTTAATACAGAAGATTGCACTTCATAAGAAAAAATGATATACTTTTGTTAGAATAGGTGATGTAAATGGTAAGGAAAAGAGTTACAAAAGCATCCCGAAGAAGATTGCTTTTTTTTGGGACCATTTCAATTGAGATCGGAAGAGCACACGTCTGAACTCCAGTCACATTC
>CARSXK010000013.1:4941-33355 GCA_949065595.1 uncultured Bacilli bacterium
TTTGTTTTTAGTTTAGCCTATTATACAACCAGTATTTTCCATTTACAAAAAGAAGAGAAAAAATTAACCCAAAATCTAACTTCTTTAAAAGCTGATGAAAAAAACCTAAAAACAGAAATTGAAAAATTAAAAGATCCAGAATATTTGGCTCGGTATGCAAGAGAAAATTATCTTTATTCTAAAGATGGAGAAATTGTAATTCAACTACAAAAAGAAAGTAAGGTAGTTGCCTCTTCTCCAAAAGAAAACAATCATACTTATATTTTCTTTGGAGGAAGTGTTATTTTATTATTTGTGATTGGATATGTCATTCAAAAAGCAAATCAAAATAAAAGAGTCGTTTGACTCTTTTATAGTTTAAAATCTTGAATTATGTCATCATTCATATCTTTTCCATCAAAATAGGGTTTGATTTTATAACCAGTTAATTTGGCTACCACATTAGAGGGAAAAGAACGAACTAGTTTATTATAATCTGTAATAATATCATTGTAATATTTACGAGCCGCAACAATCTCTGATTCCGACTCAAACAATCCTAATTCAATTTTTAAAAATGACTCATTATTCTTTAAATCTGGATATTTCTCTTTGTATTGATGAAATTCATTAATTGCTTCATATAATTCACGGTCTAATTCAAAATTGGAAAGTTTTTTAGAACGTAATGCAATAATGGTTTCTAAAACCTCTTCCTTTTTATTATCACTTGCAGTTTTAATAATTCCAATTGATTTATTCAATAAATCAAATCGTTTCCGCAAGGTAGTATCAATAAATGCTTCTGCTTCATTCATACGAATAATGTAACTTTGATAATGATTATAGATACTAATATACCACATTAACAACATACAGATTGCAATAAAAACAATGAGAACATATATAATCCAATGCATCATAACCACCTGAAGTTATTATATCAAAGATAGAAGAAAATTACTAGTTGTTTGGAATAAATTCAGGACTATAATTGATTTTTTCATCAAAGGTAATGAAATCTACATAAATCATAAGCAGTAAATACCATTTCCCATTACTTGGATCACTTAAAATAATATGATCACGACCAGATTGTTCTATAATTCCAGAAAATTCACGATCTTTGAATTCAACAGAATCAGGAACTGTATAATGGACATGAATTTGTTTTCCTTTATTGAGTCTCAATATATTTTCGATATAAGATTGTTCTAGAGGCATCTGTGTGCTATAGTTTGGTGCTGTTGTTTGATTGGGAACTGCCATTCCACTTCCAGTATAAATTGGTTGTCCTGGAAATACACTTTTGTCAAAATAGCTATTGTTATTCATTTTAACCATTCCTTTCATTTAAAGGATATGAAAATAAATGGACTTTATGATATAATTTATATAGGTAAAATAAAAGAGGTGTCAATATGAAGGTAAGTGTAGGGGTATCCGCACGTCATATCCATTTGACAGAGGAACATTTTAAAGCATTATTTGGAGAAAAGGCGTTATTACATGAGAAAAAACCGATTCATCAACCGGAACAATTTGCAGCAGAAGAAACTGTAACGATTCAAACTGAAAAAGCCCAGATCGACCATGTAAGAATTCTAGGACCACTTCGCTTTTGTACACAAGTGGAAATTTCTAAAACAGATGCCTATCAATTGGGAATTCATCCACCCATTCGTGATTCAGGTGATTTGAAGGGAAGTGCTCCACTTACTATTGTTGGTCCAGTAGGGACTGTTGTGTTAGAAGAAGGTTGTATTATAGCAAGTCGCCATATTCATATAACGCCCAAACAAATGGAACTGTATGGGTTAACAGGATATACAGAAGTCCATGTGCAAGTAATGGGTGAAAAAGGTGGAATATTAAGTCATGTTCATTTGAAAGTTAGTGAAAAATCTTATTTTGAATTACATCTAGATACAGATGATGCGAATGCTTTTCAATTACAAAATGGCGATATTGTAACGATTTTAGAGGAGAATAGAGATGGTATTTAAAATATGTGATAGATGCAAAGGAACCAACTATAAAACATTAGTTCCAAAGCTAAAGGAAATGGGCCAAAATGTCCAAATCCAAATTGGATGTCAAAATTTTTGTGGCATTGGAAGAAGCAAAAGCTTTGTAATTGTAGACCATATCCCAATTATTGCTGAAAATGAAAAAGAATTAATAGAAAAAGTAAAAGCACATTTGGCAAGAAACGAAAAATAAATTAAGATAGGGAATGGAAAGTTAATGTCTATATAGAAGTGAATAAATAGAAAAAGGTGGAATTGTCAATGATTTTATGTGCAAAAACATTTGAGAATATAAAAACAAAAAATTATAATTTTCCAATAGAAGATCAATTTTATGTGAATAATCATGAAATGATTGTAGCTGATGGAATTACAAGAGATCCGACTGGTGTTTCGAATCTAGAAGAGTATTCCTTTGAACTGTTAATGGAAAAATACCCAAGACCAAGCGGCGCAGAACTGGCAGCTCGTATGATAGTCGAAACCTTTGCGCATACAAAAGGGACGTTAAAAGAAAGACTAATAGAATGTAATCAGGCAGTTTTAAAGTTAAATCATATATATATTCAAAAATGTGACTATTTACAAAATGACTATTATGGAGCCGTTGCTTCCTGTGTGCAAATAAACGAAAATAAATTAGATTATGCCTATATTTGTGATTGTGGTATCATTGTATATAACCAAGCAGGAAAAATTAAATTTCAAACGGAGGATGACAAAGAGCAGTATAGTGATCCTTATATTCGTACCATTGGGATACCTTGGCACTTACCAAAAGCAAGGGTGATTGTGCGAAGAGATTATAGAAATAATTTGAGTAATATAAAAGAGGGAAAATGTGTTTCGTATGGTGCTTTGACGGGGGAAGAATCTGCCAGTTTCTTTATACAATGTGGACAATTAGAACTATCATTTGGTGATATTGTTGCTGTATATAGTGATGGCTTTACTCCTTTTTTAAAGGAACCACAGTTTATCACATTACTACAAAATTTTGAAATGAACACATTTGAAGAGTATATTGCAGTAAAATCATCCCAAGATCCAGAACAATATGGAAAAGAAAAAACAATTTTATTAATGAAAATAGATGGAGAATCAAATGTATGAATTATGAAAAAGTTATTTTAATACAAGGGGCTTTAGATATTGAAATAGAATATATTATAGCTAACCTACAGGATGTGAAAACAAAATATATCGCTGGATATGAATTTTATGAGGGGCAAGTCAATCATAATAAAATTATTGTATCAAAAACTTTAGTAGGAGCAATTTCTACTACCATTGCCACCTGTATTGGAATTATAAATTTCCATCCAAATATTGTGATTAATCAAGGAATTGCTGGAGCGTATCAAGAGGATTTACGTATAGGAGACATTGTTATAGGTGAAAAGTGTTGCAACATAAATGCGTATAAAACATCTACAAAAAAGAAAGGAGAGGGATTTAATCCATTAGAGTGGACTCCGAATAAGCGCGCATTAGATATTCAAAGTGCGAATCCAGAATTAGTTGAAACAATAGAAAGAGGCTTCAGAATACATAGTAAGAAAAGAATATATAAGGGTATACTAGGCAGTGGGGATGCATCGAATAAAGAGTATGACCGTATCGTTTGGATACACGAAATATTTCATAATTTATGTGAGGATATGGAAAGTATTGGAACTTATACTGCGTGCAACAAGTGGGATATTCCATGCATTGGCATCCGAATAATATCAAATAATGAACTCATATCAGAAGAAATAAACAAGTCCATTGCATTAGAACTGCAAAAAGATTTAATGGAAATCATAAATACAATATAAAAATATATTTGATGTGGTAGCAATTAAATATAGTTGAATGATTATTCTATATAGAAAAAGACACTTGCAAGTTTCAAAAACAGGAATCAAGTGTTTTTAATAAAGTTCTATAATAAACCTTTTTTTTGTAAAAATTTCAAATTGAAGACTTGCACCAAACAGAAAAATCTAGTCTAATATATACAGATGGAAGAAATTTGATACAATCAAAAAGAGATACGTATAACTTTCGTGTGTTAAGCGTTGTCTCTATTTATTGATACAGAAAACGCTATTGACTTAGTTGCCAAGCGTTTTCTTTTTAGTCTTTGTTTTGGAACCTAAAAACAAAATTAGAATCACTAACATTACTAAATATTCCATAAATACACCCACACATGATCTTATTGCCCATTCATTTCCGCAAAAGCGGCTTCCAAATCATTGTCTTCTGCAAGGGGTTGTGTTCCTTTGATATAATAAAATATCTTTTTATTTTTTGTATCTGTTGTTGCAGGTTTTCCACTGATTGGATCTACCAAGACACCTACGACATTAGAAGGCGTTTTGTACCAGTTATTTTCTTTTTCTCTTAAATAACTTTCCATCGTATCTGCCCATGCATTTTTCATAAGCGTTCCATCACTAACTTCAGTTTCTTTATTGTCATCATATCCAACCCACATCCCTAAAATAACATCTTTATTATATCCAAATATCAAATGATCGGTATTGGTAGTTCCTGTTTTCACCGCATAAGTTTTGGTTAGCTTCGGTGCGATATTAATACAAGTCGGATAATTATAATCAATCAATTCTTTCGCATAAGAATTGGCAAGTAATTCATTTAAAATATAAACAGTACTTTTGTTTAAAATGGTTTCTTTTTTTTCTTTATATTCATATAATACATTTCCATTCATATCTTCTACTCGGCGGATAAAATGGGGTTCTATTTTATAACCCTCATTTGCAAAAGAGGCATATCCTTTCATCATGTCCAAGATATTGATTTCCTCTGTCCCCAAAGCCAGTGATGGAATGGCTTCCAAATCAGAAGCAATCCCAAGTCTAGAAGCAAATTCCACTAGTCCCTCTTCTCCTAAAAAAAGATGAGTTTTGACTGCATATATATTATCAGAATAGGCAATCGCAGCTGCCATACTAATTGGTTTATTTCCATAAGTTTCTGCATAATTTTGAGGGCTATAAGTTTTATTTTCTGAAAAGGTAAAAGTGGTTTTTTCACTGGTAAAAGTAGTGGACGCTGTAAAACCACTTTCCAAAGCCGTATAATATAAAAACGGCTTCATTGTAGAACCTACTTGTCTTTCGGAACTGGTCACACGATTGAATTGACTCTTATTATAGTCTCTTCCTCCTGCAATCGCAAGAATATTTCCATTATTTGGATCCATCATAACAGACGCCACTTGTAAATCTGGTTTACTTTCTAAATTTTTCGCAATACTTTCATTCAAATCTTTTTGTGCTTCCATATCCAAATTGGTATAAATTTTAAGTCCACCTGTTTCTAAAAAGGAACTAGGAATGGTTCTAATTTCTTTCAATTCTTTCATGACAGCATCCTGATAATACATAAGGGTGGGGATATCCTCATTTTCCTTTTTCCCAATATAGGTAAGCTCTATTTCAAATGCTTCTTTTTTTTCCTCTTCAGTGATATAGTTGTTATTGACCATCGCTTGTAAAATAATATTTTGTCTACTTTTGGCTTTCTCTTCATTGGCAATCGGTGAATAATGGGAAGGGGACTTTGGAATACCTGCTAAAATAGATGCTTCTGCAAGTGTTAAGTCCTTTGCACTTTTCCCAAAATAATACTTACTTGCATTTTCAATTCCAAAGATACCACCATAGTTAATGGTATTTAAGTAACCCTCTAAAATTTCATCCTTACTGTAATGTGCTTCCAATCGCATTGTCAAAAAAGCTTCCTCAATTTTTCGGTACCACGTTTTATCAAAATCTAAAAAAAGATTTTTGGCATATTGTTGGGTAATGGTAGACGCACCTTGCAGGCGTTTGCCACTTGAAATATTAATCATCATGGCTTTCGCAATCCTTAAAATATCAAATCCTTGATGTTTGTAAAAATTTTTATCTTCCACCGCAATGGTTGCTTCGATGATATAATCTGACATTTGGTCTAAACTAACCCAATCCTTATTGGTTCCACTGTATAAATTATTATCTTTATCATATAAATAAAATTGATTGGCAGAATGAATCGGCAACTTACTCGATAATTTCGCATAAGCAAAAAGTCCAATATAAATAGTACATAAAAAAAGACAGATGAAACCCAATACTTTAAGTGTTTTTTTGATACGCTTCATTTTGTTCACCTCTAATTTTAGTATTCTAAAAAAAAGAAAATTTATAACAAAAATATGGAAAAATTTGCAAATTTATTTTGTAAAATAAACAAAAAAGAATGACAAATAAAAAAAGAAAAAAATATAGTGCATTTAGAGAATAAGTATGTTATAATGACTAACGAAATGGAAAAGAGGGATTCCATGGCCAAAATAAACATTCATGCGCTTTTAAAAAACCAGACAGAAAATATAGAACATAGGATAGAAACCACAGGAATTCGAAATGGAAATCAAATTGTTTATCAAGACAAAGAAATACAAATGGTTCTTAAAATAATGGAAAACGAAATTCGCATGAAACGTAAGCAACAAGAAGATTGTTTCGCGTGCTGTTTTATCCCCTCTTTGACAACCGATGGAATTTATGATATAAAGAGTGTCAATATGAGCTTTCCTATTCGAGTCTATACAAAGAAGCTACAGATAGAAGGAAACAAAATAGTCTTGGAATATGAGATGACATTTAGTAATGAGCCACCGAAAGAATTCTATTATCAGTTAATATATGAGGTGATACCATGATAACAAAACAATTAGAACAATTTTTAGAAGAACAAATTCAACCATTGGGCTACCATGAAAAGGTAAGAGTAATTGTATCCAATCGCAAAGAATTATGTGATTATCAGTGTGATGATTGTTTCCGCCTTGCGAAAATATACAAGAAAAGTCCGATTGAAATTGGAACAGAAATTGTTGCTTGTCTTCAAAAAAGTCCCAAATGTCAGGATTATTTTAAAGAAGTTACCTTTGCCAATCCTGGTTTTATTAATATGACGTTAAGTGATGCATTCATCAGCCAACAAATCAATCGAATGATGCAGGAAGAAAAATTTGGAATGGAAATGCCTTCTCGGATAGATACTTATGTACTCGACTATGGGGGCGCTAATATCGCAAAACCTCTTCATGTCGGGCATGTAAGACCTGCCATTGTAGGAGAATCGATGAAACGCATCATTGCTTATATGGGACATAGGACCATTAGTGATGTGCATTTAGGTGATTATGGATTACCAATTGGTCAAGTTATTTATGGTGCTTTACAAGATAACAAACAGGTAGAAGACATTACTTTGGAATATTTAGACAACATTTATCCGAAAATGAGCAGTCTTTGTAAAGAGAATGAAGCAATAAAAATAGAATGTGCCAATATTACCAAAGCCTTACAAGATGGAAGTTCGGAATATCAAGCATTGTTTCAAAAAATCAAAGAAGTCTCTGGAAACGATTGCAAGCGTATTTATGATTATCTAGGAGTATCCTTTGATTTATGGAAAGGGGAAAGTGATAGCTATCCTTATATTCCTGCTACTACAGAGGTACTCAAACACATTATAGAGCAAAGTGAAGGTGCTAAAATTATACCAGTCAGTGAACCAACAGACGCAAAAGAATTACCTCCTTTGATTTATCAAAAAAGCAATGGAGCTTATTTATATGCAACGACTGATTTGGCAACAATTTACGAAAGAATGGAAACATACCATCCCAATTATATCTTATATGTTACGGATAGTCGCCAATCGTTACATTTTGAACAAGTATTTAGAGCTTGCCGTAAAAGTGGACTTACAAAAGATACTAAACTAGAATTTTTAGGACTTGGAACCATCAATGGAACAGATGGAAAGCCATTTAAGACAAGAAGTGGAACTGCTCCTAAATTAGATGATTTATTTGCACAAATAAAAGGTATTTTCTTAAGCCAAAAAGAAGATAATAAAGATATGCAAGAGTCGGATATTGATAAAATTGTTAATGCAATTTTAAAATTTGCAGATTTGCAGAACAACCGTGAAAGAGATTATATCTTTGATATTGGTAAATTCTCAAGTGTGGTTGGTAAAACAGGACCATATATTTTATATACTTATTTAAGAATTCAGAAAGTATTAGAAAATATGTCTTTTGATCATCAAATAAGTGAACAAATTTATAATAGCGATGACCGTAAGTTACGGTTACAGTTATTGGAATTAGAATCGGCTTTACAAAGTGCTTTTAGCGAAAGATTGCCAAGCCTTTTAGTGGATTATATCTATACATTGTCCTTACTTGCCAATACATTTTATCAAAATAACCGTATTCAAGGACTTACAGATATGCAACAAAAAAATGATTGGTTATCCCTTTTCAACTTAACCAAAAATATATTAAAAGAATTGTTGTATTTAATTGCAATTGACATTCCACAATTTATGTAAAATATTTTGATTTCATGCATAGTATGATATGAAAACAGTAGGAGGAAATTTTATGAAATTAAATGATATGCCAATAGAAGAAATTGAACTATTATCTTATACAGATTTAACTTATCTATTATTAAAAGAAAATGGAAAATCTATGAATACCCCTAGTATATTTAAAGAAATTTGTAAATTACTGGGATATAGTGATGAAGAATATGCTGCTAAAATAGGGGACTATTATACCTCTCTTACCATTGATAAACGATTTGTTTTGTTAGAAAACAATGAATGGGATATTCGTGATCGTCATTCGGTTGAACTGGTTATGGATGAAGAAGACGAAACAGAAGAAGTAGAAGAGACAGAAGAGGAAGAAGAAGCGATAGAGGAATCAGAAGAAGAGGACATGGATGAAGTGATTGATGATGAAATAGATGACGATGATATGGAGGAACTTTCTATTGTGTCAGATGAGGAAGAGGAAGAATAAATTTTCTTCTTTTTCTATTGACACAAAACAAATGTTCGCTTATAATGAATTTAAGGTGATGGATATGAAACAGTTATATATTGATTTTGATGGTGTTATTTTAGATACAATTACCTATCCATATGAGTATGTAGAAAAAAAGTTAGGTTTAGAAATTAACTCTGAAAATATGAGTAAATTTTATAGTGAGTTGGATTGGAAATCTTTTTTGAAAAAAGTACCAGTCATCAATAATAGTATCGAATGCATTCAAAAAATTATTGAAAGTCATCTTTTTGAAGTGAGTATTTTAACACATGTTACTACATTGGATGAGGCAATTGAAAAAGTAAAATATATCAGAAGATACTTTAAAGATATTACGATTATTCCTGTACCTAGAAAAATTAGTAAAACCAAAATGGTTCATACAAAGGGCGCTATTTTAATTGATGATTTTGTAGGTAATTTAAAAGAATGGACAGAAGAAGGTGGAATCGGAGTTCGTTTTTCTCCTAAATTAAGTAGTAAAGGATATCCAGTTATTGATTGTTTGGATCAAATCTTAAATTTAGAATTTGTGTAAAATTTGACAAGATTGCATTTTCTGCTATAATAGGCAACATTAGACAAAGGGAAATCATAATATAGTTTGTGAGTAGGAAATATACATATTTGCTATTTGTAAACGGGGGGGGGGGACACCCTCTTTTTTTATTGTCTAAAGGGAGTGTTGACAATGGATTTAAGAAAACAAATGTGTGAAGAGCTAGCTTCTTTCTCTAAAACCTTAACATTATTCGAGCAAGCAAGATATCTTTATCTTCGAACTTGTCAATTATTTCAGTATGATTTTAGATATTTATATGGTAGTTCTGAAACAAAGGATCAAATTTATAATGCGATGATTGACTTGCATCAAATAGAAGATTTTCGTATTATTTGTTCTACGTGGTGTGATCTTTATCAGCAATTACTTGGAATGATTGGCATCAAGAGTAATATACTTTCGGCTGGAAAGCACAGGTCTCTCATATTTCAGGTAGATGAATTTGAATTAGAGGCAGATGCGACCTGTGGAGCAGATATGACACGTGTTAAAATGGGTCATAAAACAAGAAAGTATATCACTAGGAATGAATGCCCATCTTTTCATTCGTTATTGGTAGATACAGATACAAAACTTGGATATTTGAAAAAAGTATATATGAATGAATGTGTAGAACTTCTTGCAAGAGATTTAAGAATCCAATTTAAGGATCAAAAATAAGTTCTTATGAAAATGAAAAATTTAATTATGATACATTTTTATATAAATTTAATTGGATAAAAGATTTAATAAATATGAGTACTAAAATTAGTGGATACTATGATAGTAATTATTATATGGGTTATTTATTATCAAAGTTTCTAACTAGATGGGAATGGGAAAAAATCCTATATGCTCCATGTTATCAAATAGAAGGTGAAACATGGGATATCATGAGTTTAATTAAGGTGGAGCAAGAAGAAAAGCTATTATATTTTTATCTACATGATATTGATGGAAAATTTAAGATTACACAATTACATGATGAACAAAGAAAATATTATGTAAAAAACTATTTAGGAACTAATAAACATCTGTTTGTAGATGACAATTAAGAATTAACTATTTTATGAGAAATGAAGAAGTAAAAATTAGTTTCATAAAGTGCAATTTGAATGAATAAAAAACATCCAGAAAAAGGGTGTTATCTAATTTGAAATTAATGTAAGATACAAAATATAGAAATGAAAAAGGTGTAAAATTGATGGAGCTTGCTGAAATATTAGATGTATCAGCTAATCATCTAAAACGTATTGAGTCGGCTAATGATAGAAATAATATATCACTTATGACTTTATATAAGATTTCTATAACACTAGGTGTTAGGATAGATAAATTTTTGAAGAATAAGATTGGTATTAGTTTAGATTTTGCATTTTAATGTTATTATTTAATATGGTGAAATAGTAATTAGGTAGCAAAATTCGAAAATTTTATATTTATACTTTAAATTATTTTAAACAAAATTGTGAAAAAAGAAACCAAATGAAAAGATATACAATAAGTAAGCATAGTAGAAATACTTTTGATATTTCTTTTTTTTTCTGATATAATGTACAAGGTGATAAAAGTGGCAAAATATGATGAAAGCTCAATAAAGATATTAGAGGGCCTTGAAGCAGTACGAAAAAGACCAGGTATGTATATTGGCTCAACAGATAAAAGAGGTCTTCACCATTTGGTATGGGAAATTGTTGACAATGGTGTAGACGAAGTCATCAATGGTTTTGGTAAAAAAATAAAAATTATAATGTATAAAGATCATAGTATCAGTGTAGAAGATGAAGGACGTGGTGTTCCTGTTGGACAACACACAAGTGGAATGAGTACACCAGAAGTTGTCTATACTGTTTTACACGCTGGTGGAAAATTTGAATCTGGTGGATATAAAGTATCAGGAGGACTCCATGGAGTAGGTGCATCTGTTGTCAATGCATTAAGTAAATGGATGGAAGTCAATATCAAAAAAGACGGATATGAATATTATATTCGCTTTGAAAATGGTGGAAAAACGGTGGTTCCTTTAAAAAAGCTAGAAAAAACAAGTAAAACAGGAACCAAAGTAAGATTTTTACCAGATGATGAAATTTTTTCAACAACTAACTTTTCTTTTTCAACCATTTGTGAAAGAATGCAAGAATGTGCTTTTCTGTTAAAAGGATTAACAATAGAAGTTGAAAATCAAGAAGATGGAAGAAAAGAAGTGTTCCACTATGAAAATGGTTTGGAAGCATTTGTCGATTATTTAAATGAAGATAAGACACCACTTCATAAAGCGGTTCATTTTGAAGGCATGAAAGAAAAAATCAATGTAGAAGTTTCTTTCCAATATACTGATACCTATTCAGAAAGTATCATATCATTTGTAAATAATGTTAAAACCAATGATGGAGGAACACATGAAGTGGGATTCAAAACGGCTTTAACTCGCGTCTTTAATGATTATGCACGTGCGAATGGATATTTAAAAAGTAAGGATAAAAACTTGGAAGGACCAGACACCAGAGAAGGATTAACTGCTATTATAAGCTTGCAAATTCCAGAAAATTTGCTTCAATTTGAAGGACAAACCAAAGGCAAATTAGGAACGCCAGTTGCCAGAAACGCAGTAGAAAGTATTGTTTCTGAAAAACTACAATTTTTTCTAGAAGAAAATAAAGAAATTGCCACAAATATTCTAAATAAAATGGTCAAAAGTAAAATGGTAAGAGAAGCAGCCAGAAAAGCAAGAGACGAAGCTAGAAATGGAAAAGATAAAAATAAAAAAGAGTATGCGATTAGTGGAAAATTAGCGCCTGCCCAAAGTAAAAACCCTAAAATAAATGAACTATTTTTAGTCGAAGGGGATTCTGCTGGAGGTTCTGCTAAATTGGGAAGGGACCGCAAATTTCAGGCCATTTTGCCACTGCGTGGGAAAGTATTAAATACTGAAAAAACCAGAATGGAAGAAATTCTAAAAAATGAAGAAATCAATACATTAATTCATACCATAGGGGCTGGTGTAGGAAGCGATTTTACCGTAGAAGATTCCAACTATGATAAAATTATTATTATGACAGATGCTGATGTGGATGGTTCCCATATTCAAATTTTATTACTCACTTTTTTCTATCGCTATATGAAACCATTAATTGAACAAGGACATTTATATATTGCAATGCCACCTTTATATCGAATTTCCTGTGGAAAAGAAGCTGAATATGCCTATACAGAAGAAGAAAGAACCATTATTTTGCAAAAATTCAAAGGCAAACAAACCACTACACAAAGATATAAAGGACTTGGAGAAATGAATGCAGAGCAATTAAAAGAAACTACGATGAATGTAGAAACAAGGAGTTTAATCAAAGTAAATATTGTAGATGCTGCTTTGGCTGAAAAACGTGTAAGTGTATTGATGGGTGATAAAGTAGAACCAAGAAAAGAATGGATTGAACAAAATGTACAATTCTCATTAGAAGACCATTTTACCAGTGAAAGATAGCAAAATGATAAAATACCAAACGAAACATTTGGTATTTTTTTGACAAAAATCGACAATTTTTTCATAACCAATATCATATAATGAACCATGTGCGAAAAGGAGGCTAATTATGCAAACAGAAAATAAAAATCGAAATCAGGAATTTTTAGAAAAATATGATGATATATTAAGTCAAATCATGTTGGATAGACTAGATGGGCAAACCATTTTATACATCGTCAAAGGAATTATGATATCTGGTCAAAAATTAGAGGATTGTTTTGGCTATCCATCATTATATGCTTATTTAAAACAAAAAAAACAAATTCAAAAAATAGAATACATAAAACAACATAAAGAGATACTTGAAATGGATCTTATGAATAGAATAGGGGGTCAAAGTATCCTTTATATATTAAAAGAAATATTAGTATCTAAAAATCCATTAACAAAGTGTCCAGAATTTCAGGCACTCAATGAATATGTAGAAATAAAAGAAGAAATACAAAGAAAACAATGGAAATTAGAAAATCCAAAACCAAAGGAAGAAAAATATGAAGCAAAAAAACGACAAGAAGAATTGGCTGTCTTGCATATACTATCCTGTGTAGTCAATATTGTAAGCAAAAGTCAGGATACCTATCAAGTAAATGCAATTAAATCACTATATCCATACGTTGAAAAAACAGAAATAGGCGAAGGCTATCAAAAACAAATGATATCGATTGCGTAATCCTAAAAACATTATTTTCAAAGCAATCTTTGCACTTTCTTTTTTTTTTTGCTATAATGAACAAGGTGATAGTATGCAAGAAGTACTAAAAAAAATATATGATTATTCTTTAGAAGAAATTATGGAAAAAAGGTTTGGCAGTTATGCCAAAAGTATTATTCAAGATCGTGCTTTACCAGATGTTAGAGATGGATTAAAACCTGTACAAAGAAGAATCTTATATTCCATGTATAAAGAAAAACATACTTATGATAAACCAACGGTGAAATCAGCACGTTGTGTTGGAGATATCATGGGTAAATTTCATCCCCATGGAGATTCTAGTATTTACGAAGCTATGGTTCGTATGAGTCAATGGTGGAAACAAAATACCATCTATATTGATATGCAAGGAAATAATGGTTCCATGGATGGAGATGGGGCAGCTGCCATGCGTTATACGGAAGCACGACTTTCTAAAGTCAGCAATGAACTATTAAAAGATATTGATAAAGACACGGTAAATATGGCTTGGAATTTTGATGATACCTTACTGGAACCAACTGTTCTACCTGCTAAATTTCCCAATTTACTTGTCAATGGTGCCAACGGAATTAGCGCTGGATATGCAACCAATATTCCACCCCATAATTTAGGAGAAATAATTGATGCAACCATCAAACGAATCGATAGTCCCAATTGTAGACTAGAAACCATTTTGGAAATTGTGAAAGGTCCAGATTTTCCAACTGGAGGAATCGTCGAAGGAAAAAATGGAATTCTAGATGCCTTTACAACAGGTCGTGGCAAGATAGTTGTTCGTTCTAAAGTGGAGTTTTTAAAAGAAAAAGGAAAAGAACAAATTCTCATTACAGAAATTCCTTTTGATGTCAATAAGGCATTATTGTGTAAAAAAATGGATGAGATTCGGATTGATAAAAAAGTCGATGGAATTGCTGAAGTAAGAGACGAATCTGACGGAGAATGTCCAGTTCGAATTGTCATTGATTTGAAAAAAGATGCCGACAAAGAACTCGTACTTAATTATTTGTTCAAAAATACGGATTTACAAATTTCTTATAATTATAATATGGTTGCAATCGTGAATGAACGACCAATGACATTGGGTATATTACCCATCCTAGATGCTTATATCGCACACCAGAAAGATGTGATTACAAGAAGAACAAAATTCGATTTGGATCACGCCTTAAAAAGAATGCATATTGTAGAAGGACTCATTCGTTGCCTTTCCATATTAGATGAAGTCATTAAAACGATTCGTGCAAGTAAAAATAAAGTAGATGCGAGAGAAAATTTAGTAAACCAATTTACTTTTTCAGAGGAACAGGCAACTGCTATTTTGGATTTACAATTGTATCGTTTAACCAATTTAGATGTGACAGCTTTAGAAGAAGAACACAAAAATCTTTTATTGATTATTCAAGGATTGGAATCCATTTTAGCTTCCGAAGAAAAATTAAAAACGGTTATGAAAGAAGAATTACGCAAAGTTAGAAATGAATATGGAATTTCGAGAAAAACAGAAATTCGAGATGAAATTACAGAAATCAAAATCGATACAACTAAAATGATTAGTAAAGAAGATTGCATTGTAGTAGTGACACATGAAGGTTATGTCAAACGTGTTTCTTTAAGAAGCTATGATGAGAGTATTGAAACATTAGTCAAAGAAGGAGACTATGTTACTTTAAAAGCCAAAATGTCAACTACAGATACCGTATTACTATTTACCAATCTTGGAAATTATCTATATGTTCCAGTCCATGAATTACCCGATTTAAAATGGAAAGAACTTGGCAAACACATTAGTAATTTGGTTGCCATTTCATCAGAGGAAATCATTGTCACAAGTATTCCAGTATATCAATTTGAAACAGAAGAAATAATTACAATATTTACCAAAGAAGGAATGGTCAAACGAACACTTCTTCCTGAATTTAAGGTTCAAAGATACTCAAAACCACTCACAGCAATTAAATTAAAAGAAAATGACCAAGTAGTTACAGTCACCAAAGAAATGAAAGAAAATATTTTCGTTACCACTAAAAATGGATATGGGTTGTGGTATGAAACGAGTGAAGTACCAGTGACAGGTGTGAAATCAAGTGGTGTCAAAGCAATCGGACTTAAAAATGATACTGTTGTATCTGGACATCTATTTGATTCTGACATGGAATATGTAACCATTATTACAGAAAAAGGAACCGGAAAGCGTATCAAATTAACAGAATTTGAGAAAACTTCAAGGGCACGTAAAGGACTTCAAATGATTAGAGAGGTCAAAACCAATCCATATCGTATTTTGAATAGTTTTATTCTCGGCTATAAAGAATCGATTGTGCTAAAAACAAAAGATGAATTTGTAGTAATCAAATTAACAGAACTTCCAATTGGAGATAGATATGCAACAGGTAGTATCATAACCAAACAAGAAATGGTAGCTGCTTATCCAAAGGTCAAAGTAATGAGTCAAGAATCAATGGAAACAGTGATTGAAAAAGAAAATATTTCTTTAGAAACAATAGACGATAAAATTATGACCATTGATGATTTTCTAAATGATACCAGGAAATAATTGACAAGAAGTATCAATATTAGTTGTCACAATACATATTATTTAGTAAAATAGAAATAGAGAGGAAGATTATATGGAATTATTTTTAGATATATTAAAGGTAGTTGCTGGCTTTATTGCAGGTGCGGTTGTAGGCTTCTTTATAGCTCGCAATTATATGAAAAAGTACATGAAGAAAAATCCGCCTATCAATGAACAAATGATTAAAGCTATGATGACCCAGATGGGTAGAACACCTAGTCAAAAACAAGTCAATCAAATGATGAAATCAATGAACAAATACATGGATTAAATTAAAGAATCATACCAATTAAAAGGTATGATTTTTATTTTTGATGAATTCTCGCAACATTTTGGTAAGAGCTCTTTTTTCAATACGTGACACATAGCTTCTTGAAATTCCCATTTCCTCTGCAATCTCTTTTTGGGTGACTTCCTTGGTATTATTTAAACCATATCTCCTTGTAATAATCTCTTTTTCTCTATCATTTAATACATTAAAATAATCCTTTAATAAACTAATGTTATTTTGATTATGGATGTCTAATGCAAAATCAGGCTTTGGTGTTTTTAAAATATCCAAGAAAGATATTTCATTCCCATCTTTATCAAAACCCACAGGTTCATTTAAACTGATGTTTTTACTATTTTTTTTATCACTTCTAAAATACATCAAAATTTCATTTTCAATACATCTTGCACAATAAGTTGTAATCCGTGTCCCATGTTTATAAGAAAAACTATCGACCCCTTTAATTAAGCCAATGGTTCCAATACTGATTAAATCGTCGGCATCTTCTTTTCTATGTTCATATTTCTTTACAATATGTGCAACCAATCTCAAATTATGTTCAATCAATAAATTTCTAGCTTCTTTATCACCTGTTTGTGCAAGTTCTACATATTTTTCTTCCTCCTCTTTGGATAAAGGGTCTGGAAAAATTTGATTGGAATAAGCTGCTGTAAAAATAGTTAAATCCTTAAATAAATAACGAATAAACCTTAAAAACATATTACTCACATCCTCTATACTAATATAGATAATTGAATCTGGGATTATGTCAAATTCCAAAACTTTTCAAGAACTCACAATCACATAGGTAACCCATTTTTAATATAAAACGTTTAAATCCACTTGAAAAAAACAATGAAATAAAGTAAAATGTGAATATGAAACAAAGGAGCATGATGATATGACCAATCAAGATTTAGCCAACTTAATTTTTCCAAATATTACAAAAACGATGGAGGATTACGAAAAAGAATATCCAGCAAGAAACTTAAAAGAAGGTGCAATGGTAACAAGGTTTGCCCCATCTCCAACAGGGTTTGTTCATATTGGTAATTTTCTATCTGCCCTAATTGATTTTGTAATGGCAAAAAAATCAGGTGGTGTTTTTTATTTAAGAAATGAAGATACCGATAAAAGTAGAGAAGTAGAAAAAGCAGTAGAAGTGATAATGGAAGTGCTACGTTATTATGGAATGGAACCTGATGAATATGAATATGAGGGAAAAACTGTAGGAAATTATGGCCCATATATTCAAAGTGAGCGGAAAGAAATTTACCATGCAGGTATTAAACATTTAATTGCAATCGGAAGAGCTTATCCATGTTTTTGTGAGAAAGATCATTTGGATCAAATGCGTGAAAATCAAGAAAAAAACAAAATGCGTACAGGATATTATGGAAAATATGCATCTTGTCGTAATCTATCGGTAGAAGAAGCTATCAAGAGAATTCAAAACAAAGAACCTTATGTCATTCGTTTTCGTTCAAATGGAAATTTTGATGACCGTTTTTGGTTTGATGACATGGTCAGGGGAAAATTATATTTGAATCAAAATGATCAAGATATTGTCATTATGAAATCTGATAATTTACTTCCAACTTACCACTTTGCCCACATTATTGATGACCATTTTATGCATACAACACATGTTGTACGCGGAGAAGAATGGTTGCCTTCTGTGGCGGTTCATATTGAACTCTTTGAAGCCATGGGATGGGAAGCTCCAAAATATATTCATACCCCTTTGATTTTAAAACAAGATGGAGAAATCAAACGTAAGATTAGCAAACGAAAAGATCCAGAGGCTTTAATGAGCTATTATATGGAAAAAGGATACCCAATTGAAGCAGTAATAGAAGCATTGATGACCATTATCAATTCCAATTATGAAGAGTGGCGTACTGCCAATCCAGATAAAACTTTTTTAGATTTTGATTTTCAAGCAAAAAAAATGTCTTCATCTGGAGGAGCTTTGTTTGATTTAGAAAAATTAAACAATATTTCTAAAAATATTATTTCTAGAATGACCAAAGAAACGTTATATGAAAAAGCTTATGAGTGGTCAAAAACATATTCAGAAGAGTTAAAAAATTTAATCGAACAAAATCCAGAATATTTTAAACAAATCATCAATATTGAGCGAGTTCAAAAGAAACCAAGAAAAGATTATGAGACCTATGCATCAATTTTAAAGGAAATTTGTTATATGTACGATGATTTATTTGCCCAAATGGATACCTATGATTTTGGGAAGATCAAAGATAAAAATGAAATTTCAAAAATTTTAAAAACATATTTAGAAAAATATTATGATGAGCAGGATGACAAAGATACTTGGTTTGCAAAAATCAAAGCGTTAACAACCGAATTAGGATATTCGGCAGATATGAAAGCATATAAGGAAAAGCCAGAAGCTTATAAAGGAAGTGTTGCTGATATCAGTACTGTGATTCGTGTAGCTTTAACGACACGTTCCATGACCCCAGATTTGTATGAATTATTAAAATTACTTGGAAAAGAAAGAATTGAAAAACGATTTCAAAAATTTTATCAATAAAGAAAAGCATGCCCAGAGTATGTTTTTTGTTTTCTTTCTATTTCTCTAGAGTTGTTTTTCTGTTCTATTTTTGAACATCATATTTTTTCACTTAACTTTCACTTTCTAAATATATATTAATCAATTTTAGTATGAGTAGCAAAGGGAATCAATATAATAGAATAAAAAATTTATTTTTATGGGAAATTGTGCTAATATGAATAAAGGAGGAGTTTACATGAAAAATATAGTTGAAGTGAAACATTTAACGAAAAAATACAAACAACTAATGGCGGTTGATAATCTTTCATTGGAAGTACATGAAGGTGAAATTTTAGGGTTACTAGGACCTAATGGAAGTGGTAAAACAACTACCATCAATTGTATTTTGTCTCTGCTCAATTATGATAGCGGAAGTATCTCTATTTTTGGAAAAGAGATGCATCCTAATGCCTATGATATCAAAAGGCAAATTGGTGTTGTTTTTCAAGAACTTGCTTTGTTTGAAGAATTAAATGTGTATGATAATATCGATTATTTTTGTGGTCTTTATATCAAAGATAAAAATTTACGAAAAAACTATATTGAAGACGCCATTCATTTGGTAGGATTAGAAGAGTTTCGAAAATTTCATCCAAAACAATTATCAGGGGGGCTCAAAAGAAGACTCAACATCGCTTGCGGGATTGCTCATAAACCCAAATTGATTATTTTAGATGAACCAACAGTTGCGGTTGATCCTCAAAGTAGAAATCATATTTTAACAGGAATCGAAACCTTAAGAAAAGAAGGAGCTACCATTATATATACAACCCATTATATGGAGGAAGTAGAAATCCTATGTGATCGTATTTTCATTTTGGATAAAGGTCGTATTATTGCAAGTGGAACCAAAGAGGAACTAAAGTCTCTAGCACACATTGAAGAAAAAGTCACGATAGAAGATATAAGATTAGAAGAAAATCAAGTTCTGCAAATGCGTAATCTTAAAAATGTAGAAGATGTTGTTTACCAAAACAATCGGTTACTCATTACGTATAAACAAGGAAAGAATAATTTAATAGAACTAATCGATTATATGAAAGGAATGGGACTTCATTATAGTAAGATTTATTCAGAAAGGCCAACACTAAATGATGTATTTTTAGAGTTGACAGGAAAGGAATTAAGAGACTGATGTTACACAATTTCAAATATGCTTTTATTACTCTCTTTCAAAATAAAGTACTTATCTTCTGGACATTTGCTTTTCCAATATTGCTTGGAACTTTTTTTCAAATGGCATTTCAAGATATTGAAAAAAGTGAAAAACTTCATCAAATGGAAATTGCAATTATCGAAAATGAACATTACCAAAATAGTCCTATCTGGAAACAAACATTTTCCTCTTTAAGTGATAAAAATAATCCCAATTTCCTGTTTAATATTACTTACACCGATGAAGAAGAAGCCAAAGAATTACTCAAAAAAGATAAAATTGTTGGCTATTTTAAATTAGAAGAAACTCCACAGATCGTTGTACAAACAAGTGGAATGAATCAAACAATCTTCAAATCTGTAGTCGAAGAAATTGCAGAACAAGAAATTTTATACAATGCGTGGTTACAAAAGAAATTAGAAGACCATTTCTCAAACAATTTTGATATCCCAAATGATCCGCAATGGTATCAACATCTAAATCAAGAACTCAATGAACTGCTGAATGTAGAAACCATCATCAAAGATACTACACATTCCCATTTAAGTTATACTATGATTGAGTTTTACACTTTGATTGCGATGGCAGCTCTTTATGGTGGGATTTTGGGAATGACTGCCATAAATCAGATATTAGCCAATATGAGTGCGAATGGAAAAAGAATCGCCATTAGTCCACTTTCTAAAGGAAAATTAATTTTCAGTAGTGTAGCTGCTAGTTATATTGTACAATTGATTGGCCTTTCTCTTTTATTTTTCTACACGATTTTTATCTTAAAAGTCGATTATGGGAATCATTTGTTTCATATTATTTTACTTGCTCTTACAGGTAGTTTGGCAGGCCTTTCTCTCGGTGTAGCCGTCGCGAGTATTTTAAAGGTAAATGAAAATACTAAAACAGGTATTATTATTGCGATAACGATGCTGGGGTGTTTCTTATCGGGAATGATGGGTATTAGTATGAAATATATCATTGATAAAAATGTTCCAATTATCAATCAAATCAATCCTGCTAGTATGATTACAGATGGTTTTTATGCATTATATTACTATGATACGTTTGATCGTTTTTACTATAATATAGTTAGTTTACTGCTGTTTGCATTCCTCATGATTACATTATCAATTGTTTACTTAAGGAGGCAAAAGTATGACAGTATTTAAAACGTTTCTCAAAGTTTTATACCGATATAAAGGAACAGTAATATTATATACGATTATTTTAGTTTTCTTTGCTGGTTTTAGCTTAAAAAGCAATGGAAATGGAACTTCTTTTGTAGCAAACAAACCACGTGTTCTCATTATAAATGAAGACAAAGAAGAAGGAATTACGCAAAGTTTAGTAAAATATATGGAAGAAAATAGTGAACAAGTCAACGTAAAAGAGGATGCGAGAGATGATGCATTATTTTATCGTGACGTGAATTACAT
Source organism: uncultured Bacilli bacterium (assembly GCA_949065595.1). GTDB lineage: Bacteria > Bacillota_I > Bacilli_A > RF39 > UBA660 > UBA5026. The sequence continues at coordinate 26,638 of CARSXK010000013.1, forward strand.
TGTTTTGATTCAAAAAAACTTTGGAGATGATTTTTTACAAGGAAAAGATCCACAGATTGAAATAAAAAGTACAGGGGATTATCAAGCAAGTCTTGCAGAAATATTGTTAGAACGGTATTTGAAAGTCGCCCGTTTCTACCTTAAAATAGCAGCTTCAGAAACAGAAATCATAGATTTGACAGAAGATACATTAAAAAAACAAGTAGAAGTACAAGTGGTATCCAAGTTAGATGTAAGTCGTTTAGAACAAGCTACGACGTATTATAACTTTACAAATTATTGTATTTTAGCAGGGTGTATTTATATTGTTTGTTTTATTCTATCTAGCTTTAAAGAAAAAGGTGTTAAGAGAAGGACAATTATAAGTAGTACTTCTTATGTTAAATTCAATCGTAATTTATTGATATCTAATAGTTTATTTGCTATCACTTTATGGATGTTCTATGTTCTCATTAGTTTTTTCTTAATTGGTGATATTATGTTTAGCATTCATGGACTTTTCTATATGATTAATTCTTTTTTATTTACAATATGTGCTTTAACGATTGCTTTTTTGATTGGTAATTTGCTTCAAAATAAAAATGCCATTAGTGGAATAGTTAATGTGATCGCACTGGGAAGTAGTTTTTTATGTGGTTCTTTTGTACCAATGGAATGGCTACCAAAGTCTGTTTTAACACTCGCCCATATTTTGCCCTCTTATTGGTATATTAAAACCAATGAGTGTTTAAAAATAATAGAGGAATTGAATATAGAATCGTTAAAACCAATTTTGTTTAATATGGGTATGCTAGGATGTTTTTCAATCTTTTTCATTGTTATTACGAATATTACTTCAAATCGGAAACGTAAAATGGGATAAAAAATAAAAAACACCAGTGAAGGTGTTTTTTGATTAGGATTAATTTACTTTTTTAACGCTTAATGTAGCATTAACACCAGTACCTAAAGTTACTCCCACTGCTAATAAAGCAGATAAAGCCATATCAACAACATCTCCTGCTGCTAGGGTTACTAGGGTACTACCACTATAAATTGAGCCTACACCAACAGATAAGACTCTAGAGATCACTGTTGATGGGATATTTGTTCCGTTAATACGAACAGCAAGAGTAAGCGTTGTTCCAAGTGCAACGGATACATTACTATAGTAATTAATTTCATAAGTACCTGCTTGATTTACAGTAATGCTGTTAGCTGGCGTATAAGTAACATTTAAGTTAGGCATTGCTGTTGGCAATCCTATTTCTGTTTGTGTTCCTATACCTAAATTAATAGTTTGAGCTGTATTACTGTATTTACCACCATAGGCATTTAATCCATTAGCTGGACCCGTAGGTCCAGTTACGCCTGTTGGACCAGTCGCTCCTGTTGCTCCTGCTGTTCCTGTCAAGCCCGTAGGTCCAGTAGGTCCAGCGATTCCTTGTAAACCTTGAAGGCCTTGAGGTCCTGTCGCACCTGTAGGTCCGGTTGCACCAGTTGGTCCCGTAGGTCCAGTAGGCCCAGCAATTCCTTGTAGACCTTGAGGTCCAGTAGGTCCTGTCACACCTGTAGGTCCGGTTGCACCAGTTGGTCCAGTAGGCCCAGTAGGCCCAGCGATTCCCTGTAGACCTTGAAGACCTTGAGGTCCCGTCGCACCTGTAGGCCCGGTTACACCAGTTGGTCCAGTAGGCCCAGCGATTCCCTGTAGACCTTGAAGACCTTGAGGTCCCGTCGCACCTGTAGGCCCGGTTACACCAGTTGGTCCAGTAGGCCCAGCGATTCCCTGTAGACCCTGAAGACCTTGAGGTCCCGTCGCACCCGTAGGTCCGGTTACACCAGTTGGTCCAGTAGGTCCAGTAGGCCCAGCAATTCCTTGTAAACCTTGAAGACCTTGAGGTCCTGTCGCACCCGTAGGCCCAGTTACACCCGTAGGTCCAGTAGGCCCAGCGATTCCCTGTAAACCTTGAAGACCTTGAGGTCCTGTCGCACCTGTAGGTCCGGTTACACCAGTTGGTCCAGTAGGTCCAGCGATTCCCTGTAAACCTTGAAGGCCTTGAGGTCCTGTCGCACCTGTAGGCCCAGTTACACCAGTTGGTCCAGTAGGTCCAGCGATTCCCTGTAAACCTTGAAGACCTTGAGGTCCCGTCGCACCCGTAGGCCCAGTTGCACCTGCAGGTCCAGTAGGTCCTCCCGCAGGTCCCATAGGCCCAGTTGCACCCGTAGGTCCAGTAGGTCCAGCGATTCCTTGTAAACCTTGAGGTCCTGTCGGTCCAGTTGGCCCTGTAGACCCAGCTGCACTAATTATGCCGGCCACGTTACCACAGATTTTTTCATCAGCTTTAATTTTTGCTAATGCATCTTGATATACGCGATCACATGGATCACCACAATTATTATTTGAACAGTTCACTTTATATCCATCCTTTCTATTATAAAATATGCAACAGATAATTCTAGGTAAGTACAAATTGCTATCCATAATATAAAAATTGTACTATTTTTCTTATAAACAAAGATATTTATGAATATAATTTCCGAATAAAGGACTAAAAATGTTTGGCTTTTTCATGTAGTTATGTTATACTAGATATGTAGTTGAAAGACTATAAAATGACTCGTTGGTGAAGTGGTTTAACACGCTGCCCTCTCAAGGCAGTATACACGGGTTCGAAACCCGTACGAGTTACCAAAGTAAATTAAAATCAGTCGTATTGATTGATTTTTTCATATTTTATGAAATTGAGTGCAACATTTTGGATCATTCAATTGTATTCTATATGAGAGGAGTGGAGAGTATGGAGGGCTCTTTGTTGTGCGCAGACAAAGAGATTACTCGTCTTTATAATCAGTATGTGAATATGGTGTATCAAATTTGTTTTCTATATTTAAAAAATAAAGCTGATACCGAGGATGCAGTACAGACGACCTTTATTCAATTATTAAGTGAAAAAAAAGCCTTTCAAAGTGAAGAACACGTGAAAGCATGGCTGATTCGTACCGCATCCAATTATTGCAAAAATCAGTTGAAACATTGGTGGAGAAAAAATAAAGACATAGAATTAATCACAGAATTTGGAAATATTGACAAAGTCGATCATACATTAGAGGCTTTGTTACAACTACCAGAAAAATACAAAACTGTAATTTATATGTATTACTATATGGGTTATAGAGCAGAGGAAATCGCAAAAATATTAAATCAAAAACATACAACCATTAGAACACTACTCTCTCGTGGAAGAGAACGATTGAAGCAAATGATAGGGGGAGAACTTTCGTGATCAATAAAAAATTTCAAAAATCATGTGACCAGATTCTTCCCACCGAATGCGAAAAACAGCGTATGCTAGCACATATTTTATGTCCAAAGAAAAAAAGGGGTTTTAACAAAATTTGGATATTTGGGACCTGTTTCACCACTACAGTGGCCGCAATCTTCTTCATGATGATAAGTCATCCTACAACTGATCAACCAAATGGGTTATCAGTGATGCGGGCTTCGAACTTAAATACGATAGAATATAAAGGGGAATGCTATCAATATATAGGTATTTATCATGAAAAAGACTTAAAACATACCAAAGAACAAATTCCGGGGGGAATTGTCTATCAAATTAAAAATCAAAAAGATGCAATTGTAATTTATCAAAATGGTGAATATCAACACTATCTAAAATGTAAAGGAGAATAAAAATGTTAAAAAAATTATTTGTATTAGGAACAACATTCATGTTGTGTCTTACTATGGTAGGATGTGGAAACAAGAATATCGAGGGAAATCTATCAGATTTAATGACTAAAATTTATCAGGATATCCCAGAAGAAGAATTTCCAATGATGTTAGAGAATAGAGAAGTAACAAAGGAAAATGTTGAAAATTATTTAGGAAGCAAAGAGATTGAATTCAAAGAAGCACTTGCTTCAGAATCAATGACTGGTTCTATCGCATACTCTGTTGTACTTGTAAGAGCAAAAGAAGGAGCAGACATTGAAAAATTAAAACAACAAATTAAGGAAAATGTAAATCCTAGAAAATGGATTTGTGTTGGCGTTGAAAACGTTGTAGTAGAAAATAAAGGGGATTTAATTATTGTAATTTTATCTGATAATTTAGGTGATAAAATCAAAAAAGGATTTGAAAATTTAAAATAAGTCTTCTTAAGAAGACTTTTTCTTAAGGAGAGGTTTCTATGCTTTTTTCTAGCATTATATTTTTATATTATTTTTTACCAATTTTACTGCTTGTTTATTTTATAATTCCGAGCAAATATAAAAATCTTGTCTTATTATTATTTAGTTTATTTTTCTATTTTTATGGAGAACCCATCTACATTTGGATATTGTTATTTTCTTGTGGATTTAACTTTTTTATAGGAAAATTGATTGGAGAAAAATTGCATACCAAAAAAGCTACCATTTTGTTGGTACTATCTTTATTTGTCAATTTTGGTTTTCTATTTTACTTTAAATATACCAACTTCATGATTCAAAATATCAATCAATTATTTTCTAGTCATATTTCCTTATTTCAAATCGTTATGCCAATCGGAATCAGTTTTTTTACATTTCAAACCGTTGGGTATGTAATTGATGTATATCTTGGGAAAGTTTCTTATAGCAAGAATCTGCTTAATTTTGCAACCTATGTCACTTTATTTCCACAATTAGTAGCTGGACCAATTGTAAGATATCAGACAGTGGAATCTGAACTCAATAAAAGGACACATTCATATGAATTGTTTTCAAAAGGTGTAGGGCGTTTTACGATAGGTCTTGCTAAAAAAGTATTAATTGCAAATCTTTTGGGAGAATTCTGTGTATGCTTGGTTAAAATATCCAATCAAACGATTTTATCTACATGGCTCCAAACCATTGCTAATACTTTACAAATTTATTTTGATTTTTCTGGATATTCCGATATGGCCATTGGGCTAGGACTCATGTTTGGTTTCCATTTCTTGGAAAACTTTAATTATCCATTGATTGCTTCTTCTATTACCGATTTTTGGAGAAGATGGCATATTTCATTGTCGAGTTGGCTCAAAGATTATATTTATATTCCACTAGGTGGTAGTCGCGTATCCAAATGGAAATGGATTCGTAATATCATAATTGTTTGGTTCTGTACTGGTTTTTGGCATGGAGCAGCATGGAATTTTATCTTTTGGGGCCTTTATTTTGCAGTATTACTTATTATTGAAAAAATTTGCTTGAAGTCTTTTTTGGAAAAACATAAAATAATTGCTCATTTTTATACTTTGTTTTTGGTCTTAATTAGTTTTGTTATTTTTAGTGGGGAAAATATGGAAGCCATATTTATGCAAATTAAACATTTATTTGATTTTGGGAAACTTCCTCTTTTCAATGTAGAAACATTATATTATTTTAGAAGCTATGGTATTTTATTATTGATTTCTATGATTGCTGCAACTCCAATTTTGACAAATGGTATCAAGAAAATACAAAATTGGAAATGGTGTGTATGGTTAGAACCACTTTACTATATTTTATTATTATTAATAAGTACAGCATTTTTAATTGATGCATCGTTTAATCCATTTTTATACTTTAGATTTTGAGGTGACTTATGAAAGAAAAATTAATTACAGTTTCTTTTGTGTTTGTAATCGGAGGATTTTTCCTATGGAATTTCATTGCTCCTGATCAAGAGGTATCTTGGAGTGAACGAAGAACATATCAAACGTTTCCCGAAATTACCTGGAGTACAATTCAAAATAAGGATGCTATGGATGCTATGGAACGCTATGCATTGGATCAATTTGTTTTAAGGGATGCATTTCGTTCTTTAAAAGCTCATGTTGTGTTTGATGTGCTAAAACAGTTAGATAATAACAAAATATTAATAAAAGATAATTCCATTTTCAAAAGTGAATATCCCAATAATGAAGATTCTATCAACCATTTTATTGAAAAAATGAATCAGTTAAAAGAGAAGTATTTATTAAATAATAAAGTATACTATAGTATTATTCCAGATAAAAATTATTATTTAGATGATTCTACTTATTTGAATTTAGATTACGAAAGTTTGTATCAAACAGTAATGGACAATATGAATGATATGGAGTATATTGAGTTAAGGGATGTATTATCATTAGAAGATTATTATCGTACTGATACACATTGGCGTCAAGAAAAATTGCAAAAAGTAGTGAAACGACTAGGAAGTAGATTGGGCTTTGAAGGGGATGTCACTTATACAGAAAAGAAATATGCTCCGTTTTATGGTGTTTATTATGGGCAGGCTGCTTTACAGTTAAAACCAGATGATTTAATTTATTTAGAAAATGAAGAGTTAAAACAAGTGATTGTAACCAATTATGAAAAAGAGAATGTACTATACAATATAGATAAACTTGGTAGCATGGATTCGTATGATGTATTTTTATCGGGGGCTACTCCACTTGTCACAATACAAAATCCAAATCAAACAAATGGAAGAGAACTTATTATATTTAGAGATTCTTATGCGAGTAGTCTTGCACCACTTTTGATCTCTTCTTATTCTAAAATTACATTGATTGACTTACGTTATATGGCAACAAAGGCAATGGAAAATCTAGTAACATTTGAAAATCAAGATGTACTTATTTTATATAGTACATTGCTTGTAAACAACAGTGGCAGTATTAAAGATTAGGAAACAAAAAGCTTCCTTTTTGTGTAGTTGTCAATGATGTGAGACTAAAAATGGTCAAAAGATAAAAAAGATATG
>CARSXK010000014.1:0-31033 GCA_949065595.1 uncultured Bacilli bacterium
ATGATGATAATCAAATGCATATCATAGCGAGGTATGGGAATTATTGTATTGAAAAGAGATTTGAAGAAGATAGTCCTAAAGTAGTAGAAAAAGAACGCTGCAATGGACCAATCGAAGAAGAAGTCGTAAAAGTATATGGAATCAAAAGAGCAATTGATACAGAATCATCTGCATGGGAAAGAACTGATAATGCGGTAGGATTAGTAGCAAATGCCCAAGTAGGAACAACAGAAGTACAAAATGACTTTGATGATATCTATCCATGGAGTGAGATGAAAAGCTATAACTATAATACAGATACCAAAGAGATAACAGCGTGGTATGGTGAAGAAAGTTTTAAGTTTGATGGAAGCAATGGAGAAGTACTAACATATATACCCGAATTCTATTATAGAAGATATCAAGAAAATGGATATGAATATATCAGTATATCGGAAAAAGCACAAACAGGATATGAGAAAAGTGAAGCATTTAGTGTAGGAAGATATACAATGTCAGGAGATGCGACAAGAGTACATAGTAGAAGTGGAGCAACCCCATTGGTCAATACTACAATAACAGACTTTAGAACGTATGCTAGAAATGTAGGAGATGAATTTGGACAATTAGATTATCATTACTTCATTTTACAATTATTATATTTAGTAGAATATGCCGACTATAATTCACAAGCAAAACTAGGATTAGGGTATACCAATGCTGCTCATCCAGGTGGAATTGTCAGTGGAGGATGTGACATATTAGGAATGCATTCAGGAAGTGCAGATGGAACCGATAATAGTTCAGTGATATATCGAGGAATTGAAGACATATTTGGAAATACTTATGAATTTATCGATGGAATTAACATCAAAGATAATCAAGCATACATCTGTTATAACAAAAATGAGTATCAAACAGACAGATATAATGGATGTTATCAACCACTTGGTTATGTGAATGCAAGTACAGATGGATATATATCAAAACTAGGATATGATTCCAATCATCCATTGATAGCATTACCAATAGAGACAAGTGAAAGTGCTAGTACTTATATAGGCGATAAATATTATCAGAACTCTGGAAATTGTGTGATGACTATCGGTGGTCGTTGGAACAGCAATATTGGCAGTGGATTGTGGTTTTGGAATCTATATGAGGAACCAACTCATAGTGATACAAGCACTAGTGCCCGTCTTCTTAAATTAAGCTAAATTTAAAAACGAAGATAATGATGTAAATGCACGTTTATAATTGATAAAACGTGTATTTTTTAATATATCGATTTCTTTATTAATAGAAATAATACTTTATTGTTCGCTCATTCAAAAAGGATAACTTTCGCTGATATGATTAGGAGAGAAAATGGCTCTCTTTTTTTAAATTTCTGAAAAATGTAAAAAATAAATTCCTTTTTCGACAAAAAGTAAACAATATTTCTTTTATAATATAATTGGTGATATTCATGAGAAAATATTATCTTTTTATTGTTCAGCCAGAATATTATAAATTATTTTATAAAAATCCGAAAACACTATACGATCTTTTATATAACTTATGTCAATTAAAAGAGCCCAATCTTCAATATGGCTTTTCCTTATTTAATAGTATCTGTCAACCATTTCCTGTAAAATTGTTAACTCACTATATTCAAAATAGATATACGTGTACTACCATAAATTCCAAACAAATGAAAATTCATTCAATTCATGAAAAAACAATCATTCAAATAGGGCATGGATGTGTAATCATTCAAAGCAATATCAACTTCCCAGAAATTTTAAAAGTATTTCATATTTACCATAAAAAAATATTTGTTTGCGATTTCAATAATCAAGACTATTTTTGGTTAAGTAGTCAATTGCAAAAAAACAAGGTGAACTTTTTCATTCACTAACATATACTGTATTAGGTGGTTATCATGGATAAGATGACAGAATTCAAGGAATTTGTAAAAGAAAAACCAGAATTGATTCACCATGTACATAATGGAAACATGACATGGCAAAAATTTTATGAATTATTTGATTTATATGGAAATAAAGAAGACATATGGAAACCTTACCAAAAAGAAGAAAAAAAAGAGGAAACAACCAAAGAAGCATCTGCATTTGGTGTAGGAGAGATTTTAACATGGCTTAAAACAGTAGATTTGGATAGTGTTCAAAATGGAATTAGTAGCATGCAACGAGTATTGGGTGTATTACAAGATTTTGGAACCAAAGAGGATGTTACAACACCAGAATATAAACCAAGACCTCTTTATAAACACTTTGAGGATTAATGTCACTAGATATTCAATTTCGCATTAAAAATAATCCAAACTACTTAAGATATATTAGAGAAAATTCCATATGGTATAAATGGTTAAATAGGGATGCTAGTTTATTTCCTAAATTTGAAGAGGAAGTAAAAGAAAAATATGGTCTCCGTCCTGGAGATCGTATCACCAAAGCATTAGAAACCATTGAACTTCTCCAAAATGTTTTTGCGACTTTTAAATAGTATGATAAAATATGAATAGAAAAAAATCCTACGCAGTAGGACTTTTTAGAAGGGGAGTAATAAAATGTGATTATTAAATCACATTTGTATTATGTACCTCATAATGACATTCTATACAAAAGGAGTTTAAAAATATGAGAATTATTAGTGGAAAGTACAAAGGTAAAATATTAGAAGGATTTGATTTGAATGGAACGAGACCAACAATGGATCGTGTCAAAGAGTCTTTATTTGGTATCATTCAAAATCATATAAAAGGATGTATTTGTTTGGATTTGTTTGCAGGAAGTGGAGCACTTGGTTTTGAAGCTTTAAGCAATGGTGCTAAAAAATGTTATTTTGTAGACATTAATCCGCAAGCGATTCAAACCATTCATAAAAATCAACAACATTTAAACGTAGAAGAAGAGGTCATTTTTTTAAAACAAGAATATGAACAAGCCTTACTCTATTTTTATCAGAATCATATTTCATTCGATCTTATTTTTTTAGATCCACCTTATCAAAAAGAGTGGATACAAAATAGTATTCATAAAATTGAACAATATGGTTTACTAAATGAAAGTGGAATTCTTGTTTGTGAATATGAAAATGAAAGTTTTAATAGTATATATACTTGTATGAAAGAAAAAAAATATGGAAGTAAAAATATAAAAATATATATCAATTTGACAAAATGAAAGAAATTATTATAATAAATCCCATGAAACAAGGGGGGAATAGATATGACAAATGAAGTATTTCAATATTACCTAAAGGAAATTGAAGTTCGCTATGGAACTGATATGAAACAGAAAATAGAAACCTTACATAGTAAGGGACATTTAGGGAAGGACATATGTCTATTGTTAATTGGAAATTTGCCAGAACAATCCATTGTATTAGATAAAGTAGGATTGAGTAAATAAAAAAGAATGAAAAATTCTTTTTTTTTTGAAGGATACAAGCAACTTCTTCACTATGTTATTAGTGAGGAGGTGAAATTGTTATGAAAAAGTATCCATATATCAAACAAGAAAATAGTAACGATTGTGGAATCGCCTGTCTACAAATGGTGATTCGTTACTATAAGGGGTATATTCCCAAACCAGAATTAATTGCATATACACATACCAATAAAACAGGAACAACAGCTTATCATATGATAGAAACCCTCAAACAATTTGGGTTTTCTGCTACAGGCATTTCCTGCGACTTATCGAGCGAACAACCAGTCATATTTCCTTGTATTGCATATGTTACTTGCAATCATGCTTACCAACATTATGTTGTAATTTATGAAATAGATTGGAAAAAGCGAACCGTTTTGCTCGCAGATCCTGCAAGTCAACTGATGAGAATGAAACTGGATGAATGGATAGAAATGTACAATCAAGTTTTAATCACGTTATATCCTATACAAAAAATACCTATTTATCCAAAACCATATTCATTAATAAAATATACCTTATGTACAATCAAAAAAGATTGGAATTTATTTCTTCCCATCTGTATACTATCCGTTTTTATTTTAATTCTGTCAATTGTAGGAACCTTTTATATATCAATCTTATTGAATACATACTTTTCCTTTTGGAATATTTTTCTTTGGACCTTCCTTTTTTTAGAAATAGCAAAACAGCTGTTATCCTATCTGAAAAATATACTATTATGCCGTTTAAATGAAAAATTAGCAACAGTATTGACAACGGATGCTTTTTCTAAAATAATGAAACTTCCTTATATGCAATATCACAATCTTCCCACAGGTGATTTTATGGCTCGAATGCAAGATATCAAATTCATCCAAGAAGTAGTATCAGCAACAGCATTTACATTTTTATTTGATGGTCTTCTATTTCTATTGTCCCTCTTATTTTTATTTTATTTAGAACCATCCTTTCTTCCTATTTGTCTCACTTTGTGTTTTGGGTATTTTCTGTTGGTTCATCACTATCGTCCTATTTATCAAAGACATATCTTTGCATTGGAAAAAGAAAAAGTAGCCGTTCAATCCTATATGTTGGATTATATGCGTAGTTTTGAAATGGTAAAAGGATTATCGATGGTTAATAAAGTCATTGAACAATTTAAACAGCATTACCAAAAATATAAAAAAGCTTCTTTTCAATTTCAAAAGCAAGTGAACAAAGAAAGTTTAGGGCAATCTATTTTAGAAAGCTTGGGTTATATTCTTTTTTTAGGAGTTGGGATTTTTCTGTATGGAAAGGGAAAAATTCCAGTATCAATGTTATTGACTTACCAGATGCTATTTATGTATGTAATGAGCCCTATTATACAATTTGTAGATTCTGACTATTTGTTCCAAAAAGCAAAAAGTGCACTGCAACGCATTTACAATTTATCATTTCCAGAAAAAATAAATAAAGGAAAACAAGTGGAAATAAAAACCATTACTTGTAATAATTTATCATACACAGCTCAAGAACAATATCCCATCTTAAAAGATATTTGTCTGGAATGGAAATTAGGAGAAAAAATCCTTTGTATGGGACCTAGTGGAAGTGGGAAATCTACATTACTCAAATGCATCAAAGGATATTATCCTGTAAATAAAAAGCAATTACTATTTAATCATGAACAATATATTAATTATGATATTCCATATATACAAAAACAGATTTTATATATTGGACAAAATGAAACTTTAATATTAGGAAGTATTTACGATAATATTGTGTTATTGGATACTTTTGATGCAAAAGAAGTAGAAGAGGTCATTGCTCTATGTGAGATTGACGCAATCGTCAAAAACAGTTCTTTAAAATACCATACACTAGTAGAAGAAAATGGTAATAATTTATCAGGTGGAGAACGTGCACAAATTATTTTAGCTCGTACTCTTTTAAAACCATTTCAAATATTACTAATTGATGAGGGATTTGGCCAAATGGATATTCATTTAGAAAGAAGAATTCTAAAACGTATGTTTCAAAAATATCCAGATAGAACTATTGTGGTAATATCCCATCGTAAGGATAATATGGATTTATATAATCAGGTATTGTATTTACAAAAAGGGAAGATTGTAGAAACGCTAGAAAGGAGTGAAGGAGATGTTTAGACGTATGTGGAAAGCAATGTTATCATTGATTTTTCTCTTAACCATTTAAAAAATAGAAAGGAATTTTAGATATGCAAGTATTAGAAGAACAAGAATTAAAACAAATTGTTGGTGGTGGATTTTCATTTGGATTAGGAGCACTAATAGGTGCTGGGGTCACCTTTTTAATCGGATTAATTGATGGTTTTGTTAGACCATTAGGGTGCAATTAATGAAAATACTGAATAAGCAAGAATTATTGATGATTTCTGGTGGTGCTATTTCTGGAAGTTTAATCAATGCCTTTATCCGTGGCATTAATACAATATTAGATTTAGGAAGAAGCCTAGGAACCGCCATTCGTAGAATCCAAACCAAACAATTTTGTTAAAGAGGTACAAGGTATCTCTTTTCTTATGGTAAGTAAAAATACAATAAGAAATCATTATGACTTTTCAAGCTGTTACAAGTATTTTTTGTATATTGATTGAAAAAGTTAAAATTTATCTAAAAATGAATATTGTTTCATGATGAAAACATGCCTTTATCTTAAGAATTGACAATTTTAAAAAGTTCTTATCAAAAATATTGATAAAAGGTGAGTAAAATGTTAAACTAGTCTCATTAAAAAGAATTATTTATCTAGCTTTTAAATATAAAGTGATATATATGGGAAAGGATTTGGTATTGGAAATGGAGAGAAGCGAGTTGTTAACAAAAGCCCAAATGGAAGAAATCATAAATAAATTTCGGAAGCAAAAAGAGGAATATGAAAAGGAACATAAAGTATTTATGGCTGATGCAAGAAGAAATTTTAGAGGAAATGAAGACTATTCTTATGAAACCAAAACAAACAAGGAGAAAAGACAGTACCATATTATGAAGAGTAGCATGTGTCAATCATTTATAAAATTAAAAGGTCGATTAGCGACTGTTTGTGATGATGCCATTTGTTCAGGTGTTTACTGTCAAGGACCAGAATATTGGGGGTCATACTTTTTTAACAAAGGGTTTTTAACCAATAACGATATAGAAAAAGGGGAAATATTTGGAGTTGAGGTAGGGATTCGCTTTTGCTTTCCATGCCAATCGATTTCTGATATTCCAGAAAAATACATTTCAAAAGAAGTAGAAAAAATAGAAGAAGGATTATACTTATTGGGCTATGGATATGGCTTTGGACAGGCACCTTGTAAAGAAATTCAAGACACACTAACACAACAATTTAACAATAATCAGTTGGAAAAATTAGATTACAAATGTTATAGACCATGTCAGGAAGATGAATATGATGTACCAGTTTTAGAATATGAAAAAAGAGTTTTTGCAAAAAGGACTATAAAACAACGTGCCGCCACTTTATCCAATGGAGAAACTTATAATGTCGGGGATTGTGTATGGACAGAATTACAACCAGCGGAGGTTTATTTTTCTGAAATGGATCATATGATAATTTCAAAAAATATCATGTGGGGGGGAGAGCCGTTTTTTAACCTTGTAGAAAAGAATTTAAATGATATTTATATGAAAGAACTACTACAACCCTTTCCAATTTTAAGGAAAGAAGCACAGGAACAAAGGGCAAATGCATTGGAAGAATATTCCCTTCCATCTTTAGAAAACCACCAAGAAACAGGTATGGGGAAACAATATAAAAAAACGCCTTAGAAAAACAATGATTTAATCAAGGAACATTTGAGAATTCTTTTTCATAAAAATGGCAACAAATTTGTTGAAAAATGGGGAAAACGGTGTTATAATACCTTTAGTTTCAGAAGGGAGGGAATAGTATGACAAAAGTTATCGTCCAAAATGGAAACGTTGATGGTGCACTTAGAGCTTTTAAACAAAAGAATTTAAAAAGCGGCCTCCTAAAAGAAGTACGTGAAAGACAAGAAGGTTATTTGAAACCCGGAGTAAGAAGAAGAAGAGCGAGAAAAGAAGCAATTAAGAATAGTAGAAGAAGACAAAGAGAAAATTATTAAAAGCCGTAATATGGCTTTTTCTTTAAAAGGAGACTTGTATGAAAGAAAAAATATTAATTGATTTAAAAGATGCAATGAAAAAGCAAGAAAAAGAAAGACTTGCTGTGATTCGTATGGTAAAAGGTGCCATTCAAATGGAAGAATTAAATGTGAAACATGAATTGACAGATGATGAAGTCATTGGAATTATAGCGAAGCAGATTAAAACAAGAAAAGAATCAATTACAGAATTTGAAAAAGGAAACCGTCATGATTTAATAGAAAAAACTAACAGTGAAATCGATATTTTAAATGCATATATGCCAGAACAATTGTCTGAAGAAGAAATTGTAAAAGAAATTGAACAAGCTTTCTGTTCCCTTCATCCAACTGGACCAGCTGATATGGGTAAATTGATGGGACATTTAACACCAATCTTCAAAGGAAGAGCGGATATGAGTATAGTAAGCAAAATCATAAAGGATCGACTTGCTTCTTTAGAAAAGTGAATCAGAAACGAAAAAACGACACAATAGGTAAGTGTCTTTTTTTTATAATAGATATGGTGATGCGATGAAACTTTATTTGGACTTGATATTTTTAATCAATTTTGGTTTTGATTTTCTTTTGTTATTAGTTGTTTCTTATTTATTAAGAAGAAATGTATCCATCAAAAAAATATGTTTTGGAGCCTTACTAGGAGGGATGAGTATTTTTTTTCTTTTCATTCCTATGACATCATTTCTTTTGTTTATATTAAAAGTAATTGTTAGTATTGGTATGATTTTGATTACCTTTTCTTACAAAAATAGAAGATATTTTTTTCAAAATTTATTCTACCTTTACACATCCAGTATGATATTAGGTGGCTTCCTTTACTTTTTAAATGTACAATTTTCTTATAAACAACAAGGACTTATCTTTTTTCATAATGGACTTAGCGTCAATATGATTTTTTTAATAGTAGCATCTCCCATCATTCTTTATATTTATGTCAAACAAGGGATGAGACTTAAAAACTTCTATGCAAATACATATTCTATCAAAGTAAAAATAGGCATCAAAACATATTTTTGGAAAGCATTTATGGATACAGGAAATCGCTTAACTGATCCTTATTTTCATTATCCTGTTGTTTTGGTTGATAAACAAAAAATTGAAAAAATAGAAAATCAAGAATATATCATGGTCCCAGTACATACCATAGAGGAAAGTACAATGATTCCATGTATCCGTGCTGATACATTTGAAATTGTTGGAATGGGAATTTGCCCTCATGTGTGGATTGGCATATGCAATAATCCCATTCAAATGGAAGGTATTGATTGTTTGTTGCACCCTAAATTAATGGAGGAATCAATATGATAAAGAAAATAATGCAGTGGATTATTAGAATTTTTTCAGAAGAAGAAAACATATTTTTTATTGGTAGTGCAGATAAATTGCCAGAGCCATTATCCAAAGAAGAAGAGATTATGTTTGTGGAACGTTCTATGAATGGCGATTTAGAAGCAAGAAGTAAATTAATTGAACATAATTTAAGATTAGTTGTTTTTCTTTCCAAAAAGTATGAAAATACAGGAATTGATTTAGAGGATTTGGTCAGCATTGGAACCATAGGTTTAATCAAAGGCGTAAATACCTATAAACTAGATAAAAATATTAAATTAGCAACCTATGCCTCTCGTTGTATTGATAATGAAATTTTGATGTTTTTGAGAAAAAATAAAAAAAGAAGAACAGAGATTAGTTTTGAAGATAGCTTGAGTTATGACTCTGAAGGAAATGAACTTCATTTAGAAGATATTTTAGGAACAGAAAGTGATATTGTAACCAAAGGACTAGAAGAAGAAACGGAAAAAAAGATGCTTCATAGTGAAATTGCCAAATTAAATGAAAGAGACAGAGAAATTATGACATTAAGATATGGATTAAAATCAGGTCGCGAAATGACACAAAAAGATGTTGCACAGGTGTTAGGGATTAGTCAATCCTATATATCTAGAATTGAAAAGAAAGTCATTCGAAAATTAAAAGGCATTAGTAAAGCAGCATAAATACCAAATGGGGTATTTTTTTGATATATATTTTTTATACAAAATGCTATATAAATAATTTATCTAAATTTTAGGTTTATCACAAAATGATTACAAAATATAGTGAATTTGACAAAGCTAAAATATTTGCTATAATATGCGGCATTAGACAAAGAGGAATCATAATATAGTTTGCGAGTAGGATACATATTTGCTATTTGTAAACGGGGGGGGGAAATACCCCCTTTTTTTTATGGTTTGAGTAACGAGGAGTGATACAATGTTAAAAATAGGTAATTCAGAACAATTACAAAAGTGGATTAATTGGAAAATGTTAATACAACAGTATCCAAATGATTTTTTTCCAAACAATACAGAAGAAACTTTGGAAATGTATATTCATAATTTAATACAAAATGTTTTTTACATTAATTCAAACTGTGGATTAGAGGTATATCTCAATCACGTATTTGAACATTCTATTGATATGTATTCAGAATCGCCAACAAAAAATATTTATCCTTATATAAATTCAAAAAAAGCGATACATATAGAAAGACGCATTCGTGATAATATCAACCGTTCTTGGGATAAAATACCTGAACAGACTAAAGAGAATGTATTTCCATATTTGATACCAAAGAAAGTCCCACCTAATCTATACTACATTGTTAGTTTATATGAATACATTAGTGGGCATTTTTATCAAATTTCAGAGGAAGAGACAAAACAAATAGAATTGTTTATAAAACAGAATCCCATTCTAATGAATAGTGCTACAATTCCGAAAGAATATGATGATTTTAAGTTACGATTTTTTGTAAGAAAATTAATGTATGAACAATATCAGGACTATAATACTTTTGCTTATATTGGCGCAAAAAATATTTTTGATACTATATTATCTTATGTAACAGGCACCGCCATTTCGGATAACATTCAAAATCAAATCAAATATTTGAAATACATAAAAGGTTTACTACCAAAATACCCATATCCAACTATCCTAGGAGAGGATCCTATAGCGTCAGAAAGAAACTTTATAAAGCGAACTTTACAAAAAATTCCAGATTATAAGAAACAGCAAATTTTTAATACCTCATTTCTTTCTTGCAATACTTATATAGAATACTATGTTTCAAACATGGTGAACTACATTCAAAAAGTATATCATAAATAAGTTGCATAAAATATCGATGCTCTTACTTTAAATCGGATATTGATGAATTATACCAATATTAACATTGTACAATTATAAAATAAGTGGAGTGACAAAATATAATAGAAAAAGTCAGTGTATAAAATATTAACGATATCTATACCTGTTTTATACATAAAATATGTGAAATTGTCAAAAATAAATTTATTAGCAATCTCATATTGACAATGCTAATAGAATATACTATAATGAAGTAGCAGTCGGATAAAGCGAATGCTAGAGGTGATGTAATTGTTAAGCCAAAAAGAAGAAGAATTATTAAAACTGATTGTAGAAAATTACATTAAGGTGGCTAGACCCATTAGTTCCAAATCTTTATGTAAAGCATTAAAATGCTCTAGTGCTACCATCAGAAATAAAATGAGTATTCTAGAAGATTTGAATTTACTTGAAAAAACACATACATCTTCTGGTAGGGTACCAAGTGAAAAAGGGTATCGATATTATGTAGATCATATCATGCAACCAAAAGAATTAACAGGCGATGATATGTTAAAACTACAAACAGTATTTAAAAATCAATCTTTGGTACTTAGCGATGTCATCGCACGAAGCATGGAAATCATTTCCGACCTTACCAATTATACATCGATTGTACTTGGATCTTCCTCTAAAGAAAATCGGATTAGTAAAATTGAAGCAATCCCAATAGATGAAAATAATATGGTAACGATTGTTGTAACAGACAAAGGTCATGTAGAACACAAAAATGTCGCATTAGAAGAAAAAGTATCTACTTTGGAAATCAAACAAACTGTAGATTTGATTAACAAATTTTTAATTGGAACACCCATTGATGAAGTAAGCATCAAATTAGAATTTGAAGTCAAACCAAAAATTGGAGCATCGTTAAAACAACAGAAAGCTATTTATGATGCTTTGTATAATGTACTGACTGATTTACATGAAGAGCCAAGTGTTCATGTGACAAAACCAAGTAACATCTTAAAGCAACCAGAATTCAATGATGCAGATAAAATCCGTAATATTTTAAATAAATTTGAAGACAAAGAATTTATTCAAAATGTAGTGGAAAGTGATTATGAAGATGGAACTGGAATTCATATTTACATTGGAAGTGAAAATGCATTTGATGAGGATGTAACTGTTATTAAAACCAACTATTCGGTTGGTGGGGAAGAAGGAACAATTGCACTAATCGGACCCAAGCGAATGGAATATGATCGGGTTACAACCTTACTAGAATTTATTAAAAATCATATTAATGAATAAAGGAGGAATTAGAGTGGAAAAAGAAATGGAATATTGTGAATGTGAGAACTGTAACTGTTCTCATGAAGAACCATGCAATTGCGAACAAACATGCGAATGTCCTGATTGTACTTGTAATCAAGATGGCTCTTGTGAGGGAGAAACAGGTGGAACAACACACAATCTCAAAAAAGAAAAAAAAGACAAAAATAAGAAAAGAATAGAAGAATTAGAACTTCAAGTCAAAGAATTAGAAGACAAAAGTTTACGCGATAAAGCAGAACTCATCAATTACCGAAAACGAAAAGAAGAAGAAATGTCTCGCATTTTAAAATATAGCAATGAAGACATTGTAAAACAATTACTTCCTGTAGTAGATAATTTTGAAAGAGCCATTAAAATGGATGATTCCAATTTAGATGATCAAGTTTCCAAATTTTTAGAAGGATTCAAAATGATTTATTGTAATTTAACTAACATTTTAGAAAGTGTAGAAGTAAAAGCCATCGATGGCATCAATCAACCATTTGATCCTGCATACCATGAAGCTGTTTTAACAGAAAAGCAAGAAAACGTAGAATCAGGTCAGGTATTGGAAGTATTACAAAAAGGATATTTACTCAAAGATAGAGTAATCAGACCTGCGATGGTCAAAGTAAGTGAATAAAGGAAAGGTGAATAGATATGAGTAAAATAATAGGAATTGATTTAGGAACAACCAATAGTTGTGTTGCTGTACGTGAAGGTGGTGAAACAAAGGTTATCGCCAATGCGGAAGGTAATCGTACGACTCCATCTGTTGTTGCATTTGGAAAAGATGGGGAAATTATCGTAGGTGTAAAAGCCAAAAACCAAATGATTACCAATCCAGAAGTCATTTATTCCGTTAAAAGATTGATGGGAACCAATGAAAAAGTACATGCGAATGGAAAAGATTATACACCACAAGAAGTATCCGCAATGATTTTAAGTGACTTAAAGAAAACAGCTGAAGCTTATTTAGGAGAAAATGTAAATAAAGCAGTTATTACCGTACCCGCATATTTCAATGATGCACAAAGACAAGCAACCAAAGATGCTGGAAAAATTGCTGGATTAGAAGTAGAACGAATTATCAATGAACCAACCGCTGCTGCTTTAGCATATGGTATGGAACAAGATAAAAATGAAAAGATTCTTGTATATGATTTAGGTGGAGGTACATTCGATGTTTCTATCCTAGAACTTGGAGATGGCGTTTATGAAGTATTATCTACCAGTGGAAATAACCATTTAGGTGGAGATGACTTTGATGAGAGGGTAATGGATTACTTAGTCAGTGAATTTAAAAAGGAAAATGGAATTGACTTAACAAATGATAAAATGGCAATGCAAAGAGTCAAAGATGCAGCGGAAAAAGCCAAGAAAGATTTATCTGGAATGTCTTCAACAGAAGTTTCTATTCCATTTATTACCCAAAGTGAAAATGGACCTATCCATTTATCTGTCACATTAACCAAAGCAAAATTTGAAGAATTGGTAGATGATTTATTAACTTCTACATTAGAACCAGTTCGTAATGCTTTAAAAGATGCGAACTTAACCAAAAATGACATTGATAAAGTTTTATTGGTTGGAGGATCTACACGTATTCCAAAAGTAGTTGATTTAATCAAACAAGAACTTGGAAAAGAACCTTCTAAAGGTGTAAACCCAGATGAAGTAGTTGCGATGGGAGCTGCTATTCAAGGTGGTGTCTTAACAGGAGAAGTGGAAGATATTGTCTTGCTAGATGTAACACCACTTTCTTTAGGAATTGAAACTATGGGGAATGTGATGACAGTACTAATTCCAAGAAATACAACAATCCCTACGAGTAAATCACAAGTATTCTCAACCGCTGCGGATAATCAACCTGCTGTAGACATTCATGTATTACAAGGAGAGCGTCCAATGGCTGCCGATAACAAAACACTTGGAAGATTCCAATTAACAAACATTCCAGCAGCCCCAAGAGGTGTACCACAAATTGAAGTTACTTTTGATATTGATGCGAATGGTATTGTAAATGTAAAAGCCAAAGATTTAGGAACCAACAAAGAACAATCAATTACCATTACTTCATCTACATCCTTAACCGATGAAGAAATTGAAAAAATGGTCAAAGAAGCCGAAGCCAACAAAGAAGCCGATGAAAAAAGAAAAGCAGAAGCAGAGGCACGTAATGAAGCAGAACAACTTGTCTTCCAAACTGAAAAATCCATCAAAGATTTAGGAGATAAAATCAGTAAAGAAGATAAAGAAAAAGCAGAAAATGAAATCAAAGAATTAAAAGAGGCTTTGGAAAAAGACAATTTAGAAGACATCAAAACGAAAAAAGAAAAATTACAAGAAACAGCTATGGCTTTTGCTACTAAAATTTATGAAGAAGCTGCAAAAGCTGCTCAAGAAAATCAAGGAAATGAATCTACAGAATCAGATAATAAAAAAAGCGATGATGTAATTGATGCTGAATTTGAAGAAAAATAATGTATGAAGTTCTAGGAAACTAGAACTTTCATCCTATATAAAAGAAATGGAGAAGAAAAGTGGAACAATTGAAACCAAGAAGTGAGATAGATACAAAGTATAAATGGGATTTAACGGCGATTTATCAAAATGAAACAGAAGTTTTAAAAGCACTAAAAGAAGTAGAAAAACAAACCAAAATGTTACTTTCTTATCAGGGAAAAATAATGCAAGATAGTGCAACTTTATATGAATTTTACCAATTACATGATCAACTATCTTGTTTACTAGAAAAAGTGGGAATTTATGTACTTTTATATTTAGATGAAGATACTACCAATGCAGATGCTCAATCACTCAAAATGAAAGTGATGCATGTATTAGAACGTGTTGGTGAACAAACTTCTTTTATTGGACCTGAAATGTTAAAAACACCATTTTCTGTGGTGGAAGAGTATATCAAAGAAAATGCCAATTTAGAAACTTATCGCTTTGATTTGGAAAAAATATATCGTTTTCAAAAATATACATTGACCGAAAAAGAAGAAGAAATTATCTCCATGGCATCTGGTGCACTTGCAACACCAGATGAAGTATTTACCCATCTAGACAATACAGATATCCATTACGGCAATATCATCGATGCTAATGGAATAGAAGTAGAATTAACCAATGAAAATTATAGTGTTTATATCGAAAGTAAAGATAGAAATGTTCGTAAAAATGCGTTTGAAACATTATATCATTACTGGGAAAGTATCAAAAATACAGTAGCCGCAACTTTAAAAGGACAAATCAAAGCGACTTTATTTCAAAGTAAAGTACATCATTATGAGAGTTCTTTGGAAGCCAGTTTATATGACGATAATATTAGTCTTTCTGTGTATCACAACTTAATTGATACTGTTCATAAAAATTTAGATAAAATGTATGATTTTATGGCATTCAAAAAACGTATTTTAGGTTTAGATGAACTACATATGTACGATATTTATGTCGATTTGGTAAAAGAAGATCATAAAACCTATTCATACGAAGAAGCGAAGACAATTATTTTAGAAGCATTGAAACCACTTGGTGAAACATATGTATCCGATTTAAAAAAAGGATTAGAAAATGGATGGGTAGATGTTTATCCCACTAAAAATAAAAAATCAGGAGCTTACTGTACTGCTAGCTATGGGACCCATCCTTATGTCCTTTTGAATTATTATGGAACGATAGGATCAGTAAGTACAGCAGCCCATGAATTGGGGCACGCAATGCATTACTATTATTCCATCAAACATCAACCTTCTGTATATTATTCTTATCCTATTTTTTCAGCGGAAATTGCTTCAACTGTCAATGAAGTATTGCTCAATGAATATATGTACCAACATGCTGAAAGCAAAAATGAAAAGATTGTGATTTTAACGAAATTTTTATCCAATATTCGATCAACAATTTACCGCCAAACAATGTTTGCAGAATTTGAAATGTTGATGCATGAAAAAGAGGCCAAAGGAATTCCACTGACTGAAAAAGAATTTAGCAGTACATATTATGAATTAAATCGTCTATACTATGGCGAGAATGTAGTAAGTGATGATTTGATTCGATATGAATGGGAGCGAATACCACACTTTTATAGTCCTTTTTATGTATATAAATATGCAACAGGGTTATCTGCAGCTTTGGCCATCGCAACCAAAATTCTAGCAGGTGATGCTGGTGTACGGGATAAGTATATTCAATTTTTATCGAGTGGGGATTCCAATTATCCACTAGAACTATTGAAAGAGGTAGGTGTCGATATGACAACACCTGCTCCAATTGAAGACGCATTGCATTTATTTGATACAAAATTACAAGAGTTAAAAGCATTGTGTGAAGTATAGACAATTAGAGAGGAAGTATGTGTTATGAATAAAAGAGATTATTATGAGGTACTAGGCGTCAGTAAAAATGCGACCGATGCCGAAATTAAAAGTGCCTTTAGAACGTTAGCCAAAAAATACCATCCAGATGTTTCCAAAGAACCAGATGCAGCGGAAAAATTCAAAGAGGCACAAGAAGCATATGCTGTATTATCGGATGCAGAAAAAAGACGTCAATATGATCAATTTGGACATGCGGCCTTTGATCAAATGGGTGGCGGCGCTGGTGGATTTGATTTTTCTGGATTTGATTTCTCTGATATTTTTGGAGACTTATTTGGAAGTGGCTTTGGTTTTGGCGGTAGTAGGTCTTCTACACGTGCAAGACAGGGACAAGATACTTTACTACGCATGGATTTGACATTTGAAGAAGCTGTGTTTGGTTGTAAAAAAGAAGTGGAACTTAATATTCAAGAAAATTGTGATACTTGCCATGGAAAAGGTGGATTTGAAGAAGAAACTTGTGCTACTTGTAAAGGTAGTGGCCAAATGACTTCTGAACAAAGAACCTTATTTGGAACCTTTATGACCAAAACCACTTGTGCTACTTGTGGGGGAAAAGGTCGTACTTATAAAACAAAATGTGCTACTTGTAAAGGTAGTGGAAAAGTAAGAACCCATAAAGTTAAGGAAGTTAAAATTCCTGCTGGTGTTGATACAGGCAATCGGCTACGTTTAGCGGGTGCTGGGGAAGCTGGGTACAATGGAGGTCCTAATGGGGACGTTTATATTGAATTTAGGGTAAAAGAGCATCCATTATATGAAAGGGATGACAACGATATTTACTTAAAATTACCAATCACCATTACGGATGCTGTATTAGGAACTAAAAAAGATGTTCCTACATTATATGGCACGATTAAATTAGCCATCCCAGCTGGAAGTTCCAGTGGCGATAAACATCGTTTAAAAGGGAAAGGAATTGAAGATGTTCAAACTGGCAGAAAAGGGGATATGTATGTAATTTTAGATATTCATGTTCCTAAAAAAATATCGAAAGAACAGAAAAAACTATTTGATGAACTTTCTCATACCAAACTAGATGATAGCAGTGATTTTGAAAAAATTGAAAAATATTTATAAGAATAATATCAAAATAAATGTATCATATTTAAAATAAATCCCATTACAAGATAGTGGGATTTTATAATAGCTATAATTTATCCAAAAGAAAGAATTGCTGTTTTTCTAATCTTATGTTATTATTTTATAGGAAATGAAGTGATAGAATGCAAATACCAAATTATAAGGAAGCAAAAAAAAGAAGTAAAGAAGATGTATTAATCAAAACAAAAGAATATATTATAAAAGAAGAGTTAAAAACACTTGGTTCTGGTAAAAAATATTTTATTAAAACTTATGGATGTCAAATGAATGAACATGATGGCGAAAATATCAAAGCCATATTAGAAGATATGGACTTCCAAGAATGTGATATTATGGAAGATGCGGATGTGATTTTACTCAACACATGTGCCATCAGGGAAAATGCCCATAATAAAGTATTTGGATATCTTGGTAGAGTAAAACATTTGAAAGAAACCAAACCAGATATCATTGCAGGACTTTGTGGTTGTATGGCACAAGAAGAAGTCGTGGTTCAAGAAATTATGAAAAAACATAAGTATTTAGACTTTGTTTTTGGGACTCATAATATCCATGAATTACCTGTTATTCTAAACCATACCATTGAAACAAAATTACAACAAATTCAAGTATACAGTAAAGAGGGGGATATGATTGAAAATATTCCTGTCAAAAGAGAATCGCGTTATAAGGCATGGGTCAATATTATGTATGGATGTGATAAGTTTTGTACTTATTGTATTGTTCCTTATACAAGGGGGAAACAAAGAAGTAGAAAACGCGAAGCCATTTTAAAAGAAGTAGAAGCATTGTATCATAATGGATATCAGGAAGTAACATTGTTAGGCCAAAATGTCAATGCATATGGAAAAGATTTACAGGAAGATTATAAAATGGAGAATTTACTAGAGGATGTTGCCAAAATTGGAATTCCTAGAGTCCGTTTTGTCACAAGTCATCCTTGGGATTTTACCGATGAAATGATTGATGTGATTGCTGCATATGATAATATTATGCCTTATATTCATTTGCCACTACAGTCTGGCTCTTCTCGCATTTTGAAACTTATGGGAAGAAGATATACCAAGGAAAGTTATCTAGAACTTGCTTATAAAATCAAACAAAAAATCCCAAATTGTGCCCTAACAACAGATATCATTGTCGGTTTTCCAAATGAAACAGAAGAAGACTTTCAAGAGACTTTAGAGGTAGTCAATGCATTGCAATATGATTCTGCTTTTACTTTTATTTTTTCACCAAGAGTAGGAACACCAGCAGCCCAAATGGAGGATCATATTGCCCCTGCTGTTAAAGAAGAACGCTTGCAAAGACTAAATGAGCTTGTGAATCAATATGCACTTGAAAAAAATCAGTCTTACTTAAACCAAACGGTACCTGTATTATTAGAAGGCATCAGTGAAAAAAATGAAAGAATGTTAATGGGGTATACCGATACCATGAAACTGGTCAATGTCAAAGCAGATGAAAAGTATATTGGAAAAATTGTCAATGTAAAAATCACAGATGTGAAGACATGGAGTATGGATGGGGAAATGGTAGAATAAAATAGGAGGAAAAAATGAAAACAAGAGAACAAGCAAATTATCCCAAATTATTAATGGATGAAAATATTTTTTTAGATATCCAAGATATAGTAGCTTTTGCAAGAGGTTATGACACCATTGCTTATGTAACAGGTGATGTTTTAACGGAAAAGACTATATTTATATGGAAAGACTTTGAAAGAAAAATAGATCAAAAACTTTCTTGGTTAGATTTTATGATAGAATGCAAAAGAAAAGAGGACATCAAAAATTGGTTGTATCTTAGTAAAGATTTATTACTAATCGGTCAAATGCAACAAACTGGTTTTGATAGTTGTTTTATTAGTACACCTACCAACAACACAATTGATATCTTTCCAAAACATGAAATTAGGCGAGTAGAAGACATCGCAAAAATTTTAAAATAATATTTATGGCTCTTTATTTCATGAATGCAAATAAAATAATTTTATAGATTGAAAGTTTAGAAATCACTGCAGAAATGCAGTTTTTTATTGTAATTTACTATGTAGAATCGCATTTGTTTTTCTAAAATTTTGTTTCAACTGTCATTCAGACAAAATAACCTTGAAAAAATATACAAAACCGATCTTTTTTAAATGAATATTGAAAAGCAGAATATGATTTTAAAAACACAAAAATATGTTATAATGAATATGGTGAAACATATGGCAAAAATAAAAGTAATGGATGAATTACTTGCCAATAAAATCGCTGCTGGAGAAGTAGTAGAAAGATGTGCAAGTGTCGTCAAAGAATTGGTAGAAAATAGCATTGATGCAGGTAGTTGTGAGATCAAAATTGACTTATTAGAGGCAGGTACAGTCCAAATCAAAGTAACCGATAACGGAAGTGGAATGGATAAAGAGGATGCCATTATGGCATTTGGAAGACATGCTACTAGCAAATTAAAAGAAGAAGATGATTTATTTCATATTACAACGTTGGGATTCCGAGGAGAAGCCTTGGCAAGTATTGCAAGTGTCAGTAAAGTAAATTTAAAGACTTGTATCAAGGACATTGGAACTGAAGTGGTGATTCATGGAGGAAAAATGATATCGGTAGAACCATGTGAAGCAAGAGTTGGTACTATTATGACCATTGATAGTTTATTTTACAATACACCAGCCCGTTTAAAACACATGAAAAGCTTATATACGGAATTAGCAAGCATTACTGATTATGTCAATAAAATTGCATTATCGCATCCTGAAATTAAATTTATATTAACCAATAACCATACCATGTTATTAAATACAGATGGAAGTGACAATCTATTAAAAACGATTTCTGCAGTTTATGGAATGGATATTGTTAGAAAAATGGTAGAAGTCAGTATAGAAGATACAGACTATACCATTACTGGGTATATGTCATTACCAGAAATTCATCGTTCTAGTCGCAACGGCATGGTTACAATTGTCAATGGGCGTGTGGTTCGTAATATGGATTTAAATCGTGTAATCAATGATAGCTATCACTCTTATAAACCAGATAATCGTTATCCAATTGTTGTATTTAATATAGAAGTAGATCCTACATTAGTAGATGTAAATGTGCATCCAACTAAAATGGATATTAAATTTTCAAAAATGGAAGAATTGCAGACATTAATCACTCAAATGATTGAAAAACAATTGAAAAGTCGTTCTCTAATTCCACATATAGAAGTAGACAAAACACCTAAAGAAACACCAGTTTATCAGGAACTTACTTTGGATTTAAACCGAGTGGCTGAAACAGAAGATTATATTGTGATTGAAGATAATGTGAAGGAAGATTCTCCATTATTTGAAATGAAAGAAAGCAAGGAAACAATTGGGGAAGAAAAAGTAGTCAATCACTTGCCAGAATTATATCCAGTTGGTCTTGTACATGGAACTTATATAATATGTCAAAATGAAAAAGGAATGTATATGATTGATCAACATGCTGCGAAAGAAAGAATCAATTATGAAACATTTAAAAAAAGATTAGGAAATCCTAGTAATGATAGTACTCCATTATTATTTCCTATGACCTTTGAATTTTCCAATAATGATTTTATTGTATTAAAAGAGAATTTTGACATTTTAAAAACTATGAATTTTGAAGTAGAAGAATTTGGTTTGAATTCCATTATTGTAAAAAGTCATCCAACATGGCTTCCAAAAGGATATGAAAAAGACGCAACTTTTAAAATTATGGAAACTTTATTGGAAGTGGAAAAAGATTTTTCCATTGAAAAATTTAATGAAAAAGTAGCAACCATGATGGCTTGTAAGCTAGCAATCAAGGCAAATGAAAATATAACAGAAACAGAAATGGAGCAACTCATTCAAGATTTGAGAAATTGTGAGAATCCATACAATTGTCCTCATGGAAGACCAACTATTATTTTTTATTCCAATTATGAGTTAGAAAAATTATTCAAAAGAAGCGGTTTTGAATTACCCAAGTGGTAGTGATAATCCAATTAACAATTTGATAAAAAGGTTAACAAGATAGAAAACTAGCTTATAATAAATACCAAAGAAAAAATAATATAGTTTTTATGATTCAATGGTTGGATAACGCATACATGTATGGCAGAAGAAAGGATTCCCTATAAGTCTGATGTTTTAATCAACCAGAAATAATTTTAATATTAATACAAATATAAATTTTCTATCATAAACTAGCATTTTCCTAAACAAAAAATTTTCAAATCGGAAACTTGCACAAACAAAAAAAATTTAGTATAATGTATATAGATGGAAGAGATTCCATACAATAAAAATGGAACACTTGACTTCTTGCAAAGTTGAGTGCTTACCAAATTGGTTTGCACCTTAATTCACTGAATTAGGGTGTTATTTCTTTATCTCGGCTACTAATAAAAGTAGAAGGAACAAAATGAGAATAATGTTATTTAGAACTTTCAAAATAAAAACCCTTTTTTTCATAATCTCAAGCCTCCCCTCTATCCAATTGAATGGAAGTTCGGCAAACACCCAACAAAGTCTTGTATTCCTATATCAATTATATCATTTTCGAATGTATATGTAAACGATTTACCCTTATTTTACAAAGAAAAATAGATGTTACATATTTTCAAAATCTGTAATAAAATCCTCGCAGAAATGCAATTTTCTTTTGCTCCATTTTGACGTGTAGAATATAATAGGCATTGATTATACAACTTTAGTGCATGATGGAAATTTTGAATTTAAAGATAGTTCTGTTCTAGTTTATACATATGATAACACAATAAATCTAGTATATACGTGAAAACTAACTATCACATGTAAACTAGGACAGAGTGTTTAAATTAAGAATGGATTTGCCCACAAACAATGATATTATAGGAATATATGATAGTAGTGATAATGTAGTAGCAAAATATACCTATGATGCATGGGGAATATCAATCCATTTCGGTATAGAAGCTATTATTATGATAAAGAAACTAATCTATATTATTTAAATAGCAGATATTATAATCCTGTTTGGGGTAGATTTATTAATTGTGATAACTTTATTAATAGTAATAAGGACATTATTTCACACAATTTATATGTATATTGTAGTAATAATCCAATAATAAATTCTGATGTGACTGGATTTGGAATAATAAAATCTATCATCAATATAGGGAAAACGATTTCTAATACTCTAAAAAATGTAGAAAAAGAAGTACAAAAGATTGTGGCACCTCAAGCATTACCAATACAAAAGCTTTAGATAAAACTTTGATTCGAAATGCAGCACAAGCTGTCATAATAGTAGAAAATATTCCAAATTCTTCACTAGTATATTTTTATAATCAATCGGTAGAATTGGGGGATTGGAACTATAGAGTACAAAAAACTGGGATAGAGAGTTGGCGTTCCATTTCTTGGGGAAACTACCCCATTTATTATAGGTGGAGGATATGCAAAATGCAGTAATTATTAGGGGACCATTATTGCGATGATGTGAATGATCATAATAGTATTCAAAGAGGAATAGATATGTTTAATAGTAATAGATAAGTTTAGGGGTGATTTGAATCATGAAACATAAAAAATTAATATTATCTTTAGCAATTGTAATAGCAGTAATATGTTTAAATATTTTTGTGGGATACATTTTAATTAAAAGTGTATTAGAAACTATGTTTGGGAGAAAAATAAGTGAGGATACTATTATTAAAAATTTTAATACTAATTATAATTCTTATGTGCAATTTGTTGAAACATTAAGTAAGGAAAACGATATTACATTTAAAAAAGAAATCCTTTCTTATGATATTATATTATATAAAGATGGAAAATTAGTTAAAATTTTTGATGATGATGAAGAATATAAACAATACAAAGACTCTGTTGATATTCTGCAAGAACTAAATATTAATTATGCGGTAAAAGATAATAATAATGTTAGCTTTTCAATTAATTCTATGTTTCGTTTAGGACAATATATTATATATATGAAGAATGATGAAAACTTTCCTCTTAACGATGCAATTGTTTATAAAAAGGAGTTACATGAAAATTGGTATTATGTTGAATTAGAATAATCATAATTAAAAAGGACTGTTGGAAAATTTAATAAATCTCCAATAGTTCTTTTAGTTAATTTAAGAAAATGGAAAAAGGACTTCATTATTAACCAAAAGTATAAATAATAATGGGACCATTTGAACTGTATAAATATGGAAACTATGAGACTTATATATCAAGTTGGTATAGTACATATTCATTTAGTCCTTATAATACACATCCTTGGGTTGGTCGAGGTGGAGGCTATAATTCTGGTAAAATTGGTAATATTTGGGTATTTAGTGTCAATGATGGAGCTGCTGGTGGACCTACTTTTCGTATCGTTTTAGCTCCATAAATGAAATTGCAAGAAATACAACAGTAGTAAAGTATGTCAAATATTAAAGACCATATTTAATAAAACGTATAATAGAAGAAATGATTCCCTATCATTGATGTTTTAATCAAACAGAAATAATTTCAAAAAGATAGACTAATACATAAATTTTTGATATAATGTATTAGTCTTTTTATGTATATAAAAAAGAAAGGAGTATTTATGAGTAAAATTAAAATATTTAGTCTGGGTGGACTAAATGAAAACGGAAAGAATATGTATGTGGTTGAAGTAGACAAAGATATATTCGTATTAGACGCGGGATTAAAATATGCAGATGATAAAATGTTGGGTGTTGACTATATCATTCCTAACTTTGATTATCTAAAAGAAAATAAAAAAAATATCAAAGGTATTTTTGTGACACATGGCCATGATAGTCAAATGGGAGCAATCCCTGATATATTAAGAGAAATACCAGAACTAAATATCTATGGAACAGCCTTTACCATTGAAATTATTAAAAATGAATTAGAAGATGAGGGAATTTTAAATGCCCGTCTGCATACCATTCTTCCCCATAAAAAAATCAATTTTGGGGCAGTTTCTATCTTTCCTGTTTCTTTGACACATTCAGTCCCAGGAACCGTTGGTTATGTTATTAATACAAACGATGGAGCCATTGTTTATACAGGTAACTTTGTATTTGATCAATCGATGATGGGAGCATACAAAACGGACATTGGGAAACTTGCCTATGTTGGAAAACAAGGTGTGTTGTGTTTAATGAGTGAATCGTTATATGCAGATAAAAGGGGATATACTTCTCCAAACAATCGTACAACATCTATCATTCGTGAAACATTAGATCAAAGTGATGGTCGTATTTTATTCAATATTTTTCAAGCACAAGTATATCGCATTCAAGAATTGTTCAATGAAATTATGCATACAGATCGTAACGTTGTTATAATGGGGAAAAAGATGGAGGCCATCATTCAAAAAGCCATTGATATGGGATTTATTTCTTTTGATAAAAAAAGATTAACCAATATTCATCATCTTCATGATTCCAATATTGTTGTCTTGATATCAGATGAAAGAGAAAAACCATTTTCGAATATCGCACGTATTATTAAAGGATATGATAAATTCATTAAAATTACCCCTGAAGATACCGTTGTATTTGCATCTCCTGTATATGAGGGAATGGAAAAAAGTGCTACGAAAGTATTTGATGATATCGCTAAAATTGGCTCTAATTTAGTCATTATTCCAACGAAAAAATACTTGGGACATCATGCTTCTAGTGAAGATTTAATGATGATGCTCAACTTAATGAACCCAGCTTATTATTTTCCAGTCATTGGTGAATATCGACATCAAGTCGCAAATGCCAAGGCAGCGGTTACTATGGGGTATCCAGAAGATCACATTTTATTACAACTAAACGGAGATGTGGTAACATTAGAAAATGGTAGTTTGAAACCAGAAAATGAAAAGGTAAAAGTAGACGAAATTCTAATTGATGGAAAAACCGTTGGAGATATTGGAGAATTGGTTTTAAAAGATAGAGAGTTGTTAAGTGAAAATGGAATTGTCATTGTAAGCGCAACTTTAGATCGTACAACCAAAGAAGTGCTTGCTGGGCCAGAAATATTAACAAGGGGCTTTATTTATGTAAAAGATAATATTGATTTGATCAAAGAAGCAGAAAAAATATCAATAGAAGTCATACGGGAAAATAGCAAGCCAAACTATGTAGATTTTAATAAAATCAAATCAGGAATCAGAGATCAATTAGGAAAATATCTTTATCAAGAAACAGAATGTAAACCTATGATTTTAATTGTGATTCAAGAAGTATAATTTTTGGTACAAATAGAATTGTGATATGCATAAGAGTATTTAGAGGTGGAAGTTTATGAATCTAAAATCAAAAACAATATTGCAAGAACTAAAAGAGAATCGAACCCAGCTTTTGGATTTAACACTTGGGCATGATGAACCAAACCATATTGCAAATCGTATATCAAGAAAATGCCAACACCCAATTTATTATTGTCATGGTTTTTTCAAAGCACCTAATTCTTTCAAGAATGAGATAGAACCGAAAATGACAACAAAGGCTGATTGTGATTATTGCTTATTACAATGTTTGGAATGTGGCAGTTTTAAAGCAATCGATAAATGTAGAAAAGAGGGTTTTGTTGTTCCAAAATCACTCATTATTATTTCGCCAAACGCTTTTGAAGAAGTACGAGAAGAATATTTGGATATTTGTTTGATTCGAAGTGAACATCAAATCGTAAAAAAATTTAGAAAAGAATACGCGACGAAATTATGAATGAAATACTGAAAGAACATGTGTGAAATGTTCTTTTTATTTATCTTCATTTGAACTTTGCAGTATGACAATCATTTGGATGTTCTCACCTTGGATGACAATGAAATTAGAATCATGCATAGACTATTCTTTTTATTTAAAATAAGGTATAATGAAAAAGGTGAGTGCTATGATATATTTAGACTATTCGGCAACCACGCCAGTTCATAAAGAAGTACTGGATAGTTTTGTTGCTGTTACAACTGAAAAAATAGGAAATCCCAATTCTTTACATCGATTAGGGGTAGAAGCCAAACAACTAGAACTGCAGGCAACCAATCAAATCGCAACCATTCTTGGCTGCAAAACAAGTGAAATCATATATACCAGTGGTGCCAGTGAAGCCAATAATATGGCCATTAAAGGAGTTGCAATGCAATATGCGAACCGTGGAAAGCATATCATCACAACTCATTTAGAACATTCTTCAATTTATGGTCCACTTTCCTATTTAGAAAAAAAGGGATTTACGATCGATTATGTGAAAACAGATGCATCAGGAATTGTTGATTTAGAGGCTTTAAAACAGGTTTTAAAAAACGATACAATTCTAGTGAGTGTTGCATCTGTCAATAGTGAAACAGGATTACGTCAACCGATTGAAGAGATTGCAGTACTATTAAAACAGTATCCAAAATGCTTTTTTCATGTAGATATGACACAAAGTATAGGCAAAATTCGTATACCGTTAGAAAATATAGATTTGGTTAGCTTTTCAGCCCATAAATTTTATGGTATGAAAGGAATCGGTTGTTTAATCAAAAAGGAAAACGTTTCTTTAGAACCCCTGATTCATGGAGGAAAAAGTACCACTCCTTTTCGTGCTGGAACACCTGCTTTACCACTGATTGTATCAACAGCCAAAGCTCTTCGCCTTGCAAATGAAACATTAGAAGAAACTTTCCAAAAAGTGACAAGGTATAGTAGGCTATTAGAAGAAAAATTAAAAACATATCCCAATGTCATTGTCAATCATAATTCCTTTTGTATCCCCCATATTCTAAATATAAGTGTAATGCATGTAAAACCAGAAACCATGTTACATGCATTAGAGGAAAAAGATATTTACATCTCCACCCAAAGTGCTTGTTCTAGTGGACATAAGGTAAGTCGAGCAGTATTAGAACTTTCCAAAAAGGAAGAGATTGCCTCCCATAGTCTTCGGATTAGTTTATCTGGAATCACGAAAGAAGAAGAGTTACAAACTTTTTTGACACAGTTTGACATTTGTTACCACCAATTGGATTTGGGGAAAAACACATGATATGGGAAGAACAAATTTGTAATCAAACTTTGAAACAACTGGATCAAACCAATCTTTCAGGGATGGAATTTAATCATTGCATATTTGAAAATATAACATTTGAAACATGTCATTTAGAAAAAACAAAATGGAACCAATGTAAATTTATTAATTGTGATTTATCCAATAGTAAATGGGAAAATGTGTGTTTTTATGACTGTCTTTTAGAAAGTTGTAAATGTCAAGGAACAGACTTTTGGGATACATTTTGGAAAAATTGTAAACTGACAGACTGTAATTTTAACTATGCAACCCTCGTGAATAATGAAATGCGAAATACCACTTGGATACATTGTAATTGTAAAGAAACAAAAATCCAAACTTGTATATGGAAACAAGTGACATTTGATCAAGTATCCTTTCAAAATGCAGAATGGATTTCAACATCTTATGCAAGTATAGATATGACGACTTGTAACTTGAGTGGCATCCATGTAACATTAGATTGTCTAGAGGATATGATAGTCAGTCCCATTCAAGCCTGTGAACTTTCCAAACTATTGGGTATTCAGATTCAAGATAAGTAAAATTCTTTTGTACATACAAAGGAATTTTTTCTTTGATATGGCAAAAAAGTCATTTGGAGTAAAGAAAACTATAGTATAATAAAATAAGGAGTGAAACAAATGGGAAAAATATTAATTGTAGAAGACGATGAATCCATTCGGTTGGGATTAAAATATTATTTAGAACAAGAAAATTTTGAAACCGTTTTGGCAGAAAGCAAGGGACAAGCTCAACAATTGTTTTCCAAAGAAATTGATTTGATATTATTGGATATCAATTTACCAGACGGAAATGGCTTTGATTTTTTGAAAGAATGCAAACGACAAAGAGATATCCCAATTATATTTTTAACCGCCAATGATTTAGAAGTATCAATCGTAATGGGCTTGGATATGGGGGCAGATGATTATATTACCAAACCATTTAAAGCCAGAGAATTGGTATCACGCATCAAAAGTGTCTTAAGGAGAACCACAACACAAACTGAATCAAGTACCATACACATTCAAGATATCACAATTGATTTGAAACAAGCAAAAGTGTTTAAAAAAGATGTTGATGTTATGTTGACTGCTTTGGAATATAAAATTTTATTGATATTCGCACTCAATCCAGGAATTGTGTTTAGTCGTGAAAAGATACTAGCAGATATATGGGATGTCAATGAAGATTATGTGAATGACAATACATTGACAGTTTATATCAAACGAATTCGTGAAAAAATAGAAGACAATCCCAATCAGCCCCATATTATTGAAACTGTAAGAGGAATCGGATATAAAATAGGGGAAATTTATGAAAAATAAAATCATAAAATATATCACTTTCTTTTTCATTTTTTGTATTTGCTGTTGGGGGATTGTCAATCTAATCGGTTTCCAAATTCATTCCAAATATAAACAAGAATTCCTTCAACAAGAACAAATTTTAATTGGCCAAATTTTAAAAGAACATCCCGAATTAGAAGAAAAAATCATTGAAATTTTATTAAACAATCAAAAAGAAGAACAACTGGGGGAAGCTTTTTTTGAAACGTATGGAATAGATTTGGAAAGTTATGATAATATTCACTCTATTTATGCACTGAAGGAATATACCATTCAAAAAGTAACTATTTTATATGTATTTATGATGGGACTCTTTGCTTATTTATTAGTGCATTATATGATAAAACAACACAAACAAATAAACCAAGTGACAGATTATTTAAACCAAATTTTAAATGGAGATTACTCTTTAGGACTTCATGAATATGATGAAGGAGAAATGAGTTCATTAAAAAATGATATTTATAAAATTACTATTTTGTTAAGAGAACAAGAAGCATATTCGAAAAATGAAAAGAAACATCTTGAAAGTGTTCTATCGGATATATCTCATCAACTAAAAACACCATTAACAAGTATGTATGTCATTAATGATATTTTACAAAATGACGCGATTGATACAGAGAAAAAGAAAGAAATGTTAAGTAAAAATAAAAATCAATTAAAACGAATTGAATGGTTGGTATCCTCTTTGCTCAAATTATCCAGATTAGATAGTGGTGTAGTGGTAATGCAACCACAATCTGTACAGGCTGAAACTTTAGTACAACAGGCCTTGGAGCCTCTTCTTATTCCAATGGAACTCAAAGAACAGTCTGTCATCATTACTGGAGAGAAAAGCACCATTTTAGAACTGGATTTGGCATGGACCGTTGAAGCTTTTGTAAATTTGCTTAAAAATGCGCATGAACATACCCCTTGCAAAGGAGAAATTCAAATCCGATGGAATGATAATCCTATATATGTTGAATTTCAGATAGAAGACAATGGGGAAGGCATTCTTGCATCTGACTTGCCACATATTTTTGAACGTTTTTACATAGGCACATCTAGCAGTAAAGATAGCATTGGCATTGGACTCAATATGGCTAAAACCATTATTCAAAAACAAAATGGAATTATCACAGTCAAAAGTAAAGAAAAACAAGGGACTGTTTTTACAATAAAATTTTATAAAAATGTTCTTTAAAGAAATCTAACTGGGTTTCTTTTTTTCTTCATCTACAAGGAGATAAAACACCTCTAATTTTTTTAAATATAAGTCATATTCTTGTTCTAATAATTGTGTGACATCATGATTTCTTTGCGTAACTAGAAATTTATAGTTTTGGGTTTGAAAGGTGTCCAAAGGGTTTAAAATCCCATCCATATAATTTTGTATTACTTCTTTCTTTTTTTGTACTACCGATAATTTATGATACATGAGGTATCTTCCTTTCGTTTCAACATTTCTAACAAAAGTGGTCTTCCTTAAAAAGTGCCTTACTAGACCACGATTGAAAGCCTAAAAATATGCCACAATATTAGTGGTGGTACTATGATAGAAGAAAAGTATTTTGAATTTGATAATAATATCAATCAAACAGTCATTAAAAATATCAGAAAATACAGAAAAGCCAAAGGATACACACAAGAACAATTGGCATTGATGGCCGAAATTTCTTACGACTTTATGAGAAAGATTGAAACAGGTAAAAGCGGCTTTTCTGTACAAACTTTATATAAACTTTCTGTCGTATTAGAAACAGGCGTAGACTTGCTAATGGGAAGGAAGTAAATTCTTTTATGTGCATAAAAATTATAACATAATTTTTTTAAAAAGTGTAGTATTGAACCACTATAAAATGAATTAAAACGTGCAATAATAATACCGGTGGTTAATCATGGCAAAAGAGCAGTTTTATAATTTTGACAAAGATATAACGCAAACAATTATACAAAATATTAGAAAATATAGAAAAGCCAAAGGATATACACAAGAACAACTGGCACTAATGGCAGAGATTTGTTATGACTTCATGAAAAAGATTGAAACAGGTAAAAGTGGCTTTTCCATCCAAACATTATATAAAATATCTGTTGTATTGGAAACAGGTGTAGATAAACTACTTGAAAAATAGTTAGTGTAGAATAAGTGTGGAGATATAAACCTAAAAAATAGAATTATAACTAAA
>CARSXK010000015.1:0-29018 GCA_949065595.1 uncultured Bacilli bacterium
CCTAGTATACCATTACTAAAGTTTTTTGTGTCTATATATCTATACTAACACCAGTATTCATTTTTTTAGAAATTTTCAACTTTTGAAGAAATTTACAAAAAACACTTGTCAAAGTTTAGAAAGTCATGTTTTATGTGTAAATGGAAACCTGAACAAATTTGGGTTTATATAAGATACGCTAAAATTATTAATAGCATTTTACTACTAATTTACTACTTTAGAAATATGTTACAAAAGTTTAATACTTAAAATGAATTAAAAAAATAGATACACATTATTATAAATAAGATAAGAAATATGGTAAAATATCTTTAGAATAAATGATTGGAGGCATAAATATGAGCCAAAATTTAAACTCTTTTAGAGATATAATAGCCTATGTTAACTCTTTAGAAAATGAAGAACAAATTAAAGGATTTGTAATGTCTAGATTAGAAGAATTGGAAAAAAATTCTGAAAAAAGAAACATAGATAAAAACAATAATGGCCGTTTGATAGGGACAATTTCAGAAGGGTATATTAATTCAGATAGCCCCATTATTACATCTTATATGGTTGATCCTTTTTATATGAATGACGCAACACTTTATATAGAATTCATAAAATCTATTAAAGGTAAAAATTTAAATAATCCTTTACAATTTTTTCATGAATTACAAGATTTTACGATTGAAGCATTTGGTTTTAAAGGGAATCAAGCTATTAGAGTAAATGTTTACTTGCAAGAAAGAGATGATTCTCAAATATCAATAGCAGATTTCTATAAAAATAATTCTGCACTATGTTCAGAGAGAAGTGCCGCAGTACAAAATATAGCAGAGTTTTGTGGAATAAAAAGTTATTTAGTATTTGGTAAATTAAGTTCTGAAGGAAAGGAAGAAGAACATGCATTTAATATATTTCAAATGAAAGATGGTACTTTGATTTTATATGATTCAACAAACCCAGTTACTCTTAATAGCGGATATGTTCCAGCATATTCAATTATTGGTAAAGAAGATATTTCTAATATAGAAAGTATTTCATTCGATTTTGAAGGACTTAGTAAATTATATAAGCAACCTATTCATCCAGATGAACCATTAGATAGAAATTATACTACTTGTAATTTCTATTTGAAGAATGAAAGTGCCCAATTGAAATAAAAAGTTAAATATAATAATTATAAAAACGCATTTTTTATACCAAATATAAAGCATGATTTAATATTTAAAGAATAATTTTTTGCTACATGCTTCATGCTACATAATAAGGGTAATACTATGACATCACATAGTATTTTTTTAAAACAAAATAGTACATGTTTTTTAAATAACTTTTTATAAGTTCTTAAATGCCACTATAACTTGGTTTTATAAGGGTTGGTGGCATTTCTTGTTTTGGAAGATTCTCACAAATATTCTCATAATTTCTTATATTTTCACTTTCAAAAGTAGTAAAAGAGTAGTAAATTTCACTTTTTAATACTCTTTCCATCTCGGCTTTTGCTGATTCTGAATTTACATGTGCGTAATAACTTAATGTAATAAGAATATTTGCATGACCCATAATATATTGTAGTGCTTTCGGATTCATTCCAGCATTTGCCATTTTAGTACAGAATGTATGCCTTAATGTATGAGGTGTTGTCTTGTTTGGCAATGATTCTTCATGACATTTATTGTATTGAGCTACTAGACCACGAAATACATTAGAATAATCTCTTGCTATTCTTGGTAATCCATTTCGATTTAAGAATACAAAGTTGCTATAACCATCAATAACAATAGATTTAGCGTGATTTCTATTTACAAGTATTCTTTTAAGTGCATGAAAACATTTATCACTCATAGGCACTTTTCTAATTCCAGCATCTGTTTTTGGCACTTCAATATAATAACCATCTTTACCTTTTAATAATTGGTGGTCTATATTGATTTCATGATTTATAAAATCTAAATCGGATTCTGTTAATCCACATAATTCAGATGCTCTTAAACCAGTTTCAAGTAAGACTATTATATCGTCCATATATCTATAATAGATTTTGCTATTTTGAATAAAATTGAATAGACTATATTCTTGAGATGGTGTAAGTGGAACTCTTGGCTCTGTATCGTCGTCAATAATATCTTTAAGCTTAAATTTAAAGGGATTTTTTCTGATGCAGTCATCTTCTATTGCCATATAGAATATAGCTTTTAAAGACCTTTGGTCGTTTTTAATGACTTGATAAGGAACACCCTTTAATTTCATGCGTATAGCCCATTCTTTAGCATCTGATGGCTTTACACTTTCAATAGCACATGCTCCTAGTTTGTCCTCTCTTAAAGACCTTAAAAGCCTTTCACGACCTGGAATAGTTTTCTCTCGTACATTTGCATGAATTCTAATGAATTTCTCGTAAAGTTCACAGACATTCATTTTTTTGCCTATTGTATCAATTCCATCATACAAATCTTTTTGTAGTTCTTCTTCTTTTTCTCTTAAAGATTTATCTTCTCGTTTTCCTTTAGGTGTTTTATCTGTATGTACTAATTTCCAAGCATATACAAATTGTGGTTTTCCGAAACTATCAATATATTTATAAGCATATCTTCCATCTTTTCTTTGGCTCTCTCCAGTTTTTAAAATTCTTCCTTTAACGTCTCTACGTTTTTCAGACATATTATTAGCTCCTTTCAGTTAAGAAAGAGCCTTGACATGCTATGAATCAATTATAGCATATTTAAGGCTTATTTTCACTATATTACGTCTAAAGAATCAATTATTTTTTCAAATGCAAGACGCTTTATTAGAAGTCTGTTACCACTACGCAAAACCCAGCTACTTGTTATATTTTCTTCTGCTAGTTTACGAAGTTTATTTTCGCCAATTCTAAAATATTTAGATGCTTCTTCTATGCTTAAACAATATTTTTCCCAAATAGGAACGTTAGAATCATTTATATTTTGATATTTAAAATTTATTTTTTTATCTTTATTCAAAAGACATCATCTCCTTAAAAAATTTAAAAATGACGCCTTTCCATTCCTCAGTTAATAAGATTTATTTTCTAATAAAAATTTATTTCTCTATTTTTTATATCTTCTATATCTTTAACATATCTAGCTACTTTTAAATCGCCATCAGTTTTTTTACCACTACTTAATTCATGTAAAAATGAATCTTCGTCTATTAAATAACCTTGTATTACTTCGTGATTATCATTTACAAACATGCCTTTAGTATCTTTATTTAATAGCTCATTTGCATCTGTATTTCCGACAACAATTCCAGAAGTAATAGAATCTACATAAGTAGACCAATTTTCTGTAATATTTATTGGAACGCACTTCGGTAGATTTGTTTTTGTCAACTTTTGTGAATTAAGTATAATATGCGTTGCTGTTGCACCAGCTTTGCGTACTAATTTTTCTATATAATAAATAATTTTAGCATGTATCAATTTTTCTCTTTCCAATATCTCTTTTTCCTCTTTTGTTTCTTTTGGGTATATTGAGAAGTCTTTATCAAAAATATCAGATGCTTCTTCAATAACCAGCATTATATGAGGTATTTTATCTGATTCTTCTTGTTTTAAATTATATTTATCAATAGTATCAATTTTATTATCTAATAATTTAGTTCTTCTTTCATGCTCATAATCTAAAATGATTAAAGTATTTAAAAGACCTAGTTCTGTGTTTAATATAGTGCAATTATTTAGTTCTTTCCAAATGCCTTGGTAGTCAATTTTCTTTCCATCATAAACGTATAAATGACCACCTAACAATAAAAATTCGGCACAGATGCATTTTTGGAATCGTGTTTTTCCCATTCGTGTAGCTCCAGTTATCTTGGCATGCACATTTCTTGATAGATTCCACCATTGATATTTACCAGCTCCATTTTTACCTATAATGATTTTTAAATCATTTAGAGGATTCTTTTTGCTGTCATTATTTTCACTTTTTAAATCCTTTAAGCATTTATCATTAAAGGTAATAGCTTTAGGTTTAAGCGGGTCATTTGGTGTTAAATATATTAAAATTTTATCTATTTTAAAATCTTCTGTATATTTAACATATAATCCAAAATGATTTCTAATAGTTTCCCATTTAGCATCTATTTCTTCCTTTGTAAAACTATTTTTATAAAACATATAACTTATAGTGTCTTTATCATTTATATTTGGAAACTTAACAATAAAAGATGGGGGAATTAGATTCTCATATTTTTCTTTGTTTTCTGGTTTAAATATAATCTCCATCTTTTCGTCATATTCGATATAGCTTATAGGTTTAAAAGAATGCCTTATCGTTAATGCTATTGGTATTAACGAAAGTACATATACTAAATAATAAATAAAATTCACTTCAAAGCCACATAATTTATTTAGAAGTGGTATTTGAATAAAACTATTAAGTTTATTTATTATTGAAATATTTTTTAAATTATAATCGAAGATCAATATTACTATTGATTCAATTATAATAAAAATGATTCTAGTAAGTATTGATTTCCAATTATACCTTATACGTAGTAGAATAGTCTCTAATTTTCTCTTAATTCTAGTAAGAGATAATTTATTTTTAACATTATTCTGCATCTTCTGAA
Organism: uncultured Bacilli bacterium; assembly: GCA_949065595.1. Lineage (GTDB taxonomy): Bacteria > Bacillota_I > Bacilli_A > RF39 > UBA660 > UBA5026. Next base: position 4,579 of record CARSXK010000015.1, read on the forward strand.
TCCTCCTTATGAATAACATTTTTGCCTTTTAATATTTCTTCTTCTTTTGTAAGTTTATGAGCTATAATAGTGCCATCAGCTTTAAATTCTAATATATTATGAATTCTTCTATTGATAGCTCTTAATTGTTTTAATCCATCCATACTATAATGTAATTCTTTCCATTGAGAATACCATGGAATATTACTTATAATATAAATCTTTGTAGCACATAGAACACGATTATAGTATCTACTCATTAAATAATAAGGGTATATATCACATAAATTTAAAAATGTACTTGCACCACCCGGAAAATTGTACCAATAGAACTCATCCAGTACGAGTACGTCTTGAGATTCGTAAGAATCATAACACCCTCTACCATAATCTGTAATTCTGCATACTTCATTAGCTGAAAATGTATCCATAATAGACCTACTTTTTCCCGTATTTGTTTCGCCGAAAATTGCTGTAATTTTTACGTCTCTGTTTTCTTTTGAAAATTTTTCTTGTAGAATTTTTTGACGCATTGCATCTATGTAGTTAATCTTTGTAATTAGTTTTGGATTTTCTTCTACTATTTCCACAACTGATTTATTATTTTTAATATCTTCTAAAAGTTGAGCATACATATCTTGCTTTTTTTCATTAGCTGTTTTAGGCATCTCGCCCCAAGAAAATGTCTCTATACTGGTATCAGCTTTTTTAGAATTAGACCATTTACTACCACTTTTTAAAACGTAATTTATACATTCCATCGCAGAGCCCATTTTTTCCTCAACTCTACAAGCTGGGAATCTTCGTTTTAAAGTGCTAAATCTAACTGGTGAATTACAGCAAAAATAAGCATGGTAGTGAGGGGTGTGTTTCTTTAATCCTACTTCATGACTAATACAATAATAGGTAGGTTTAAATTTCATGATTCCAGCTTTTAAACTTTCCCATGTAACCCCATGGTCTTGAGGATTATTTATTAAAAATAGATACTCTCTATTTTGGGTATCTCTTTTTTTTCTTTTAATAGTCTTTTTCTCCATCAGACCACCTCACAATTTACATTTAAACATTTTGGAATTTTGCCATATTCTCTAAAATTTATTAAATATAATTTATTTTTAATATAATTTACACATGAAATAGCTTTATCAGTCCATTCTTGCACATGAGCAAAGCCAAAATTGAATTGAACTCGGTCTAAACTAACATTATCGTGGCATATAATATAAATAAATTTAGTCTCATTAGCACTAGCTTTGCAATAGTAAACTGGTAGTAGCTCATTGATTCTTAACATTAAATTTTCATTATCTATATAAATTTCTTTCCAAGTTATTAAATAACCTTTATAATTCTTATGCATTGATTTATACCTCCTAAATATCAATTTTTTATTTCTGCTACATACAACATACATAATTGAAGATTATTCTAAAAATTTATCTATATTATCATTCTCAAAGAAATAATCAAGATTCTGTTCTTGTATATATCTTTTACATTGTTTTGGATTAGTGTGTTTATAAATTTTTGAAACATGCCATCTCTTAAATATAGATATACACAAATCAAAAATAGTTTTATTAGACCCCATCAAATAAATACTACAAGAATCTTTTGAGAATGACATACAATAATATTTTGGTTGTAATTTATTTATCTTAACTATTATGTCGTCATAGCTCATATTGTGGTTTTCTTTAATAATTATAAAATCATTTTCTTCATACAATTTCATTTTATCAATTCTCCTTTTAAAAAATTATAATTGCTACATTGCTACATAAAACGCAATAGGAAATTCTAGGCTATTGCGTGGCATGGCATTGGGCTTAACGCCCATGCCAGCCTGCATCTAGCTTTAATTACTTACTAGCTTTAACTTTTAAGTTATAAGCTTTTTCAGATTTTACATTAGATAAAACTAAAGCATCTACATCGTCATTTACTAATAAAACGTCGCTTGCAGTACCTTTTGCTCTCATTTCACTATTATAAGCATATATATCTAAATCTAAATCTTGAAACATTACTGCTTGAGTTTTCTTCTTTGGAGTATTTAATAATTTCTCGCCAGTTATAAGAATTTTTATCTCTTTAAGTTCAGCATTATGCACAAAATAATTATAACCATTTGGCTTTTCTAGTTTCTCGCCATCTTCTGTAAAAAAGTTACCAAATACCTTATCAAGATAGTAAACTTTGTTTTGATAGTCCATGTCTTTTAATCCTTTCTACGCTAATTTAACCATAACCCAAGAGCACGTTGATATTTCTATCAAAAGGAATATAGGTTAAACGCAATTTGCCTTTCGTGTTATTACTCTTTATTTTTATATTCAAGAGAATTGTAAAAAAGGGAGGTTTATGTTACAATATCTCTTGAATTACAGCTTATTTTTTAGGCCTAATATCTTCGCTGTCAATAATAGTATATACTAGCCATATAATAAAAACAGCTAAAACAATGGTTACTAAAAATATAGAAAAGTTACAAAAATAGGAGGTTAAAATGCCACAACAAAAAAAGGGTAGAAAACCAAAAATAATAAGTGATAAAGAAAAAGGCAAAATCCAAAAAATAGGATTAAGAATAAAAGATTTTAGAGAGTCTTTAAGTGATGATGGCTATTATGAAAATCAAGAATATTTTGCATCAGACTGCAAAATTAAAGTTGGTACATTAAAAGCTGTTGAAACTGGTAGAAGAATGTTACCAATAGAGGACGCAATTAAAATTGCAAATAAATATGAAGTCAGTCTTGATTTCCTTTATTGCAGAAGTGATATAAAGAATAGCCATGAGGAAAAATTTATTCCGAAGTTATTACAAGAAGATTTAAAAATTGAATCACGAGAAAAAAGTTTTACTTCTGAAGATGGAAAAATAGTTAGTCTTGATATATTAGATTTATCAATTAAAGAATCTTTAATAAAATATTTGACTTCTGTATCTAACTTAAAAAAACAACTAGAAAAGAAAGAAATTGATTCAACAATTTATGAATCTGAACTTCAAAAACTAGAAGATAAGTATAAAAAAGAATCTTTAAAAGATATACGAAAGAATCAAGTGTTAATCCCTAAAGATAGCTTTAAAGAAGAATATGTTGACCCAACAGCTTTATTTTGTGCTTTAGAAGAAGCAACAAGAATTCTTTATTCTGAAAATAAAAGAAAAGGTTTTAAAACTTCTTCTAAAAATAAAAACAACTTCACAAAAGAAGAAATCATTGAGGAATTAAGCAAAATCACGAATATAAAATAAAAAATAAAAAAATTAGGAACTATTAAATCAGATCCTAATTTTTTCTATCTGTAATGCTATCGTAAATACAAAATAAAATAAACTCGTATAAAAAACCACAACAAATTATAATATTAAGCCATAGTGGTTTATCAAAATTCATGTACGTCATTGCTGGTATTATTTCATAAGGATTATTTGGTATTGTAAAAGCCATTATACAAATAGCAATAAAACCTCCCACACCTAAAATTTTAAAAATATCTTCTAACATTTTTTCCTCCTCTTTATATACAAAATAAAAAGTAGTATTTTAAAACATTTATAAATACTACTTTTTGTCTTAAATTATTCTTCTTCGTTTGTTTCCACAAATGATAGATTAGATTTTTTGACTGTTATAACTGGACGTATACCTTCCCACCAATCCCAAACACAAGAGCCTAATCTTAATTCTCCATTTTCATAAAAATTTACAGACCAAATTTTAGTATCTGATTCAGCAGTATCAGTCCAATAAGAATTACCTTTTGTTGTAGCATTATTTAAACAGCCAAAATCTTCTTTGCAATTTACAGTTGTTCTGTCTATCAGCCATGCATATTTTGAAACTTTTGATTTTGGGTATGGTGTTTCTTCTGTATTTGTATCAAAATAATAATTACCAGTTCCCTTATTTCCAGTTATCTCTCTTATTTCTGATTCTTTAATTAGTCTAGCATCTAGGCTTTTTTCCCATTTTGCTGTATCCTCTTCTAATTGTTTTTGTGCAGTTATAGGACCTTTATCAGTTTTTATAACAGAACGATTAAAAGTATCATAAGTTACATTTCCACCTGCCTCAACATAATCTTCTTCTTTTATCCAATTTACTAAATCAGTGGTGTTATGGTCTAATATCATTGTATAACTATTGTTATCTTCTTTGTATGCATACCATTTCATACAACCACCTTTTGTTTCGTCTTCACTATCTGAATTTTCTTCAGTACATTTTTTGTTTAAATTAGTTGGGTCTAAATAAACAATTTTTAAAACTCCAGTATAACCAGTTTTAGATGGTGGATTTACTGCTATTGGCTTATTGTTGTCGTTATCCTTACTCTTTGATTCTCCACTTGTTGAACCACAACCAGTTAGCATTAAAGCCATAATCATAATCAAACTTAAATATTTTACTTTTTTCATTTTCTCACTCCTCATATTAAATTTTATCATGAAACCTCGTAAACTACAATGCATTTGTGTTCAAATTTTGAACATATTATTACTATCACAAAAAGATTACAATATATATATGTAGAAAAGAGGTGCGACAATATGAAAAGATTTCAACCTATTAAAAGCGATAAGATAGTCATTACTATAAGAATTGAAGATTATAGAGTAGAAGAACTTGATAAAATTGCAAACAAAATCAATATTAGTAGAAATGAGCTCATAAGTCAGTGCCTAGACTTTGCTATAAAGAATATAGATTTTAAAGAGGTTAAATCAAACAAAAAAAGCAATTAGTTTTTTTTCCTAATTGTTTTTTTAGTTGTAATATTTCAAAAGCATATCAAGACTCATTTATAAAGTAGTAAATTAGTAGTAAATTAAACTTAAAATATTACAATTTCCTTTTAAATAAAGACTTTATTTAATTAATTGACTTTTTTAATATTTAAAATGATTATGCAAAACAATTGCTGAAAATTTACTACTTTTTTACTACTTTTGAAAGCTAAAATATAAAAAATTATAAAAATATATATGAACATCTTCAAAAAATAAAAATGTCATAAACTCTTAACTAAAAAGTTATAACGACATTTAAGAACTTATAAAAACATACTCACAAAAATGCAATATTTTTGTAATAAAAAATGACCCCTTTCTGCCAGAAAATGTATTTTTATTATACATTATTTTCTAACTTTTTGAAGCCATTTCAATTCAATCTGGTACCGGCCAAGGGACTTGAACCCTCACAGTATTGCTACCAATGGATTTTGAGTCCATCGCGTCTACCATTCCGCCAGGCCGGCAAATAACAACAAACAAATTATATCATACTTCTTATATGAAATTCAATGTTTATTGCTTTAATTTTATTCATTTTCTTGATATTTTGATGTAAACAAATCCTTTTCTGCATCTGGAATTTCCTCAATCGGCTCTAATTCGGGTAGTTGTTCTAAACTAGATAATCCAAAATAGTCTAAAAAATCCTTTGTAACACCATATAAAATTGGTCTTCCAGGCGCATCCGATCTACCAGCTTCACGAATAAGCCCTTTGGATAATAATCTACGAATGATATGACTACTGCCAATGCCACGAATTTCATCCACAGAAACCCTCGTAATAGGTTGATTATAAGCAATAATTGCTAATGTCTCTAAAGCTGCTTGGCTAAGTAAACTATCGTCTTCTGTTTCTACTAGTTTTTGATAATATTCCTTATGTTCTTTTTTGGTAGTCAATTTGAGATGATTACCCAAAGCACTTAATCGAATTCCGCGATTTTCCTGTACATAGTTATCTTGCAATTCTTGTAATAATGAAATAAGTTTTTTTTGATCTATCTGTAAAATATCCATTGCCTGATTCATGGATAATCCATCTTCGCCCACAACAAATAATAAACCTTCTAATACTGCTGCTAAATTCATATTAATCACATCCTTTTAATGATAGAATGATTTTACTAAAATTGTTTTCCTGTTTGATTTCTAATTCCTGTTTTTTTGCCAAATCTAAAATCGATAAGAAAGTAACCACAACATAGTCTTTGGTAACCACTTCAAACAATTCTTGAAACTCTATTGTTTTCTTTGTCTTTAACATACTACGAATTTCATTGCTTCTTGCATGAACAGAATATTCCTTTTTAGTGATTTTTGTATGAATCGGTTTTTCCTCTTGTTTTCGTTCCAAAAACTTTTGAAATGCATATAACAAATCTGAAATACCCACTTCTCCAAAATGCATCGAAGTCGTTTCATCTTTATATTCTGATAAACTATCTGGTAATTTTGTTAAATATTGTTTCCGTTCCAATTCCATTTCTTTCAATTCAGACGTAATTTCCTTATATTGCTTATATTCAAGCAACTTTTTAATTAAATTTTCCCTTGGATCTTCTTCGTAGGTATCTTCTTCTAATTTCTTCTTCGGCAACAACATGGCTGATTTCATTTCCAACAATTCCGCTGCTACAATCAAATACTCACTAGCAACATTTAAGTTAAGTTCTTCCATTGCTTCAATATAAGCCAAATACTGTTTTGTAATTTCCTCTAATTCAATTTTATAAATATCAATATCGGATGATTTAATTAAGTGTAACAATAAATCCATTGGTCCTTCAAATGCATCAATTGTAATTTTATAGTCCATAGTACTCACATCCAACATCTATTTTAACACATTTTAAATTGATTTCAAATATGAAAATTGGTACAATACCATTAGGTGATTCCAATGAAACTATTTACTATGCGCAATGAGTCCTTTACTTGTGAATATTGCGGAAAAACAGTTCCCAAATCCAATTATACAGCAAGAGACCATTGTCCTTACTGTTTATACTCTAAACACGTAGATATCCATCCAGGAGACCGCATGCATACTTGTAAAGGACTACTAAAACCAATAGGCATTGAAAAATTTAAAAATACTTATAAAATTATATATCAATGTGAAAAATGCCATCAATTTCATAAGAATATAGCAGAACATGATGATTCCATCGAAAAAATAATAGAACTTTCTATCATAAACTAAAAAATCTACTCAAAAAGTAGATTTTTAAAATAACTCAAATAGATATGGCAATGCAATAATGACAATTAACATCCCTACAAATAACCAGATTAACATCCACATTGTACTTTTATCTACCTTTTCTTCTGGAAGATTCGAATGCACTGGTATTTCTGTTTCCATTTCTCTACGCAAAGAAATTTTTGCATCTGGATGCTCATTTACCGTATCTAGAGTAGATATCTCTTCATCTGTTACTGGTGACATCTCTGTATAGGATAATGTATCAGTATTGTCTACCGATGATACCTCCTCTGTATCCATGATAGCTGGTTCTGAAAATTCAGGAACAACTGGATCTACAACATTAGATTCTGATGTAAATGCATACTGTGTACTCGCTTCTTCTACTTTTGGTTGGAAAGTGAAATCTGCTGTTTCAAAAACGGTAGAAGGTTGTTCCATTTCTGGAATAGGAGTTACTGGTTCTAAAGGCTTAATACTATCTAAACCAAATTGATCTTTATTTTCGTTCATTTGAACACCACCTTATTATATATCAATTATATCATCGTTCCTAGAATTTGCAAATGTTTTTTGATACTTCCAATTTATCATATGTAAAATAATTGTTTTCATTCCCATGAAAAATACCTTCTTGATTTTTCTAAATAAATTTGCTTATCATTTTATTTAGCATAAATCTAAAAGGCATTACTCATCAATTTCTTTTAATTTTTTTCTCCTTCTGCATACAAACCAAGTAGTTTATCATAAATACCATGTTCTACTTTATTCAAAGAATTAATCGTTATCTCTAGAGATTTTTGATATTCCCCTTTATAAAACAGTCTTTCTGCATAAGTCAAAAATTTATCCAAATCTTCTGTCGCACTACGATACCGATTTCCATATACAATTGCCATTTCAGCAAACATAGCTGTTTTCATCATTTCTTTGGTGGTATTGTATAATTTCAAAACCAAGTCTCTTGCGGTATCTACCCTTGTATTCAAAACACTAATTGTAATTGGTTTTTTCTCTAACTCTTTTACAATTTCTTTAATTGCTACTTGTGCTTCATTGAGTTCTACAAAATAATTTTGTGGAATCACTGGCAAATTATACTCACGTATTTTAGTTTTGGATTCTTTTAATATTAATTTTACTTCCTCTAATTGTTGTCTTGCTCTCACTTCGTCCTCTTTCATACTGCCAATAGAATCTAAAATGTTATCTACATTTTCTTCTAAAGCAGATAATTTGATTGTGAGCCCCTCTATTTCTTTTGTCAATTTCGAGTAGGCAAATGTATTATTCCCTGTATGGTCTAATAATACTTTATAATCCCCATTCAATCCTTGTAAAGCTTCCTTGACATCACTTAATACTTTCACATCATCATCTGATAAGTTATACAAATTGCGAATATCGTCTATCTGTGAAAAAATATCATCCATCAATTGGTTCATTTTGGTTAATTTACGACTAAATACTTTGTTACTTTCCTCATATTCAGATCGGTTGACTTTCTCTTTTTCTAAATCAGTAAACAAGGAATCAAAATAATCAGATAGTACCTTTAGTTCAAATAAGCTATCTTCCAAATTAAGTACTTTCGCACGATCCATGATGTCACTTATTTTTTTATTGGCTTCTTTTATATTATATTCTACATTGAGATAATCCAAAGGAAAACCTTCTTGCGTCATTTGATTATGCTCTATAACTGCTTCTTTCATCTTCTTTGGCAGAATATTGGTTGAAAGTAATAGAATACTTGGAACTTCTTCTACCACTACCGACATATGTTTTAACATTTCATCAATGGATTTAATAATGTTGGTCACTTCTGTAAACTCATTATTTTCCATAGCAGTTTCAAAATTTTCAAATCGTTTGGCGATATTTTCAAATTGCAAATCCATTGGTTTTGCAATCTCACCATAGCCATCTTTCCCATTACTATACTTTTGATATAAATCACGGTAAATTGACTTCAAATTGGTAATAATCGCACGATTTCGTTCTTCACTACTTGTAATTTCCTTGATTTCATTTAATAGAAAATCGGAATTCGTTTTTACTTTATAAATTTCCATCTCAAGTTTGGCAATTTTATAAAGTGTACTTTTATAGTCCTGTTGTGATAGAGAATAGTCTGCTTCTAATAACATATCTGTAATTTTAGGAATCTGATTACTACGAATGACATCAAGACGTTCTGTCCAATTGTTATACATCGCCTCTAGTTTTTCATTTTTTAAATAGGATTCCACCTTTGAAAGCTCTGGAATAATAGGGGCACTGTCAATTTTATTTTTCTCGACTTCCAAATGTTCCAATTGCTTTTTAATGACATGACTTTTTCGCTTTTGTATTATAAGCAAAATAATAAAAATGGCAATGAAGGCGACCACCGCAAACGTAATCATCATAAGAACAATGGTATCCAAGAATATCACCTCGTTTATCATATACTACTATCATTCTACCACATTTCGACATTTTTTTACACTTTTTTTGTAATTTTAACCAATTTTGAACTTTTTATAAGCCATTTGGTATTGACTTATAAGGAAAAACATAATATAATTGTAACTGCGTATTTATCTAGCAGCTCCATTTGAAGTCACTAACGTGTTTATTACCATTTGGGTTATTGTGTAACTCTAGCTGCAGAGCGAAAATATTAAAGTAAACACCCTAGTTACTTGTAAATGGTCTCTTGTGTTACGCAAGAAGGAGGAAAATATATATGTCAAGATACACAGGTTCTACTTATCGAAAATCTCGTCGTTTGGGATTCTCTGTATTAGAAAACGGAAAAGAATTGGCACGTCGTCCATATGCTCCAGGGCAACACGGAAATGGAAGAGCCAAAAAATTATCTGATTATGGAACACAATTACAAGAAAAACAAAAGGTTAGATTCATGTATGGAATCAATGAAAAGCAATTTAGAAAAACATTTGAAGAAGCTGGAAAATTAAAAGGAGTTCATGGTGAAGATTTCTTAAAATTACTAGAAAGTAGACTAGATAATTTAGTATATCGTATTGGATTTGCCACTACTAGAAAAGGGGCAAGACAATTAGTCAACCATGGTCATATTACTGTAAATGGAGAAAAAGTAAATATTCCATCTTATAGATGTAAACCTGGAGATGTTATTTCTGTAAAAGAACAAGCCAAAGAACATCCAGTTATTAAACAATCTCTAGAAGCCATCCATAATCGTGTAGAATTCATTACATATGATGAATCAAAAATGATGGGAACTTATGTAAGATACCCTGAAAGAAACGAATTAAATATTGACATTAATGAATCATTAATCGTTGAATTTTATAACAGATAAGAGTCACCAGACTCTTTTTTTACCACCTAAAATATGGTATACTATTATTAGGTGAAACATATGAAAATCAAAAGAAAAAATGTTATTATCATAGGTATTTTAATACTATCCATTATCTGTATTGTAATTGCGGTGATACATCTTCTAAAATGGAATCAGGATAACAAGCATACACAAAAAGTGCTAGATGATATTTCACAAATTGTCAATATTGAAGAAATACCAGATTCAGATAAAACCAGTGTAGAAGTCATTGAACCAATAGAAGAAGTTCCTGAAACAAATCCTTATTGGGACTATATTAAAATGAATTTAATCCACGTTGATTTTAATGAACTTAAAAATATCAATTCTTCTACTGTAGGATGGATTCAAGTAAATGGAACGAATATTAATTATCCTTTTGTTCAAACAGAAAATAATGAATACTATTTAACACATTCCTTTGATAAAAGTTCTAATTCGGCTGGATGGGTATTTCTAGACTATAGAAACAATTTATCAACATTGGATAAGAATACAATCATTTATGCACATGGAAGATTGGATACCACGATGTTTGGATCACTCAAAAATATTCTAACAAGTGGTTGGCTTATCAATCAAAACAATTATGTCATCAAACTTTCAACCGAATATGAAAACACATTATGGCAAGTATTCAGTGTATATCGTATTCCTACAACCAATGATTATATTAGAACAAATTTTAAAAACAATCGCAATTTTCTAGAATTTGCAGAGATGCTAATCAATCGAAGCGTTCATAATTTTAATACCAAAGTAAACGAAAATGACCATATTCTTACATTGTCTACTTGTTATAATGATAATGAGAAAGTGGTATTACATGCGAAACTAATCAAAAGAGAAGCAAGATAATCCATCTTGTTTTCTTTATGCAAAAAAAGAGATAACATTTGTTACCTCTTACTCATTTTCTTTTTTCTTATAAGTCAATCCTGAAATCGATAAACCAATCAGTCCTATCACTCCAAGTCCTACATAATTCATGATTCCATCATACGTGTTAGGTACTTTTTCCGTGATTACATCTTCTAATTCAATTTTTTCTGTAATTGTATAAACACTAAAGTGATCTGTTGTGAAATATGCAAGTCCATCCATAACGGTAATTGGATGTTCTTCAATTTTACCATCTTCACGAATATAGTATGCTGCTAAATTTTTATTTAACATAGATTCTGGAATTGGAATTTTTACTTGGAATAATCCATCTTTTAGTTTTGAAATAAATTGTTTTGTCGTAGATGAGAATAATTTTAAATCATAAATAATTGCTTCTTTTATTTTTAATTTTGCAGTAATTTCTTGGTATTGTGTGTTTTCCTTTGTAATTTCAGTTGCCTGAATCGTTGTATCAAGTGGCACATCTGGTGATGTGGTTGAAATGGAAATACCTGTTACAATATCGTTATTTTCATATTTTACTTCTTCCTTAATTTTAGAAGAATCTTTGATAATCAAGAATGGTATCGTATTTTCATTATGTGTTACATTATAATAACTTTCTATTTTACTAATATCGAATCCTAGATTATCAGATATCCATTCTATTTCTGATTCATCAGAAATATATTCACTTACTTTACCACCATAAGTAACTTTTACACTTTCATTTTTCAAGTATGTATTAATACGTTTTTGGGCAGCCACAATATAAGCAGCAATTGTATCTTCTGTTGTGTCTGGAATATAAATTACATTATTTTGTTGTGCACCACCTCGTTTTAACATTCCATAAATTGTGTTATTGTACATAATTGCAAATCCACCTGCACAGCCAGATGTAAATGAATCTCCCCATCCCATTCTCGCATCTAATATACCTGTCATATTTCCTAAATATGCTTTTGCTTCACTCGAAAAATTAATCATTTGATTTTCGTTACCAAAGTCTTTACTATAATTTTTACTTACGATATAATTGATTAATTCTAAATCCTCTAATAAGAACATTTTACCTTCAGGATATTTGGCAATCATATCGTTCACAATCTTTAATATGCTTGCATCTAAATTAGATTCATAAGTAATATTTAAAGCATGGGTCTCTCCCGTTTCTGTGGAATAAACATCACACATGGAAACATCCTCACTACAAGTACTTACATAAAAATGTCCATTTTCTGTATCAAATGATTTAAGATAAGTACCCATTATCAAGTCGGCCTCTTCTGCATCCGCTGGCTTGATTGACTGGATAGCCAGTTGCTTGTTATCGGTTAGTCTTTTAAATACATCGCTAAATTCTTCTTCTCCATATACAATGGTTACAGGATGTCTTTCAATTTCTTTTGAAGTAGAATATTCTTCTGTACGTATATTTTTCTGTAGTACAATATCACATATTGATTGGTCTGCATTACAATCGTAAACAGCAAACCAATGGTTTTCAGAATCATTAAAACGGCTCATGTAGTTGTGCACTAAATTCTGTTTTTCCCCAATAGTTGTTCCATGCAATGTAAGTGTCCCATTCGTTACTTTTTGAAATTGTTCACTATATTCTTCTCTGTAATTAATTTTTAAAGCGTGGGATTCTGATTTTTTTGCTTTATAGGTATTAGTGCCCTCTACTCTTTGATAATCTGTTCTAATAATATCACACATAGTATAATCTGTATTACAAGTGCCTATACTATATTCCACTCTTATTGGCGCATTATAACCCCATCCAGAGAATTGATTCAAATAATAATTAATCAGATTTCTTTTTTCTCCAACAGTCCCACTTTTTATTGTTATTGTTCCATCATTTGTAAGTTCTTTGAATTGCTCACTATATTCTTTATTATAAGTTATTCTTACTATATGACGTTCTACTTCTTTTGTTGTGTAATAATCCTGTCCTTCTACTTTTTGATAATCTGATCGAGTAATATCACATACGGTTGCATCCGCATTACAGTTTCCTACTGTATAAGATACTTTTCCATATTCGGAAAGACGCATTGTATAATCACGAATCATATCGATTGGAGTACCCATAGTATCTCCATATAATGTAAGTTTCCCATTCTTTGCAACTGTTTGAAATAGTTCGCTAAATTTTTCTTGATATGTAATTCTAATGGCATGTCTTTCTACTTCAACGCTATTATTTGGGTATTGCTTGTAACGAACGATATCGCAAATAGATTTATCTTCATTGCAATAACCAACCATAAAATTTGTGTCTTCATTTTTTAATCCAATTAGGTAGTTATTTAACATTCCCTGAATTGATCCATTGGTAGTATTTGTCATTGTCAGAGTCCCACTGGATACCTTTTTAAATTCATCACTATAATTTTCTTGATATTTTATTTGAATATCATGTTGTTCATAGTTATTACTATCTAGTACAATTGTACATGTATCATAAGTATCGTTACAACTCTGTACTCTAAATTGTGTTTTATTTAATTCATTCCAATAACTCATATAGGACTGAATTAAACCCAGCTGCGAATTCGTACTCGTACTGGCGATGGTTATGGTGCCATCACCTGCTAATTTTTGGAATTCTGCACCATATTCTTCGGCACTTGCACTGATTGTAAGTCCAAAACAACCAAGCATAGTCACCATTAACATTTTAAAAATTTTCTTCATATAATCTTTCCTCTCTATTAATAATAGTATACCCCCCCCCCGAATGATTTTGTCAACACTTTTAGCACCAAAAAAAATCGCATTTTTGCGAATTTTATTTCTTTATAATCTTTTGCTTTTTCTATTTTCGTATTTGAAAAGTACGGATGCAATCTGCAAACTCCAAGTTTTGCATGCGTTCATGTAGCCAATCAGGTAATACATCCAAATTTACATCTGCAATTTTTTGAATCACAATAGATATCCCTTGAAATTCTGTTTCTTTTTCCATGCACATGTATAATGGATTGCATTATCATAAAACCTGCCTGCACTAAAGTTTGATTTAAAACAGATAAAAATCCCTGTTCATTCAACATAGATTCATTCATTCTAAAAAATACAGTTGGTTGATTTCCATTTGAAATAAACGGAAATATGGGGATAACTTCTACTGGTATTTGATATATTTGATATACCAATTTTTTAATAAACGAATACATTCATCATTGGATAAACTGAGCTTGGCCTGCATTTCATTTCCTCCTTTTTTGTGTTACAGAATATCATATATAAAAGAAAAATGCAAATTTTAAAAAGTTCCCACATAATATTTCTTTTTGCCCCGACGTACTAAAATTATTTTCCCATCCTTGGCAATCTCTGATGTTACCAATAATGTTTCGTCTGTTATCTTTTTCCCATTAATAGAAATAGAACCTGCTTGAACAAATTCTCTTGCCTCACGTTTACTAGAGGCGATACCATATTCTACTAAAAAGTCTAAAAGTGGCAATTCTTCCTTGATATCAAAATGTGGTACATCCTTAAACACCTGTTCCATTTCTTGTATAGAGAGCTTTGCCACATTTCCACTAAATAATGTTTCACTCGTTTGTACTGCTTTTTCATATTCTTCTTTGCCATGTAAGAAGGTGATTATCTCTTGTGCAAGTGCCTTTTGAGCAACTCTAGCTTCAGGTTGTAATTTATGATTTGTTTCAATTTCTTCAATCTCTTCAACACTCAAGAAGGTCAATTTTTTCAGATAATCAATCACACATTTATCATCTGTGTTAATTAAATATTGATATAATTCATAACTAGATGTCTTATTTTTATCCAACCATAGGGCATTGCCTTCTGTCTTACCAAACTTCACACCATTCGCGTCTAATACAAGTGGCATGGTCATACCAAATAATTCCACATTGTTTTTTTTACGTGCTAATTCGATACCAGTAGTGATATTGCCCCATTGATCGGAACCAGCGACTTGTAATGTAACGCCTTTTGTTTCATGCAAATGCACAAAATCCATTCCTTGTAACAAAGTATAGGCAAATTCACAGAAAGTAATTCCAGATTCTAATCTTCTACTGATAATATCTTTATCCAACATATAGTTTACGTTAATATATTTTCCATAATCTCTTAAAAAGTCTAAAATCGTAATGTCTTTGGTCCAATTGTAGTTATTGACCACTTCAAATCCAAATATTTTTTCAGCTTGATGCGTGAGTCCTTCTACATTTTTTAAAACTTCTTCTTTTGTAATCATTTGACGTTCTTTAGATGGTTTGGGATCTCCAATGAGCCCTGTTGCTCCTCCCACTAAAAGAATCGGTTTATGACCATGTTTGGCAAGTCTTGTTGCAATTAAAAATGAGGAAAAGTGTCCAATATGCATAGAATCTGCAGTTGGATCTGTTCCAATATAAAAAGTTAGCTTTTCCTCATTTAATTTTTTTTCTAATTCAGGAGAACTAATATCCTTAATTAAACCTCTCCATTTTAATTCTTCAAATAATTTCATTTTAAATCTCCTTTCATACAATCTTTTTCAATTCCAAGTCTAGCGATTCCTTTTTCAACTATTGTAAACATATCTTTTGTATTAGTGCCATTTACTTTCACTTCTAGAACCTCTCCCTTATGCTCTAAAATTGTAGTTATCGCAGATAATTCCTCATTATAATCATTGATTACTTCAATATAGTTCACAAATGCCTCATTACAAATACGAACGACTTTGATAAGTTCATCTTCTGTAAGTTTTGATACATCCATCATTATTTTCAAAGGCTTCCCATCAATAGAATCTCTTACTTCCTCTATTTCCTCTTGTAAATCATCAAAATTATTATTTTTTACCATGGCCAAATTCAAAACCATACCAATTTCATCAGCCCCATTTTGAACCGCTTCAATCGCCTCATAAGATTTGACAGTTGTGGTTTCAAATCCATAGGGATAATCAATTACAGTTGTGACTTGAACAGCAGTATTTTTTAAAAGAGAGCTTGCTAAAGCAACATAATAAGGTGCTACACAAACAGAAGCAAAATGATTCTTAATTGCATAGTCGCATAGAGATTCAATATCTCGCATAGTAGCATTGCATTTTAAATTGGTTAATTCAATATATGAATTCATTTGATTCATCCTTTCTACAAAAAAATCATTATAGAATATAAGGACGGAGTAATCCGCGGTACCACCTTATTTCATAATGACTTATGCTCTTTTTCTTTTAACGCAAGAATACGGTTTCATTCAAAATCTGTATTTCTCTATAAAATATTGATTCACTCTCACCCATCATGAATTCTCTTATTACCCATTTTATAAATACTTAAAATTTCTCAATATGAATTAATAATCTTATTATAATATACTATATGTAGAAATGCAAGTAAAATGTAAGCCATTTTTGTGTACTTACCATCTTCCAATCTTTTAATTTATGCTTTCAATTATAGCTTTATAATATCGATTTGTTATTGTTTTGACTTCCTTTAATTGATTTAAAATCTTTGGTTGATATATAAATTTCCTTTCAAATAATTTTCATCATGTTCATTCTTCTACTACTATTTGGTTTGTTTCTTCCACATTAAAATTATTTTTCTTCATCATGAATTTGTTCAATAATCGTTTCTATTTTTTTACCATAATCAATCGATTCATCATATACAAAGCTTAACTCTGGGATATGTCTTACATCCACACGATCTGCCAATGTTTTCCGAATAAAGCCCGCTGCATTATTAAGCGCTTTTATTGTTTCCTCTTTTTTTTCTTGGTCCAATACTGTTACATATACTTTTGCAAAACTCAAATCACTTGTTACCTTACAATCAGTTACAGTAACAAAATGAATATCACTATCTTTAATTTCATTGGCTAAAATATAACTGATTTCTTTTACAAAATTACTGGCAATTCGATCTATCTTTATACTCATTAGAATCCCTCTTTTCTCAATTTACTATATCATAAATCCAACAAAAAAGAAAGTTTTACCTTTCTATTTCGACCATTTCATAAGCTTCAATTTTATCGCCTACTTTAATATCATTGAAGTTTTCAATTGTAATTCCACATTCTAGTCCTTTTTTCACTTCTTTGACAGAATCTTTTTCACGTTGAATGGAATTGATATTGCCATCATAAATAACAATTCCTTCACGTATAATACGTGCCTTCGCATCTCTTGTAATCAATCCATCTGTTATATAAGAACCTGCAATAATCCCTACTTTTGAGAATTTGAACAATTGTCTTACTTCCGCTTCTCCAATTACCTTTTCCTCAAAAATTGGTTCTAACATTCCTTTCATAGCTGCTTCAATTTCTTCTACTGCTTTATAGATAATGTTATAAAGACGAATTTCAACACCATTTTCCTTTGCATAATCACGAATACTACTATCAGGTCTTACATTGAACCCAATAACAATGGCATTAGATGCTTTGGCTAAAACAATATCGCTTTCCGTAATTGATCCAACACTACTACGAATTACTTTAACACGAACATCCTCTACCTCTATTTTTTCTAATGAATTTTTAACCGCTTCACTACTTCCATGAACATCTGCTTTGATAATGATGTTTAATTCACGCAATCCTTCCCCAATTTTAGAGAATAAATCATCCAAACTAGTTACTTCTGTTTTTTGATTGTCTTTTTGTTTTTGAATTTCCTTTCGTTGTTCCCCAATGCTTCTTGCTTGTTTTTCATTTTCAAAAGCCATGAATTTATCTCCTGCAACTGGAGTATCATTTAATCCTGTAATTTCCACTGGAGTAGAAGGCATTGCTTCTGTAATTTCTTCACCCTTATCATTACGAAGAGTACGTACTTTACCATAAGTTGTTCCTACCACAATTGGGTCTCCTAAACGTAGTGTCCCATTTTGGATGAGTAGTGTTACAATTGGCCCTACTTGCTTATCTAACCTTGATTCAATCACAGAACCAATCGCATAACGAGAAGGATTTGCTTTATAATTTTGCATTTCTGAAATCAATAGAATGTTATCTAATAATTCCGGAATTCCTGTTCCCTCTTTTGCAGAAATTTGACTGTATAATGTTTCCCCACCCCAAGTATCTGGTGTAAGTCCATATTCAGTCAATTCTGTCATAATACGCTCTATATTTGCTCCTGGTTTATCAATTTTATTAATTGCAACCATAATTGGAACATTTGCTGCTTTCGCATGATCAATGGCTTCTTTGGTCTGTGGCATCACACCATCATCTGCAGCAACGATAATAATTACAATATCGGTAATACTTGCCCCACGGGCACGCATTTCTGTAAATGCAGCATGCCCTGGGGTATCAATAAAAGTTATAGGTTCCCCATTCACTTGAATTTGGTATGCGCTAATGGCTTGTGTAATTCCACCCGCTTCCCCTAGTGCTACATTGGACTTACGAATGGTATCAAGTAAAGTCGTTTTCCCATGGTCCACATGACCCATGATGGTTACAACAGGAGGTCTTTTTTGCAAGTCTTCCTCACGATCAATAACCTCATACTCCTCGAAATTAGTTACATCTGCTGTTTCCTCACGTTTCAATTCTTTCCCATAATCAAGTACCAAAACCTCTGCATTTTCAAATCCAATACTATTATTAGCAGTTGCCATTATTCCTAGTAAAAATAATTTTTTGACAAGTTCTGGTGCAGTCACATGTAAACGGTCTGCTAGTTCAGCAACTGTCATCCCTTCTTTATATAAAATCACACTTTCATTCTGTTCTGGTGCATTCGACATCAATTTTTCTTTATGCTTATACATTTCCTTTTTTTTAGATGCAAGCTCTTTTTTATGATTGCTTGGTTGCACTGTTTTTTTATTTAGCTTTTGCTTGGATACCGTATGGTCCATATCAATTTTTTCAGAATCGGCAATTTTCTCTGCTAAATCTTCTGCCAAATCCTCCAAATCTTCTTCTGATTCATTTCCAATAATATTATCAAGTTCCGTAATATCATACTCATCCAACATATCATCTTTTGATGATACATGAATGCCTAGCTCCGTGCATTTCTTTAATATTTCCTCTACTTTTCTACCTACATCTTCCGCATAATCCTTTACAGACATCATACATAAATCACCTCTATCTTTCTATTTATATCTCTATTTCAATTTTTCTATGACTCATAATATATGAATGATATATTACTCCACATGTGTCAAATAATTTTTTGGAAACATAAGTTTCTTCACAATTTTTATCTTCCAAGTAAATAATTTCTCGAATTCCAGCTTGTATAATGGCTTTCGCACATTCATTACATGGAAAATAAGTCACATACAATTTTGAATTTCTTAAATCTCCATGAAAATTCAAAATAGCATTCAATTCTGCATGGCATATATAGGCAAACTTTGTACTTGCAAAACTTCCTTCTTTTTGCCATGGGATCATATCATCAGGAAAGCCATTAGGAGCTCCATTATATCCAATCGATAGTACCCTATTATTGTCACTCACAATACAGGCACCTACCTGTCTTTTTGGATCTTTACTTCTTTGTGCTGAAAGTAAAGCGAGTCCCATAAAATATGCTTCCCATGTAATATAATCGTTTCGCTTTTCTATCATATCAAACTTCCCATCTTATTTTACAAGTTCTTTCAATTGTTCAAAAATTACATCTGAAACTTCGGTTTCCAAATGTCTATTTAATACTTTACTTTGTTGTGCCTTTTCAAAAGTAGTAGCATCTTTTTTTAAATAAGCACCTCTTCCACTCACTTTTCCTGTAGTGTCTACAACAACCGTTCCTTCTGGTGTTCGAACCACACGAATTAATTCTTGCTTGGGTAATTTTTCTTTGGTTACAACACATGTTCGCATTGGTATTTTTCTTACTTTCATAAGCCACCTACTCTACAATATTGATGCCCATTTCACGCGCTTGTTCATATGTTTTTACATCAATCTTGTAATGGGTTAAACGAGAAGCCAATTTTACATTTAAACCTTTTTTCCCAATGGCCAAAGACAAATTATCATCGTTCACAACAGCGAGTGCTTCTTTCTTTTTCTCATCCATAATAAACACATGCATATCTTTTGCTGGGCTTAATGCATTTTCAATGAATTTAGCAGGTTCTTTATCGTATGGAATGATATCAATTTTTTCACCATGTAATTCTTCTATAATGCGATTGATACGAGAACCTCTTTCGCCAATACATGAACCTACAGGATCTACATTTGGATTTTCAGAATAAACGGCCACTTTTGTACGATTCCCAGGATCTCTTGCAACGCTATATACCAGAATAATACCTTCATTAATTTCTGGAATTTCTAATTCAAATAGACGTTTTACAAAACCATAGTGTATTCTAGAAAGTAAAATAACAGGTCCTCTCGAGTTAGAATCTACTTTTGTAATATAAACTTTGATAGAAGAACTCATTTGAATGGTTTCCCCAGGAATCAATTCAGTTTTTGGTAAAATTCCCTGGGTTCTTCCTAAATCTACATAATAATTACGAGCGTCTTCCATGGTAACAGTCCCAACAACCATTTCCTCTTCTTTATCGTTAAATTCATCAATAATGACACTTTTTTCCGCTTCTCTAATTTTTTGAACAACCACTTGTTTCGCTGTTGAAGCAGCAACACGCCCGAAATCAGCAGGTGTTACTTCTTCCTCAATGGTTTCCCCAAGTTGGATATCCGGTACTATTTTACGTGCTTCCTCTAATGTCAAATGAATTCTTTCATCATATATAAATGGCAATACTTCTCCACCATCATCTTCTTCATCTTCCTCATTGATATTAGAAAAATCGATATCTTCAAATTTCTGATATTTTTCTTCTTCCGCACGATCTACAACGGTTTTGAAAGAAAATACTTTAATCTCACCTGTATCACGATTGATTTCAACACGAACATTTGATAACGAATTATAATTTTTCTTATAAGCGGAAGTGAGTGCAAGTTCCATTGCTTCATAGATAATATCTTCTGAAATTCCTTTTTCTTTACATAATAATTCTACTGCCTTTTTGAACTCTTTTGAATTCATTTTATTCACAACCTTTCTCTTTGGAACACACATCTAATATGTAATTTTCCTCAATCAAATCTTTTTCGTCCAATAAAGGATTAATCAATCCAGTTACCATAACACAATCATCCACATCAACCATTCCATTTTTATCAATAATAATTCTTAAAAATTGGATATTTCCTTCTTTTTCATAAATCACTTGATCTAATATAAAATTGTTTTCAATGATGACTGGTTCAATCAATTCTCTAATCTGTGTCTCTAAATCCATAACAACCCTCCATTTTACATGAAAGAGTGGGATTTCCCACTCTTCTTGCACTCAACTACTACTAGTATATCATAGAATTTTCTATTTTAATACAAAAATATGGAAATTTTTTAAAATAGGTATGCTATACTGTTAATGGAGATGATTACATGATAGAAAAAAATGGCTACCTCAAAACCGCAGGGATTGGAATTCTTGCAATTTTGATTTATTTTATATTGCCAATGTTAGAGGCAGTTCCTCTTCAATTATTAGGAATTGATACAACAACCCTCCCTCTTTTGGCTAAAATTATTTATATGATTGCTTATGAAACAATCATATTGATTCTAATTTTACTTACCTTTTATCCAAAATTAAAAAGAGATTTTATGGATATGAAAAAAAATCATATGAATTATTATTCCAAATATTTCAAATATTGGTTATTTGGATTATTCATTATGATGATGAGCAATTTTTTGATTATGAAATTTACAGATAACCAAATTGCAAGTAATGAACAAGCTGTTCAAAGTCTGTTTGAAATAAGCCCGATTTATATCTTCTTTTCCGCTGTAATATTTGCCCCTTTCGTAGAAGAACTGGTATTCCGTCAAGGGATTCGTAATATTATTCCCAATAAGTTATTGTTTATCATTGCATCAGGTCTTGTATTTGGAGGATTACACGTCATATCATCCAATATGAAATCACTATCTGAACTGCTATATTTAATTCCTTATTGTACACCTGGTATTATATTTGCGTATATTTTAGCACAAACAGATAACATTTTTGTTTCCATCGGACTGCATTTTATGCACAATGGACTTTTAATTGCTTTACAATTTTTTCTACTCTTCTTTTCTTAAAGACAATGTCTTTTTTTGTGCTATAATGAGTATGGTGAGACTATGAAACATATGGAAAAAGAAAAGCCTATTTTGGAAAAGGCTACACCCCAAAAACACAATATAAAAAAAATCATTATACTTGTAGTAATGGGTATTATACTACTAATTAGTGGTTTTCTTCTCTATAGCAGATATATTGGGACATCTGGTTTAAAAGTCAAAGAATATAAAATTACCAATCCCAATATTCCAAAAAGTATGCATGGCCTTAAAATTGTTCATATTTCAGACATTCATTATGGAAGAATTACCTTTGAAAAGGAACTCAAATATTTGGTTCAGACAATCAATTTAACCAAACCAGATCTCGTAATATTCTCTGGTGATTTAATTGATAAAGATACTAAAGTAACAGGAGAAATGGCAGATCAAATCAGTTCTATTTTAAAAGAAATCAAAGCAAGTATTGGTAAGTATGCCATCAAAGGAAACCATGATTATGAATTAAATCAATGGAATTTTATATTAGAAAATAGTGGCTTTATAGATTTGAATGATACTTATGATACTATTTATAAAGAAAGTAATGATTATATCTTATTAACAGGAATCAGCACTAATTTAAAAGGAGAAAAAACAATAGATGAAAAATTGGCAGCTACCAATCAATTTTTAGAATCGCTATCAGAAGAAGCAATCCACCCTAGTTACCAAATTTTAGTATTACATGAGCCAGATTACATCAACCAAATTAACGTCAATGAGTTTGATCTCGTACTAGCAGGACATTCCCATAATGGACAAGTAAATCTCCCTTTGATTGGCCCTATTTGGTTACCAAAAGGAGCCAAAATTTACTATAAGTCTCATTATAAACTCAATCAAACCGAACTTTTTATTTCAAATGGTATCGGCGTTTCGACTATCAATTTTAGATTATTCAATAGACCATCATTTCACTTATATCGTTTAACTACATATTAAAATTTTTTTCTAAATACCCAAACGATTGACAAATAGGTATAGATTTTACTTATTTGTTTTTTTATTGCTGCATATAAATGAAAGGGTAATTTACAACGAATCCTTCTTCGCTTCTAAAAAGATGTTGCCTATAAAAAAAGATTTTAAGTTTAAAACCAAATTTCTTTTTGTTTCATTTTATAAGTTACATTATATTATTGGGTAAGGATTTTTATAAATAACTTTTCTGATATTCTCAATAATGGATCTTATCTTTTCAGCTTAATTAAATTATGATTTTCAAATCTATAAAATTTATTACATATCTCATTTATTTTTTCATTATGTGTAGCAATTATTAAGGTTTTATCTTTAAAATACTTTAGAATAAAATTGACAACTATTTCTTCAGTATGCTTATCTAAATTAGAAGTGGGTTCATCCAAAATATAAATATCTTTATTCATTAAATAACTTCTTAAAATATTAATTCTTCTTTTTTGACCAGTGGATAGTTTTAATCCTTTTTCACCAACAATAGTATAAATATTATCTTCAAATAACAATATTTCATTTAATTCCAATTCCTCTAAATAATTTATGATTTCTTCATCTGATATTTTTTTGTCTAAACATAAGTTATCTTTAATAGACATATTAAATAGTTCGATTTCTTGACTTACTGTCCCAATATCTAATTTAGCAGCTTTTAAATTTTTGTCGTCTATAACAACTTGTCCTTTGTAAGAATCAATATTTCCTAAAATTAAATTTATGAGAGATGTTTTACCTTGTCCAGATTGTCCTGTAATGGATATTTTATCATTTGCGTTGATTACAAAGTTATCTACTTTTATTTCTAAATTGGATTTAGGATATTGAATCACAATATCAGATAATTTAATTTCTTTAAAAGTTTTACATTCTGTCCTATTATCTAAATTTTTAAATATAGATGTGAGTTTATTTTTAATCGCTTTAAGCTCATACCAACTTATTATAGTTCCAGATAATTCTTCAAACACAAATCCCATTTCTACGTGTAATGAAATATAGAAAGTAATTATTCCAAGTGTATCAATTCCATTTGATAAATC
>CARSXK010000016.1:0-25355 GCA_949065595.1 uncultured Bacilli bacterium
TTATACAACGATTTTTTTTAAAAGAAAAGAGCATTGACCTTTGTCAACACTCTGAGACACTTTGATGAAGTGTCTTTTATGCATAGTAATAGATAAGGAAAGAGCAAAGACAAGCAAGTAAAATCAATAAAATTACTTGGAATATTACTTTTTTCATGTAGCCTCCTATATTAATCTAATTTCATGTTCGGAAAAGAAAGGTTTCTTTTTGTTGATACGATCAAAAAATAAGATTCCATTTAAGTGATCAATTTCATGTTGAAATGCAATGGATAAATCTTCTCTTGCCCTTACTCGAATGAAGTTACCATTTTCATCGTAACCTTCGACAGTGACACGTGCATATCTAGGAACATGTCCCTCTATTTCTCTATTGACACTCAAACATCCTTCTCCAGCATCTGCTGCAATGATTTCAGTAGAATTACTTACAACGACAGGATTAATTACTACATAATTGTCAAATTTTCCTTCTTCGTATTCATATACAATTACAATAATACGTTTGCTGATACCAAGTTGGGGAAATGCAAGTCCCATTCCTGGACGTAAATTGTATTTTTCTGCTTTTTCTTCTATTTGACTGAATGTGAGATGATCAATCATCTGTTGAATCAGTTTTTTTTCTTCTTTGCTTAACGGAAAAGATGCATCTTTACTTACTGTACGTAATCGTTTATCTTTTTCATCTAATATGTCTAGAGGTTTAAACATATCTATCAACTCCATTTTTCATTATTTTATCACAATTTATTTGAATTAGAAAGCAAATTTTTAAAATCCAAAAGAAAAGAAGAGTTTTCTCTCCTTTTTACTAGTTACCCCAAGATCTAGCTCCGATGATGATAACTAATAAGATAAATAGAACTAGAATGATAGCAGCACCGTATCCAGCACCGTATCCGTATCCACCAGTAGGGTAACTTCCACCACAACATGGGTTTCCACAGCCATACCCTTGGTATCCGCCATAATAATACATAATGTTCCCTCCTATCTAGGTCTAATATATTGTATTAAAGAGTGACAAATGTGTTAATGAAAAAGTCCTAATTTTGTAAAAATTTTATGTTGGGATTGAAAGGTCAATTTGGGTTGTGGTATGATAATCATAGGTGAGAGTATGAATGTGCCAAAAAAATTTCGTGATTTAATTCATGATATCGATAAACCATTGTTTTTTATAACAACAGCGTTGTTTATTTTTGGCTTACTCAATATTGTAACGGCTTCTAGTCAAGCCTCTGTTTTAAAATACAATGCCTCTTTATATGGCTTTTTCTACAAACAATTTTTATTTCTAATTGCCGGGTTATGCATGTTTCTTTTTTTACTATATGAACCTACCAAACGCTACCGGTTTTGGGGCCTTCTTTCTTTTATAGGGGTGACAGGCTTGATGATTTATTTAACCTTGTTTGGTAGTTATAACAAGGGTTCCTTGAATTGGATTCGTATTGGCTTTTTTTCGATTCAACCAAGCGAATTTGCAAAACCTGTTATGATTATGTGCTTATCAATTTTGTTTGAGTTGTTTTATAAAAAATTGCATATTAAAAATCAAAATCATTATGATATGATTGGAATGATTTTATTGGTTGGATGCTTATTTCCTATATTTGTATTTTTTCAAAAGGATTTGGGGACCATGACCATTTTATTTCTTTTATTTGTAAGTATGTTTTTAGCAAGTCCTATTTTACGGATGGATAAATTAAAAACCATTGCATTGGGTGTTGTTTTGATGTTGTGTGCAAGTTCAATATTGATTGCCAAAACAGGACATTTATTCACCAAAACACAACTCAGTCGCTTTGATTTCTTTGATCCTTGTGCTGATTATGAAAGTGGTGGATATCAGATTTGTAATGGATTTATTGCCATTAATGATGGTGGCTTATTGGGTGTTGGCATTGGAAATAGTAAACAGGTTTCTTATATTCCAGAATCACATACAGATAGTGTGTTTGCGATTATTGCAGAAGAATATGGTTTTATCAAAGCTACCCTTATATTTATTGCCTATATTATTATTTTATATCGAATTTTAAAACTTTCGATGCGTGCGAATACAATACGTGGTAGATACATTTGCTTTGGGGTTGCCATTTATATCTTTTTGCATGTCGTTGTCAATTTAGGTGGCTTATTTGGTGTGATGCCACTTACAGGAGTTCCTTTGCCTTTTTTGAGTTATGGTGGGTCATTTACATTGTCGTTAATTGCTGCTTTGGGTATGGTCCAACGTGTGCACATAGAAACCCAAAATCAAAGAATCAATGTTTAAAAAAATACAACTTGAAAGGTTGTATTTTAGATTGGAATGGCCAGTAAGACAATTTCAGTTGGAAAGATGCTTCCTCCATGCGATCTTAAATAAAAATGATAGGTATTTGGACACATTTCTTCAATCATTGATGGGATTTTCCATAAGTCTTCTAAATTGTGATAAACCGAAATCAATAATTTTGGATGTTCTTTTTGAATGTGATTTTTAGCGCCCAACAATGCGCGTTGTTCACTGCCTTCAATATCCATTTTAATCATCGTAATTGGTTCTTCAATATCCAAATCCAAGCTAGTTGTTGCGATTTGTTTCTCACCAACTTCTTCTATGGTATTGGCGGATGCATCTACACTGTTTTCACCCAAATACATGGTAGAAATTTTATCTATGACCGCTTTGTTACGGATTTCAATATTCGCATATGCATTTGTATTCTGTTTCAAATATTCTAAAATATCATCAGAAATTTCATAGGCATATATTTTTTGGTAGCTATTTTCTCCATAGGTATGTATATAGTCTAAAACGGTGTCTCCTATATAAGCGCCCAAATCGACAAAGACTTCTTCATTACAATTGATTAAGTCTAAATCAAAATAGTGTGTATAATTTTTTTCATGAGCACCATCTAATGTTGTAAAGTCATATTGGTACCAGTTGTTTAAAATAGCCAATAATAACTTTTTAGAACGATAATCTTTTAACTGTTCATATAGCCAAATAAAATCTTGCAGATGTGTTGACAAAGCTTCTGCCTTTAAATGAAAATGCTCATATTCTTGTTCCTTGCAATTCAATTTCCCCCAATATGGGAATTTTTTAAAATAATCCTCAATTGAATATTGGATTTGGGGATTGATACTCAAAAATGTATTTTTGGTTTGTTCAAAAATTTCCTCTTTTGATAAATTTTTTAAGTAGTTTGTTAGGGATTGAAATTGCTTATCAATATAATTCAAATGAATCACCTCTATTTAAATCATATGCATCGTTTCGTAAATATGTATCAATTGAACGTAAAAAGTGCTGATTAGCAGTGAAAAATATTAAAAATAAATTTATGAATGGTAATAGAGCCTGACGCATACGATTTTTATAAATGTAAGAATGTTTAAAATTCAAAAAAAGTAGCGTATAATAACATAAGGAAAAAGATAGTAAAATAATGAATAGAAAGAAGGATAAATAATGGAAATTATTGTACAGGGGAGAGGGCTTGAATATGTTACTCCAAATGAAGTGCTATTAAATCTTAACTTTACAGCAAAAGGATATACCTATGAGGAAGTATTGAGGGAAGGAACCCAAAATGTTCAATTGTTTGTAGAAGAAATATTACTCAAAAATAATTTTAGAATAGAAGATATGAAAACTAGAAATTTTGTAATCAGAGAAGATACAAAATATAATAAGATAACTGGGCAATATGACCCAGATGGGTACATTTTTAGTCAAGTAGCCTCATTAAAGTTTGATTATCATAAAGAATTAATGGCTCATATGATGGTTGAAATATCTAAATTAGATCATGCACCAATGTATCAAATAAATTTTCGATTAAAAGACGAAAGAGAGTGTAGAAGAGGCATTTTAGCACTTGCTTATCAGGATGCTGAAAATCAAGCAAAAGCAATTGCAGAAGCTTCTTTTAAAACATTAAAATATTGTGAGAAAGTTGATTTTCGACCATTTACAATTGATTATGCTTCGCAATCAATGATTGATTCTGATATGATGTATGCTAAAAAGTCCTTTTATGAGACAACGCAAACAATAGTAAATACGTTTACTCCAGAAGATATTGAGCTATCTGAAACATTATATTGTGTATGGATTGCTGAATAATAATTATAAAAATATTTTTCTAAAGGATATGACATATGGGTGATTTTTCGAGAGAAAACCATTGAAAAAATAGTTATTTCAATTGACAATAGACAGTAAAAAATATATACTTACTATATAAATATGAAATAGAAAGAAGGATATTTTATGGAATTAAAAGGAACAAAAACAGAACAAAATTTATGGACTGCATTTGCAGGAGAAAGTCAGGCTAGAAATAAATATACTTATTTTGCAAGTGTAGCAAAAAAAGAAGGGTATGAACAAATTAGAGCAATTTTTGAAGAAACAGCCAATAATGAAAAAGAACATGCTAAAATGTGGTTCAAAGAATTGGGTGGAATTGGAACTACAATGGAAAACTTAAAAGCTGCATCTGAAGATGAAAACTACGAA
This sequence comes from uncultured Bacilli bacterium, assembly GCA_949065595.1. Classification (GTDB taxonomy): domain Bacteria; phylum Bacillota_I; class Bacilli_A; order RF39; family UBA660; genus UBA5026. The sequence continues at coordinate 4,529 of CARSXK010000016.1, forward strand.
TGGACCGATATGTATGATGGTTTTGCAAAAACGGCAAAAGAAGAAGGATTTGACCATATCGCTTACTTGTTTACCGAGGTTGCCAAAATTGAAAAAGAGCATGAGGAAAGATATCGTAAATTGCTACAAAATTTGGAAGATGGAACAGTATTTAAAAGTGAACAACCTAAAATGTGGATTTGTCGTAATTGTGGTCATATTCATTTTGGTGAAGAAGCTCCAAAAGTATGTCCAGTGTGTGCACATCCACAAAGCTATTTTGAACAAAAAGCAGAAAATTATTAATTCAAATTATTTTATGAAAAAGACAAAAATGGTCTTTTTTCTTTTGGGTGTATGCTATAATGATATTAGGATGTGAAGATATGAAAAAAACAATTACAGTTGACGGTAATGAAGCTTGTAGTAGAACCGCTTATTTGTTTACAGAACTAGCAGGTATTTACCCAATTACACCATCTAGCCCCATGGCAGAATTAACAGATGAGTGGAGTCATAAAGGGATTCAAAATCTGTTTCATGATACAGTGAAAGTGGTGGAGATGCAAAGTGAAGCAGGTGCAGCAGGACTGATTCATGGTGCGTTACAAGCAGGAACACTTGCCACTACTTTTACGGCAAGTCAAGGCCTATTATTGATGATTCCAAATATGTATAAGATGGCAGGAGAGATGCTGCCATGTGTTATGCATGTTGCGGCTCGGTCTTTATCAACACATGCGCTTAGTATTTTTGGGGACCATCAAGATATTTACGCTACAAGGGCAACGGGATTTGCCATGCTTGCCTCTTCTAATGTACAAGATGCCAGTTTTCTATCTGCGGTTGCTCATTTATCAGCAATTGAAGCCAGTATTCCTTTTCTACATTTTTTTGATGGATTTCGTACTAGTCACGAAATTCAAAAAATTGAAGTATTAGAACGGGAAGATTATGCGGCTATGTTGAATCAAGAAGCATTATGTCGTTTTCGAAAAAGGGCATTACTTTCGGGACAGTCTATTACGCGTGGAACCAATCAAAACGATGATATTTATTTTCAAATGATGGAATCTAGAAATACCATTTATCAATCATTACCTGATATTGTTGCTTCTTATATGAACCAAATCAATGAAGTCGCAAAAACCAATTACGCACCTTTTCAGTATTATGGAAGTGCAAGAGCGAAAAAGGTAATTGTTGCAATGGGATCTGTTTGTGATACCATAAAAGAAACCATTGATGGTATGGCAGAAGAGGTTGGCTTGATTGAAGTGCATTTATATCGCCCATTTAGTGCTACTTATTTGAAGAAAGTATTGCCAAAAACGGTCGAAAAAGTGGCAGTACTAGATCGTACCAAAGAAGCTGGAAGCAATGGGGAACCTTTATATTTGGATGTGTTTAGTGTTTTGGGCTCTACAGTAACCGTAGTAGGTGGAAGATATGGTCTTTCTAGTAAGAATACAACACCTGACCAAATCCAAGCTGTTTATCAAATGCTTGACTCTCCAACAAACAATTTTACCATTGGGATTGAAGATGATGTAACTCATTTGAGTTTAAAGTCGAAAGAAGCGTTTTCAGATGATACAGATTCCTTATTAATCTATGGGTATGGTAGTGATGGGATGGTAAGTGCTGGAAAATCCTTGATTCATATGATGGGTGAATGTACCAATCAGTATGTACAAGGTTATTTTCAATACGATTCTAAAAAATCAGGTGGTGTTACAGTAGGTCATTTAAGATTTTCCAATCATAAAATTCGTAAGCCATATTATGTTCAAAATCCTAAAGTAGTAGTGGTGACCAAAGAAAGCTATTTATCTGAATTTGAATTATTTGATAATATACAGGAAAATGGCATTTGTTTGATAGAAACCAGTCTTTCGAAAGAAGAATTGATTGAGCGGATTTCTCCTTTCAATTTAAAGTGTTTATCGGAAAAAAAGATTCAAATTTATACCATAGATGCTTTCCGAATCGCACAGACTTATGGACTCAAAAATAAGATTAGTATGATTATGGAAATGGCCATTATTATGGTTTCGCGTCTGATTGATTTAGAGGTTGCCAAAACATTTATGAACCAGTATATTCAAGACAAGTTTTCCAAAAAAGGAGAAACAATTGTAAGTGCCAATTTAGCGTCTTTGCAGGCTGTAGAAGGCGCCATTACTTCTTTTATGTTGGAACAAGATTATCAAGGAAAACCCTATGTTTCTTCTAATATATACGAGATGATACAAAAAAGAAAGGGAAATCAATTAAAAGTTTCAGCTTTTTTAAAAAATCAAGATGGAACTTTTTACAAACAAACTGCAGGAACGCAAAGAGGAATTAGTACCTTTGTACCAAAATGGTTAAACCGTGCTTGTATTCAATGTAACCAGTGTTCTTTTGTTTGTCCACATGGTGTGATCCGACCTTTTCTATTAAGTCATGAGGAATATGAACAAGCTTTAGATATTGTAAAATCAAAATGTATAAAACCGATGAATCCCAACTTAAAAGATTACTATTATTTGGTTGCAATTTCGATTCAAAACTGTACAGGTTGTGGAGTTTGTTTGAATATTTGTCCAGGATTTAAGGGAGAAAAAGCACTCATCATGGAATCTTTAGATCAACAAGTGTTAAGCCAAGAACAAGAAATTTTTGATTATGTAAGTACGCACATTACCAACAAAAAGAAGTTCCCAAATGCAACAGTAATTGGAAGTCAATTTGAGCAACCAAAATTTGCTTTTTCAGGAGCTTGTGCAGGTTGTGGAGAAACGGCATATATAAAATTGCTTACCCAACTATTTCCAAACGAGCTTGTAATTGCCAATGCGACTGGATGCTCTTCTATCTATGGGGGTAGTGTTCCATCATTCCCTTACGATGTACCTTGGGCAAGTTCTCTGTTTGAAGACAATGCAGAGTATGGATATGGGATGTTACTTGGTAATCAAGTCATTCATCATCATATGGAAAAAATCATTGAGCAAAATAAAGAACATACAGCATATCCTATTTTGAAACGTTGGTGTGAATGTGCTTCTGATGTAGATGCTTGTAAAGAGATGATACAACAATTACAAGAAAAAGAACTTCCAGACGATTTAAAACCTTATCAAGATTATTTTCTTCCTAAAAAGATTTGGACCATTGGCGGGGATGGTTGGGCTTATGATATTGGTTTTGGTGGAATAGACCATGTGTTATCCAGCCATGATGATGTTAATATTTTGGTATTGGATAGTCAAGTTTATTCCAATACTGGTGGGCAGGCTTCAAAAGCAAGTCCAAAAGGAGTGATTGCTTCTTTTGCAACCAGTGGGAAACAAACAGCCAAAAAAGATTTGGCACGTATGTTGTTGGCCTATCCCCATGTCTATGTTGCAACTGTTTCTTTGGGTGCTAACATGACACATGTTATTCAGATACTCAAAGAAGCGGCGGCTTATAAGGGCCCATCGATTGTAATTGCTTATACCCCATGTATTTCACATGGCATCGAAGGCGGCATGGAAAATAGTGTTTCGATGGAACGACTCGCAACAGAATGTGGATATTTTCCGATTTTTCATTATCATCCTAATGAGAATAAATTTTATTTAGATGGTAAAGAACCAAATTTTGAGTTGTATCCAAAGTTTTTACAAAGGCAAACACGATATCAGATGTTATGTAAAGTCAATCCAGAAAAGGCCAATCAATTGTTGCAAGAAAATCTAGAACATGCGAAAGCAAGATATGTCTATTATAAAAAGTTAAGTGAAAAGTCAGCCACCATTTAGGAATAGGTTGCTTTTTTTAATTTTATGTAGTATGCTATGCCTATTGAGGGGGCATTTTAATGAAAGTAATTAATAAAAACAGAATGCTAGAAGTTATTTCAACAGGTGAATATATTGAATTTATGAAACCATTTATTGAAAATCATCTGGATTATGTAATAGAGGTGAGTGGCCTTTTGACGTTTTCGGCATGGGATGAAAAAACTAGTGTTCGGTCTATTCCTTTGCGATTAAGACAACTGTTTTCTAAATTTCAAGTTATATATCCTGAAGTGGATCCTTACTTATTTATTTATCAGTTGCTAAAGAAGTTTTCATTTTTAAATGGAAATTGTTGTGAGGTAGGGGCTGGATTTTATCCACGGTTGGCTGAACTTGTTTTACCAACATTGGAGCAGAATCATCATAAATTGACGGTTTATGACCCTGAACTTGTTTTAGAACGATTGGGTAATGCTAAATTGGTAAAAGATAAGTTTACCAGTCAAACTAGTATGAAAGATATCGATACCATTTACGGACTTTTTCCTTGTGAAGCAACAATTCCTATGATAGATAAAGCAATCTTGGAAAATAAAAATTTACTGTTAGCTTTTTGTGGCTGTGATCATTCTACACCAGAACATTTAAAATGGGTAGGCGAGTGGTGGTCTGAAGATGTATGTATGGATTATTGTGAAAAATATGGAAAAGAAATTCAAATTTTAAAGTGGCCTGATGAGTATCAGATTCCCTTTCCAATTATGGTAAGAGAAAAGCAAAAGGTAAAGTGAAAATGTAAACAAGTGTCAAATTTACAAAATACAGACAAATATTGATATTTCTTTTTATTGTCATATGATATACTGTGATTGTAGGTTAGGTAACAGTAATGCTTATTTATGGTATGAGAACAGGCATGAAAGAAAAAAGGGGAAACTGTCTTCCGAAAAACAGTTTGATAAATGTGAAAAAACCTAACCAATCATAGATAGCACCATTTGGTGTTATTTTTTTTTTGATAAGAAGAAATTATCATTCAAAATTTAGAAGATGTTCCAAAGTAGATAGAAGAAGCAAGGCAGTTTCAATCTTTGAATGGGGGAAAAAGGCGATACTTTAGGAAGCTTAATTTAATCGTACCAGCCAGACAATATCCAAAACAGATATCGCACCAACTTTTGTAGCAACTGATCAAAATCAATTTTTGGGAGTAATTGCATTATAGTCCAATGATTTATGCGCTAGTCCTATATCTATGGATGGCATGCTTGTATGTGAAAAAAGAATATCGTCATTATGGAATTGGAACAATGTTACAAAATAAAGTAATGGATTATGCAAAACAATTAGGATATTCTTATATTTATTTGATTACACATCACAACACCTGTATGAAAAAATGGTTGAATATTTGTAGAGGAGGCCTCTCATGGGGATGGGACAATGACGAAAATATATTTATTATAAACACAAAAAGAAACTGTCCCCCTGAGAACAGTTTCATAAAAGAATAAAAAGGGGTTGGCTAGTGTGATACTAGCACCAATCCGGTTTTCCGAATTGGTGCTTTCTATACTAACTTAAAAAATTTGAAATGTCAAGCTTTTTTTTCTTGAATTGATAAAAATTACTGGACGGGAGATTTCAAAGTTAATATAATTAGTGTAGGATGTGAAGCTATGAAAAGTCTAAATCACTATTTTCCAGAGTTTGGAACTGGCTGTGTCGCAAAGGTTGCCTATCAAAAAAATCACCAGATATATATCGATACTTTAGTAGAAGGCTATGCACAAGTGAAACCTAATTTCATTCCTATGGAAGAGGATTGCTTGTTTGATATTGCCTCTTTAACCAAAACATTTACAGCTATTTTAATTCATAAAGCAATAGAAAGAAACCTGTGTTCTTTCAATGACAAAGTTTGTGACATTGATGAGCGTTTTATTCATTTAGAAAATGTAACAATAACAGATTTATTAATGCATGCGACTGATATCTGGACTGATGGATATCTAGGAAATGCGAAGAGTAAACTAGAGTTTTATACCATTTTATTTTCTGCTTATGTAAAGGAAAATTCCCGCCGATATGTAGATGTGCATTATATGATACTTTCTGTTTTGTTAGAAAAAATCTATGGAATTTCATATAGGGAAATTGTAATACGTGATATCATAGATCCACTTCATTTAAAACATACCAAATTTGAAGTGAATGTATCAGATAAACTGGCTTCCTGTAATTATCAAGTGATAGATGGAAAAGAGATTCACAATATAATCAATGTACCACATGATACCAAAGCAAGGGTTGCTCATCACTTTGGTTTTACAGTTGGACATGCAGGTATTTTTACCACTGCAGAGGATTTATTTCAGATTTTGCTTTGCTTTATCGATCATAAAGAAGTCCTTTTGAAACAAACAACAATAGACAATATGTTAAAGCATGGGGATTATGGGGCGTATTTAAATACTTCTATTTTGACATATGCGAAGGAACATTCTATTCCGATGATTCGTACAAGTGATATCCACTTGCTGTTACAACATTTGCTTTCTCAAATAGAAAATCCCGATGATTTTTTAGATTCCATTGTCAAACCGTATAATCTAGCAGGAATGCGATATCAAAATCCTTATTCTGAAATTCTGACCATTCCGTTTGATACCAGTTCTCATACAGTAATTTTTAGTGGGTATACAGGGCCTGTATATTTAATTGATTTGGAAAAAAAGATTATCATATTGGTGATGACCAATGTATGCCATGCTTCTAAAAAGGAAAGAAAAGAACGTTTGTATGCAATCATTCATATGGTCAAAGATTTGTATGAAGATACCAAAAAGAAAATATTTTGTGATTTGGGAAAAAAGTAGTATAATTTTCATAGAATGTATTAGGAGGATATATGGAGAGATTAAAAAAAATTATGTTTCACCCTATTCACAAGTTAGAAGAAGAAGCCAATTATAAAAAGGTTGGAATTTTGCTTGGATTTATTGTTGTTGCTTTATTTGTTGGAAATTTTGTTGCTTATCTTTATCACACATTACAGGCTACTAAAATCTATAGTGACCATATCAATTTTGATGTATTAGGATCTATTAATTATATCAAATATATTGTTGACTTTTTCTTACATCAGGTGATTTTTTTTGGTAGTTTATTGGCTGGAGCTTATGTATTTTGTTCTTTACAAAAAAAGGAATTTAAATTGGAGAAAATCTGTCAAACCATAGTGGTTGCTTTTACTTTAAACTACTTATTGCAAGCCGTATTATCGTTATTATTCATGTTTTCATTTATGGATATTCCTTTCTTGATTGCGATAAAAAATGCCGTAATCTCGGCTGTTAACTATTTTTCATACTTTGTGATATTATTGGTGTGTATGAAACAGTTCCAAATACAAGTAAACGACAAAAGCTTGTGGGATTTTGGATTTGCGATGGCAACCATCTTTATCATTCGTAATTTATTATACTTACTTTTTTAAGAGAAACATTTCTCTTTTTTTCTGCATATAATGTAGTAGAAACAAAATTTCTTTTAAAAATAAAAAAATGTTTTCTTTTTCTTTAAAGTATGCTAAAATGAACTATAGAATGAAATCATATAGAAGCTAGAGGAGGAATACAAAGTGGGAATACTAAAAAAATGGTTAAGTGGCGATGACGATGTTTTCGCAAACGATATATCTGGTGACGAATATTATGATTTGAAACCAGAAGAAGCACTACAAGAAAATGATGGACAGAGTAAAATGATTTTACTAGAACCGCGTGCTTATTCAGAATCACAACAGATTGCAGATCATTTAAAAATGAGAAATACAGTAGTAGTAAATTTAAAAAGGGTGACATCTGACCAAGCCAAAAGAATCGTTGATTTTTTAGCAGGTACCATTTATGCGATTGGTGGGGATTTGCAAAAAATCGGTGGTGGGATTTTCCTTTGTACTCCAAATAATATTAATGTACAAGGAAAAATCACAGAAGAAACAGAAGGCAAAGATATCCATGACAATGATGATATCAATATCGAGTGGTAAAATACTTGAAATAGAAAAAATTGTGTGCTACAATATGGCGTAGTGCCAAGAGGTGAAGAATATGGAAAAATTTACAAGAACACTTCGTGGCTATGACCCTGATGAAGTGAATAATTTTTTGGATAAAATTATTGGTCAGGTAGAAGGCATGGTAGCTGAGATTAAGGAAAAAGATAAAAAAATTGCAGAACAAAATCAAAGACTAACAGAACAAAATCAAAAATTAGTAGAGCAAAAACAAAAACTTGTGGAACAAAACCAAAAAATCTCAGAACTACAAAGTTTAGAAGCGGATAATAAAAATTTAAAACAAAAGTCAGAACAATATCAACGGATGGAAGCAACTTTCAATAAGGCAATTGTGATGGCACAAAAAACTTCAGAACAACTTCGCGCTTCTGCGCAAAGGGAAAGTGACGCAGTGTTAGACGAAGCCAAAAAAAATGCCAATCGTATTATCAATGAAGCTCTTCTCAAAGCTGAAAAAACGGAACGAGAAGCGAATATGTTAAGAAGAAATATCAATATATTCAAGCGTAGAGTAAAAGATATTGTAGAAGCACAATTAGAAGTCGTAAATGAATTAGATGAAGTAGAATTATAAAACAGATGAAAGAGACGGGAATCAATAGAAGGAAAAGAGAGTTCGTGGTAGGTGCAAACGAAACAAATCATTGATTACAAATCACTCTGGATGTGTTTTTCTGAAATAATGAGGAAAAAACGGATTACTTACGTTATAAGTATTAAGTGTATGATTGGTTCATAAATTAAGGTGGTACCACGGATTTGATTTCGCCCTTAAATTATGGGCTTTTTATTTTGAAAGAGAGGAAATAAAATGAAACAATTTAAAGAATTAGACAAACGACCAGTGAGTCAAGTAGAAACTTCTATTTTGGAATCTTGGGGGAGTATCAATCAGATGCATGATGCTCAAGTTGCCAAAAATGAAAATAGCGAAACATTTGTATTTTATGATGGACCAGCTTTTGCCAATGGTTTTCCGGGATTACACCATATGGTTGCCAAAAACTTAAAAGATTGTATTACCAAATATCACGTAATGAATGGTAAAAAAGTCATCCGTAAAATTGGATGGGATACCCATGGATTACCGATTGAAAATCATGTGGAAAAAAAATTAGGAATTTCTTCTAAAAAAGAAATTGAGACTTTGGGAATTGAAAAATTCAATGAAGAGTGCCGTCATAGTGTAAGAGAAAATGAGGCAGCATTTACCAACTTGACTGCTAAAATGGGACAATTTTTTGATGTCGAAAATCCTTATTTGACCTATAAAAATGAATATATTGAAACCGAGTGGTGGATTTTAAAACAAATGTTCCAACAAGATATGTTTTATGAAGGGACCCGAGTAGTACCGTATTGTCCGCATTGTGGGACTGGACTTGCAACCCATGAAGTTGCACAAAACTATCAGACAGATACAGCTATTACTGTTTATGTCCCATTCAAGAAAAAGAATGAAGATGTATATTTCTTGGTATGGACCACAACACCTTGGACGTTAATTGCCAATGTGGCTCTTTGTGTCAATCCAGAAGAGGAATATGCTTTGGTAGAATCCAAAGGAACAAAGTTTATTTTAGCCAAAGCGTTAGTGGAAAAGGTACTTGGGGAAGAGGTTAAAATCATAGAAACCTATCAAGGGAAAGATTTAGAATATCAGGAGTATGAACAATTGATCCCATCTTTGTCTGTTGACCGAAAAGCGTTCTATGTAACTTGTGATTCCTATGTAACTATGGATGATGGAACTGGTATTGTTCATATCGCACCTGCTTTTGGAGAAGATGATGCAAATGTTGGGAAACGTTATGATTTGCCATATATAAACCCAGTAGGTAAAGACGGATGTTATACAGAAGGGTTATGGACTGGAAAATTTGTACATGATGTCAATGAAGAAGTAGTGGATTATTTGAAAGAAACTGGAAAATTGTTCAAAAAGCAAAAATTAGCTCATGAATATCCACATTGCTGGCGTTGTGATACTCCACTTTTATACTATTCTATGCCAAGTTACTATATTAGGGTGAGCGAAATGACCAAGCAATTGGTTGAAGCCAATTCTAAAGTGAACTGGTATCCTGCTTATGTTGGGGAAAAACGCTTTGCCAATTGGTTGGCCAATGCCCGTGATTGGAATGTATCACGTAGTCGTTATTGGGGGAGCCCAATCCCTTACTTTAAGTGCGAATGTGGTCATGCCCATATGGTAGGTTCTATTGCTGAATTAAGAGAGCTTTCTGTAGAAGAAATAGGTGAAAATTTTGATTTACATAAACCATATATTGATCAAATTCATTTGAAATGTCCAAATTGTGGTGAAAAGATGACCCGCATTCCTGATGTGTTAGATTGTTGGTTTGACTCTGGAGCAATGCCTTTTGCACAATATCACTATCCATTTGAAAACAAGGAATTATGGGAATCACAATTTCCAGCTGATTTTATATGTGAGGGAATTGATCAAACCAGAGGATGGTTTTACACCTTGATGGTGATTTCTACTTTTGTCAAAGGATGTTCGCCATTTAAGAATGTTTTGGTCAATGATTTATTATTAGACGCGGAAGGAAAAAAGATGTCTAAATCACGTGGTAATATTGTCGAACCATTTACAACGATTGAAGAATATGGTGCGGATACAGTTAGATTTTATCTGCCTTATGTATCCCCTGTGTGGACGCCTCTTAAATTTGATATTGATGGATTAAAAGAAGTTTATTCTAAATTCTTTAATCCTCTTAAAAATACTTATAATTTCTTTGTAATGTATGCTAATATCGATGGTATTGATACTGATTTGTGTCAAGTTCCATATGAAAAAAGAGAGGAAATTGATAAATGGTTGTTATCTAAATACAACCAATTGGTTCAAAATGTACGTGATTCATTTGATGAATATGATTTGAATAAAGTAGTACATTATTTATCTTCTTTTGTTTCAGAAGATTTATCGAATTGGTATATCCGTCGTAATCGAAATCGATTCTGGGGTAGCGAACTAAATGATTCAAAGAAATCTGTTTATATGACTACTTACGAGGTATTATTAGGACTATCCAAATTGATGGCACCAATTACCCCTTTCTTATCAGAAGAATTGTACCGCAATTTAACAGGCTTGGTATCTGTTCATTTGGAAGAATATCCACAAGTAAATTATGATCTCATCAATTCTCATATCGAACAAAAAATGGATTTGGTCAAGAATATTATTTCAATTGGACGTTATGTACGTGAAGAAACTAAAATTAAAGTACGTCAGCCGCTTGCACAAGCTTTACTGGATGCTAAAAATAAGGATTTGATTTTAGATTTGATTCCGCTGATTGAAGAAGAACTGAATATCAAAGAAGTGATTTTTACGGAAGATTTGAATGCTTATATGAATTTTTCAGTAAAACCAAATTTCAAAGTAGTAGGAAAAGTGTTTGGCTCTTTGATGAAAGAATTCCAAACGAAATTAGAAATGTTATCTGCGAGTGAAGTTACAGAATTACAAAAGGGAAATTCTATTGTAATGAACATTGGAGATGAATCAAAGGAAATAATGCCTGATATGGTAGAAGTTCGTATTTCTTCGAAAGAAGGCTTTGATGTAGGTATGGAAAATAATCAGTTCATTATATTGGATACCACTTTAACAGAGGAATTGATTGCTGAAGGAATCGCTCGTGAAATTGTATCTAAGGTTCAAAATTTAAGAAAACAAAAGGATTTCAATATTGTAGATCGTATTCATTTATCGTATAGTGGAGATGCTGAAGTAACCAAAGCCATTCAATGTTATAAAGAATTTATCCAAAATGAAACACTTGCCGATACAATAGAAGAGAAAGCAAGCGGTGAATGTTTTGATATCAATGGACATGAAGTGACATTAGAATTAACATTGGTGCAATAATTTGTAAAACAGGAATCAGTCCTGTTTTTTCTTTGCAAAGTATGGTATACTGGAGTAGAATTGTGATAGGTGAGTATATGAAGAAACAAGATAAGAAATATATTGGAATTATGGTATTATTGATTGTAATATTAGGAGTAATATTTTTTCTTTCCCCTTATGTATTTGGTTCTAAAACCGATTGGTTGGGACAACATATTGCTTTTCCAGATTATTTTAGAAACCTTTTTTATGAAACTGGAAATTTTTTTCCCTCTTTTTCCATGCATTTAGGAAGTGGGCAAAATATTTTCAACTTTTCTTATTATGGACTTTACAATCCCATTATTGTATTTTCTTATTTATTTCCTTTTATTTCTATGAAGGATTATATTGTTTTTACTAGTTTACTTGGTATTTTGGTATCAATGATATTACTTTATTATTTTTTAAAAAATAAGTTTCAGTCTTCTACTGCCTTTCTATGCTGCCTTCTTTATTTTTTGGCTTCCCCTATTATCTTTCATGCCCACCGTCATATTATGTTTGTCAATTATATGCCTTTTTTGATATGGGGACTGATTGCGGTCGATCGTTATTTAGAAAAGAAAAAGATAGTAGGACTTACTATCAGTGTCTTTTTAATGATTTTGACAAGTTATTATTATAGTATTGGTGGTATTTTGGTACTTGTTATTTATGGTATTTACATCTGGTTAAAAGACAATAAATTTCAATTTGGTATTTTTATAAAAGAAGGAATTCAATTTTTGCTTCCCATTATCACAGGTATTTTATTAGCAGCTTTCTTTCTATTACCAACAGCATATTGTTTACTAGGTGGCAGAGAAGGTGCAAGTCATAATATCTCTTTGGTTTCATTATTTCTTCCAACAGGAAATTTGGATAGTTTACTTTACTCTTCTTATTGCCTTGGAATCACCAGTATTTTCATTTTTGCTTTGTGGTATTTTATCACATATCCTAAAAAACAACATAAATGGTTAGGGATTTCTATATTATTCATTTGTTTTCTTCCACTTGTTGTGTATCTGTTAAATGGAACTTTATATATTCGGACAAAATCTTTGATTCCTTTTCTTCCTTTAGCACTTTATATGGTTGCCTTCTTTTTGGAGGATATGCTAGAACATAAAAAGATAAGCCTTTTTTTTGTAGTTGCTTTTTGCTTTTTTCACCTTTTTCTATTATTACGAGGTTTTACTTCTATTCGTTATTATCTTGATTTATTTGTGATGATATTCGCTTTTCTTTTGTATCATCGTTATGGTAAAAAGTGGCTTGTTATCGTTCCCTTATTAACCTGCGCTTTCATTGTTTGTCTTTGTGCCAATTTGAAAGAAGATTATGTTAAAAAATCATATTCTGATTTTTCTACTAAAACATTGATTCAAAATATCCAAATGCAAGATAACTTATGGAGAACTAGTGCGCAAGTAAATACACTTTATGGAATTAACCAAATTTATAGTAATCATCACTATAGTACTTCGCTTTATTCTTCTGTCTATCATGCTGATTATTCTACTTTTTTTAAAACTACATTCGAAAAAGCTTTACCATATCGCAATCAATTGATTTTAGGAACAGCAAGTAATCTTCCTTTTCAGGTTTTGATGGGAGAACGATATGTTATTAGTACATGTCAAAAAAATTTCATTGGTTATCAAAAGATAACTTCTGAAGGGGATATTTGTTTGTATGAAAATCAGGATGTATATCCGCTTGGGTATGGCAGCAGTCAAATTTTATCGGAAACAGAATTTCAGGAACTATCATATCCTTATTCGATAGAGGCTCTTTTACATACCATAATTGTAAAGGATTATCCCTCTACAGTAATGGAAACACCACGGATTCAAGAAGTTCCTTTTGAATATCAATCTAGACAGATTGGGGAACAGATTCAAATCCAAAAATCTTCTAATGGATATACTGTAACCGTAAATGAAAAAGACAAAATGATATATACGTTCAAAGAACCAATTCATAACCAATTGTTATTCATTGACTTTTATGTGGAGGAAGAACCTTCTTGTAAAGATGGTGATTTGAGTATTACCATTAATGATATCACCAATAAACTTACCTGTTCTAGTTGGGAATACAAAAATGAAAATCATCGTTTTGCTTATGTGTTATCTGAAAGTGATTTAGAACAGTTGGAGGTTACTTTCGCGAAAGGAAATTATAAACTGAATGATTTTCATATCTATGTATGGAATTATGCAGATGTCAGCCAAAAGAAGGAAGAATTATCGCCATTTTTACTGGATAAAGATAAAACCACGAAAGATAAAATACAAGGAACAATTGCAATGAAAAAAGATGGCTATTTTGTATTATCAATTCCATATGATAAGGGATTTCACATTTCTGTAGATGGAAAGAAGATTGCATATGAAAAAGTAAATACTGCATTTTTAGGATTTCCTTTAAAAAGCGGTCATCATTTGATTGAAATTACATATGAAGCACCATATTTCCAACTCGGAAAAACGATTAGTGTGGTAACACTTGGATTTTTCTTTCTTTATCTTGTGATGTTAAAAAGGTATCAAAAATGATATCTTTTTATTGTGGCGAACAAAAATTCGTGTTATAATAAGAAAAAGTTGGTGATATATGAAACAGTTAGAAGAATTAAAAGGCCTTGGACCGAAAGGCTTAAGATTGTTAAAGCAATTAGGAATTCACACTATTTCTGATTTGGTTCATTATTATCCTTTTCGGTATGATATGTTAAAACGTACCAATCTAGATGATGCAAAAAAGGATGAGAAAGTAGTGATAGATGGGGTGATTGAAAGCTTTCCAAGTGTATTTCATATCAATCGGAAATTGGATAAAATGGATTTTAAAATGAATGCGCAGAATCATTTATTGCGGGTTACGATATTTAATCGTGGTTTTTTAAAAACACAATTGTCAATTGGAACCAAAATTATTGTAATAGGAAAATATGATCCAATTCATAATCATATTGTTGCTTCAGAATTACGTTTAGGAAATTTAGAAAAAGAAACCATTGAACCTGTCTATCATACTGTATATGGTATTTCTAGTAAGCAAATATCCCATTATATTGGTATTGCACTTCAGGACTCTATTGATACAGAAGATTATGTATTGCCAATTTACCAAAAAAAATATGGTTTTTTAGAGAAGGTCAAAAGCATTCGTATGGTACATCAGCCAACGAATGAAATGGATTTGAAAAAAGCAGAAGAACGAATTAAATATGAAGAACTATTTTTGTTTATGTTAAAAATGAATTATCTCAAAAATAATAAGCAAAATAAAATTGGATTAAAAAGAAGTGTTGATTATCAAAAAGTACAAGAATTAATGGATAGATTGCCTTATACATTAACGGAGGATCAAGAAAAAAGTGTTCAGATGATTTATCAAGATTTGATGTCTCCCATTCGAATGAATCGATTATTACAAGGAGATGTAGGAAGTGGAAAAACGGTAGTCGCCTTTATTGCGTGCTATATCAATTATTTAAGTGGCTATCAAAGTGCTTTGATGGCACCAACGGAAATTTTAGCAGAACAACATTATCAAAATGCGATATTACTTTGTAAAAATACTGGGATGCGAATTGGTCTTTTGACGGGAAAAATGAAAGTAAAAGAAAAACGGGATATATATGATAAATTAAAGCAAGGAAATATAGATTTCATTATTGGTACGCATGCTTTGTTTACAGAGACCGTTGCATATGCGAATTTAGGACTTGTCATTACTGATGAGCAACATCGTTTTGGTGTAAATCAAAGAAGTAGTTTAAAAAATAAGGGTATTACCCCTGACATTTTATATATGAGCGCGACTCCAATTCCAAGAACTTATGCTCTTACGTTATATGGAGATATGGATATTTCTAGTATTCGTACGATTCCAAGGGGAAGAAAACCTGTGATTACAAAGATTGCTTCTCATCGTGATATGAAACAGGTTCTGAAAGAAATGTATGAACAAATGAAACAGGGACACCAAATTTATGTCATTGCTCCTCTGATTGAGGAAAGTGAAAATAGTGATTTTGAAAATGTGAATGAGCTTTCAGAAAAGATGAATAGGGCTTTTGGTAAGGTATTTCATATTGGGATGTTACATGGAAAGATGAAATCTGATGAAAAGGAAAGTGTAATGAATCAATTTGCAAATAATGAAATACAAATTTTAATTAGTACAACAGTAGTAGAAGTAGGGGTTGATGTCCCGAATGCAACAATGATTGTTATTTTTGATAGTTATCGTTTTGGTTTATCAGCATTACATCAGCTACGAGGACGTGTTGGTAGAAGTGAATTTCAATCATATTGTATTTTGATGAGTGAGCGAGAAACAGAAAGACTGCAAATTTTAACACAGACCAATGATGGATTTAAGGTAAGTGAGGAAGATTTTTTATTGCGTGGTAGTGGTGATTTATTTGGGGCAAAGCAAAGTGGCGATATGGTATTTCAAATGGCTAATTTAAAAAACGATTTTAATATTTTATTAAATGCGAAACAGGATAGTGAATTATTTTTAGAACGATTCGACAAAAAAGATTTTTTGTCAAATAAAATTATGAATTTAATTGAAAAATCAATGGATTTAGATTAAATTGGGATTGTAAAGCGCTGATGAGCTTGCAAATAAAGATTGACTTTATGACAATAAACTTATATAATTATCATAGCGTGATGATATTCACGCTAGGTACTCTTACGGAATAGAGTGTGAGAGTACTCAACCAAAACCCCCTGAAGTCCAGCAGAAATGCTGGACACTTTTTTTATCCCTTTATTTATAATGGTTTATAACATTTCATATTTTTAAAATATGCCTTTATGTAACAGTTATGTAACAAATTTAGGCTTTTTTGGAAATTTAAACATAAAAAAATAAGGAAACTAGCATAATAATATACCAGTTTCCTTATTCATTATAAACTCATTTCATAGTCATCATTGTTTTTTGTAGAATCAATTTCAATATTGCTTTTTGCATTCTCATTTAGATTATCAATAAGTCCTATGATCTAGTGGGACAGCATTACCAAATACAAACCAATTATCATTATAATTTGTAAACTCCATAACTTTTTCTTTAAGTTCTTTTAGATCATTTAACAACTCTTTAGGAATAGGTAGTGTTCTATTACTTGTGAGAGTTTTAGGACTTGTTATGATATATTTTTTACCATTTACATTGTCCGATAACCCTTTATTGATTCTAATTGTACCATTTGTAAAATCAATATCATTCCAATTTAATGCCCTTGCTTCGCCTTTACGAAGTCCACAAAAGTATAAAGTTTTAAATAAACATTTAAATGTTAAATCTTCTTCTACTGAAATAAATTTGCTAAATTCTTCATAAGTCCAAAATTCCATTTCTTTTTTAATTTCATTTGGATTTGTAAAATTAGTCATTTTAGGATATATTTGATTGAAATTTAACCCATACCACTTTGTACCAAAATTCATAATTGTTTTTAAAAATTTGTAAATATAATTTCTAGTCCTATTTGATAAAGGATATTCTAAAATCATCACTATTTAATTTACAATTCATAAGTTCAGTGCGACTTATTGTTTCTGTAGGATTCATCTCTGTACTTAAATAAAGTACAGGAGTTTTATTTGTTTTTAAATCTAGAAAAAGAATACCATTACAGACTGAATTTGCTATTTGAAGAGCCATAGCAGATTTACCAACTTTGGCTTCTCCAAGTAAGCAATATAAACCATTTTCACGAATCATATCTTCGATGATATAATTCATATCGACAATACTACTTCTTAATTCTTCAATTGTTTTCATATAATTCCTTTCTATAAATTTTCTTTCGCCATTTTTTCTAAATAATTAATATTTATTTTTAGCTTATTAACGACTTCAATCATTGGTAATCTGTTATTAGGAAGAGTATAACCTTGATTTAGTAAATCTTGTTTTATCTCTTTCCTAAGTTTCACTGCATTATTTTTACCTATTTCAGCAAGTAGCATTAAATCATCAAGATTACACCATTGCTTTGAAATAAGTTTTAATGTTTCTCTAGCATCCATATTAAGTGTTCCTCCTTTCGTTAGACTCTAGATATAAAAATATCTATGTATATGGATTACCAATAAAGAAAAGAATTATATTATTGTGAGTATAACTCACAATAATATAATATCATACAGATTTAATTTAAGTCAATACATTTTTGTGATTAAAACTCACAAAAATATTGTTTGGTAATCAAAATTGTGTTAAAATGGTAGTAGATGAGTAAATGAGGTGTAGCTGATGGAAGATAAAACTTTAGCCAGTGTAGTAAAGAGTGCTAGAGAAAAAATGGGAATATCGCAAAGAGAGTTATCAAGAAGAACTGGGATAGATAATAATACACTAGCAAAGATAGAAAAAGGCGAAAGAAAGAAACCAAATGTATTATCTTTAAGAAAAATTAGTTATATTTTAAATATAAAATTAGAAGAATTATTAAAATTATCTGGCTATAATGAACAAGATATAGAAGTTGCACTAAACCAAAATCATAACAATATTACTATATTAAATACAAATTCTACTATAATAATGCTTGAGGATATTATAAATGATAGTAAAAATGAACTTATTGCAAAAGAAATTTTAAAGGAAATAATGAGTAAAATTGATTATGAAAATATAGATTATTTAAAGAATTTATCTTCAAAAAATAAAAAAATCGCAATAAAAAATTTTAAAAATTTAATAAAAAATAATGAAAAAGATATTAAACATTTAAAAGAATCGATGGAAAAAGGTTTAGAAATATTAAATAGAAAGACCAACTGAAAAGAAAAAATTACTTTTTTCAGACAGTAATGACAGTATGACAGGAGATAAATACTCTAGGGTTGAGTCTACTACAAATGTCACTCTTGTCATCAAGCAGAAAATCGTGTCTTAGCCAGCACTGCGGATCTACTCCCGCCATTTATAAAATATGGGATAAATCCCAAACCCTAATAAGTGAGGTGAAATTACTTTGAGAATAGGAATCGATATAGATGATACTTTAACAGATATTAAAGAACAATTAACTAATGCTGCTTTTGAGTATGCAAAAACGCTTAATAAAAAATTAGAAAATGAAAATACGGAAATTAATGATATTTATAATGATGGAAATATTTATCAAAAAATATTTAACTTTAGTTATGATGAATTAAAATATTTTTTAGGAACAATACAAGAAGGTATAACTAATAATGCTATTCCTAGAAAAGATTGTGTAGAAGTAATAAAAAAATTACATGAAGAGGGGAATGAAATTTATATAATTACAGCAAGAGATAGTGAGTTCCATGAGGATCCATATCAGCAAAGTATAGATTGGTTAAATAAAAATGATATATATTTTGATAAATTAATTGTAAATGCAAGAGATAAAAAGAAAGTTTGTTTGGATGAGAATATAGATATATTGATTGATGATAGTATTAGTAATTGTAAAAATGTCATTATAAGTGGAATTTCCGCAATTATGATTGCAAATAGTGATGTTGTTGGAAAAGATAATATTAACTGTTTTCAAAATTGGCTCGATATATATAATTATTTACATAAATTTAAGGGGGAGTAGTCATATGAGTAAGAGAATTACATTGATAAGTAGTCTGGGACAAAATGAACTTAATAAAATTGATAAACTTATGTCAAATATTAAATTGAAGCCATGTAAAGTCCCATATGGTATTGATGATGAGCATAGATATAATATCGATAATTTGCCATATCACTTTACTATTTTTGCTACAAATAAAGAAAATCAAGATGAGTTTATTGATTTAATTAAAACAGTTAATGTTGATAAAATTAAATTAAAAATAAATAAAGTTGAAATAATGAATGGTAAATATGATAGTTATGTTTTATATCTGGGCATAGAAGATAACCAAGATTTAAAAAAATTACAAAAATTTTCTATCAGAAATTTTCAAAGGAGCATTATAATCTAGAAAATTTTATATTTCATATGACTTTACATATTGATAAAGATTATAAAATTATTAAGACTTTGCAAAGTAAAATATTAGAAAAATTCGAACCATTTTATTTGGAATTTGATGAAATGGTTTTATATAATTACCCAGGTGAAGAAATACAAAAATTCAAATTAAACAATAATGTGTAGGTGGTGAAAAATATATGAATAATGTAATTGTAAAAGAAAGAGAGATAGAAAAAGTTGAAAACTTAATCTATGAGGTTCGTGGTGTGCAAGTTATGCTTGATTCTGACTTAGCAAGACTTTATGAATGCGTTAATGGGACTAAAACCATAAATCAAGCAGTCAATCGTCACTTAGATAGATTTCCAAAGGATTTTTATTTTCAATTAACAAAAGAAGAATATTTGAACTTGAAGTCCCAAATTGGGACTTCAAGTTCAAATGAATATGGTGGTGTTAGAAAAATGCCATATGTTTTTACTGAACAAGGTGTTGCTATGCTTGCAAGTGTTCTTAGAACAAACGTTGCATCTTCAGTGAGTATAGATATTATGCGTGCCTTTGTAATAATGAAAAGGTATATATCTAAAACTTTATTAGAGCAAACTTATATAAATGAATTAGTATTAAAAGATTCAAAAAGAATAGATTTGTTAGAAGAAACACTTTCAAAGTTTAAAGAAAAAAGTAATCATTTATTCTTTGAAGGTCAAATTTATGATGCTTATTCAAAAATAAGTGAAATATTTAGGAATGCAAAAAAGAAGTTAACTATCATTGATGCTTATGCTGATATCACTATTTTAGATATGATAAAGAAATTAAGTGTAAATGTTATAGTTATTACAAAACAAAATGGATTACTTACGGATATGGATATTAAAAAATATAATAATCAATACCATAATTTAACTATTAAGTATAATGATAC
The DNA here is from genome assembly GCA_949065595.1 of uncultured Bacilli bacterium. Classification (GTDB taxonomy): domain Bacteria; phylum Bacillota_I; class Bacilli_A; order RF39; family UBA660; genus UBA5026. The sequence goes on from CARSXK010000016.1 coordinate 25,190, forward strand.
ATTTCATGATCGTTATTTTATTATTGATAATAATGAAATTTACCATTGTGGAGCATCTATTAATTATGCTGGTGCGAGAACTTTTAGTATTAATATATTAGAAGATAAAGAAGTGGATTTATGTCAAGTTTTTAGACACGAAAATCTTTAGTAATTTAAAATTTAA
>CARSXK010000017.1:0-25078 GCA_949065595.1 uncultured Bacilli bacterium
ATATCTTTTTTATCTTTTGACCATTTTTAGTCTCACATCATTGACAACTACACAGCCAAGTTAAGCTATAATAAAATAGAAACAAATTCACAGTAAGTATTATAATTTTAAAAAGGTGTATCAATAGAAAGGAATCTAATATAGGTCAATTTGACCATAATTAGATCAAACGTGATAATATGAGAGAAATAAGTATTAGTAATTTAAGAAATGAATTAGATTTGGAACTAATTGCAGAAAAATACGCTGATTATTATAACAATTCAGTTTTAGGAGAAAAATGGACAAAAGAAACGGCATTAAAAATGTTTCAATATTTTTATAAGCAATCTAGTGATTTATGTTTTATTGCATATGATGAAGATAAACCAATTGGAATCATTATGACAGCATTAAAACCATGGTGGGATGGTATGCATTTAGAAGATGGGGAAGTATTTGTTTGTAAGGAATACCGCCATGGGGGGGTAGCCAAACGTTTATTTAAAAAACTGTTTGAATATGCAAGTGAAAATTACAATGCCACAGTATTGGAAGCACATACATATGAAGATGAGAACGGCTTTCCATATTGTTGGTATAAAAAATTGGGATTTGAAACAATTGATGATTGGAAAATAATTAGCGGTGACATTAGAAAAATAATGGAAAAGTTAAAGGAAGATGAAAAACATGAATGAGACATTTAAGTTTTTAAAGGAAAATACACAAGTAAATTATGTGTCTACTATTGATGGTGATAGACCCAGTTGTAGACCATTTGGTGATCCGATTTTATTTGATAATAAAATATATGTATTAACAAATAGGCAAAAAAATGTATCAAAACAAATCGCAAAAAATAATCATGTTTGTATTGTTGCTTATGATGGTGAGTCTTGGCTTAGGATTCATTGTAACTTGATTGATGATAGTAACAATATAGAAGCTAAAAAAGCAGTGATAAAAGAATTCGATTGGGCAGAAGAAGCAGGATATACATTAGAAAATCCAGACTTTCAAATTCTTTATCTAGCAAATGCAAACTCAACTATTTCTGATTCAGATGGACAAGTACTTGAAAGCTATAAATTTTAAATAATTATATGGAGGCAAAACCAAATGAAAATAATAAAATATCCACAATCTTGTTTCATGATAGAAACAAATCATCAAAAAATACTAGTCGATGCTGGTAGCTTAAAATACAAAGAAAAATATCTGGAAGAATGGAAGCAAGCAGATATTATTTTGATTACTCATAAACATGGAGACCATATTTATGGAGATATTCTAGAGACAATAGGTATTCCAATTTATTCTACACAAGAGGTGCAAGATAGTTATCCGAATGTCGAAATTCAGATAATTAAAGAAAATGATGTAATCATACTAGACGGTATCAAAATAGAAGTTGTAAAAGCAGTGCATGGATATAATCCTAATTTATCAGATGAGAATGAAGTATTTGAGAATGTTGGATATATTATAGATGATAGTACCAATAGATTCTATATTACAAGCGATACCATTTGTTTTAATAATAATTATAAAGCTGATATAGTAGCGCTTCCTGTGACTGCACATGGACTTACAATGTCATCTTATGAAGCGGCATTATACTCTAAAAAGTTAGAAGCTAAATTGGTATTACCAACTCATATGGATAATCAAATGTATCCAACAAATTTGGAATATATGAAAGAAAATTTTGATAAATTTGATATCCATTACAAAGTATTAGAAATAGAAGAAACAATTGAAATAGAGTAGACTAGCTTAAGCTAGTTTTAAAATGGAAAAATATTGACATTATTCCGAATTCAGTATATTATTTTAATAAATAAGGTGATGAAAATGGAATACTTATCAGTAAAACAGGCTTCTAAACTATGGAATATCAGTGAAAGAAGAATTATCAAACTATTAAACGAAAATAGAATACCAGGTGCAATCCAAAAAGGAAGATATTGGAGTATTCCTAGTGACGCACATAAACCAATGGATAAAAGAAATACCTATGCGAAAAATATCAATGACAAGAAAGTAGTTGTAATCGCGGGAATTAATTCTGATATAGGAAAGGAATTATGTCAAATACTATTAGAAGCGGGCTACCAAATTATCGGTTTATATCAAAAAGACAGCAGTTTAGATAACATGCTTAATAATCAAGATATCATTCTAAAAGAGGTAAATTATTTTGATAGGGCTAGCTTACTCAAAATAACGCAAGAAATTAACGAAGATGTATATGGTTTTGTATTTATGGAAATTTATTTTCATTTAGAAGATCCCTTTGATTTCGACTATGACCAGTTTGAAGACAGTTACAAAGTCAATGTGTTTGCGGCTAACTTATTGGTAAGAGAATTGGTAAAGAAAATGAACTATGAATCTAGTATTGTTATGGTAAGTAGTATTGAAGCATATCGAGGTTCATTTGGTGCTTCTGCTTATGCTTCTGCTCAAGCAGCTAAAGTAAATTTAGTCCAAACATTTGCCAATATCTTTACAGAAATGTACGGTATTCGAATTAATTCTATTATGGCAGGATGGATAGGTGGTGTTATGGAAAATGATGACTCCTTCAATAAAGCAACCGAATCTATCCCTATGAAAAGGCTTGGAAATCCAGCGGAAATTGCTGATGATATTTATTTAATGTTAACAAGACACAAATATACCAAAGGCAGCTCTTTGGTATCAGATGGGGGCTATTTAGGAGTGGATTCCCAGTCTAGAACTGAAGATCTAGATTCTGGAAAATTTTATAAAATTTTAGATAAGTATTTCAGTGAAACGAAAAAAGACTCTAAAATGTGGATTATCTCAACCATGATGGAAAATGAGTGGAATGAAGATCCAGCAGAACGGAAATTTATTCAAAGTAACTTTGATGCTGCAAACCGTGGCGTTGAAATCGAAAGAATATTTGTATTTAATCAAAGAGATGCAAAGAAATTTCAGGATAATCCCTATATCAAACGCTATCTTGCAAGCGATAAAATTATAACTAAATTTGTGGATTTAGAACAATTAAAGTTACAAAAACCAAAACTATTAGATGTGATTAAAAATGGATGGATCGGAATTGATGATTATGCACTGCTAGTGGATTTACCAAGTGATGGAACTTCTCGTGGTTATGTAACCTTAAATAAATTAGAGATTGCCAAAGCAAAAGATTGTTTTAATCAATTGCAAGAAATGACCCAAATGTTAAAGGATATCATGTAGTAAATAAAGTACGATAACTGTAAGTGTAATGAAAATACTATAATTAAAAAAGATTCGTCAAGTGTGATGCGAATCTTTTTTGGTTCATAGAGAGATTATTATAGTTGCTATTTATTTGCAAATAGTATATTATGGTATACATAAGGAAGTGTTTATGGAAGTAAAATATAATTATCAAAATACAACATTATACCAATTTTGTAAAATAAATGGATTCATTTATAAAAATATAATTGCAAGTATTCTATACTATACAAAAAGATACCAAAAATATAGTCAAAATAAGAATGAAGCAATAGATATGGTAATTGGAAGACAAACGATATTAGCAGAACGAAGAATCAAAAAGAATGCATTTTTAGCCATACTAAATGATAGATTCAATATAACAAAGATTGCCAAAGTATTACATATAAACATACAAGCAATATACAAATTAAAAAAATATGGCTTTTCATTGAGACAATCAATGATAATTCTTTACTTTTTAGCAGATTATGATATAGAAGATAGAAGAATCTCTATCAAAAGAATACGCCACATTTTAGAAGAATTAAAAATTCAAAATTATACAAAAGAATATGCATATTTATTTTGTTATTATTATTTGGGCTATGATACACAAACGCATATTGTTACACTTTCAAGCCCGATGTGTATACATAATATCTATAATATAGCCAACTATTATTGCTTAAAACTCGAAAAAGAAGATTTGGAAGATGTAATACAGAATGTCAATATCAAAATTATGGAACTAATAAGAAACAAAAAAATTTTGTTAAATGAATCCTCACAAATTAGAAGCTATATTTATAAGTCAGTAAAAAATCAAATATATAATGACATAAAAGAAATCAAAAAACATGCGGATCATGCCCATTTAGAAGATAAAATCGGAGAGAATAGAACTTTAATGGATGTGATACCATGTGGATATAGTGGATGGAAATAGTCGATATACAAAAAAGTCCTAAATATAAGAACATATTTTCTAAAAAATAAACTATACTTTAATGAGGTGTTGCCTTTGAAAAAGGTTTTAGTTATATTTGGTGGGAATTCATATGAGCATTATGTTTCATGTAAATCAGCTAAAAGTATTATAGAAAATTTGGATAAGAAATTATTTGATTATGAGTTGGTTGGAATTCATTTTGATAATAAATGGTATCAATTTAATGGGGAATTATCTTATCTAGAAAATGGGCATTGGAAAGATACAAATGTGACTGCAATTGATAACATCATAGACTATATTCAAAAGTTTGATGTTGTTTTTCCAATGATACATGGATATTCTGGTGAGGATGGGAAATTACAAGGAATGTTAGAACTATTTAATATTCCATTTGTAGGTTGCAATACCCTTGCAAGTGCCATTAGCATGGACAAAGAAATGTCCAAAATTGTATTTGAACATTTCGCAATTCCACAAGTTCCTTATTTGATATATGAGGAAAATAAACAAAAAGAAATAGAAGAACGAATTGGTTTTCCAGTGATTGTAAAACCAGCAAACGGGGGCTCTTCCATTGGGATTGGAAAGGCAGAAAATAAGAAACAACTGAAAAAGGCCATCAAAGAGGCAAAGCAATATGATTCTAAAATTATCATAGAAAAATTTATAACTGCAAGGGAATTAGAATGTGCAGTACTAGAAAAGAATAAGCGTATTATTTGTTCAAATTTAGGAGAAATCAAATCAGCAAATGAAATTTATGATTACAATGCAAAATATATCAATGAAAAATCTTATACAATTATTCCACAAGATTTACCAATTGAAGTTGTAAATCAAATTCAAGAATATGCTAGAAAAATATTTTTAGGATTCCATTGTAATGGGTATGCCAGAATTGATTTCTTTTATGAAGAGGAAAGTAGACAAATATACATCAATGAAATGAATACTATACCAGGATTTACATCCATTAGTATGTATCCCAAATTAATGGAACATGAGGGAATTTCGTATACAGATTTGCTTACTATTTTAATTAATAGTGCAAATAGTAGTAGGTAATCTAAAAAACTATGGTATAATAAAAAGTAAGCCTTAAAGAATTACTATAGTATGCATTAAACAATGAATTGAATTTATTAGCAAAAGGTGGTACACATGAATAAAAAAATAGTAGAAGAAATAATAAGGGGACAACTAAAAGCAAGAAATCTTATACCAGAAAAGCCAATGCATATATTAGAAAAAGAATGGGGATATGCCGTAGAGGTTATGTATTCTTTTCGATTGATCTATAATGCCATTTTAGATAAAAAAGGGGAAATCATATTTCCTCTTACGTGTTCCTTTGGAGATACAGGCAGTATTTATAGGTCGGAAATGAAAGAATATGAAGACCCTATTAGTGGAGAAAGAATGTGGCTTCCTAACAATCCATCGGTTAGTTTAAAAGAATTAGATGAGCACCATTTCTTGATACCCAGCGGACAAAGCCGGGGGGGGGTAATGCCCTATTTTATGTTGACGAAAATAAACAGTTAACGTATAAAGGATATATAGAAGGAAAGATTGAAGGAAGTGCACTCTCACCACGGAAAACGCTAATGGATAAAAAATTGTTGCTATCACGTGTAGAAGTGGATGCTGCAAAAGATGATTATGAATGGTTTTTTTATTCATGGGATAAAAATTGCCGTGTATCAGATAAATGGAGTACGCTAGATAGCCTTGAATATAAAAGTTTGGCAAGAGCCGTTTTAGTAAACCAGTTAAATTACCCACAAGATTTGGTAAACAAAATTATAAATTATATGAAATTGTACCATGCTTGGTTAGCAACCCTACAAATTAAATCCGAAGACAATAAACATCATATGAAATTTGTATGTTTAATTAATGAGAATGGAATTCCAATAATGGATTTAATCTATTTAGCACCTGATTACTCTGTTGAGAGCATTCAATTAGAGAAAAAAGAAGTAGGTGAGGTGGATGAAAAAAGAGGATGGTTACAAGCACTAGTGAATCATAGAATCATGGAAATTGAGGAACGTAAGAAAAATATAGTATCTAATTTTTTAAATATCAGTGCTTTAAACCAAAAAAATAATGATTTATTGAATAGTATACCAAATGAAGAAATCGATTCAGCAATGAATCAATTGGTATATAAAAAAGATTAAAATGTATCTTTTGTCTAGTGATAATACGTGCTATAATAGAACTAGAAAAGAGGTTTTTTAATGTTAAAAAGTATGAACCGAACTCTATGGATTTCAATTATTTCATCTATTATCTTTATTTTATTAGGCGTTATTTTGGTTTCCCATCCAGAAACATCATTGGTAATTATGTCTTATACAGTTTGTATATTATTAGGCGCAAATGGAGTATATCAGTTAATTATGGGATATACCAATACTACACCATCTCTTTTTGATGGATTTAGTGGAGGTATTTTATCCATTGTTTTAGGAATTTTAATTCTAATCAAACCAAATACCCTATCAATTGTGATTCCAATCGCAATAGGCTTATGGTTTATTATCAGTAGTTCCTATAAATTAAGAATTGCACTAGCCCTTCGTTCTAGAAAAGAATCGATATGGCTACTGTTGTTTGTAATGGCACTATTAATGATGGTGTGTGGTATTATACTCATATTCAATCCCATTTCGGGAATGAAAGCAATTACTAAAATGATTGGTATATTAATTATGATTTATGCTACAATAGATATCATTGAAGCAGTTATGATTAAGAAGAATATCAGCTTACTAGACAACTGGTTCCAGGAAGACGAAACATAGTCTTTTTGTGTAGTCACAATCAAAAATCGGCATGAAACATATTCAAATGTGCAATAAAACTATCGCAGAAATGCGATTTTTTAATATTATAAAACATTGTATTTTTGAGAGTATCTTTGTATATGTTCTTAAATCCTTTATAACCTTTACTTATAAGTGTTTACGGCATTTTTGTTTTTTTAGGATATTGTTATAACCTCTTATATTTTCACTTTCAAAAGTAGTAAATTAGTAGTAAAAATTTTTAAAAAGATTAATTTAAATATTTAAAAAATACTATGGTATTTGGCATAGTATCGAAGTATAGGTTTTATAGGTGAAAATAGTTGTGGAGTAACTAAAGTTTTCGTCATAATAAGGTATAGCATTACCCTTACTATGTAGCATGAAGCACGTATCAGATTTTTAGTAATTCTTATTTCATACATTTAATTTTCTGTTTTAAACCATCTTCCATATTAATATTAGTAGGAATGACTATATCTGCTCCAATTTTATGGGTAATTAAATTTGCTATTATTCTCATTGCCCTTGAACCATCAAACCAAGTTGGATTGTCGCTTCTATCTCTTATGGTATCTAATGAACTAATCATCATATCATGGTCATATATATCTATTTTTTCTGTTGTAATCATATATTTTTGCTTATCACTCGTATATAAAGTATTGTCATCCATTTTATATAAAGCAGTATTAAACCAATATAAATGATCTCCTCCAGAAAGAACTATAGCAGTAGCCTTATATTCTAAATTTCCTATTAGAGAATCAACATATTCTGTAACCTCATCAAAAGTGACATTTGGAATATCTTCCTTTAACTCTGGATATTTACTTGTTATATCTACAACTCCAAAGTTATAAAATTTATGTCCAAATATTTCTTTATTTTTAACAAATATTAACTCAATGGAACCTCCTCCACCTATGAAAATACATAATGGACCATCATAATCAATATTTTCGTAGCATCCTTTTGCTGTAAAAATGGCTTCATCCTCTTGCGATACTACTTCTATTGTCAAATTAAATTCGTCTTTTAAATTACTATTAATTTGTTTTAATTCTGTATCACTTATATTTCTAAATATACTGCAGCCATATATATGAATATTTTCTGTATATTCTAAAGCCTTGCTTATTTCTTTATATAACTTTTCTAAATCTACATCAATTATTAACCCATTATTTTTATAATTCTTCTTAAATTCAATAGTTGTTGTTTTATCATATATAACTTTGCTATTTTCATAAATATGGGTTTTTGTATTATTACTACCTATTTCTATAATTCCATATTTTTTAATCATATTTTCACTCCTAATTCAGTTTCATTATTCATTAATTTTATATATTTTACCATAGTTTTATAAATATTTATAGATACTTTACATTTTTTCCTAAATACAAGAAACTGGCACTAAATTCTGTAGTATATAAAGTATTTATACTTTAAATTCAAAGGAAATTATAACCTTTTCAAGCATTATTAAATCTACAGAAGGAAAAATAGGTTATAGATTGTATATAATAGGTATGATAGAATTATTTGAAAAAACAATAAAAGAATTAGAAAATACATATATTAGTTTTCAAACATTAGAGCAATTAAAAATAAAATATCAGCAGGTAGAGCATAAAGAAAAGAAGGGGAAAGAAGCGTACAAAAATCTAGACGAATGGAGAGAAATCAGTAATCAAAAATATCTTCAAAGAGAAGAAACAGCTACAAAAGAATTATTGGACCATGTCAAAGGGTATCCTCTGGATAAAGAACAAAGAGAGGTTGTTTTAAGAGACGAACAAAATACACTGGTCATTGCGGGTGCAGGAAGTGGAAAATCGCTGACAATGATTGGGAAAATTCGGTATTTAGTAGAACGAAAAAAGATTCCAATCAGTCAAATTCTTTGTATTTCTTTCACGAATGATGCAACGAATAGTTTAAAAAACACATTAAAGCAATATTATAATTATGACTTGCCTATTTATACGTTTCATAAATTGGCATTACAGATTATCCGGCGAAATTATAATTCCATCCAGATCGCAGATGATACAATATTAAAAAAAGTTGTGGAAAACTATTTTGATTGTGGAATTTTGAAAGAAAAAGATGCCCAAAAGTGGATTTGTAAACATTTTTTCCACAAATTAGGGAAAATATTGCCTAATATTGTTAGCAGAATGCAAAGTTTTCCACAGAAATATGGAAAAATGAAAAAAACAGAAGTATTTAAACGCTACTATAAAATGATACCAACCTTTATTCACCTCATGAAAGCCAACCAATATGATATAAATGCCATTCATCACTGGATTCAAAAAAGTAAGCATTTTCGGATATGGAAAAGTGCTAACACCTATCTCCTATTACTATTAAAACGAATTTATGTACAATATACACAAGTATTAAAAGAGTCTCATTTATTGGATTTTGATGATATCATTACCTATGCAACTAATCTAGTAAAAAGCGATAATACCCTTAATTATCGATACATATTAATTGATGAATACCAAGATACTTCGCAAACCAGATATCAACTCATTCAAGCAATTATACAAAAAACAGGCGCAAAATTAATTGCTGTTGGAGATGATTTTCAATCCATTTACCGTTTTACAGGCTGCAACCTAAATATATTTTTGAAATTTAAAACATACTTTCCAAATGCCATCATTTTGAAAATTCAAACTACCTATCGAAATAGTCAAGAATTAATTGATATAGCAGGTTCTTTTGTAATGCGAAACCCAAAGCAAATGACTAAAAATTTAGTTTCCAATAAGCATATAGAACAACCAGTCCAAATCCATTACTATCATGATTTACTAGACACATTAAAGCAAATACTAGACAGGTTACAGAATGTATCTATTTTTTTGTTGGGAAGAAATCGTAAAGATATCGATTCGATACTTATAGATAAAGCATTTGTAAGCAAAGACAAACGGAATATTGTATATCAAAATCGAACAGATTTATCCCTCACCTTTTTAACCGTACATTCTGCGAAGGGGTTGGAAAGTGATGTTGTGATTGTTCTAAATATGGCCAATGAAACTATGGGTTTTCCCAGTCAATTAGAAGATGATCCTGTGATGCGTTATGTAAATCAAACGGAAGATTCTTATTTATTTGAAGAGGAAAGAAGACTATTTTATGTAGCACTTACACGTACTAAAAATCAAGTATATTTAATGACACCTAAAAAGAATCCTTCTCTTTTTATAAAAGAACTAATTCGCAAAAATAAAAAACAAATTAAAATAGAAGCATAAAAGAATATATTTATAAGCAGATATATGAGGGATGTGGTAGGATGGATGGAATGTAAAGAATTTGTATAAAAAATATAGATTATTTTACAATTTCCAAAGAAACCATTTGTTGTTAGCAATTCAATTTATCAAAGGTGTAATACTTTTTTGTATTAAGACAAAACAGTAACAGATAGAATTTAAGCATAGATATTTTCTAAAGAGTTGTTTTTTTCCTTATTGGCAAAATGATTGATTATGTATTATAAAAAAGAATTTTTATTTAACATAAAAATTGACTATTCTATCCCATTTATTATATAATGAAAAAAGTGTTTGAAAGGGAGGATCCTATGAAAAAAGATAAGAATTTAGCTGCTGCATTAGTTCTAAATGCTTTTGTTTTGGCTTTGGTGTATAGACCTCTCCTTGATAAATTAATGAAACAATGTGTTGGCTTCAAAAAAGAAAGTACCATTAAAAATAAAAAAACGATAGATAAAAGAACAACAATCGAAGTTTTAGAAGCAGCAAAATCTAAACTTGAAATGATTGGGTATGTAATAAGAGAAACACTTATGACCTCTGATATAGAAAAACAAGATATTATAGATTTTTGTGAACAACTTCATATCATAGAAGAAAACTATCTAATTCCAATAGATGAAGATGTAAAATCTAGTACTTCTATGGTATCAACTGCGTCTGTTTCTTCAGAGAAACTCAAGCGCACTATTTTGAAGCAGTGGTTTGGGATTATGGCTGTTCTTACAGTTTTTCCTTCTAATCCAGAATTGAGTATAAAAGATTTTAGTGATTATCTAGAAACATCTGTGATAGAAAGTTTAAAAGAGTTCTCATTAGATGAAAAAGAACATTTTCTTCTTTACAGTGACGCTTATGAAATTATAAAAGAATCCACTCCCTATACCACAGAAGAAAAGGTTGAGGCAATATTGACTTCAGGTGTGCCTAATGAGAGAAAATGGAATCGATTATTTGCTTTAGATGAAATTACATTAGATCAAGTAATGGAAATTGCGATGGAATTTGGTACCGAAGAAGAAATATTGCAGTTTATAGTCCAAACAGATAGACTTACGATAGAACAAAAAGTATGGTATGCATTAATGCTATTAAATGTACCATTTGAAACTATATTAGATGAATTATTAACCATAGATAATGCCAATCAAAATCAAATCATTCAAAATATTATAGATAGTGATATGGTATCATTTGAAACGCTATTTCATGCCATTATAAAATTAGAAGGACTGACCAAAGAACAACTGGTAGATTACTTGTCTTTCTATCATACAGATTATCATGATATTTCATTAGAAAAGAGTGTATGCTATCTATTAGAATGGTCATTTTCCAAGGAAGATAAAATAGACTATATTTGGGCATTATTAGATAAATATTCCCTAATTGAGAAAAAGAAATTTATATTGGAATTTTATGATATTACACCAGAGGAATATAAAAATATATATTGGCAGAGTGTAGAAGATTTGGATGAAAATCAACAAATGGCATATGGCTTATTGGAAAAAGTATACCAAGAAGAAGCGTTATACATTTTAGAAAATTATTCATTCAATTCCAGAGCAGAGCTAGATATTTTAGTTGCGGGTGTTGCGGCAGAAGGGGCCAACCACTATGATGATTTATATTGTGTTATAAACGTTATATTCAATCGCATGACCAGTCCTAGATATGTAGAAAAAGGAGAAAGTCCATATTTACAATTTATATCTGAAGGACAATTTGCTGTTTATGAAACCGGTAAATATTTAATGTACCTATATCCTCGAAATGAACTGTATGCCCAAAAATATGCAGTCGCACAACAAGCAGTTTATGATATGCTTTTTGCAGCATATAATGGAATTGCACACAACTATATCCAATTTAGAAGTTGGTCAACTGAATCTTTTTCAGATGTATACATAGTAAAAGAGGGAAATCGATATAGATATGTAATGAGTGAATCTAGTCGAATTCAATATGAAAATCTTTTGAACGAAGAAATACAAGAAGAGGAATGCTATACATTATTAAAAGAATATATTCCTCATTTCTAGTCAAAAAATAGTATCTAAAATTGCACATAAAAATGCAATTTTTTATTTACCAATATTCACCATAGACCATTTTCGGATAAAAAATAAGACGAATGATGATATAATATGGGTAGGTGGTTACATGAACACAGTAGATACAATTATAGTAGTTCCAAATCATAAAAAGAAAAAAATTTTGCTCAAGCATTCACAGCAGCAAAAAATCACACAAGAAAAATATATGACATTGGAAGAATTATTAGAAAATATAACATTACATCCCAAGAAAGAATCCATTTATTATTTAATGAAAGAATTACATCTTTCTTATTTTCTAGCATCTACTTACCTAGAAAATATACCACATATTACAAATATAAAGGAAAGTAAACATGAAAATGTAAAAAAATTATTAGAAATCAAACAATTTTTAGAAGACAATCATTTGTTAGAAGACAATCAAATGTTTATGAAATACATAAAGGGAAAACACATTCGAATCGACGGTTATTCACTTACCAAAGAACAAAAAAAGATTCTAAAACAACTAGAACCTAGTACCACTGTTACCATCATAGAAAAGGAATCTCTTTCTTATTGTCATCCTTTGTATGTCTTTGAAACCATTGAAGAAGAAATTGCCTTTGTTGCATCAGATATCGCCAATCGTTTACAAAATGGCTTATCCATAGAACATATTTATTTGGCAAATGTAACTATAGAATATTTAATCCCCCTTCATCGTATCTTTCATATGTATGGCATCCCCTTGGAAGAAAAATCAACCCATCCTCTTTATGGAAACCCGATGGTCCAACATTGGCTTAAGCAGTTAACCACAGAAAATGCATATGAAATGTTAGAAAAAATGGGAAATCATTTGTCAACAGAAGAAGAGCATCAGATTTATCTCAAATTGTTACAAATATATAATGACTATGTTATGTTACCAAAAGATGATTTATGGAAAATCTGTATAGAAGAGGCAATTAAAGAAGCGACCATTCCAAGAAGCTGCCAACATCATGCGGTTCAAATTCAAAACATAAAAGAAAGCGACTTTCAAGCAAACGAATATGTGTATATTTTAGGTATGAATCAAGAAAATATTCCTACAATCAAACAAGATGAAGACTACTTAAATGATGCCATTTGTAAAGAATTAAAAATAGATACTACATTTGATAAAAATGAGCTAGAAAAGACAACTATGATTCGTAAAATCAACGCCATTCCCAATGCTATTTTGAGTTATAAAAAGAAAACAAATTATGGAATATATTATCCATCTTCTTTATTACCCCATTTGGCAACAGAAAAGAAAATCGCCGCCACTTCTTATCAATATTCAGATATTTGGAATCAAATGGAGCTTTCCCATCTTTTAGACTGCTATACACAATATAATGAAGTGCATAAAGATTTAAAATTACTTTATGGTCATTATCAAAATCTACACTATTGTACTTACGATAATCAATATCAACCGATATCCAAACAAAAACTAAAAGAATATCTAAATGGAAAGTTGGTATTATCATACACTAGTTTAGATCGCTTTTATCGTTGCCAATTTCGTTATTATATCAGTCATATTCTAAAACTAGACGCTTATAAAGAAACGTTTGCCCAAGCAATTGGAAATCTTTTTCATTATTTTCTTTCCATTGCATTCCAAGATTCATTCCACTTTGAAACAGAATGGAAACAATATCATGAAGGAAAAAATTATACAGCGAAAGAAAGTTTCTTTTTAGAAAAATTAAAACAAGAACTTCTCTTTGTGATTACTACTATCCAGGAACAAAATACATATACGCAACTCAATCAAGAAGCATATGAACAAAAAATTTTCAAAAGTATTTCTGGTGATTTAAAAATTACCTTTATGGGAATTATTGATAAAATCAAATACAAAGAAGAAGATGGAACGATATATGCGGCCATTATTGATTATAAAACAGGAACATTAGAAACCAATTTAAATCAAAGTATTTATGGAATCGAAATGCAATTACCGATTTACCTTTATTTAATAAAAAATAAAGCAGAATGGAAAAATGTAAAAGTCATTGGTTTTTATTTACAGAAAATGATTCCAAATGAAATGACCAACGATGAGAATAATGATTATAATGCCATGAAAAAAGATGCTATGAGATTAGAGGGTTACAGCATAGATGATTTTCAGCTTTTAAATCAATTAGATGAGACCTATCAGGATAGTCGTATGATCAAAGGAATGAAAGTAAGCAGCAAAGGATTTTATATGTATTCCAAGGTGTTAAACCAAAATAAAATGGATAGATTAGAACACTTGGTTGACAGTAAAATCAAAGAAGCTGCACGTAAAATTGAACATGCCGATTTTCGAATCAATCCAAAACAAATTGGTACAAAACGAATGGGTTGTGAATTTTGTACCTATCATGATTTATGCTTTCAAACACCAAAAGATATTGAATATTTAAAAGAGTATAAAAAGTTAGAATTTTTAAAGGAGGATGCTTTATGACCAATTGGACCAAAGAACAATTACAAGCCATTCATAAAGAAGGAAAGTCTATTTTGGTAAGTGCTGGAGCAGGATCTGGTAAAACAGCAGTACTAACTGAACGTGTTCTTCGTAAAGTGAAAGATGGGATTCCCATCAATCAACTATTAATTTTAACATTTACCAAAGCAGCCGCAAGTGAAATGAAAGAACGAATTCGTAAAAAATTACAAGAAGAAAATCTAATAGAGGCCAAAGAACAGGTAGATACTGCCTATATCACAACGTTTGATAGTTTTGCTCTTTCTATCGTTAAAAAATATCATTATCTTTTGAATGTACCCAAAAATATTACCATAATGGATGCAAGTCTGATAGAAATACAAAAAGAAAAAATACTAGATGAACTTTTGGAACAATTGTATGAAAAACAAGAAACTGATTTTCTCAATTTCATTTCCCAATTTTGTACAAAAGATGACCAAGAACTGAAAAAAGATATTCTTAATATTCATAATAAGTTAAACTTGAAATATGATAAAATTGCTTATCTGACCAATTATATGAATGATGAAATGAAGCAGGAACATTTTGAGGCAGAATTTCAACAATATATGAAAATGATTCAAATTCAATTGAATGAACTTACTTCCAATCTAGAAGCGATTTCAGCTATAGACTATGAGTATTATGTAGAAATTTCGCAAGTCCTAAATCCATTATGTCAAAGCAAAACCTATCGGGAAATTAGGGAAAATGTCCAAGTAACACTTCCAAGAGTGCCATCTAATAATGAACCATTAAAGAAGAGCAAAGAAGAACTAACATCTGTTTTAAAAGAGATAAAACGACTTACCAGATGGGAAACAAAATCACAAATCATAGCGTATTTGGAAGCAACCAAAAAAGATATACAAGTACTTATTTCCATCCTGATACAATTAGAAGAAAATCTGGCGATTTGGAAAGAACAAAATCATGCTTTTGAATTTCACGATGTTGCCAAACTCGCCATTCGCTTGGTCAAAGAAAATCCATCGATTCAACGTACATTCCAACAGACATTTAATGAAATTTTATTAGACGAATACCAAGATACCAGTGATTTGCAAGAATTATTTATGGATTTGATTCAAAATCAAAATAGATACATGGTAGGAGATATGAAACAGTCTATTTACCGATTCCGAAATGCCAATCCTGAATTATTCAAACAAAAATATGATGATTATCGTATGGGAAAAGAAGGAATCAAAATTGATTTGATTCAAAATTTTCGTTCCAGAAAAGAACCATTGGAAGATATCAATCAAATTTTCAATCTCATTATGCAAGAAGAAATAAGTGGCGTAGATTATCAGAAAGAACATCAAATGGTTTATGGGAATCATGGATATGAGATAGAACAGATAAGCCAAAATAGACATATGAGAATTTTAACATATGAAAAACAAGAGGATTATACCAAAGAAGAAATGGAAGCCTTTTTAGTAGCGCAAGATATTCAATTTAAAATAGAACATCATTTTAAAGTATTAGATACACAAACTCAAAAATTAAGGGATGTACAATATCAAGACTTTGTGATTTTAATGGATCGTTCGACCCAATTTGATTTATACAAACAAATATTTGAATATGAAAAAATACCACTTGCAGTTCATAAAGACGAAACCATTACATCTGGAACGGAATTAAGACTGATATACCATATTTTAAAGTGTATGGAAAAGATGGAATTACAAGTATTTGATACAGAATGGAAATATGCATTTACTAGTATTATGCGAAGTTATTTATTAGAAGAAAAAGACGAAACCATTTTTGATTGTTTACAAAATGGATCGTATGAACAAACAAAACTTTATCATCATATTCAAAATTTATTATCAAAAAAAAATCATTTAAACAATGAATTATTGATTGAAGCAATATTAGAAGAATTTGACTTTTATCAAGCTTTTATAAAAGTAGGAAAAGTACAAAATCGTATGATTAAAGTAGAACATTTTCTGCAAATTGCCGAAAATTTATCACAAATGGGATATGACTGTTATGACATGATGAATTATTTAAAAGAAATCGCCGACAAAAACTATGAAATTCGGTTTCGCCAAAATTTGGAAACAGAAAATAGTGTAAGTATTATGACCATTCATAAGTCCAAAGGATTGGAATATCCCATTTGTTATTATACAGGATTGTACGCCAAATTTAATAAAGCAGATGTGAAAGAACGTATGACATATGATGAATCCGTTGGGTTTGTGATCCCAACTGCTAAAAATGGAATTCAAAATACCATTCGTAAAGATTTATTGCGTCATATATATCAAAGACAAGAAATTGCCGAAAAAATCAGACTATTTTATGTCGCACTTACTCGAAGTAAGGAACAAATAATAATGGTAATGCCGCAGATAAAAGAAGAAATTCCAAAATGTAAGCATCTCAAATCTTATCAGGCACTTCAATTGGGATCTTTTTATGATATTATCAAGACAATATATGGAAATTTAGAAACTTACGTTGTAGAAATTGATTTAAAAGATAGGTTGACCAAAGCTTACAAAGAACATTTACCATTAAATTACTATATGGAAAATTTACAAGACGATTTCGTGGTGCATGAAATCGATATTCCAAAAAAAGTAATAACAGAAAAAACATTTTCTAAAAAAATGGAAAAGCCAATGGATTATGAACAATATAAGAAGATAGAAATGGGCCTTAGTTTACACCGTATTTTAGAATGTTTCGATTTTGAGCATCCTAATAATAATATAAATATACCAACTTTTTTTCTTAAAAAAATACAAGCATTTCTATCTTGTCCAGTTTTTTTGAAGGATATTCTTCATATATATAAAGAATATGAATTTTATATGGAAAAGGATACAGAAATGATCCATGGTGTCATCGATTTAATGATTGAGTATGAAGATGAAATTAAAATCGTTGATTATAAATTAAAACGGCTTACCGATGATGCTTATTTAGAACAACTAAAAGGCTATCAATCCTATATAGAATCTGTGACCAATAAAAAAGTAACCATTTATCTATATTCCTTCTTGGATGAACTATTAGAAGAAGTGGTGGAACCTATTTTAAATGCATAAAATAGATTCAATTGTCTCAAATACTAAAATTAATGTCGTTTATAAATGGTAAATATTCTACCATTTTTTTTCACTCTTTTTTCTGCTATTAATTTTTTGATTTCTCTCATCATAGCACTTCTATCAACACAAAGATAATCCGCAAGTTCCTGTAAACTATACGGAATGGTAACTTTTTTTTGACCATTACCTTCCTGTTTCAAATACATTAACAATTTTTCTCTAATGGTTCGATTGCTTAAAATGGCAATTTTATTATTCAACTGAACCGTTTTTTTCATCATCATATCCATAATGTGATTGACCACAAAAGTGTGGTAAGGACACTTTACTTTACAATCCCTTAAAATAGAAAGATAATCAATCCATAAAACTTCTGTTTTTTTGGTTGCGACTAACGTAATGGGATCTTCCGAATCCTCTATAAACATTTCACTAAAAATATCCCCTTTTGATAGATGCTCTAAAATGGTTTCATTCCCTTTAATGTCTACCTTTTTTAAATCAGCACTTCCTTCTAATAGTACACCAATGACTTTTTTTCTTGCACCATAATTTTGAATAAATTCTCCAATTAAAAAAACTTTCACCTTGGTATTGACACACTTTCCTAAATGGTCTAACATCTGAAAATCCTTATTATCCTTGATATTTTCTAGCATAAAAACATCACTCTCAAATAAATTATAACAAAAAAAATAAAATGTTGCAAATGCAACAAACGATAAAAATAAAAAGTGGTACAATCGACTTAAAGTAAGGTAGGGAATCATAAAAAGATGATAAGCTACTACAGTAAGGAGTGGAAGTATGACAAAAAAAGAAACAGAAAATTTAGAGAAAGTAAAACACCAATTTAAGATTATCAAACGAAATGGGAATAAACAACCATTTGATGAAAATAAAATCAAAGATGCGATTGGTAAAAGTGCAGAAAGAGTTATGGTAACATTAACAGAAGAGGCTGAAGATGAAGTAGTAAATTTGGTAGTAGACTTTTTATTGACACAAACCAGTGATCCAGAAGTGCAACAAATCCATAATTGCGTAGAAGCGGCATTAGAAAAAGTAAACCCATTGGTTGCGAAAAGTTATCGAGAATATCGAAATTATAAAAAAGATTTTGTCCATATTTTAGATAAGGTATATAAAAAAGCACAAGCAATTAACTATATTGGGGATAAAGAAAATTCCAATACTGATAGTGCTTTGGTTGCAACCCAAAGGAGTTTAACTTACAATTCTTTAAACAAAGAGTTGTATAAAAAATTCTTTTTAACAACTGCTGAAGTAGAAGCTTGTGAAGATGGGTACATTTATATACATGATATGAGTGCACGTAGAGATACCATGAATTGTTGCTTGTGTGATGTAGGATCGGTAATGAAAGATGGCTTCGAGATGGGGAACCTGTGGTATAATGAGCCTAAATCCTTGGATACTGCTTTTGATGTAATGGGAGATGTCATTATTAACACAGCCGCAATGCAATATGGTGGTTTTACAGTTCCAGAAGTGGATACGATTTTAACTCCTTATGCCAAAAAAACATATGAAAAATATTATAAAGAATATATGGAACTGACCGAAACAGATGAAGACGATGATGAGTGTGTAGAAAAAGCCAAGGATTGGGCTTGGAAAAAAACGGAAAGAGAATGTGAACAAGGATATCAAGGAATTGAATACAAACTAAATAGTGTTGGTTCTTCAAGAGGAGATTATCCATTTGTTACCATGACATTTGGAATTGAAAAAGATCCATTTGGCGTTATGATTGCCCAAACGATTTTAAAAACGCATGCCAAAGGACAGGGAAAAGAAGGACATAAAAAACCAACCTTGTT
Organism: uncultured Bacilli bacterium; assembly: GCA_949065595.1. Classification (GTDB taxonomy): domain Bacteria; phylum Bacillota_I; class Bacilli_A; order RF39; family UBA660; genus UBA5026. The sequence continues at coordinate 19,792 of CARSXK010000017.1, forward strand.
TCCGAAATTGGTATTCCTATATGATAAAAATTTACATAAAGAAGGTAAATTGTTACATGATAATTTTTTAGAAGCCATTAAATGTAGTGAAAAAACGATGTATCCTGATTATTTATCGTTAACAGGAAAGGGATACGTTCCAGAAATGTATAAAAAATATGGTAAAGTCATTAGTCCAATGGGATGTAGAGCCTTTTTATCTCCTTATTATGAAAGAGGTGGGTTTGAACCAGCAGATGAAAATGATAAACCAGTTTTTATAGGAAGATTTAACATTGGGGCTGTTTCTTTACATTTGCCTATGATTTTAGCAAAATCACGTGAAGAACAAAAAGATTTTTATGAAATATTGGATTATTATCTTCAAATGATTCGCAGGATTCATATTCGTACTTATCGCTATTTGGCAAAGAAAAAAGCAAGTATTAATCCCATCGCATATTGTGAAGGTGGATTTTATAAAGGGCATCTACAACCAAACGAATGCATTGAACCACTATTAGAATCTTCTACTGCTTCATTTGGGATTACGGCTTTAAATGAACTACAAGTGTTATACAATGGAAAAAGCATAGTAGAAGATGGAGAGTTTGCATTGGAAGTCTTAAAATACATTAATGAAAAAACACAACAATTTAAGAAGGAAGACCATATTTTATATGCCATTTATGGGACACCTGCTGAAAATTTATGTGGACTTCAAATTGAACAATTTAGAAAAAAATACGGTGTAATTGAAGGTGTATCTTCTCGTGAATATGTATCCAATAGTTTCCACTGTGGTGTTTGGGAAGATATTAATGGAATTCAGAAACAAAATTTAGAAGAAAGATTTTGGGACTTATGCAAAGGTGGAAGAATTCAATATGTAAGATACAATTTGAATTATAATACCAAAGCAATGATTACTTATGTAGAACGTGCAATGGAGAAGGGGTTCTATGAAGGGGTAAATCTTTCTCTTGCCTACTGCAATCACTGTGGTCATGAAGAACTTGAAATGGATGTTTGTCCTATGTGTGGAAGCGATGATTTAACAAAAATTGATCGTATGAATGGATATTTATCCTATTCTAGAGTTCATGGCGATACCAGGTTAAATAAAGCCAAAATGGCAGAAATTGCGGAAAGAAAATCAATGTAGTGGAGGTACGTATGAAATATCATAATATCACAAAAGCGGATATGTTAAATGGAGAAGGATTGAGAGTTGTATTATGGGTTTCTGGGTGTAGTCACGAATGCCCAGGATGCCAAAATGCACTCACATGGAATCCGAATGAGGGATTACCCTTTGATGAGAAAGCCCTCAAAGAAATCTATCAGGAATTGGAACAAGAATGGTGTGATGGGATTACTTTATCAGGAGGAGATCCTTTGTTTCCAGGGAATCGAGAAGCCATTCGGAATGTTATTTTAAATATCAAAGAAAAATATCCAACAAAAACCATATGGTGTTATACAGGATATACTTATGAGGCACTTGTAAAACAGAGTGTAAAAGATAATCATTTGAATGATATTTTAAATCATATTGATGTATTATTAGATGGGCCATTTTTAATGAGACTTGTAGACATCAATAAACATTATGTAGGTTCTTCTAATCAAAGAGTGATTGATATGGTTAAAACAAGAGAACAAGGCGAAATTGTTCTATATCAAGACGAAGAAGTAGATTATTTTAAGGAGGTAAATGTATGTCATGCATAAAAAAAAGAGGCTTTGAAATTGCCAAAGGATGGGAAGATAAAGAGATACATCTTCCTAAAAGAAGCACAATGTATGCAGCTGGATATGATGTAGAAGCTGCAGAAGATATCACTATCCCTATGTATCAACCAGGGCAAAAGCCAACCCTAATTCCAACAGGACTCAAAGCATATTGTGAACCAGATGAATGGATAATGCTAGTCAATCGTAGTTCAGGACCTAAAAAAGGGTTTGTCATGGCAAATAGTATTGGTGTTGTGGACTTTGATTACTATGGCAATGAAACCAATGATGGCCATTTTTACTTCCAATATTTTAATGTATCTGATCATGATTTAGAAGTAAAAAAAGGAGATGTGATTGGACAAGTAATCTTTCAAAAATATCTTCTCGTTGATGACGATGATGCCGCTGGAATTCGCATGGGTGGCTTTGGTTCAACTGACCAACAATAAAGAATTGTATCGTTTATTATAACCACTAAAGTGGTTTTTGTTTTTTTAGAAATTGTTCAATATTTTTAAGAGTAACCATATCAATAAAATGTTCTACTTTTTCTACTTGCTCTAGATGAAACTGTTCTTGATTAATCATACGAAAAAGAGATTCTAATAATTGATGTCTCCATAAAAGATAGGAACCAATTGAAGTTCCTTTTTTGGTAAGCGTAATGTTTTGATAGCGTTCAAAATTGATCATTTCATTTTGTTTTAATCGCACACACATTTTACTCGCAGAAGAAGGTTTTACATTAAGAGAATTTGCCAAATGTTTGATTGTAATCAATTGAGTACTTATAGAAATACGATAAATCATTTCCAAATAGTCTTCCATCGACGCTGTTAAATTTAATTTATTTTTAGCACGATATCCTTGTAATGTATAAAATTCACTTTTTTCCAAAGATAATTGTCCCCCTTTTCTTCTTTTTTCATATAGTACTATAGAAGTTAGCGTATGGAAACTTCTTTGTAATTTTATGAAATGATGAGGTGAAATATGATGAATCAAACTTTGGATACTTTAGATGTTGGCGAAATGGGTTATGTAGAATCCATCACAACAGAAGGAAGTATTAGAAGAAGATTTTTAGACATTGGACTTACACCGGGGTGTAAAGTAACATGTGTTCTTATGAGTCCAAACCAAAACCCAGTTGCTTACTTAATTAGAGGAGCAATTATTGCCATTCGGAAGGAAGATGCGAGATACATCATAATAAAGAAGGTGGAGGGATGATACCACAAGATAAAATGGAAAAAGTATTAGCGCTTGCAGGAAATCCAAATGTGGGAAAGAGTACTGTTTTTAATGAATTAACGGGCATGCATCAACATACTGGAAATTGGCCTGGAAAAACGGTAAGTAATGCATCTGGTATTTGTAACTATAGATATACCAATTATACTATTTATGATTTACCAGGAACATATTCCTTGATCGCCCATTCGAAAGAAGAGGAAGTAGCTCGTGATTTTCTTTGCTTTGAACACCATGATGCAGTTATTGTCGTTTGTGATGCAGTTTGTTTAGAACGAAATTTGAATTTGGTATTACAAACTTTAGAAATAACAGATAGGGTAGTTGTTTGTGTTAATTTATTAGATGAAGCCAAAAAGAAAAAAATCAAAATTGATTTGAAAAAATTATCTGAAAAATTGGGAATACCCGTAGTGGGTACGAGCGCGAATAAGAAAAAAGGTTTGGATAAGTTGATGGAAAAGGTAGATGATTTAATCTATCAAAGAGCAAAAACAAGACCTTTTCGGCCAACGTATGAACCCGTTTTAGAACAAGCTATTGCAAAAATAGAAGATGTATTATCCAACTGGAATTTGAATATGAATACAAGGTGGCTTGCGATGCAACTGCTCGATCCAGATGTAGGTTTAAATGAAACCATTGAAAAAAAATTAGGATTAGCTTGTATGCAACAGTTACAAGAGTCAATAGAAGAGGCTAGAATCCTTTTATATCATAGTGGGATGGAGCCAGAACATACCAAGGATGCATTTGTATCTACTTTAATGAAAGAAGCCGAACATATTTGTAATGAAGTGGTTACTTATGAAAACGAAAACTACAGAGAAAAAGACCTCAAAATAGATAAAATAATTACAGGTCGAAAAGTAGGAATTCCACTTATGATTTTACTGTTGATGCTGGTTTTTTGGATAACCATTATTGGGGCCAATTATCCATCGGAATTATTGTCTGACTTTTTATTTGGACTCGAGGATTATTTGATTGATTTCTTGCAATTTCTACATGCACCAACTTGGCTGAACGATATGCTGGTTTTAGGCATGTATCGTGTTCTTGCCTGGGTAATTGCGGTTATGTTACCACCTATGGCAATCTTCTTTCCTTTATTTACATTATTAGAAGATTTAGGGTATTTGCCAAGAATTGCCTTTAATATGGACCATGCCTTCAAGAAATGTTCTGCATGTGGAAAACAGGCACTTACGATGTCGATGGGCTTTGGATGTAACGCAGCTGGGGTAACAGGATGTCGTATTATCGATTCTCCAAGGGAACGGTTGCTTGCCATTTTAACCAATAATTTTGTTCCATGTAATGGACGTTTTCCCATTTTAATTACAGTTATTACTATGTTTTTTATTGGATTCAGTTCGAGTATTGGAGCTTCTTGTTTTAGTGTTTTTCTATTGACAATTATTATTTTAATTGGAATTGGTTTGACATTTGTAGTTTCTAAAATGTTATCGAAAACCATTTTAAGGGGGGTTCCTTCTTCTTTTACCTTGGAGTTACCTCCTTATCGGAAACCGCAATTTGGAAAAGTCATTATTCGTTCTATTTTTGATCGTACGTTATTTGTTTTAGGAAGAGCAATTTCCGTAGCTGCACCAGCGGGTATTTTAATTTGGGTTTTAGCAAATGTACAGATAGAACAGGTTTCTCTTTTAAAAATGTGTTCAGACTTTCTAAATCCTTTTGCTAGTGCATTAGGGCTAGATGGTGTGATTTTGATGGCCTTTCTTTTAGGATTTCCAGCCAATGAAATTGTAATTCCCCTAATTATGATGGGATATATGGCAACAGGAACGATATCGGAATTCAGTAGTTTACCCGCTCTTAAGACTCTTTTAGTAGATAATGGCTGGACCTGGTTAACTGCTGTTTGTGTGATGATATTTTCGCTTATGCATTTTCCATGCTCTACAACTTGTCTTACCATCAAAAAAGAAACAGGTAGTTGGAAATGGGTTGGTCTTTCTATTTTGATTCCTACACTAATTGGAATGACACTTTGTTTTCTGATTACTACATTTGTACGTTATTTTGGAATCGTTTGATTCCTTTTTATGTAGAATAAAAAGGGCAATACTGCCCTATCATTATCCTATATTACATATTTGTTCTTTGGTTAGATTTGTAATTTCCATAATGGTTTTAATTGGAATATCTTTTTCAAGCATTTTAATTGCAGTTTCTAATTTTCCTTGCTGTAATCCTTGTTCAATCCCTTGATGATAAGAAATATGTTTTTCTGTATTGAGTATCATTTTCTCATCTTCCTCTGGAGTAATCCATGGTGTATAAATAT
>CARSXK010000018.1:0-24026 GCA_949065595.1 uncultured Bacilli bacterium
AGTTGGTGCGTAACTATGATATGAATTGTTTAAGAATTTAAAGGGGGTAATAATTTATGCAAGAAAGAAGTGATAAAAGATTAGAACATCTAAAAACTTATATAGCAGAAATTGCTATGCTAGAATTTATCAAAAATAATAACTTGATTGATAATAACGAATATAAAAAAATTAAAAATAAAATTGAAAACGAATATGCAAAATACAATAAATTAAACAATTCAAAATATAGTTTTGCATGAATAAAATATTTGAAATATGCTATTATTCAACAATTATGGAAAGGAAGAAATGAATAATAAAAATGTTGAAGTAATAGCACCAACTTCTAAAACAATGTGCTTAAAAGGAAATGTAAAATATAAACTAATTAGAACTTGTGCTTATTGTCGTGTTAGTACAGATAACGAAGATCAAAAAACAAGTTATGACTCACAACGAATCCATTATAAAAATATGATAGAAGAAAATCCTGACTGGGAATTTGTAGGAATATATGCCGATGAAGGTATAACTGGTACTCAAACAAAAAAGAGAGAACAATTTAATCAGATGATGAGTGATGCCTTAAATGGTAAAATTGATTTAATACTAGCCAAGTCTATATCAAGATTTGCTCGTAATACTGTTGATACTTTAAATTGTGTAAGGTTACTTCGTGAACATAATGTAGATGTATTTTTTGAAAAGGAAAATATTCACACTCTAGGTTTATCCAATGAATTGTTTTTAACTCTATATAGTGCTTTTGCTCAAGCTGAAAGTGAATCTATTTCAGAAAATGTAAAAACTGGTGTAAGAATGAAAATGAAACGTGGAGAATTGGTTGGTAAATATGCTCCATTCGGTTACTTATATGACAAAGAAAAAGATACAATAATACCAGATGAAAATAAGAAAGATATTGTTACTTACATTTTTGAAGAATACTCCAAAGGTGTAGGTTTCAGAACAATTGCTTTAAATCTTAATAATCTAAGAATACCTAGTCCCTCTAATTTAAAATGGTGTCATGCTTCTGTTAGAAGAATTATTATAAATGAAAAATACGTAGGAGATTTAAAAACAGGAAAGTATTATACCGAAAATGTTTTAACTCATAAAAAGAAAGTCAATTATGGAGAAAAAGAACAGTTTTTTACAATTAATCATCATGAACCCATTATCTCTCGTGAATTATGGAATAAGTGTCAAGAAATACTAACTATCAGAAGTAAAGTTATTAAGCCAGATGGGAATCGTGATAAGTTTAGTAGAAAGTATCCATTTAGTAGTAAAATCTTTTGTGGAATATGTGGAGAGAGATTTATAAGGCGTTCTTATAAAATCAGAAGTAATGGAAAAGAAGTTGCTTATTGGATATGTAGAAGTCATAGAAATAAGATTGATTGTTCAAATTTGATACACTACAAGCAAGAAGAATTAGAAGATATATTTGTAATTGCTTATAACAAATTGTTTGAAAATAGTGATAAATACATCAACTCATTTATGAAAAAAGTAAATGAAGTCATCAATGAAAATCAAGATTATAATAATCAAAAGAAGATAAAAGAAGAAATATCAAAACTTGAAAATAAGTTATCTAATTTGATTGATTTACAACTTGACGGCTCTATTTCAAAAGAGATATTAAATCAAAAAAATCTTGAAATTTCCAACAAGATTAAAGAATACGAGCAACAACTAAAAGATACTGAAAATATAGAACTTACTAGAAAACAAAAACTAGAACAAATTGATAAAATATATAATACTCTAAAACAATACAAAGGTCTTACTAAATTTAATGAAGAAGTATTTAATAGTATGGTTGATAAAATCATTATTGGCGAAAAATCAGATTATGGAGAAGAAGATTTTTACAGGATTAAATTCATTTTAAAAACTGGAGAACTAATCAATGAAAATCTACCTAATGGAAAAATAGACATAGGAACGAATTTTGGTAAATATGGCTTTACAATTACAAAGCAAGAACTTGAAGAAGCAGAAGATAATGTGACTGCCTATGTATTACAACGGCACTCGAGGATATAAACCAACAACAATTTTTTCGTTTTTCATTTCATTCTCCTTTCAATTTTTAACACGAAAAAACACAAGAGAATTTCCCTTGTGTATAAAGATAAGACCTATTTTTACTACAATACCATAATACCACATTTTAAGCGGAACGTAAACGGAAATTGAAAAGAAATCGATACCCATTTTTCCCAGTGTTTATAAGGGTTTGTAGAAATTTCAAAAAAATTATTTTTCTAACATTTTAAAAATTAAAAATTTTATGCTTTCCATCGTAACATTTTGCATAGTAGTTTTATCATAAAGAGTAGGATTATTTTCATAATTGGTTATTACAAAATAACTATTATCATTACTTATTACTATTTGATGTGGTTCATGGATAGAAAGATTAGTATTTTCAAAATGAATATATTTGCCACCAATAAAATCAATATGTAGTTTTGAAATATTTTTTAACTTTAATATCTTATCTTTAATTAAAGAGGGAAACTCTAATTGTTCTATGGATACTTTCATAAGTTATACCTCCTTCCAAGCATGAAAAAAGTCCATAATATCAAGTATTATGAACTTTTTATATCTAACCGAACTATTTAGGTGTTCGGGTAATTCCAACAATGGAGCAGATGATGAGAATCGAACTCACGCAGTCAGCTTGGAAGGCTGAGGTTCTACCATTAAACTACATCTGCAATTTAGTAGGCACTTTTCATTATACTAGAAATTTAATGAATGTCAATCATTTTTCTAAAAAAAGTAAAAATATTGAGATTCAATTTATTCCTTTCTCTCTTTATTATATGAAATCAATAAAAAAAGATGTAAAAAAAATAAAATATTGATATAATATAGAAGATATACGAGTATGAAAGCGTATAATAGAATTGAAAAAAGTGTAAATGTATAGTATAATCAAAATACGGAAGTGAGGACACATATGAAATTTATCAAATCGCATAAGATATTATGTATTATCTTAATAATTATAATGATATTGCTTATTATAGGGATTGTTTTGTTTGTAAAATTATCACCAGATGCAAGCAAAGATGTATATGGGAACCGTTTAGTTGACATTGAAAAATATCCAATTGACGAAGAACGCATACAAACAATGAATACAGAATTTCTTACTTTAGATGGAATACAATCTGTAAATCATAACATAAAAGGAAGAAGAATTAATATCACTCTAAAATTAGATGCATCTGTATCCAAAGATGTCGCAATACAATATGCAAATAAAACATTGGAATATTTTACAGATGAAATCAAATCTTACTATGATATTCAAATTTTTCTTATGACAGAAGAAGATAGCGAAATTTATCCAATGATCGGATATAAACATAAAACAAGCAGTACATACATATGGAAACAGGAGTAGTGAATTTATATGAATAAAAAGAAGCTCATCACAATTATTGTCTCTGTTTTAGTTGCAGCCATTTTAAGTGGGAGTATATATTATATATTAACCAAACAAGATAAAAATACAACATTAACTATTTTAGAAAAACAGTGGGTAGAAAATAATAAGAACAACATTATTGACTTGGGAATGGTAAACGGAGTACCTATTTTTAACTATGATGGAGAAGGGTTGCTCTTCGAATTTATCAACGCATTAGAAACCAATACTGGACTAGAATTTAATAAACTATCTTATTCAGTTTCCGATAAAGTTCCAGCAGATTATTCCTTTTTATATACAAATAATGTAGAAGATAATGATATCTTAATATATGAGGATAATTATGCCATTTTAGCAAAAGAAAATATAAAATACAATTATTTAACCGATATTCCACAAATGACAATTGGTGTATTAGAAAATGATTTAGAAAATGTAAATTTTTATACCAAGGAAAATAAGAACTTGAGTTATAAAACATATTCTAATGTAAAAGAATTACTAACAGAACTTGAAAAAGAAGACAGTACCATTCAGGGAATCGTATTACCAAAAACCACCTATATGCAGGAATTAAGTAAACGAAAATTATATATCGTATATCAAATTACAGAACTACATCAAAATTTAGTATTCCGGCTAGGTGATACCAAAAAACTCAATACCATAATTCGTAAATATTATAGAAAATGGAGTACTGAAAATTATCAAACAGTTTATAATGATTATTTTTCAAAAAATTACTTTGCATTTAATAACATTTATGAAGAAAAAATTGCTAAATTCAGAAGCAAAAGATATCAATTTGGATTCATTAATATCGCACCTTATAATGCGTTGGTTAACAATCGCTTGGTAGGAATAAACAATGAAGTTATGAAAGAGTTTTCTAAACTTGCCAATGTAGAAATTGGATTTAAACAGTACCATTCAATGGAAAAGTTATTAGAAGATTTTAATGCGAATAAAATTGACTTTTTTATGAATACCACAAACCAGGATACATACGAAATGGATACTTATCCAACTGTATCTATTTATAAAGAGGATATTGTTTTGGTTTCTCATCTAGAGAAAAACCATACCATTCATTCACTTGCTTCTTTAAATGGGCAAACTGTAATGACACTAAAAAATAGCTATATTGGAAAAAGACTTTTGAATCATAACATTAACATAAAAATATATGACAATATGAATGATTTAATGTCGCATACGAATAAAGATAGTATCTTGGCATTAGATCAATCGACTTACTATACTTATGCGCACAGTAATCTAAAAAATTATAAAATAGATTATGTGTTTAAACTAGATGAAGAATATAACTTTATTATTAGAGATATCGCTGACAACTCTATTTTTGCAAGATATTTTAATTTTTATTTATCTTACATTGATGAAACCTCATTTGCCAATAGAATTCATTACGATATGTTTGTCGACAAGGTGGCGAATTACACAAAAGCAATCGTAACTACCATTGTTGCACTGATAATAATTATTGCTGGAATTATAGTATTATGTAAGAAAAAAAATATCAAACCAAAGAAAAAACTAAATTCCATCAGTAAAGAAAATAAACTGAAATATATCGATATGTTAACGTCTTTAAAAAATAGAAATTACTTGAATGATAATATTTCTAAATGGGATGATAGTGAAATTTATCCGCAAACCATTATCATTGTAGATTTAAACAATGTTGCCTATATCAATGATAACTATGGTCATGAAGAAGGCGACAATGTCATCAGAGAAGCTGCCAATATCTTGATTCGCAACCAAATTGAAAATAGTGAAATCATGAGAACCAATGGGAATGAATTCTTAATTTATATGGTTGAATATGAAGAGAAACAAGTTGTTGCCTATATTCGCAAGTTAAGCAAAGAATTTAGGGAACTTGCTCATGGATTTGGAGCAGCAATCGGATATAGTATGATTCAAGATGCGATTAAAACTGTAGATGATGCAATCAATGAAGCAACACTTGATATGCGAAATAATAAGGAAGAAGCGAATCATTAATCGCTTTTTTCATGATTTTAAAAATTTATGGTATAATAATAAAAGATAAGGTTGTGGAGCAATGAATCATATCAAAGATTATATTCATAAATTGATGGAAATCATTCGCAAAGAAGAACTACGGATTTTGCCAGGAAATATCGCATTTTTTTTGGTATTGTCTATCATACCAATTATTACTTTAATTGGACTAATATGTTCCTTATTTTCTATTTCATTAGTAGATATTACCAATCTTTTAAGTGAGCTTATTCCAAAGCAAGTAGATGATATTTTAACACCCTTTCTTTCTGGGGCAGCAAAACCAGAGAATTTGATTTGGTATTTTATTCTTGGATTTATTCTCGCATCCAATGGTTCCCATTCAATCATTGTAGCTTCCAATACGTTATATCAAATTAAAAATGAACCGTATCTAAAAAGAAGAATTAAAGCATTACTGTTAACAATTATTTTAATGTTTTTGTTTCTATTCATTTTGATTTTTTTAGCGTTTGGAAACATCATTCTTAAATTTATTTTAGATTTAAAGATTTTTGCAAATATTGCAGAAAATATTTATTCTATCTTTATTTTATTCAAATGGCCAATTGCTTCTATTATAATATTTTTTATGATTAAACTGCTTTATACAATGGCTCCAGACAAACATATTGCAAGTAAATATGTTAATAAAGGTGCCGTTTTTACCACGGTTGGTTGGTTAATTGTTACAGCTGTGTATTCTTATTATGCAAATAATGTTGCAAATTATAATTTATTTTATGGAGGACTTTCTGGTCTTGTCATTTTGATGATGTGGATTTATATTATTGCCTATATATTTGTTATAGGAATTGCCATTAATACCAATGATTACCACTATTTGGAAGAGACTGTTATAAATAAAATAAAAGAATAAGGCTATACTATGTGTAGATGCATGTCAGATTACCAGCATGTGTCCGTTGCAGACTACTTGTAGTACCGGCGTTAGTTTAAAGTGAACTGACAAGTATTCATTAAAGTGGTAATGAAATCTCCTTTCATAATACATATGAAAAAAGAGTTCAAACATGAACTTTTTTTCGTAGGCAATAAAAAAAGATACTTCTTTGTATCCTTATTATTCAGAAACGGTTTCAGAACCTTTTGTTATTTTGTTTAGTGTTCGTAATTCTCTCGCACTCATAATGATTTTTTCACCATTGTCTAATGTTACTTTTTGTAAGTTTGGACGTTGTGCATGTCTAGTTGCTCTAAGTGAGTGTGATCTTCTATTTCCAAATAAAGGTTTTTTACTTGTAATCTTTTTTGCCATATATTATCCTCCTAACCTCAAGATTTGTCCTATGCCTTATCACTTTATCACAATATATCAGATAAGTCAAATATTTATACTGAAAAACTTTAAAAAAAATATGTTTTATAGTAAAATGATGGTAGGGAGGGACGAACCATGATGTATATTCCATTATATGTAAAGACAGAAAATTCATTACTACAAAGTATGGTTCGTATTCCAGAACTGGTTTCTTACGCCAAAAAATACAATTTGAAAGCACTTGCGATTGCAGATTCTAATTTATATGGTGCTTATGAGTTTTATAAGATTTGTAGACAGGAAAATATTAAACCGATCATTGGACTAGAAATCACCATAGAACACGATAAAATTCTGTTGTACTGCGAAAATATAAAAGGTTATCAGAACTTAATGCAACTTGCAACCATTCAAAGTGAACGTGAAGTGAAAGTAGCAGATCTAGCACCCCATAGCGAAGGCCTTTTTTCAATTATCCCTGTTGCCAGTAAAACTCAATATAAAGTTTGTGCTAAAATTTTTGAGCATATTTTTATTGGGTATCAAACCAAAGAAGAAAAAATGAATTTAAAATCAAATCATCTGATTTATTTACCAGAAGTTTTATGTTTGGAAAAAACAGATTTAGAATACTTGAATTATTTATATGCCATCAAAGAAGGAAAAACATTAGAAGCAACTTCTATTAATCAAAATGGTTATTTAAAAAGTCCAAAAGAGCTTGACGATGATGATTTACAAGGTTTTCAAACTATTTACGATTTATGTCATTTGGAAATTCCAAAACAAGATAATTTATTACCTATTTATCCTTGTCCAAATCATTTAGATAGCTACCAATATTTGAAACAATTATGTACAGAAGGAATGCGTAAACGATTTGGAAATCGTGTCAAGCGAATTTATATTGACCGTTTGAAATATGAATTGGATGTTATTCAAAAAATGGGTTTTTGTAATTATTTTTTAGTAGTGTGGGATTATGTCAAATATGCCAAAGATCATAATATTTTAGTAGGCCCAGGAAGAGGAAGTGCAGCAGGTTCTTTGGTTGCTTATGTGTTAGGTATTACAGAGATTGATCCTCTTTCCTATCAATTACTATTTGAACGTTTTCTGAACCCAGAACGGATTACAATGCCAGATATTGATATTGATTTTGCTTATGATAAACGTGAAGAAATAACTGCTTATTGTAGAAAAAAGTATGGGGAAAAGAAAGTGGCGGGTATTATTACCTTTGGAACACTTGGCGCCAAGCAAATTATCCGAGATGTAGGAAGAGTTATGGAATTACCACTTGGCCAGATTGATCGTATTTGCAAATTGCTAGATCCCAAAAAGACATTGAAAGAAAATTATAATGAAAGTCAAAAATTAAAAGGGCAATTTCAGGAACATATAGAATTGCAAAAACTATATCAAATTGCTTCTAAATTAGAGGGACTCAAACGTCATACTTCTATTCATGCAGCGGGTATTATTATGTGTAACCGCGATTTGGATGAAATCATCCCATTAGAAAAACATGATACATTTTATTTGACAGGTTATTCTATGGAATATTTAGAAGAATTGGGATTACTCAAAATGGATTTTTTAGCACTTAAAACATTGACTTCTATTCAAACCATTATAGATGAAATTAACCAAAATGGAGGGCATCTTACGTTTGATTCTATTCCACTTTTAGATTCCAAAGCCATTGATATATTTACCACAGTGAATACAACAGGTATTTTTCAATTTGAATCGGATGGAATGATGAATTTTTTACGGAAATTTAGGCCAAGTTCATTTGAAGATATTTTTGCTGCTTTGGCATTATATCGACCAGGGCCCATGAATAACATTGATCATTATATTAGAAGAAAGCAAGGTAAAGAAAAAATCGATTATTTTCATCCTGATTTAATCCCCGTTTTAAAACCGACTTATGGTATTTTGATTTACCAGGAACAAATTATGCAAGTAGCGAGCATTCTTGCTGGTTATTCATATGGAGAGGCTGACGTTTTAAGACGAGCCATGAGTAAGAAAAAAGAAGACATTTTAAAAAATGAAAAAGAAAAATTTATCCAAAATGCCATTTCTCGAGGTTATGAAAAAGAAATGAGTGAGAATGTTTATGATTTGATTTTAAAATTTGCTTCTTATGGGTTTAATCGTTCCCACTCTGTTGCTTATGCAATGATTGCTTATAAAATGGCGTATTTAAAGGCATATTATCCCGCATCTTTTATGAAAAGTTTACTTACCTCTGTCATAGGAAGTAGTGTAGATACAAAAATATATATAGAGGAGTGTAAATTAAATCATATTTCTATTCTTGCGCCCGATATCAATTTAAGCGGTAAAGATTATCAGGTAGAAGAAAAGGGTATTCGTTATCCGCTTACGAATATTAAGGATTTGGGAATTGCGGTTGTAGAATCTATTATGAATTCAAGAAAGGATGAACCATTTCAGGATATTTATGATTTTGTAAAAAGAACCAATCGGAAAATTGTGAGTAAAAAAGTGTTACAGCGTTTGATTGCAGCAGGTTGTTTTTCTCATTTTGGTTTGAATCAAAGAACATTAGATCAAAGTTTGGATTTGATTTTAAATTATGGGGAATTGATTAAAGACTTAGATGAAGAGTATGCATTAAAACCAGAAATTGAGTTAGTAGAAGAATATAGTAAAAAAGAATTGATGCAAAGGGAGCTGGATACGTTTGGCCTTTATTTGAGTAATCATCCCGTAACAGAATTTAGGCTGCAAAAAAAGAATCCAATTCTTTTAAAAAATATTGAGAACTATTTTGATCAAAATATAACTGCCATTGTAGTCATTGATGCATGGAAGCAGATTGATACCAAAAATGGAAATCCAATGTGTTTTTTAGATTGCAGTGATGAAAGTGGGAGTATAGATGCTGTTATATTTCCCAATGTATATCAGAATTATGCAGAAATACCAACTGGTAGTGTTGCTGAAATAACAGGACATGTAGAAAAACGATTTGACAAGTATCAGCTGGTTGTAAGAAAAATAGAAATATTGGGAGATTGATTGGACGAATCAAGAAAAATTATTATATATAAGAGGTTTAATGATGACATTACAAAATTTTAAAGTATGTGATAATGGGGATATCATAACAACAACTGATCATTATCCTGTAATCGCAGAAGTGAGAAAAAAATAGTTGCAGAAAATAAGCAACTTTTTTTGATGAAATCTTTACTACGAACAACTGTTTGTGTTACAATAAATTAAATTGAATATGATAAAGGTGATGCTATGGAACGAATTATCATGCATATTGATGTGAATAATGCCTTTCTATCATGGAGTGCAGTAGATTTATTAAAAAAAGGCTTTGGATATGATATTAGGGAAAGTTATGCTGTGATTGGTGGAGACGAAAAAACAAGAAGAGGTGTTGTTTTGGCCAAAAGTCCTCTTGCCAAAAAAATGGGGATTCAAACAGGTGAAACATTATACAGTGCAAGAAAAAAGTGCCCAGCTTTACGTACATTTCCTCCCAATTATTGTTGGTACCAAGAGATTTCAAAAAAACTATTTGAGTTGTTAAGCCAATACACTTGTGATATTGAAGTATTTTCGATTGATGAATGTTTTTTAGATTATGGAAAAGTACAAAATTTATATGGGGAGCCAGATTTATTTGCTCAAAAAATCAAACAAGAAATACAAACAAACCTAGGGTTTACAGTCAATATTGGAATTGCCAATAATAAGCTTTGTGCTAAAATGGCTTCTGATTTCAGTAAACCCAATCAGATTCACACTTTATTTGAAACAGAAATACAAACTAAAATGCATCCATTGCCTATTTCAGATTTATTTGGAGTAGGGAAAAAAAGCAGTGAAAAATTAAAAAAATTAGGGATTGTGACCATTGGTGATCTTGCTTGTGAACAACCAGAACGCCTATATCCATATTTTAAAAATCAATCTATGAAATTGATTGAAATGGCAAATGGAATTGATGAAAGTGAGGTTATTTGTACCAAGGAAGAAAACAAAGGAATCAGTAATTCTACTACACTGGAAAAAGATGTTTCCACCAAAGTAGAACTTTATCAGGTATTAGAATCCCTTTCAAACAATGTTGCCTTGGAGTTAAGACGGCAAGATAAATATACATATGTCATTTGCGTACAATTAAAAGACCAATATTTTAAAAGTTATTCTCATCAAAAAAAATTAAAAAATGCCACCAATCTTACCAAAGAAATTTTTGAAACCGCTAAATTGCTACTAGATGAAATGTGGAAAGGGGAACCCATTCGCTTGGTTGGAATTCGGTTGGATCATTTCACCTCCAATAGTATGCACCAAGTATCTTTATTTGAAACAGTGGAAAAAAGAGACCGAGATGTAAAATTAGAACGTACTTTGGATTCCTTAAAAGAAAAATATGGATATGAGGTAATTGACACAGCTTCTTTATTAGATGGGAAAAAAGTGGGATTCAAAAAATCCAAACATTAAAAAATAAAAAAAACCTTTTTATTCTTCTAAAAAATTGATATAATCAATAATAGGTGAGAGTATGAAAAAGACGAAAATTATCACAACTATTGGACCAGCAAGTAAGGAAGAAGAAATCTTAAAAGGACTAATAATGAGTGGCATGAATGTAGCTCGTATTAATTTAACCCATGCCAGTCATGATTTTTGTAAAGATGTTATTACCAAAATTAGAAACTTAAACGAAACGCTACACACTCATGTTTCTATTATGTTAGATACCAAAGGACCAGACGTTACAGTTGGAAAATTTGAAAGTGGAAGTGCTTATTTAAATAATGGTGATAAAATTCGTATTTACATGAATTCAATTTTAGGAGATTCTACTAAATTTTCTGTTTCCTATCCCAGATTGATTCATGATGTAAAAGTAAATGATACCATTAAAATAAACGATGGTTTGATTGAACTTACCATATTAGATAAAGGAATTGATTATTTGTTATGTGAAGTTGTAACAGGTGGTTTTATAGAAGACAATAAAGGAATGAATGTCATTGGCATTAGATTAAATTTACCTTTTTTAAGTGAAGAAGACAAAGAGGACATTGCTTTTGCCCATGAAATGGATGTAGATTTTTTAGCGCTTACCCATGTTTCCAGTGCCGAAGATGTATTAGAGGTAAATGATGTACTGATTAATTTAGGAAATGATCATATTGCCATTATTCCCAAAATTGAAAATGAAAGAGCAGTTGATGCGATTGATGAAATCATTGATATCAGTGATGGGGTCATGATTGCTCGTGGTGATTTGGGTGTAGATCTTCCATTCGAACGTGTTCCAGGAATTCAAAGAACCATCATCAATAAGTGTCATCGCACTGGTAAAGTCAGTATTGTAGCAACAGAAATGATGGCATCTATGGAGAATGCGGCCCGTCCAACACGTGCAGAAGTATCTGATGTAGCGAGCGCTGTTACAGATGGTGTGGATGCAGTTATGTTATCAGGTGAAACAACCATTGGAAAATATCCAATTCAAACAGTAGATATTATGAGTAAAATTATTGAAACAGCCGAAGAAGATGTCAATTATTATGAATTGTTGGATAAAGCGATGCGCACAGAAAAACAGGATACAACAGGATCTATCGCATATAGTGTAGTAGAATGTGCAGGTAGACTCAAAGTCAATGCGATTGTTACTCCAACTATGAGTGGCTATACTGCCAGAAAGATTAGTCGCTTTCATCCTTCCTGTCCTATTCTTGCCATTAGCCCTGATGAAAAGACGGTAAGAAATTTGACTATTTATTATGGAATTTATCCAGAAACAATCAAACCAATCAAAACTTTTGATGAAATGATGGAGCGGGCTAAAACGAGTGCAAAAGCAATTACAAATGCTCAATTAGGAGAACGAATCATTATTACTGGAGGATATCCATTCAAAGAAGTGAAACATACCAATTTTATGAAAATTGAAGATTTATAAGAAAAGGGGTGGTCTGTGTGTACAATCTAGGGACGCAGTTTGTATTTGATAATACACTTGCCAAGGCGAATTCAGAAAATGTAATTCAAGGGAAATATTATCGATTTACAATTTTAAGCGAACGCGTGATTCGCATGGAATATAACAAAGAAGGGTTATTTGAAGATCGACCATCTACTTTGATTTGGTACCGTAATATGGCTCCTGTTTCATTTACCAAAAAAGAAACAGAACGTGTTTTAGAAATTACAACAAAGTATTTTCATCTTCGTTACGTGAAGGAAAAACCATTTGATGGGGGAAGATTAAATGCGATGTCTAATTTAAGGGTAGATTTATTAAATTCAGATCGTATTTGGTACTATAATCATCCAGAAGTTCGAAATTATGGGGCATCAGGGATGTCTTTCGATGCTTATGATAAAAAAATGAAGTTAAAAAAAGGATTATATTCAACGGATGGCTTTGCGACGATTGATGACGCTGAACATATGGTTTTCACAGAAAATGGATTACTAGAAGAAAGAAGTATCAAGGGAATTGATCTTTACTTATTTTTGTATTTAAAAGATTTTAGCTATTGTTTACAAGATTATTTTGCACTCACAGGCCAGCCTGCTTTATTGCCCCGTTATGCTTTGGGTAACTGGTGGGGAAAAGAAGCAACTTACAATGATGTTACATTAGCAGATCTCATTTCCAAATTCAAAGACAAAGGGATTCCTTTATCCGTGGTTATGTTAAATCCATCATGGCATTTACAAGAATATAATGGAAAAAATCATAAATCTGGGTTTACATGGAACAATCATTATTTTCCCAATCCTGCAACAACAATTGACTTTTTACATCATAATGGGGTTCGTTTGGGTTTGAATGTACAACCATTACATGGTTTTCTTCCTTATGAAGAAAAATATGAAAAAATAAAAGAATATATTCAACCAGATAAAAATGGAATCATCCCTTTTCATGTGTTAGATCCAGAAACTTTAGATTTATATTTAAAATTATGTATTCATCCATTAGATGAAATGGGAGTTGATTTCTATTTTATAGATGAAATACCAGCCAACCCAATGGAATTATGGGTGTTAAATCATTACCATTATCGTGATATGCAAAGGGATTATAAAAGAAGAGCTATGATTTGTACTAGAAATGCTATGGTTGCACCACATCGCTATCCTATTTTATATTCAGGTAAGAGTGTGGTCAGTTGGGATACCTTAAGAATGATACCTTTTTATAATGGAAATGCCACAAATATCGGTATTAGTTATTGGAGTCATGATATTGGTGGGTACTATAATGGGGTAGAAGATAGTGAATTGTATATTCGATATGTTCAACTGGGTGTATTTAGTCCTATTTTCAAGCTAGGTAGTGAAGATGGCAAATACTATAAAAGAGAACCGTGGCGTTGGGATTATAAAACGTATAAAATTGTCAAAGATTATATGAATCTACGTCATCGTCTGCTTCCTTATATTTATACTGAAGCGTATAAGTATCATAAATTTGGCACGCCATTGATTACACCTATTTATTATAAATTTCCAGAAATGTATGATGATGTTAATTATCGTAATGGATATTATTTTGGAAGTGAATTATTTGTTTGTCCTATAATCAACAAAAAGGAAATGATTATGAATCGTGTCATCCACAAATTCTTTTTACCATCAGGCGTATGGTACGATTATGTGACAGGAAAAAAATTTCCTGGTGGAAAAAAATATCTTTCATTCTTTAAGGATGAAGATTATCCAGTATTTGCCAAAGCTGGTTCTATCATTGTATTAGGAGATCATGAAAACATCAATGATACGACTCCACCAGAGAAAATGGAAATTCAAATTTTTCCTGGTAGAAGTAATTCTTATAATCTATATGAAGATGATGGTGTAAGTGAATTGTATCAGAAACAATACTATCTAATTACCAATATAGATTATAATTACATGCCAAATAATTATACAGTCATTATGCGCCCAATTGAAGGAAAAACAGGAATCGTGCCAGAATATCGTGATTATAAATTTGTATTCCGTAATACCAAAGAAGCAGAAGATGTGATTGTATATTTTAATGATCAAAAAATCGAGGCCAATTCTTATATCGAAGATACGAATTTTATTGTAGAAGTCAACCATGTGTCAACTTTAGGACAATTGACTTTAAACTGTAAAGGACGAGATATTGAAATAGATGCAGTACGTATCATCAACGATGACATTGAGTCCATTATTTCTGATTTGCCAATTGAAACCAAGATGAAAAGCATGATAGATGCAGTTATGTTTAGCAATCAGTCAATTAAAAAGAAACGCATTGGTATTCGTAAATTAAATAATAAAAAATTAGAAAAAAAATATATTAAGTTATTTCTAAAATTATTGGATTATATCAAAGAGGTATAATAATATCTTTTCACTGTACTTCAGATGCGATAAAAGAAAAAAAGAGATCAGTATTACAAAAATAGTATTAAAAAAATCCAATGGAATATAAACAGTTTAAGAAAAGATGCGCTATAAAGGGTTTTAAAGGAACTATTTATCAAGGCTTATTGGAAATTCTGTGGGTAAATGGATAGTGCTTCAAAGTGGGTATGTTGGAATAACACTGGTTTCTATGTCAAATTTAGCAGTAAAAAATATACAATTTCGATATAAAATGAGTTGCAATTGCAATTAATTTATACTATACTAATAATAGTAAAAACGAAGAAAAAGAGTAGTAATTTTGAAAAATCATTGTAGAGACAAAGTGGTGGGTGAAAACTTTGGGTAATTCAAAATGAACTTGCTTTGGAGTTCCGAAAGGCGTAAATATGCGTTAAATATAAGAGAGCATAAAGTATTATGAATTAAGGTGGTACCGCGGTCAAAACCGTCCTTAACCCATAATGCTTTTTTGTGTAACGAGGTGGATTATGAGAGATGTTATATTTTATGGAATTGTTTTTTTCACTCTATACTTTAGCTATGTACTATTTGTAATTATTCGAAAAAAGAAATTGGAAAAATTTAAGAATAATACATATGTCAAATATCTAGAGAATGTGTATCATTTAGATATGAATACAATTCCTATAAAAGTGCTTGCGCATGTCATTGCCTTTGCCAATGCGATGATTATTACTGCAACTTTGTGTGCTATTAGTATTACAGCGAATCTGTTATTTAAAATGCTACTTGCCACTGCTATTTTAATTCCATTTCAGTTATTGGTATACCACATAATTGGAAAAATAATGCAAATGAAGCAAAAAAGAAAGGAAGAAGAATGATGTATAATTTTAAAGAAAAAGAACAAAAATGGCAAAAATTTTGGGAGGAAAATCAAACCTTTCAAACAGATGTATGGGATTTTTCTAGACCCAAATATTACGCGTTAGATATGTTTCCTTATCCATCAGGTGTAGGACTTCATGCAGGACATCCAGAGGGATATACGGCAACAGATATTATAACTCGTATGAAAAAAATGCAGGGGTATAATGTGCTGCATCCAATGGGATGGGATGCCTTTGGTTTACCTGCTGAACAATATGCAATTACAACAGGAAATCATCCAGAACAGTTTACCAATGAAAATATTCAAACATTTAAAAAGCAGCTAAAATCTTTAGGATTTGCTTATGATTGGAAAAGAGAAATCGCAACTACAGATCCTTCTTATTATAAGTGGACACAATGGATTTTTAAACAACTTTATCTAGATGGATATGCAAAATATGTTGATATGCCTGTAAATTGGTGTGAGGAACTTGGAACAGTTTTATCCAATGATGAAGTCATTGATGGGAAAAGTGAACGTGGGGGATATCCAGTGGTTCGTAAAAACATGAAACAATGGGTAATGGATATTCCAGCATATGCTGAAAAATTATTGAATCATTTAGAAGAATTGGACTGGCCAGAATCGACTAAAGAAATTCAAAGAAATTGGATTGGTAAATCAGAAGGTGCTTTGGTCGACTTTAAAGTGGCGAACACAAATCAAAGCTTTACTGTTTTTACAACAAGATGCGATACTCTATTTGGTGCAACTTACTGTGTTTTAGCCCCAGAACATTTAATTGTAGACGATATTACCACGAAAGAGCAAAAAGCAGTAGTAGAATCATACAAGAAAGTGTGTGCGACCAAATCGGAATTAGAACGAACAGAACTGAACAAAGAAAAAACGGGTGTATTTACAGGTGCCTATGCCATTAATCCTGTTACGAATGAAGAAATTCCAATTTGGATATCTGATTATGTACTTGCGACTTATGGAACAGGCGCTATTATGGCTGTTCCAGCACATGATGAAAGAGACTATGAATTTGCCCAAAAATTCAATCTTCCAATTATCCAAGTACTAGAAGAGGAAACTGGAGAGGCAAAAGAAAATGAATGCAAAAAAAATAGCATTGTTGCAGTGGTATATGACAAGGAAAAAAATCAATATTTAACCATTAATTGGCATCAAAATGGAGGACGATTATTCATTGGTGGTTCCATTCAAGAGGGAGAAACACCAAAGGAATGTGCCATTCGCGAAATCAAAGAAGAAACAGGATATACCGATATTGAGCTTGTAAAAGAAACATTTAAAGTCAGACATCATTATTATGCATATAACAAGGACAAATATTTTCAAATCGAATGTACAGGTTTCTTGTTTGAATTAAAGACCCATCATAAAGAAAACCAAAATTTAGATGCGGATGAAGCATTTGATGTTGAATGGGTATCTTTAGAAACGGTTGAACAAGAGATAAAAGATGCATTGCATTTAAAAATATTGGAATATATTCAATCGGGATGTGCAATGGTAGGGGATGGAATTCATATCCATTCTGAATTCTTAAATGGTCTCAATAAAGAAGATGCGATTTCAACTATGATTGCTTGGTTAGAAGAACATCATGTTGGAAAAAAACAAATTAATTATCGGTTAAGAGAATGGATTTTTGCGCGTCAGCGTTATTGGGGAGAACCTGTTCCCATTATACATATGGAAGATGGAACAGACCTTGTATTAGAGGATTCACAATTGCCTCTTATTTTACCAAAAATGGATGACTATAAGGGCAGAAATGGGGCAGCACCATTAGAGAATGCCGAAGATTGGAAACAAGTTGAAATAGATGGAATCAAAGGAATAAGGGAAACCTCTACTATGCCAGGAAGTGCTGCTTCTAGCTGGTATTTCTTAAGATATATTGATCCAGAGAATGAAAATCAAATTGCAGACCCAGAACTTTTAAAACATTGGTTACCAGTCGATTTATATGTAGGTGGCCCAGAACATGCTGTTGGACATTTATTATATTCTAGATTTTGGAATGAATATTTGTATGATAAAGGGATCGTTCCAGTCAGGGAACCATTTCAAAAATTGGTACATCAAGGAATGATTTTAGGTGCGAACGGAATTAAAATGGGAAAACGATATCCTGAATATGTAGTAAATCCAACAGATGTCGTAGAAAGTCATGGGGCAGATGCCCTCCGTTTATACGAGATGTTTATGGGACCACTTCAAGCAGATAAGCCTTGGAGTCAGACAGGTTTAGATGGCTCTAAAAAATTTTTGGATAGGGTTTATCGTGTTTTTGAAGAAGGAAAAATGATAGAAACCTCTACACCTGAATTAGAAAAAATTTATCATCAAACGGTGAAGAAAGTAACCACTGATTATGAAACTTTAAATTTTAATACAGCAATTAGTCAGATGATGATTTTTATCAATGCTGTATACAAAGAAGATAAGATTTCAAAGGAATATGCTGAAGGATTCATTCAGCTTTTAAATCCTGTCTGTCCACATATAACAGAAGAAATTTGGCATACCTTTTTGGGACATAATGATACCATAGCGATATCTGTATGGCCAACTTACGAAGAATCTAAAACAGTAGAAGATACATATGAAATGATTGTACAAGTCAATGGAAAAGTAAGAGGAAAGATTGAAGTATCGACTAATACTAGCAAAGAAGAGATGGAAATACTTGCAAAAGATATTCCAAATGTAAAAAGCCATATTGAGGGTAAGGATATTGTAAAGGTGATTACAGTACCTAAAAAATTGGTCAATATTGTTGTTAAATGAGATTTAAAATATTACTATGAAAAAAATCATAGTATAGTTTACAAGTAGAAAAAAGGATATTTGTGCATTGTAAACGGGGGTAAGCCATCTTTTAGTGGTTGGATGAAGAAGGTGGATTATGGTATTTTGCCTTAACTGGTGAATCTTCTGGAAGGTGGCCTTCAGAAACTTCCCGTTTTATTAAAGCTAATTAAGTAGAATTAACCATGATAATATAAATTTTGGAATCCTAATGGGCTTCCTTTTTAATATATTAATTTTAAAAGTGATTGCCAAAAAAAACTTTTTTTGATATGATAACTACAGTAGACTATTAAGTAGTAGGAAAATCATTCAATGACAAAGGCATATTTTACTTATAGAAAAGGGGAATATAACAATGAAAAAAGGATTTGCGACGAGTGCGATACTCTATACTATATTATTATTATTTTTAGTACTTATGGTTGGGATACTCAATAATTTACAAAATAAAAAATCAATATTGGATGGGCTAAAAGCGGATACTGTAAATGCATTAGAAAAAGATACAGTATTAGATGGCATTTTAAACCAAATAGCAATCATAAATAGTAAAATTAACCAGTTTGAAACACAGATAGGAACAACAGACATTAGTAATATAGGAGATGGAACTATTACGGGTGCTATTTCCCATTTAAACAACAATCTATTTCCATCACTTAAAAATCAAAGGTGCATATTATGGGATACAGTTCAAGGAACAGGCGTAAATGAATATAGTTGTATTTCATTCCAATTGTTGACCTCTTCTGAAAATACCGATATATATCTTATAAACGGTCATATGCGAGTTGCAAAAAGTGGTGAATATAGCTTTAGTAAGGGAGGATTAGCCAAATATTCTGAAATAATTTCTTCAAACGTAGTAGTAACACCATCTAATATACTGAATCATGACTCGACCAGTAGAATTAATGCATTTACTTATATGAGAGGAAGTTATCATGAAGATGGGACATTAGACATAACTGGGTGGTATGCTAATATGACAGGAGATCAGACTGCTCAAATTGAGTTTACAGGCTTTGTGGTTGTAGGCAAAAAGTAAATGGAACGATTGAAGTACAATCTTTCTATGTAGGATGAAAACGTGAAGAAAAGATTACAATGAAAAAGAATCATAGTATAGTTTACAAGTAGAAAAATGAATGTTTGCGAATTGTAAACGGGGGGGGGGTAATACCCTCTTTTTAGTGGTTGAATGAAAAAAGAATAGGAGATGTAGAAATGAAAGAAAAA
Organism: uncultured Bacilli bacterium; assembly: GCA_949065595.1. Taxonomy (GTDB): domain Bacteria; phylum Bacillota_I; class Bacilli_A; order RF39; family UBA660; genus UBA5026. The sequence continues at coordinate 20,134 of CARSXK010000018.1, forward strand.
GGATTTGCGACGAGTGCGATACTCTATACTATATTATTATTGTTTTTAGTACTTATGGTTGGGATACTCAATAATTTACAAAATAAAAAAACGCTATTAGATGCATTAAAAAAAGATACCATATATGCTTTGGAAAAAGATACAGTGTTAGATGGAATTTTAAACCAAATAGCAATCATAAATAGTAAAATTAACCAGTTTGAAACAAAGATAGGAACAACAGACATTAGTAATATAGGGGATGGAACCATTACAGGTGCCCTTTCCCATTTAAACAGCAATCTACTTCCCATTCTTAATGCTGGATCAACATACCTATGGGATGAGGTTTCTGGAATAGCCACCGATAGCTGGTCAAGTATGAGAATGATTTTGCTGATTTCTTCTGAAAATACGGATATCTATTATTTTAATGGTGCATTACGTTTGTTGGATACTGGTACTTTTAGTTATACCAAGAACAACTTGCCAAAATATCTGGGTTATGTAATCGTAACAGATACAGCGGTATTAAATCATGATAGTACTAAATGGATTAATTCCTATGTGAATTTGATGGGCACTTATACTAACAATGGAAGTTTGAAATTGGAAGGTTATGGTAATTTAGAAGCAGTCACACAAGTCGGCTTTAAAGGATTGATTATTTTAGATAAAACAAAATAATATAAGGATGGTTCAAACAACTTTGATCCATCTTTTTTATGTAGAACTTTAAAAAAATGAGGTAATATGCTATAATAGATACGAGTTAGGAGAATGAATATGCGCTTGAGAAATATCAAAGGTGCGAAAGAAACTGTTTTAAAATCACCTTATGTCATTGCCAATCCCCATTTTTTTAAAGAAAAATGGAATACCTATTTTCAAAATAATCATCCGATACATTTAGAAATTGGAATGGGTAAAGGTAGATTTTTAATAGAAAATGCAAAGCGGTATCCTCATATCAATTTTATAGGAATTGAAAAATACTATAGTGTATTAATTAAGGCTGTACAGTCATTAGAAAATGAAACCCTTCCGAATCTAAAAATTATCCCAATGGATGCCAAAGAAATAGAAAGTGTTTTTCAACAAGAAATTGAAACACTATATCTTAATTTTTCTGACCCATGGCCCAAAAACAAGCATGAACAAAGAAGATTGACTAGTTCTAAATTTTTAGAACAATACGATACTATTTTTCGGAATAAAAAGCATATTATTATGAAAACAGATAATCGCAAATTATTTGAATATTCTATTATATCTTGTACAGATTATGGGTATCATATAAAACAAATATCATTGAATTTATATGAAGAGGAAATAGAAGACAATATCGCAACGGAATACGAAATTAAATTTTCAACAAAAGGTTGTCCAATTTATCGGATGGAAATTGAAAAATGATTTTACAAAAAGTATACAATTATGAAAAAGAAAGTCTTTTGTAAAATATAATAATTTGCTATACTAATAGTAAGAGTGGTGAAAGATGAAAAAATTAATAATTTTACTCCTATGCCTATGTATGACAGGCTGTACTATTGTTAGAATAGATACAAAGAGTATTGATAACATTTTATCTGTAGTACTCTCAAAAGAAAATGACTTATATAATCAAATTGGAAAAGGGTATAAGTACTACGTTCCAAGAGGTGTTTCCTACATGGATACTGATGAATTGAATGATAAATTATACTCAAATGGTGTGTATTATTACCTTTACATTGATGCTGTTTCCTATTTTTATAAAACAAAAATAGAGTATCAAGAAAATGAAACACTCTATTATTCTAAAAAAATAGATGGAAAAAAAGAAGGATATTTGGAAATTACAAAAGAAGGCGACAAATATCGCATTGAATTTGTGTATAATTATGCCAGAATAGAAGCATTAGTAAATAAGAATGAAATTGAAAATGTGATATTAAATGCATCGTATATTCTTTCTACTGTAAAATTCAATGATAATGTGATTGAATTGATGTTACAAGAAGACTATTTTACAAATAGAGAAGAAAAATATGATTTATTTATATCAAAGAATCAAGACAATATAACTGATGAAAATCAAAAAATCGAGTTAGAAGAAAATCAAGAAAATTAGAGGTGATGTATATGGGTTTAATGGACAAGTTTAAAAATCTATTCACAGAGGAAGTGGAAGAAGAGGTAAAACCAATCAAAAAAGAGGTCAGACATGTTGAAATTCCATCTCCAAGAAGAGAAGTAAGAGAAACAAAAATTGAAAAACCAAGTGAGACTGTATCCGATCGTGCAATTATGAATAAAGAAGAAAAAGTTTCCTTTCCGCTCTATTTTGATGATAAAGACTTTGATGATTTAGAAAAACCAAAAAAAGAAATGAAACCAATCAAAAAAGAAGTACCAAAGCCAGAAGCATACCAAGGGGCAAGGATTCAAAAGGTAGAACGTAGATTTGAAGCTTCTCCAATCATTTCCCCAGTATATGGTGTATTGGATAAAAACTATAAAAAGGAAGACATTCCTACTCGTAAAGAACAACCGAGTGACTATACAAGAAAACCAAGAAGTATTACAGTAGATGATATTCGTAATAAAGCCTTTGGTACACTAGAAGATGATTTAGAAGATACCTTATTTGGGAAAAATTCTATTTTATTTCGTGAGGAAATACCAACTGATGATAAATTAGAAGAAACAGGAATTGATATCTTTGGAGAATTACAAATGGAAGAAGAAAATAAAATAGAAGACACTTTGAACAATAAGATGGTAGAAGAGGAATCACCGATAGATTTTCCTGATACAACTATAAAAGAAGAAGACATAGATGAAGATACCATCTTACTTGCTAAGCAGTTAGAGGAACAAAAGAAAAAACTAGAAGAAATCAATGAGTACATCAATGAAAATTCTACGGAAGGGGATAGCACAGAAGTAAAGGAAGTTTCAGAGGAGAAAAGTAAACATGCCAAAGAAGAACCAGAAACAACAAATAATGAGGATTTGACAGAAAGTGAATTACTGAATTTAGTAGATGCAATGTATGAGAAAAGGGATGAAGAATAATGGAATGTGTTAATACAGTATTTCCAATCATATTATATATACTAGGTGCTGTATTATTAGTGACCCTTATCATTTTGGTAATCAAATGCATGGGTACTATCAAAAAAATTAATATGGTTATGGATGATGTAACTGACAAAGCTAGTAAATTAAATGGTGTATTTAGCCTAATTGATAATACAACGGATGTAATTTCTAATATAGGCGATAAAGTAGTTGATTTTGTAGCAGGTGCTGTTACTGGGTTGTTTGCACGTAAAAAAAAGAAGAAAGTGGAGGATGGAAATGAAGAAGAATAAGGAAGTAAAAAGCAAAAAAGGATTTGGAAAATTATTAGCGGGGGTTGCAATAGGTGCAGGCCTAGGTGTTTTATTTGCCCCTAAAAAAGGTTCTGATACAAGAAAAGAGTTAAAACAAAAATTTGATGATATGCTAAATAAAGTAAAAAATTTAGATAAAAAAGAAGTCAAAGAAAATATCGAAAATAAAATTTATGAAATCAAAGAAGGACTATCTGATTTGGATAAAGAAAAAGTAGTCAAGATTGCCAAGAAGAAGGCAAAAGATATCCAAAATATGGCTGAAGAATTAGTAGAATATGCGATAGAAAAAGGAACACCAGTATTGGAAAAAGCAGCAGAAGCAATTCGTGAAAAAGCCATCGATGTGACAAAAGAAGTATTAAATAAATTAGAAAAAAATGAAGAAAATAAATAGTTTGCGAATTGTAAACGGGGGGGGGGTAAGCCCTCTTTTTAGTGGTTGAATGAAGAAAGAAAAATGGGTATAATAATAAAAAAGAATAGGAGATGTAGGAATGAAACAGAAAGGATTTACACTAATCGAATTAC
>CARSXK010000019.1:0-22480 GCA_949065595.1 uncultured Bacilli bacterium
TTCTACTTTTTTCTATCACATCCATTATCATGGGTGTTGCGATTAACGCTATAATAGCTAATATTACAATGACTGCGAGTAATTCAATTAGTGTAAATCCTTTTTGTTTCATTCCTACATCTCCTATTCTTTCTTATTATTATACCCATTTTTCTTTCCTCATTCAACCACTAAAAAGAGGGCTTACCCCCCCCCCGTTTACAATTTGCAAATATTCATTTTTCTACTTGTAAACTATACTATGATTCTTTTTCTATTTCATTGTAACAAATTTGTTTTTCTTTTGCAAGTTGTTTATTACTTTTATAAACCTATTACAGAATTATCTTTTAATATATTACCAATTCTTTTTCCTTCAATATTATTTTATCGATAGAATATCTTGGTTCAAAATCATTAATAGTGGGTATTCCTCCCAAATAAAATTCATCAATAAAGATATTATTGTCTTCTAACACTTTTAATCTCGTTTTAATTGCTCCTTACATTTTATTAACTTTCTAACATGTGTTTTAATTCGTAAGAACAATAAACATTTATATATTCTAATCTTTCTTCTTCGCTTAAAATGCCACTATTTTCTTGAAACATATCTCTTAACTTTTTATAATTACCATTGATACTTTTATGACTTGCAACAATCATATCCATTTTAGATACATTTGTTAAATCAAGGTATATACCATTTATTTTAGCAAGAGATTCTATAAATACTCTTTGGCTTCTACCATTGCCTTCACGAAAAGGGTGTAAGGCATTAATATCTGCAAATAATTCCACTAATTTATCTAATGTTGTTTCATTATCATAATTTACAAAGTATTTTTCTTTTTTTAATTTATTAAATAGATCAGTACCAAATGATTCTATATGCTCTGTTAAGCAAAATAAATCTTGTTTAGCAATATTACAATTTCTTATATCCCCTGCCCATCTATAAACATCCTGAAACAAATATTTATGAATATCTTTTAAATACTTAAAATCAAAATTTCCTTTTAATGGTTTTTCATTTAATTCATAAGTTCTTAAAGATACAAGCTCCCTTTCAGCATTAAATAAATCCTCATCGCTCGTAATATTAAGTTTATTTATTAAAATGTCAGTATCTTTATAACAGTAATCAGCAGTTTTTTCATAAGTATATTTGTATTTATTATCCATAGATTCTCCTGTATTTTTCTAATACCTTATTTCGTTCTATTTCAGTTGTTGACTTCCCAGTTATACAATTATAAAGTTTTTGTTTTATTTCTTTCGTTAATGGCATTCCCTCTTGGGCCATTGCACCATCAACTTTTTTTATTTTTTCTTGTATTTCCTTTTCCATTTGCTCTTTATCACTGTTCATTAAAATCACTCACTTATCTCTTGTTTTTTGATATATCTATTATACCACAGATTCACTAATATATCATTAGTTATGGCATAATAAAAGTACTTATCTGAAAAAGTATATTACTGTAATTATGATTGAATTATATAGATTATCATTTGCGGCCACTCGTTAATATTCTATTAATTTTTGTCCACAACTGTGACTGAATTTGTTTGAATTTTGTATATATTTTACATCAAACAAGATATGGGGTCCATCACAAAATAATAAATTCATTAAAAAAATAAGGCTTTATATTCCCTATATTTGCATCATCAATACTTTTTGCACTTGCAAAAAGAACCCCTTTACTATATTTGGGGGTTCCAATTTCTCAATAATTATTATTTCAGTTAGAATTTATAAGGTTCTTGTAAGAACTTTTTTGAATCTATTTATTTTTTCACTTTTTATAGATTTTGGGTATATCCTTTATTCTGCCTCATTACAATTCGCAAATATTCTTTTTTCACTTGTAAACTATACTATGATTCTTATCAAATCTGAAAATAATTAATTTTGTAAATAATCTTTTAATTTATCTTTATCCAGTCCTGTTGCAAGCACAACTTGATCTATTCCAAAGTCATTGATCATTAGTTCTACAACCGAACGGAGACCTGTTGTTTTACTTTTAAAATTCAAAACGGTTCGTCTTAATATCATTACTTCATTTTCCAAATTGGCATTTTCTTCTGTAAGTGCCTCTATTTTTTTTTGCATTGCGGCAATTACTTCTTTACTCTCTCGCTCTAGGCTATTATATTTTACTTCTAACAAATCTAGTGTCTTTGCCTTTTGATCATATTCTACAATTCTACGACTGTGGCTATCTAAATTACGATTTACCTCTGCCATAATACGATCACGATCAAGTGAGTCTTGCTTCATTTTTTCTTCGATATTTGTTTTAGACTGTTCATTTGTTTCCACAATATCACCACCATTTATTCTTTTACTTTATTTATTATAACATATATAAAAAGAGAATGCTATTACTTTTGGAAAGGCGTTTGATTCATAAAATGGTTCTGGTTTTTTTGTTGTTCGAATCTACGCTCTGGTGTCATTGGTTTGTCTTCCATTTTGTCTTCCATTAGATTATTTTTACTTTTATGTAAAAATTGTTTCGAAATCTCGAAAGGACTACGATTTGGCAATACTTTATTGCCTGCTAATTTGGGGATTTCTTTTTTATAAAATTGATTTTTATGAAATTCCATTTTTTCACCTCAATTATAGTTTAACACTTTTGATAGAATTGATACCGGTTAGAAGCGGCTGCCTCCTCCACCTCCACCAAAGGATCCACCTCCGCCGGAAAATCCTCCACCAAAACCACCAGATGAAGAATTTTTACTATTTGAAATATGGCTTGTATGAGCAGTTCCAACAGCAGAAGTTATCGTCCCTGTCAATACACGATTGAAAGAGAACCATACGTTCATACGAGAAAAATCTAATAGTGTCTCATCCAATGCTTGCCCATCTATATTCATTTCGTTCATTTTGATTTCCATTGTTTTGGCTAACTTTTTGGCACATCCTAAACTTACTGCATATACTAAATATTTTTCCCATAATACAATTTCAGGAAGTTCTTTTTCTTTAAAATTACCAAAATCATTCATAAAATTTTTAAGGCCCATCCATTTATAATAAGCTTCACTACCTGCTTTGGTTCTTTTTTGATAAGTTGCGAAATAAATGATGGAACAACCTGCACTACACATTAGTAACATAGCAAGTAAAATATGTTCAAAACGAAATAATATTGTAGCGAGAAACAAACCGATTAAGCTATATATAAATGCGCCTATTTTGCTACGATTAGAATCTTCAAAAAATTGATAGCTTTTTCCTTGCTTTGTTGCCTTAATCTTCCAAGCTTCATATCGATTTAAAAAATCTTCATAAGAAATTTTGGCTTGTTTTTTAAGGTTAGATAATGTCGTTTCTTCTTGATTATCAAATAACCAATCTAGTAATTTTTGTTCTGTTTCGGTTATATCTGGTGCATGTAAATTGACCAATCGATAGTCATTTTTAGGTAATGATTCAAATGAGATGGCCTTTTTGTAAATCAAATACAATATAGATGCTGATAAATCATCAGGAGATATTTGTTTGTGTAATAAATACCCTAAAATTTCAGGTCCATAGGTATCTGGAAATTCTCGATAATATTTAGAAGGTAACGTATTTTTATACTCTTTATCATACTTATGATAAATGTGAAGAACAACCAAAATAAGTCCAATCCCCCAAATAATTCCACATCCAGAAAAGAAATTTCCAACAGATTTATTTATTTTTTCTCTTCTTCTTACTTGTTCTCTTATTGCATTGGCTTCTTCTGCTTTTTGGGCTTCTATTTCTAAAATAGAGGATAGTCCATCGACATTACTTTTTTTCATACTATAAGGGACAACAGATTTACCAAATACAAAACGGATATCTACAGCTTGTCTGGCATCTAAATCTTTTATATTTAAATGAACTTCTTCTTTGCTAATATTAGAAGTTTCCCCCCATAAAACACCATGGCCCCATGCTCTTATTTCTGTATCGTTTCCTCTGGTATGAATACGCATTTCAATATTATCAATTGCTTCAAATTGTTTATCAGAAAATAAATTGAATCCCACTTCAGCGATGTCATTATGTACAACTGCCATATTGGTAATTACATATTTAATATAAAATCCCTTTTGTTGTTTTGAAGAATGATTATAAATACGAATGGACTTTCCATTATCCGTATTTTTTAGTATATATTTTCCAAATTCACCATTGGAAGCAAAATTGGTTGGATGAAATTTTGTTCCTTCCTTTTTTAAGTCAGAAAAAGTGGGATGAGAAGATACTGCAATACTTTTTACTTCTTTAATTTCTAAAGAATCTCCATTATATATTCCACTACCAGCAAAGGATTCTAAACTACCATCAAAAGGGGAAGATGCCCCAATATAATCAATGATACGTTCATAGCCATTATACTCTTTACCTTCTAAAACAAATAATTCTTCAACTGTTACATCCCCATTTTCTTCAACAGTCAAATCGATGAAATAATTGGAAATTCCTTCTTTGGCATATACACCAATTGGAACACATAATAATATTGCTACAATTATTGTTTGTAAAATTTTTTTCATTGTACACTCCCTTTTCAAAAAAAGCTTACTGATGTAAGCCTAAAATTGAACTTTTGGAACTTCTCTATCTGCTTCACTTGCTTCAAAGAATAGTTCTGGTTTGAAACCAAATATGCTAGCAATTATGTTTGATGGAAACATTTCTAATTTATCTTTGTATTTTAAAACACTATCGTTATAAAATTGTCTTCCAAATGATATTTTATCTTCTGTTTCCTTTAAACTATTTTGTAATTCTGTAAAATTAGTATTGGCTTTTAAATCTGGATATGCTTCTGTAAGCGCAAGTAAACGACTTAACGCCTGTGAAAGTTCTCCATTTGCTTTCATTTCTTCTTGTGTTGTTGTTGCAGAAATGGCTTTATTTCTTGCTTCAATTACACCTTCTAATGTTGTTTTTTCATGGCTTGCATATCCTTTTACTGTTTCTACCAAATTTGGAATTAAGTCTGCTCTTCTTTTAAGCAATACCTCAATTTGTGCCCATTGGTCTTTGACCCTATTTCGCAACTGAATCAGTGCATTATAGGTTCCTACTACATATAGTATTAGCAATACTACAACTACTGCAATTATTATCCATACCATTTTAATTCCTCCTACTCTGTTTTTATTATACCTTTTTTCTTTGTAAAAAGAAATAATTTTTGATGAATTTGTATAAATATGTTATTTTTTTACAAACTACAAGTGAGGAGGATTATATGGATATTAAAATTCGTGAACATATTTGTAATAATTTTAAGGATTCTGATCAAACTGAAATTAGGGATTCTATCGTTACTTCTATCGAATCAAAAGATGAAGTAGTTTTACCAGGACTAGGTGTATTATTTGAAATTGTATGGAATCATAGTGATGAAGACTTCCAAAAAAAGATACTTGAAACCATTCAAAATCATATATAACAGGTCAACAGAACTGATTCAAAAAAAAATCTACACAAAATAAACGTGTAGATTTTTAAATTACTTCTTTCATTTCACACTTTTTTCCAATGCGTCTTTAGCAGCTTCTTGTTCTGCTTCTTTTTTACTATGTGCAACTCCAGTTCCATAAACAATTCCATCAATTTCTACATTTGCGGTGAAGATTTTGTTATGGGATGGTCCCTCTTCATTTATAATATGGTATACCAAGCTTCTTTGATCGGTTTGAACCAATTCTTGTAATTGTGATTTATAATCACTAAAAAAGTCAAATTCTTGATTTTCAATGCATGGAATGACAGTATCATATATAAACTGTTTGGCTACTTCCATTCCTTGGTCTAAAAATAGAGCCCCAATAAATGATTCAAAAATATCTGCAACAATTGCCTTACGATATTTCCCCCCTGTTTGCTCTTCGCCATGTCCTAATTTGAGATATTCATTGAGACCCAAACGAATAGAATATTCATAAAGTGCAGTTTCACATACATAATGTGCACGTAATTTGGTCATCATTCCTTCTTCATAACTTGTATTTAGGTATAAATATTCACTGATTACAAGTTCCAATACGGCATCGCCTAAATATTCCAAACGTTCATAGCTCAATTGTCCTTCTTCGTTTGCAAATGAAGTATGTGTAAAAGCGGTTTCGTATATTTCAATTTGATTTGGTACAATCTTTAGCTGATTTAATATTTCCAATTTTATCACCTAGAATACATTATATCTGATTTTAGCGTAACTTCCAATTCCATTTTTACATTTTGATGTATTTTTTCGAAACTGTTAAATCAGAATTCATCATTTTTTGATTATAATAGAATGTTATTTTGGTATCATCATCTAAATGCAGAAAAACAATTTGATCTAAATATTCTTGGATTCTTTCTTTAGAAATCCATTTCATATTTTTTACCTCTGAAGCAAATGAGAGTACAACCTGTTGACATTGCATTTTATCATTTTCAGTTGGGAATTCACTAAAATCCTTTTTACAATAGGCTTCTATTGTATCTAGTAACACTTTAGCCATCTTTTCATTTTCACTTACCGCTGTTAGCGCATCTAAAATGAGAGTAGAATCATCTTTTTGACATGCTTGAATTAAAACATTAGGAGGAATTAGTTCACATAAGATACGTGCATAGTAAACATTGGCCCAATATCCTTTTGGAAGTCCTTTTCTACAATATTCAGCGATAATCAATTCTACAATCCCTTCACTCAAGTAAGGATAATCGGATAGACGTCCAAGAAGCAAATGCCCTCCTTCATGGGTTAAATCTTTGACACTTCCACCCGCATTGGGATATAGGGTACATTCATTATCCCAGTATGAATAATCTGCTGCAATCATGCTGCCATTTTCCATTTGAATCACCTTGGGAGATTCTGTTACTTTCAATGTGCGAAAACGTTGATAGCTCTCTATATAATCCAATTCTGGGCATTCTAGCATCAACTCTTTTAGTTGTAATAATACCTCTAATTCTTCTTCTGTTATTCTTTTATTATCTTCCATCGCTTCTATTATCTTATCTACAATCGCATTCTTATCAGTTGTAGTACAGAAAAACGTTTCATTTCGATATAAATGCAATAAATGTACAATTCTATAGTCTACATGTTCCAATGATTCTTTCACAGCAAAACTTAATGCCATACTTCCTAGTATTCCATAAACACCATAGCATAATCCAAAACGAAGTGCCTGATATTTTTTCTTTTTATCTTCCATTTTTATTGTTCCTTTGACTGTAACTGTATATTGGGGTTTTGTTTTAATTTTTTAGACCAATCCATTTCTGTTTCTCGTTTCATTTTATCAGTTTGTACATTAAAATAGAGTGGGATATTATAATTGATTGCAGACAAGTCATACATTGAAGCAAAGTAGTCACCAATCACACTAGCTTTCCATTTTTCATTTTCATCGAATGAATCACTAGTCATCATCAGTTGAAAGATAAATAAGCGTAATCGTTTCACTCTATCTACATCCAATTTTTGATCTAAATTGCTTATTTGTTCCATTTCATTCAAGAAAAATTTAGCAATTATTTCATCCCCAAAAAGAGAAGTCAATTTCTCTATTATGATTCGTGAATCTCCCTTTTGAAATGATTCTCGAACAATTTCAGGAGATACTAATTCACATAAAATGCGAGCACACTTTACACCATTGAGGTAGAATGTTTCTTTTCCATTGAAACAATATTCACTCGCTACAAGTTCAGTAATTCCCTCACTCAACCAAGGATAATCAAAGAAATGACCTGTTACATGAACAAATTCATGGGGAAAATCTCGAATAGGTTCTCCTTCATTTATGTAGAAAATGATTCGATTATCTGACATAATATATTGTGCCCTTACATGATACAGAAAATCATCAATTCGATATCGATTTAATTCTTCAGATTCTACCAATTCCAATGTTGCCAATTTTTGATTAAAATCCAAAAAGTCGATATCCTCACTATCCTCAAAATAGTCTCTCAATGGTTCTATGGCGGCTAAATATTCTGGTTTTATCGTTTCATTTTCTTCTAATGTTTCGTATAATTTATTAACAATTTCTTCAGAATCTATCGTCGTATCAAAAAAGAATTGATCATATCCTTCTTTTATCATGGCAACGCATAGAAGAAGGTATAATGTCCTACAAATTACTTTATTTTTGTTCCATATAAAATCGATGAAACTATGATCTACATTCCGCAATTGTTTGGAACAGATTAAAGGTTGTGTTATTTCTTGTTTATTTTTTTCCTCCATTTGCACAAAACGCTTTTCTATATCATTAGATGATGTTCGAATGTATTTTCTTATTATTTGATTATCTCTTTTTATTTGTTCTTGCATATGTTTTTGTTGCAATTTCAAAATTTCTTCTTTTAAGCGCTCCAATTCTCTTTCTTTATCAATAAACATAATAAATTCCCCTTTTCTACATGGCTACTAATATACCATGTTAGCATCTTAATTGCAAGAAAAAAATCTTGGTTACAAGATTAAATCCATACAGCAAATAATACACCACACATAGCAAGTATCAAGCCAAATACCCAAAACATTTTTACGATATCACGTTCTTCCCAACCCAATTTTTCAAAATGATGGTGTAAGGGAGTCATTAAGAATATTTTTTTATTACAATATACCATAGATATTGTTTGAATGATACAAACAAGTGTTTCTATGATAAATACCCCAGCAATGATAATAAAAGTTAACTCGTGATTGGTTAATACAGCTACACTCGCCATTGTTGCTCCAAGTGACAATGAGCCTGTATCTCCCATAAAAATTTTAGCAGGATGCGTATTATAAAATAGAAACCCCAATAAAGAACCCACTAAAATAAAACAAAATACGGCGATACTCTCATATCCAGATACCCAACTAGAATTCCATGCAATCAAACCCATTGCTAAAAAAACAATCAAGGAAAGTCCTCCCGCAAGTCCATCTAATCCATCTGCAATGTTAACAGCATTACTACTAGCAACCAATATGAATAGTAAAAATAAGCCATATAACCAACCCATATGAATTTCAATTCCTAGTGTATGAATATTGAGTCCAGGGTTATGTCCACTTTTCATAAATATATAAAAGAATAAAATAGCGATAATGAGTTGTCCGAATAATTTTTGAACTTCTGTAAGCCCTATATTGTTTTTTCTGCGAATAATTAGATAGTCATCAATGAATCCTAAAAGGCCATATGCTGTAAAAACTAACAATATAATGCCTAAATTTTCGCTCCACTCAATTTTATTCATCCATAAAAGAAGGCCAATCGCTACAATCGTAGGAATGATAAATATAAATCCACCCATAGTTGGAATCCCATCTTTTTCTTTATGTTTTTCTTTTAAAAAGATACTCACACTCTGTCCTACTTTTCTTTTTTTAAGAAAAGGAATCAGTAGCAATCCACATACAATGGCCAAGATAAACCCTATCATAAGTGCAAGCATTGCTTTTGCTAAAACCAACATATTATCACACTCCAAAACTAGTATATCACAACTTCACTATAGCTGTGATAAAAATACTTTCTATTTTATTTTTCCTCTAAATATGCCAATACTTCTTTTTTATCATTAAAAGGAATGCGTTCTTTTCCTATTATCATAAACTCTTCATGACCTTTTCCTAGAATCAAAAGTATGTCATTCTTTTCTAATAAATCAATTCCTTTTCGAATGGCAAGTTTACGATCCAAACAAACTTCATAATTATCATATTCTAATCCTGTAATCATATCATTTACAATTTGGGTTGTTTGTTCAAAATGTGGATCATCATTGGTAATAATGAAATATTTCGATATTTCTGCAACCATCTTTGTCATAATAGAACGTTTGTTACGATCTCGATCGCCTGTACAACCAAATACTGTATAAATATTGCCTTTTTGAAATTCCTTCATGGTATGAAATAAGTTGGCAAAGGCATCTGGGGTATGGGCATAATCAATGATAATACTGTTATTTTGATAAAGTATGGTATCCATTCTTCCAACTGGTGGTTTTAATTTCGCAACCAGATCGGAAATAGTAGAAGGCGCTATTTGCATTTGATGTAATATTGCGATAACACCAAGGATATTATAAATATTATATCTTCCTAACAATATTGTATGAATTTTATATTTTTTTTGCTTGACTTGGTACGTAAATTCTGTACCTGAACTAGACATTGTATCAGAAATAACTTGGTAATCGGCTTCACCAAATCCAAAAGTAATATTGGAATTTTCCTTCAAATAAAAGTAATCTCGGTAGTCATCGTCCTGATTGACAAATGCAAAACCTGTTGATTTTACTCGTTTGAATAATTTTTGTTTTGCTAGGGCATAATTTTCCATAGTACCATGCTCATCTAAATGATCTTGTGTCAAATTGGTGAATATTGCATAATCAAATTGCAAAGTTTCACAGCGCTCGTTTTCTAAACCATGACTACTCATTTCCATTACAATATTTTTACAACCGGCTTCATATGCTTGCATAAAAAGGTCATACATATCGCATATATCGACTGTTGTGTTGGGTAAATTGCATATTTTTTTACGAATATAAAATCCAACTGTTCCCATATATGCCGTTTTTTCTCCTAATAAGTTCAGCGCATCATGTAATAACATAGCAGTTGTCGTTTTTCCATTGGTTCCTGTTACTCCAATTAAACGCATCTGTTCAATATATTGGCCATAGTGTTCCTTTAAATATGCATTCAAATATTTTCTTGTATCTTCTACCACAATCGTTTCTACACCATATTCGCCAGCTTGTTCCACCACTACTTTGGTTGCGCCAGCCTTGATTGCTTGCTCAATATACTGATGTCCATCATTTACTTCACATCTTACGGCAACAAAAGTATCGCCTTGTTTTATTTTTCTAGAATCCGTTTGGATTTCAATCATAGTTACACTTCCTTAAAAATGATTGTTGTTTACCTCATACATAATATCATTATTTTTATGAAAGAGCAACATCTATCTATATTGTGTGCAAAAAAAAGAAAACTAAAATTTCTTTTTTGAATTCTAATACGATTTTCCACTTCCTAAATAAATACCATAAAAATCAGCTGGTGTTGGTTCTGGTATCGGTTTCGATGACACTGGAATACCTTTATCTAGATTAAAACATTCTTCCTTTTTCTTTCTAAAAAAATGATTTATTTGTGGCAAATCTCTATATTGACTTGGGTTTGACATCATCTCGGGAGTGGTAGCCAAGTGAGATTCTATTGTATGCAGTTGTTTTTTGATTTCCACTGGGGATTTTTCAAAAAAATGATCAATCAATTGTTTTTGAATTTCTCCCAGTTGGCTATTAAGGCAACCAGATTTGCGAGCAATAAGATTGTAATTGGCATAATGATTGGAAGTAGAAAGATTATATTTTTCAATTGTTTCTCTTATTTTTTCACTATCCGCCTGCAAAATGCCATCTAATAATTTTCCATCTGTTACATCGTTGACTAAATTTATAATAATTTGCTCATCTTCATAACTACCTTTTTCTCCATTATTGGGCACAATATTATTTGCAAATATTTCAAAAGCTCCTTTGGTAATTGCAAAAAATTCTTTTCCATCAATTCCTTTTTCAGGTTTTTTAGAGTCCTGAATATAAGCAAGTGCGAATAACGCCTGACATACTACATTTGCTTGATTCTCTTTTTCAATATTGTCTACCGAAAATGTCAACTTATTTGCTTCTGCATTGTACTGATACGCTTCTTTGTTTAAAAATTTATTTCCGATTTCAATGGATACGTTTTTGATTCTTTCTAATAATAAATCTTCTGGTAATGAAACACCTAAAGCTTGCATTTTTTGATGCATTTCTTGTATTACCATAAAAATTTGTTCTTTTACCTCTTCTGTTAATATTTGATTTTGATTCAAATTCATTTTAACTTGTTGTATGAACGCTTGCATATCATCACCTATTATTTATTTTAACATAATTTTTATTATTTGAACATATTTTTAAAAAAACAAATGGAAAAAAAGAAAAGCAGAAGTAGTCCCCAATAATAATCCTACCAATACCTCTAACGGTTGATGCCCTATTTCTTCTTTTAATTTATGATATCCTGTTTTCCATTTTCCTTTTTCAAATTTTTCAAACATCATATTAATGGCTTGCGCTTGTTTTTCACTTTCCAGCCTTAACCCCATGGAATCATAAGCAATGATGAGCATAAAAATTAAGGCAACTGCAAATATAGGACTATCAAAGCCAATGGTATAACCAATTAACATGGTAACGGATGAAGAAAAGGTAGTATGACTACTTGGCATACCGCCACTTCCATTGAATAATCTAGACCAATTGCATTTTTTTGTTTGGATGGTTTCAATCAAAAATTTAATGATTTGACAAAGAACTAATGTAGTAAAGGGACATATTAAATATATATAATTTTTCATATAAACTCCTATCTAAATGCGATTCAAATTTTGTAAAAAAAACTTGCTTTTTAAATAAATTCCTGTATATCGATCATAATAATTTTCTAAAAAGGTATTGATTTCTTTTTTAACAGATTCGTTAATTTCTAAAGTAGAGATTTTATCAATTGCAACATAATAAAACATACGTATTAATTTAATGGTTTTTTCACTAACTATTTTTTCCCCAGTCAAACACTGATTGCAGACATACCCGCCTCGATCACTAGAAAGCGTTGCGATAGAAGTTTTTTTCCCACATACACTACAAGCGTCTATTATAGGCATGACACCTAGATACTCTAGATATTTCAGTTCCAAGATATTGGTTAGAACAAAAGGATCAAACCCTGCCTCTATTTTTTTTAATGTCGAGATCAATAAATTGTAAATTTCTTCATTTTGGTTTTGCTTCATAACTTGTTCAGATAGTTCTAAAACAAAACTAGCATAACTAATTTTCACAATATCTGTTTTGATATTTCGAAAAGAATCCATGACGTCGACACTGACTAAAGTTGACAATTTATTTTCCTTATAATGCATATGAAAAAGACCATAGGTCATTTTGTCTGTTACACTTCTTAATTCACTTTTTAACGTGCGTGAACCTTTGGCAATACAACTCAAAATTCCATATTCTTTGGTTAAAATAGAAATAATTTTGCTTGTTTCACTGTACGCTCTTACTCCAATGATAATGCCTTCTATTTTTTCTAACATAACGCAACCTCTTTGTTCAATTTATATTTTCTTTTCTTGCTTTTGTAGTTCTTTATATTTTATATAGTATTCTATTTTTCCTGTATTTTCAAATAAATCCCATAGTAGTTGTTTTTGCATAAATTCACCTTCCTATTTTATCATAGTGATTTTTTCTTTATTTTATACAAAAAACAATTCTACAAAATAAGCATTATTTTTTCACATAGCTGGTTTTACCATTTTCGTAAAGGCTATTTTGTAAATAAGATAGTTGGGCAATTTCTGTAAATGGCGATTTATCGATAGTAGTCATATTTTTGATATAATACTTCTGAATATGCAGTTGTTCAAGTGGGTGAAGTGATTTATCATATGCCAAATAAATTGCCATGGTACAAATGATTCTTTGCTTAATATAAATATCTTCTTCCACACGATTCCAATCATGGAGTATCAAATATGACAAAAACCAGTTTTTATTACTTTTTAGTTGTTCTTGTAGTTGTTTTAATTGGTGGCTAGAATTGGACTGTGCCAAAGATGGCGTATAGTTCCAAGCAAGCATATATATCTCATAAATTTTCCTCTGACAATACTTTTCTGCTTTATTTTTTCGTCTCTCACTTTGTAACATGCAACATAATTTTTCTTGACTTATCATAACTTTCTCCTATTCAAAATCATGAAAACCAAATTCTAATAAATATTTTTCCTGATCTCTCCATTTAGGAATGGTTTTCACATAAGTTTCTAAATACACTTTTTTTTCTAACAATTCTTCTAATTCTTTTCTGGCACGAATTCCTATTTTTTTGATTTTACTTCCTTTTGTTCCAATCACAATTTTTTTTAAAGAATCTCGGTCAACTATAATAGCAACATGAATATGGTAACTGTTCTTTCCTTTTTCGATTGCTTCTACCACACAAGTCAAAGAATGGGGAACTTCTTGTTCTGTTAGTTCAAATACTTTTTCCCTCACAATTTCTGCGATGGTAAATGTTAGTGGTTTATTGGTAATTTGATTTTCTTCATAATAAGGAATAGAATCCGGCAAATAATTTTTGAGTACTGAAATTAAAGTATTGGTGTTATTGTTTTTTAAAGCAGATACAGGAACAATCTCCTGAAATGGATACAAATCTTTATAGGTATTTATTTTTTCAAGTAAGGAATGTTTAGAAATACAATCAATTTTATTGAGAACTAAAATAACTGGTTTGTTTGTTTCTTTCAATTTATCAATGATGTATTGGTCTCCCTTTCCTATATAAGCGCTCACATCGGCTAAAAATAAAATAACATCCACATCCTCAATACTATAATAGGCTTGTTTATTTAAGTAATTTCCCAGTTTATGAGATGGTTTATGAATCCCTGGGGTATCGACAAATACGATTTGAATATCAGGCTCATTGTAAATTCCTTGTATGATATTTCTAGTTGTTTGTGGTTTATTGGATGTAATGGCTACTTTTTTACCAATGATTTGATTGAGTAAAGTAGATTTCCCTACATTGGGTCGGCCCACCAAACTAACAAAGCCACTTTTCATTTCAAATCCCCTTCATCAAATGGATAAGGACATAAGTCACTGACAAGAACTTCTGCCACTTCCCCACTTGTATTATAAGAAACAATTTTCGTATTCAAATCACAATAATCCATCAAGGCTTGTCTACAAATAAAACAGGGAAAAATAGTTTGTTCTGTTGTATTGTATAAATATAGTGTTTTAAAATCCCCTTTGTGATACCCATGGGCGATTGCAGAAAATAATGCCACTCTCTCTGCACATACGCCAGACCCCTGTGATGAAGTTTCTACATTGACCCCATCAAACGTATTTCCATCTTTGCATTCTACAATACAAGCAACGGGAAAATGGTAATAAGGAGTAGATGCATTTTGAATTAATTGTTCTAGTCTTTCTTTCATTTGATAACCTCCTTTTATTATTTTGTATCTATATATTATCATTTATTTTCGCATTTTTAAATATCATATTTAGGAAAATAATTCCATCACCTTTGGGAAAAAAATCAGGATACCAATCAAAGCGGCTGTTATACTCAATACCAAAGAGGCACCTGATGCGGTATCTTTGGCAATTTTGATTAAAGGATCAGACTTTAATGTAACTCGATCACATACTGCTTCAATTGCTGAATTGATTAATTCTACTGCCGTTACAAGTCCCATTGCGATAATACAAAATAGCCATTCTATCTGGGAAATTTGAAAGGAAAAGCCTGCTCCTGTTACGATAATCATTGCCAGAAAAATAATATACATATTATGTTCATATCGAAAGGCATACCCAATTCCGTTCAAAGCATGGAAAAAGCTTTTGATATAGCGGATGAAAAAATTGCCTTCCCCTTTATTGCGTAATTCCTGCTTCATTCAAAATAACCTCCTGTAATCCAAACATCACTTTTTCATCCTCTTCATTCATATGGTCATATCCTAATAAATGCAAAAAGCCATGTACTGCTAAAAAGCAAAGTTCTCTTTTTAAACTATGTCCATATATCGTTGCTTGTTCTTTTGCTTTATCTACGGAAATATAAATATCTCCTAGTAAGCGATAATTTTCGTATGTAATATCTTTGGTATCTTCTAATGCGAACGTAATGACATCTGTTTCTCTATCAATATTACGATATTCTTTATTGAGCTTATGGATATAAGGGTTGTCCACCAAAATCACATTAAATTCTACATTGTCTAACTTCTGATTTTGAATCGCACGTTCTAATACTTCTTGTATGCATTGTATTTCTGTTATCGTTTGATTTACTTCATTAAAAATTTGAAACACTATATTACACCTACTTCCAATAATTGATACAAATACCCTAAAATGAGAAAAACAACAAGAATCGCAATTACATTATAAAATATTTCGGTTTTCAAAAAAAGAGGGAGACGGTCTTTGATAAAATGAAGAAAACGATATATATAATATCCACATAGCCCGCCCAGTATATTGAGCATAATATCATCTACATCAAAAACACGACCAATCATCAGTTGTGTGGATTCTATTGTGCAAGATACAATCAGGCTTAAAAGAAAAGCAGTTCGTTTTTTATCTAGCTTTAAAAAATAAGAAACGAAAAAGCCATATGGTAAAAACATCAATAAATTCCCCACCACATTACGAAAAAACATCGTACTAAACATACGGTAACGAAACATTTCCTTGAAAGGAATAAAATTAGAACTAGACCAACTGACATCTTGGAAAGTAACCACATGGAACAAGCACATCACATAAATCACAAACCCAAGTTTTATCAGTTCTTGGTATAAAACAAATGGTTCATTATTTTTCATCAAATATACAATTCGTATAGAAGATAAAATAACAGTAAAAATGAAAATCATAGGCCAAATGTTTTTAAGAATATTATAAATAGTTACATCAAACATTGTATCACAACCTATTCTATGACAATTGGTTCTATTGGTTTGATATCTGTAATATCTTCTAATACCGCAAAAAACAACTCTACTACTATTGTACGCTCATTTTCTTCTACTTTCAATTGTTGAACGCGAATTATTTCCTCTTTTTCAGATAGTTGATCCTCTATTTTTTTAGTAGCCAATTCTGTTGCTTTTTGAATGGCCTGTTCTTTGTTATAAGTCTCATCAATTACAGTTACCTCTTTTTGTTTTTCATAAGATAGAGAAAAGGGAAAGAGATTGCTTTTCCAAATGGTTTTGGCTTCTATTTTTTTATTTTTAAAAGGATGAAAATTAAAAAGTTCAATTCTTTTATTTAAAAAATGATAGGTATATACGTTGTGTTTTCTTCCTGTTTCTTTTTCCTCATAATATGATAATGGATATTCTACTGTAGATTTATACCATACTTCTCCATATATTTTTCCTCTTGCAGAGACTTGTTGTTTTATCTCTTCATTTAAATTAATGTTTCCACTAATGACTACATCTCCTGCTTTCACATAATCATTTATATTTTTTACAATTTCCCCAGCTTCTCCTTCAATACGAAGCAAGATGGCTGGTTTTTTAGCTACAATATCTTGTATGGGATACGTTTCTTTTTCATCAGTTATCATACGTTCTTCGACACGAACAATATATTTTGTTCCTACATTTTCAATTTCTAACCATTCAATTTTATCTTTATATTTCTCCAAAATTTTTGTTTTAATGGTCTGAATTTCTAGGTAAGATTTAATGGGTTTCCATTTGTCAATTCCATTTTTGGCAAGTTCTTCTTGCAACAAGGTTCTCATGGCCTTACTATTATGAATGACTTCTACTTCAAAGGTTGTATGTGTTAGGCAAAATAATAGGATGATTCCAACACAAAAAGCAAGTATCATGTACTTATTTTGAAATAGGATTTGTTTGAGTCGTTCTATTCCATAAACTTGTTGAATAGATAGCTCATATATCGTTTTGATTTCTTCTACTTTTTCATATACTTTTTTTTGAATGACGATGTTTACTTCGTCATATTTTATATATTCAATTTCATAAAGCTCAATTTTTCGATCGGCAAGTCTTTTTAAAAACCGTTCGACATTTTTTCCTTTGACACAAACACGCACTTTACTACCAAAATATTCAGAAAATGCATTTTTCATGAAATCACCTAAGTTCTATATTTTTGATATTACCTGTTATTAATATTTCATCTGTCAGTAATTTAGAAACAACAAGGTGATCTCCTGTTATGATTGCAGAGCTGGATTGGTATTTCAAAATTACTTTATTAGAATCAAAATGGCCAATACTATCATAATTGACTACATTTACTTTGCCATCTAATATACGAATTTGAAATTCATCCTCTAATAAATAACCTCGCAAATTCTTTATTATCTGCATGAATATCACCTATTCCAGTATATGAAAAAAACTCCATTTTATGAAAAAGGGAACGACAATTACCGTTCCTCTTTTGATTCTAATCTTTATTTTATGATGAACTTTCCCATCATATGAGATCTTGTAGTTTTTATAAATTGAGTATTCGCATGGAAAGTCTCTTGAATCATTTCTCGATATTCTTCTTTTTCCAATGCAATATTTAAATTAGATATCATAGCATCTAATTTTGTGATGTAATCACGATTTTTAGACATACACTTTATCACTTCTAATTTTGCTTTCGCATTTTCAAGATTTCTTATCATTTCTTCTTTTTTTACGTCACTAGAAAGCAAATCCATTAATTTTTTAGTGTTAGTATATACGCTTTCATATTTTTCACTGCACATATCAAAAATCAAATTTATCAAAATTTTATTAAATGATTTTTCAGAATACATAGAAATCATATCGATTGCCATTTTTTCTACTTCTCTTGCTTTTGCCATAACGTATTTCCGAACCAGATGCTTCGGAATACATTTTTCTATTTTATGGTAGACATGAGCCACTTCTGGTTCAGAAAGAGCATCTTTTAATTGCTCTTTTTCTAGCATTTTCATAGTTGCGTATAGTTTTGTTAGATAAACTGCTATTTTGATTTTACCATTTTGGGAAAAATCAAGGGTCATGGTTGATATCTCTTCTATTGTAATGGCTTCTTTATTGAAAGAAATGTTAGCATAATGTTCCATTAATTTTTGTTTTTCTTGATTCATGTAAATCCTCCTTTTTTGTTTTATAGCATAGCAGTATTATAGGTTTTTGTCAATTTTTTGGAAAATAAACATGTAGTTTTTTTTAATCAATCACAAATATTGTTCTTTTTGTTATCTTTTAGTAAGTATAATTGTTGTAGCAAGCAATATGGTATTACCCACCATAAATACTTGATGAAACAAAGGGCATTCAACCCAAAATCAAAAAACTTCATAGATTAGATAATTACTGAAAAGAAACTAAAAACAAGGGTTGCTTATGAACCGTGGAACACACGAGTATCGCATAGAGGCCCACACAAAGTAATTATTGATGATAAGTTATACTTATTCTTCAATGAACAAACATATTTTTTATTTCATCTCTAGCAATAATTTTTTTACTCTTTCATATTGTTCAAGCTCAGCTGGTAAAACCTGCTGTGGCTCACCGTTTATAAGCCGATTCTCACACCCCAAAAGGTGGCAACAAAGAGTGGCATTTAAGTGGCGGCAAAAGATAGCATCTAAACAAATAGCTCGAATTTGTTCTAACGATTTTGCCTTTAAAACTTCATCTGGCTCAAGATTTGTTGCACATTGCACTATATATGCATGTTTTTCCTCTTTATATTTGTTCTGCCAAATTTCCCTTGATTTGAAAATACCTTCTACAAGTATTTGAAGTACTTTTCTTTTTTTGGCTTCTTCCTGAAGTTTCTCTAATTCTATTGATTTTTCTTGAATCGCGCTTAACACATCTTCTGTTGGAAAATTAACAATTTCATTAAAAACATAACCAAAAAACATCCCACTTTTATAGTTTTCATTATCAAATATTATTTGAAACTCTTTTATCAATTCTTTTATTTTCTCCTGTAAAATTTGTAAATCAGCCATTGCCATAAATCCTCCTTAATTTTTTAACATAAAAACTGCAAAATGCAGTTTTAAGACTTTAAGGCTTTAAACATTTTCTTCCATAAATCTTTTGAGGAATAATTTAAAATCCCAACCTTATAAATTTTTAACCCATATTTAATCAATAAGAAATTTCCAATTATCATAAATATAATTGACAATGCAACATCAATCACACTAATTTGACCTAACACAAGTAGTGTTGGGGATAAAATGGCGGAAATCAATGGCACATAAGATAGTATGCGAATAAACAAAGCTCCATCAAATACTCCAGCCATCATAGCCAAATAGTATCCTACTAAAGAAATCACAACAATTGGTGTTTGTAATTGTTGAAAATCTTCAGTATTGGTAGTCATAGAAGCCAATATTCCAGCAAGAAGTGAGTAAGCCAAAAAGGTCAATAACATTAATACAAGGGCAATTGGAATAATATAAAGTAATTTAGATAAAAATTCTGTACCCATAACATTACTCATCACTTTACCTACTTCGCCGCCAAGAATACTTGTAATTCCACCATTTCCAAGTAAGTGGCGAATGAGTAAACCAACTGCTCCATATATTATCAATAAAATTCCTTGGCATATCACAAAGAGATTTCCAGATATTACTTTGGAAAAAAAGTGTATTTTAGGAGATACATTGGAAATGATGATTTCCATTCCTCTTGTTGTTTTTTCATCATTTACTTCTGCTCCAATCATTTGTACTAGGAAAAGAGTTAACATGAAAAATGGTAAAATAATCACTGGAAAGACTGTTGTCATCACCATTTCCATATTTTCATCTTCTGTTTTTTTCGATTCATCCCGGTAAAGGCGTTTGATTTCAACCGATGCATAAAGTTTGTTGATTTCTTCTTCTGTTAAATTGCTTTTTTGAATGGCAAGCATCGTTTTGGTATTGTTTACAGCAGATGAAAGTAATTGGAAGTCAATGGTATCAATATACCCATCAGTTACCAATGTAACATCTAAAACCGTTTGTTCATTTGGTTTGATAATAAAGACATAAGCTTTTTTGTCTTCTTCAATTAATTTCATAGCATTTTCTTCTTTGGTTTCACTCAATATCACATCATAAGAAGATTCTTCTCCCCCACTAAAGTTGATACTATTCAATTGAATTTGTTCTTTTAAAATGGCAAATGATTCTTTGGTTTCGTCAATTACATATACTTTCGCTATTTTATCAAAATCACCACCAAAGAAAGTAATAATGGTATCAATGTTAATAATTCCTGCGATGACAATTGCAAGTAATATATTAGCAATTAAAAACCATTTTGTTTTTATTTTTCTTTTTAAACTCATAGTTGTTAAAAATTTTAATTTAGTTTTCAAAAGATTCACCTACTTTCGCTACAAAAATCTCGTTTAAAGAAGGTTCTTCTACCACAAACTTTGTGATATCTTTTTTCTTTTTTACCACATCAAATACATTAGAAACCATATCATTATTTTCAATTTTTACTTCTAATGCATCCCCATACTCTTCAACAGAAACAACACCTTTGATTTGAGCCAATTCTTCTTTTTGAATATTTCCCTTTATAAAAATATTCTTTTTTCGGTACTGTTCTTTGATGTCTTGTAAATAGCCTTCAATGACAGGTTTTCCCTTTAATAAAATGACTAATTTCTTACAAAATAATTCGACATGTTCCATACGATGTGATGAGAAAATTATCATACTTCCTTTGGACGCCATTTCTATAATTTTTTGTTTGAATAACTCAACATTAAAAGGATCCAATCCAGAAAATGGTTCATCTAAAATGAGTAACTTCGGTTCATTTAAAATGGCAGTAATAAATTGAATTTTTTGTTGGTTTCCTTTGGAAAGTTCTTTGATTTTTTTTTCGCGATATTCAGAAATTCCAAATTCAGTTAAAAGTGCATCCATTCTTTTGATGACTTCACTTTCTTTGATTCCCTTCAAAACACCATAATAAAGACATTGTTCTTTGACTGTCAATTTGGTTAATAAACTTCTTTCTTCTGTCAAAAAGCCGATTTGGTCTGTTGTATCATAATCAATCTTTTTTCCATCTAGTGTAATACTTCCTTCTGTTGCGTCCAGAAGTCCCATAATCATACGAAAGGTGGTAGTCTTTCCCGCACCATTTATTCCTAGTAAACCAAATATTTCTCCTGGTTTTACTTCAAAGGATAAATGATCTACTGCTAAAAAATCACCATAATATTTGGTTACACTATCTACTTTTAACATAGCATCACTCCTAACTTATTACTATTTTACTACCAAAAGTTTGTTTTGGCAATTTTTTTATTTAATACCATATACTGTTATATTTTCAAATTTTGCACCTACACGAGTATGATATGCAAGGACAAATTTGTTATCTGTTATGTTTCCCCATAAAGAAAAATTCCAAGTTTCATCATAATAATAGGTATTTCTGAAATAATAGATTTTCCCTAATAATCCCATAGCTTTTACATCAATCACATAATCGATTGGTTGAACACCCCAGCCTTCATAATAGGTTAAATTATAACGAACAATTATTTTAGAATAGTTTTCTGCACTATCAGATAATGAATAAGGTGCAAATTGTTTATCTGGTTCAGTTGTTATTTTCAGTAATTCTACTGCCTCTTTTGGAATATTTTCTTTTTCCATTTGTAATTTTGTGATTTGATTCTCAATTTCAGTAATCTTACTATTGATTATGCCAACTTGTTCTAAAATCGCATCTACTAGGGTATCTTTTTCCAAAGCATATATGGTATCTTTTTTTAATGCATCTAATAGCGTTT
>CARSXK010000020.1:0-781 GCA_949065595.1 uncultured Bacilli bacterium
CCTAGTATACCATTACTAAAGTTTTTTGTGTCTATATATCTATACTAACACCAATAAGTGAAAAAAATTTATATTGTATAATATTTTTAACATGTATATATACTGAATATAATCAAAAATTTTTGATTGATTATTTTATAAAATATAAAGATGCTCACGTACTAGCTGATTTCCTAAATGCCTGTAATGATTTTTGGAAAGAATTAGATCAACAATATATTGTAGATAGTATATTGAAATTAAACGATAAAAAATATGTTAAGGATTTATTAGATACAAAATGGCTATACTTTTTAACTAACAACAGCGAAAGAAAAAAATTAGAAGATTTTATTAAATAAGTTAGATATCAAATGATATTGTATTTAAGTATAAAATATAAAGGAGTGATATTTATGTTGTATATAGACAATAAAAAAATTGAAGTTAGTGAACAAAAAATATTTGTTGGAACATATACAAAAAACGGAAATAAAGGATATAATATCAATATACAATTATCATTTATCAATATTGATAATAAAGAAAAAGGCTATATAAATTTAGATGCAGGATTTGAAAAAGATAATAATATAAACTGTTTTTTGAATAAAAATTATAATGAGGTCCCTTTTGAAAATGATATATTTTTTGAAGTATTTGATACAGAAAAATTTTTAGATACGGAGATTGAAAGCAATATAATGCTTAAAATAAAAGGAATAAAAGATAATAAAGTAGAAATATTTTTTGAGTTGAATGATGAATTGATTAAAATAAAATATAATGGATTCTTAGACTT
>CARSXK010000020.1:791-19287 GCA_949065595.1 uncultured Bacilli bacterium
TTCTGAATGTGACTGGAGTTCAGACGTGTGCTCTTCCGATCTATATAATGGATTCTTAGACTTTTGTTTTAGACACACAAAAGAAACTTTTAAGTGATATAAGAAAGTTGAAATGATTTTAATTTTTAATGCAATACTATAAGATTAATACTATAATTAGTTAAGGAATTAACCTTAATTCAAATTTCCAAACGTGATTTACTCACACACCAGATTGATAGAAAGCCCGAACTTTTCGAGTATTAAGTAAAACGACTTGTCAAAAAGTCGTTTTATAATATTATGTATTTGTATAGTTTTGAGCTTAATGATAAAATCAATTCCAGAATGGAATTGATTTTTTTTGTCAATTAAAAATATAAAAAATGTCGTAAATACTGATTAATCAAGGTATAACGACATTTAAAACTGACCAACAAGAATTACTTATTTTTAGAACAACTGGTTTGTATTTGGTCCATCCCTACTTTGTCTGTTGGAATAATTGCTAACAATGTTGCTTGAGAGAATATGGAATGAATTTCCTTTAAATCTGAATCATTTCCACTTTCAAATGTAAATTCATATGCCTTTCCAACCTCCATCGTAGCATTCAAACTCTTTAAGACTTTTACTGTAACAACAGGTTCATCTTGAAACTTTCGTAACGTTAAATAATGATAGTTTTCATCATGACTTGGTGCCTCATGTAACAAATAATACGTTTGGGTGAATGTACATGTTTTCACCTCTTTTGAGGTCTCTTCCACTAGTTTAGGACAAGTATATTTCATATCATAAAAACCGACTTCATTGTGATACTTTCCATTTTCTAATTTGCAATGCCAAGCCTTATAACCAATTCCAATATATGCATCACCTTGTTGAAATGCCAACAAAGGTCTGGTATCCCGATAACAAACTAGTAAATAATCTATTAAAACTGATGCAATGATGAAAACAACAATCAAACTGATTTTCTTTCCCATATGAATCACCTAATTTTAGTATAGCAAAAAAAGTATAGGTTAGTCCATATACTTTTTTAATACTTCGTAGTTGCCTTTTATTTCTCTTTGTCCATCAATGATATAACTTGCTTGTTTCTTTTTGTCATCCATTTTGATAATGATAGAAAAAGCGCTCAATTGATGTTCTTTTTTGAATGTTTCTAATTCTTGTCCATCTAATATTTTTGCCATATCATCCCTCCTTGGTTATCAATATAACACAAAGGTTAACATGATACAAATGACATAATCTACCTATTTGCATTATCATTAAAACATATTTTTATTTTTGTTATCACAATTTATTTATTTTTGAATTTAATTGATTCCTAATTTATAAAATATAATAAAATGAAAAAAGATACAAAAAGTATCTAATCGATTGGAATTCTACGTTCCATCGGCTGATTATTTTCTTTTGGATATGTGATTTTTAAAATTCCATTGGTAAAGGAAGCCTTGATATTGGATTCATTCAAATCCCCTACATAGAAAGAACGACTATATTCTCCATAATAACGTTCTTGATGGATATAATTTTTTTCTTCTTCCTTTTTGATTGCAGTTATCATCAAATATCCATTGTTGTAATCTATGGTGATATTTTCTTTGTCATAGCCAGGTAAATCCATTTCGATGCATTCTTGATCATCCAATTCATAAATATCAGCTTTGAATGGTTCTATTTCATTTCGTTCCACAAATCCATTCCATAAAGCGCTATTTCTAAAATTCATGTTATCCCTCCATATAGTTTAATTTATGTATTTGAAATCAAATTATACTACTGATAAGATTGTTCAATTATTTTATAAGCAGTTTGATTATCGGTTGAAACCAAATAAATCAAATAATTCCCCAATTGTTTTTCCATACGGTTTTTTAACATTTGATACTTGATATTATCTTTTTCTTTCCATTCATTTTCTAACTGTTCAAAATAATCATGCATACTTTTACGTACACTAGTTTCTTCTTTATATTTGAGAATAATATACTGTTCTACACGATTGAGTTTATCCGTAACTGCAAATGTATAGGCTTCTATATCATCCATATTTAAATGAACATCTGTTTCTAAATCTTCTTTTGTTAAGACTAACATATCAGGAAATATTTTTTCTTTTATTTCTTTTATTTTATTTAATTTTTCTTTTAAATTCGTTCCAACTAAATAGATAAGATTATTTCCATAGGATTGTTCCACCCGATTTTGATAGATTTGTTTTTCTTCTTCATTTTCAGTTCCTTGTAATTTCGCTTCAAAATATTGTTGTATCAATTCTATTACCATATCTTTTTTATTTTCTTTAGGCTGTACGATTAAATATATCTCTATCCCCTCTTTGGATTCACAGAAAAAGATATTTTCATACATTGTTTCGTCTAGTCCAATTTGATCTATTATTTCTTCCTTTTCATAAATAATCACAGTGTCTAATTTTTCCTCTACCACTTGAGTCAAATTATTATAATCCATTTGTTGTTGAGTAAGTTCTTTGAGTTCTCTATTGATTTTATTCAGTTCTAACTTTTTTTCTTTGGTACCACAACCAGTTAATATCAATAAAAAGCTTAATAGAATTCCTATTTTTTTCATACAATCACCATTTGTAGTTTGTTCTTTTTTGTATAATTTATACTGCTTTTTCCATATTAAAAATGGTGATTGCTTATGGAACATTCAATTTGGCTACAAGGATTTCAGAAAAATAATAATAAAACAGAATTAAAAAAGAAAAAAGTTGATATCTGTATCATTGGTGGTGGAATGGCAGGAATGTCAGTTGCATTTGGTTTAAAAGACAGTGATTACGATATTCTTTTGATTGATAAAGGAACCATTGGTTTTGGTGCAACTGCATATACGACTGCCAAAATATCTTATTTACAAGAACTTCCTTATCAAAAAATTGCTTCTATGCATGGTAGTGATGCAGCACAACTCTATTATCAATCTCAAAAACTGGCCTTTGATGAAATAAAAAAGAGAATTGAAAAATATCAAATCGACTGCGACTATCAAGAAGTCAATGAATATATTCTTGCGAATCAGGAAAATGAAGTTGCAAAAATTAAGAAAGAAGAAACTTATTTTCAAAAGTGGAAAGTCCCTTATCATACTGTAAATACATTAAGTATTCCTATTCCTTTTCAATATGGGATTGGTGTTTTAGGGGCTGTTTTTCATCCTTTAAAGTATCTTTATGGATTAAAATCTCTGATTGAAAAACAAATAACGATAGGCGAAAATATATGTGCAACGAAATTGGAGCAAAAGGATGATGGTTATGTCATTGATACAAATGTAGGAAAAATAGAAGCTACCATCGTTGTAGTATGTACACACTACCCTTTTTTTGTAACACCTAGTTTTATTCCACTAAAAACACATGTTGAAAAATCTTATATCATAGCTTCTCAAGTAAAAGATACGCAATCGCTTTCTTGTATTACAACTGGTATACCTATGCATTCGATGCGGTATCATCAGAATTATCTCCTATATGGAAGTTATGCTCATGCGTTAACCAGTCATTTCGATGATGTTGAAAATTTTGAAAAAATGAAGGATCGTTTTCAAAAGCATTTTGAACAGGCAGTTGATTTCATATGGTTTAATCAAGATATTGTTCCTAATGATGGACTTCCCTTTATAGGTGAAACACAGAAAGACTCTAATCTTTTTCTTGCAACTGGGTTTCATACTTGGGGAATGACCAATGGAACACTTTCAGGTATGATTCTATCAGATTTGATTTTAAAAAAATATTCTATTTACGAAGAATTATTTTCAATCAAAAGAAAGTGGAATTTTACAAGAATAGGTCATTTTTTGATGGATGGATTACGATATGGAAAAGCATATACACAAACCGCTTTAATCAAAAAACCGAAGTTTTATCAAAATCATGTATGTGTTATTGTTGAAGATGGAAAACGAATTGGTATTTATAAAGATGAGAAAGGAAAAGAACATAAGGTACTCAATACTTGTCCGCATATGAAATGTCATCTTATCTTTAATGAAAAAGAAAAAACATGGGATTGTCCATGTCATAGTTCTCGCTTTGATATTGATGGCAATATCATAAGAGGCCCAAGTTCGAGTTCGATTCAAATACATAAGAATTAACTTTTTGCTTATATTTATCCTTAATATAATCCACTAAATAGTGTCCTTCATATTGTGGTGTTATCACGCGCATTTGTTCTCGAATTTTTTTATATGGTCCAAGTAAGAATTCTCTAGGAATTTGTTCTGTTTCTAAATATTCTTCTACCAATCGATTCTCCTTTAAAGAGCATAACAGTTTTAAGGTAAATACATTATATATATAAGAAACTGCTTTTTCATCCAACTGTCTATTGTAACCATAATGATACATGAATTCTTCTAATTCTTTTGACATTAAGTCCATCTTTAACTCTTGATAAGCTACATTATCCAAATCACAAAAACAAACATCATTTTGATTGATCAAAATGTTAGAAATGGAAATATCTCCATATCGTATTTCCATTTGTTCCAGTTGCCGCAATTTTTGACGTGCCTTTAATAAATAATACAAAAGTTGTGTACGTGTGATTAGCTCCATACCTATTTTTCTATAAATACTCTTACTGATGGTATATCCCACTATCTCCTTCCCGCAGGAAATAGATGACAAAATTTTAATATCGTTCATTTCTTTTAATTTATCTAGTTGATACATTCTTTTCAATTTTTCAAATTTATTTTCAATCACATCTTTAGTACAGTAAATAGAACTCCATATTTTTGCAAGGGTATTATCTCCAAAAAGAGAAGGGTTTTCATAAAGGACAGCTTCAGAACCATAATTAAAATAAGATTGTTCACATAAAGACAAAAACTGGCGGGTTGTTAATTTTATATTTGGAAAAGATTTCATACACATCACAAATAGATATTATAATATAAAATAAAAATATTGTAAATAAAAATAGGTTTTACCCTATTTTATTTTTGATTCCTTTGGCACCATTAAAAGTACTTAAAATATTACTATCAAAAGAAGATAATTTTTGATTTGCATT
Source organism: uncultured Bacilli bacterium (assembly GCA_949065595.1). Lineage (GTDB taxonomy): Bacteria > Bacillota_I > Bacilli_A > RF39 > UBA660 > UBA5026. The sequence goes on from CARSXK010000020.1 coordinate 5,840, forward strand.
TTTATAGTCTTTAATGGCAGATGTAATCATATCATCTAGCAAAGTTGGATAATCTTTGATTCCACGCCACATATAAAATGATAAACTTCCTGGTATGGTATTGGGTTCATTGACAAATACTTCCTCTGTTTCACGATTGATTAAAAAGTCAATCCGAACCGTTCCTTTTAAATTTAAGGTACGGAAAGTTTGAATGGATAAATCTCTTACTTTTTGCTCTATTTTTTTGGAAACACGGGCAGGAATGACCATTTCCCCTGTTGACATTTTTCCAGTACCCTTCATTCCTATTTTACTCTTTCCTTTTCCACCTGAAAGGTATTTATCATCAAATGTTAAAAATTGATTTTTGGTTAACATTTCTGCAAGGAAGGAAGTTTCTTGATACTCATGATTTCCAAAAACGCTACAGTTCACTTCTAACAAATTAGGTACTACTTGTTCTACAATAATCTTATTATCATAAGTAATAGCCTCTGTAATACATTGATCTAGCTCCTTTGCAGAAGATGCGATAGAGATCCCAATACTACTTCCAAGTTTGGCAGGTTTTATAATCACTGGATATCCTAGCTTTTTCACTTCTTTTGCAACTTTAGCACTATCCATCAAATATTCGCTATCATAAAACCATGTATATTTCGGAATAGGTATTTGATTCAATTCCATTAATTGGCGCTGTATTACTTTATCTTGGCCTAGGGCAGCACCAATGACATCACAGCCAACATATGGGATTCCAACAAAATCTAAAAAACCTGCAAGCGAACCATCTTCGGCTCCTTTTCCATGTACGATTGGAAAGGCAATATCCAATTCTGCAACATTATGGCGAAACATTCCTTTGATGGTTTGTAAGAAAAAGCCTGTTTCTGTTTTGACTAACATTACCTTTTTTGCATAACGTTTTAGGGTATCAAAGTTACGATATACATCCATTTCCATTAACATTTTACCTGTATACCAAGTACGATCTTTTGCTACATAAATGGGAATGATTTCATATTTGTTTGTATCCATGTGTTCCATCGCTTGCACTGCTGTAATGATACTTACTTCATGCTCTACACTTTCTCCACCAAAAATAACACCCACTTTAATTTTCATAAAATTCACTACCTCTCGTTAAATATATCTGGCAAATCATTTTCTAGTAAAACATAGGTTTCTTTTTCACTTAATGTTTGTATCAAAGGAAATGCCTCTTTCACATCATTCAGTACATAAATATTTTTTTCATTATATTTCTTTTGTATCAATGCACGATAAATGGGTTCTGTTTGTTTTTGTCCCACTAAAATCACCACATCAGCTACTTCTGATATTTGTTCCCCAAATGTTGCATTGAGTTTATCTTGTTCTGCACCCATTTCAATCATGCCTGGCGTTACAACTATTTTTTTACCTGGCATTAATGCAAGTGTATCTAATGCCATTTTAGCACCCACTGGATTGGAATTATATGCATCATCTATTATATTTATCTTCCCCATTTTTTTGAGTTCTAAACGGTGTTCTACTGGTTTTACTTTTTTGACTCCAGCTTGTAATTGTTCTATTGACATTCCAAATTCATGTCCTAAAGCAATTCCAGCCAATAAATTATATACATTGGCTTGTCCTAGTAATTTGCTTGTAAAATGGTGCGTTTTCTTGATACCTTTCCATTCCACATCAAATGTCGTACCATCAGCATTTAGTTGAATATTAGTTGCACGAACATCTGCTTTGTCATTATCAATCCCAATCCATACAATTTTACAATTATTTTTGAGTGTATAACTCACTTGCAATGGATCATCCGCATTCAGTATCCCAATCCCATCTTGTGGTAACGATTCTATTAATTCAAATTTTCCTTTTTGAATATTTTTTTGGGAACCAAAGCTTTCTAAATGTGCAGTTCCGATTTTTGTTAAAATTCCATATTGTGGATGCACTAAATCACAAAGTTCTTGAATCTCTCCTTGTTTAAAGGCACCCATTTCCGCGATCAAAATATCATTAAACTTGTCCAAATGATTGTTGATGGTAATGATTAAGCCCAAAGGTGTATTGAAGTTTTTTGGCGTTGGTAAGGCATTGTATTTCATATTCAAAATGTCACTTGCAATATTTTTGCTACTGGTTTTTCCATAACTTCCTGTAATTCCTATTACTTTGGGATTTATACTATTTAATTTTCGAATGGCTTTCCGTTTAAATTTGATACGAATGGCTTTTTCAATTGGATAATTTATTCCGTTTACTATATAAAGAATATAATAATTCATATAGCTTAACAATCCAATGATGCAATAATAAAGTGGAATATATTTTGTTTGATAGAATACAATCATTCCAATGATAGGAAGTGTATATACTAAATATATGGTTACAAATAAACGTTTCACTCGACTGGTAAACTTTAATGGCAGCTTATTTTGTTCTTTTCCTTCTTGATGTAAAAGGACAAGTGACAATGCTGTATAAAATGTAACAAACAGAATCATTGTCCAAATATCTGTTAGAAAAAAAGTAAATCCAAAAAGTAAAAATAGAAATTCTAAATTTACGAAAATAGATTTCTTATTTTTCCAAAGCCATTTGATATAACGATTTCCTTCATTATACCAATTTTGTTGTAACATATGGACTGATTTTTTAGATTTTATAAATAAATAAACAAAAAAGGGAATCAATGAAATGATAAATTTTACTAACATATTTATACCTCTCAATCTAAAAATTGGTGCAAAATAGAATTGGTTTTTCCAATATATTCTAAATAAGCATAATGTGTTGCATTTTCATAGATAACAACCCCTGAATCAGAAAGCAATTGTTCTAACTCATAGGCTTGTTCCACTGGAACTGCTTCATCCATCTCGCCCCATACAATTAATGTGGGACATTTTATTTTGGAAATGTGTTCTGTAATATCTAAATTGACTGTGTTGACTAAAATTTCTCGCATTCTAGGACTTGCATTTCGATAATCAATGGACCCAATATGTTTTTTGGCAAATTGTTCCAATTTGTTTAATCCAGGCACTTTCTTTAGTGCTTTTAAAGTTTTGGTTTTCAAAGATAATGTCTTAATTTCTTTTTTAAATGGAGAACCAAATAATACCATTTTAGAAACAGGATATTTACTTGCGTACAATAAACTGATCTTCCCTCCAAAAGAATGTCCAACTAGGATTGGTTTTTCTATTTTTAGTTTGCACAATAATTCATGAATACATTCTACATAATCTTGTACCATCCAATCAAATGGTGGTTCACTACTTTTCCCATATCCTGGCAAATCAAGTATCACGATATCATGTGTTTCTTGCAGAGGATCTGCAATTGGTTGCATCATTTCTATATTTTGTCCCCATCCATGTAAAAATACAATGGAGTTTTGTTTTGTTCCGTATCTTACATAATGAATATCCACATCATGTACATTGATTTCCATATGCTTCACCTTAATTCATTATACATGATTCTATATTAAAAAGTAAACTGTTTTTAAAATTTATTATAAAAAAAGGAAATCATATTCAATCCCCATACATTATTTTATTACTTTCATCTTTTCTTTCATTTCAAAAAAATCATCCCAGTTTTGTTCACCTGTATTGAACAGATAAATATTCTGATGGCAAGTATTACATTCTAACATACAAAAGTCTGCATCATTCTTTTTTTCAACATGACATTCTACAAATTCTCCATTATGTCTTCGATAATATCCAATTATTGTATAAGATGTATTTGGACAATGGTCTTGCGGAAGCACATGAGGAATCACTGGAATATTTTCAGATTCGTGGGTTATTAGTTCCTGCCTAAAAATTCGTAACTGGGAAATTATATTATCTATTTGCATATCGTTCCTCCTTCTATTAAAATCGATAAAAAAAGAAGCACTTAATACTTCTCAAAATGAATCAATATTAATGCGAATGCGACCTAGTTGATTCACATAGGCAGATGCTTGTACCAGTGTGCGAATTGCATTGGCTGTTGCCCCTGCTTTTCCAATGACCACACCCATATCTTTTTCATCTACCAATACTTGGATTGTAATGGTATCTTCTTCTCCATCAAATTGTTTCACTGATACCATATCAGGGCAAGATGCTAGACTTTTTACTAAAAATTCTGTTAACGCAACCAAGTCCATATTTATTTACCTTCTTTGTTCATTTTTGATTGATGAAGCTTTTCCATAATTCCCTGTTTTCTAAATAAATCTCTTACAGTGTCTGTTGGAATCGCTCCTGTGTTCAACCATTTTAAAGCAATTTCTTCATTGATTTTGATTTCTGCTGGTTCCATAATTGGATTATAAGTTCCTACTACTTCAATGAATCTTCCATCTCTTGGACTTCTTGAATCAGCTGCAACAATACGATAAAATGGTCTTTTTTTAGCACCCATTCTTTTCAATCTTAATTTAACTGCCATAAAGCACCTCCTTGTTTCTGCTATGAAGTATATCATATTTGTTAATTGGTGTCAACCTTTTTATATTAACACTTCATTTTATTCTTAATTTCTTTTTTTATGCAGGTTTTTTGTACACTTTTGATTGAGTCTCGCATACATTAAAGTGAGGGGTGATATCGTGGCTTACAAGGAAATTGTTACAAAAGCAGTCATTGGTAAAGGGAAAAAATATTTTAAAAATAACTACACAATAACAACAGAAAATGAACCAACTACTGTTTTGGGATGTTGGGTAATCAATCATAAATTCAAAGGATATAAATCGGGAGATAAAATCGGAGTTGATGGATCATATGATGTCAATATTTGGTATTCATATGATAGTGATAGCAAAACTACAGTTGTAAGTAAAAAAGTAGACTACAATGATTTATTCAATGTAAAAGTAAAAGAAAATGCCGATTTAACAGGTGATACAGATATTATTGTTCGTACACTAAAACAACCCAATTGTGTAAAAGTAAATATTGATGAAAATGGTAATATCAACTTCGATATTGAAAAAGAACTAGGTGTGGAAATTGTTGGAGAAACAAAAATGAAAATTGCGATTGAAGAAGATGAAGAACCATGGGACGAAATTGAAGATGATGTTAATGACGATGTATTGAATGAAATTGAGGAATCTGTTAATCCAAATTACATGAATGATACTACTGAATCAAATGAAATAAATTAAAATTTCATCTGCTTTTGAATCATCCTTATTTTGGATGATTTTTTGATGCAATGAAAAAATAGTTGTTACACTATTTTTTTCATATTACATTTCTAAATCGTCTTCGTCATCAAAATTCCAATCATTGCCTTCCGCTTCTTCTTGGGCATTTTGAATTACTTCTTCTGGGATTGTAATGGTTCCTACTTTATCAAAATCATAGATTGTTATAGTAATTGTAGCAGATGTAAGTTCCACATCTTCTTCTACTGTCATTACATCTTTTAAATCCATAACTATTTTTGTAATATAATTAGATTCTTTATCTATGTATGCATCAATAACTACATCTTTTTCAATTTGATATTCTTCGACACTATCTGCTCCCATTGTACCTAACAATGCAGTCATATCTTCTTTTGAAATGGTCAATTGATAGCAGTTTGCTGCTTTATCATCTGATTTCTTTTTTTCAATTTTTTTGGCATGTTCTGCAATAGATAAAACATCATTACTGTCATCATCATCAGAAATTTCTTTTGTCCAAGTATCTCCCATCATTTCTTTTGTGTAAGTAATAACTTTTCCATCTACAGTTTGTGTATAACCTTCTGTAGAAAGTTTCATTCCCATCATTTCAACGCTCATATTCATCTTTGAAGTTTTTGATTTCACATCCATTTTGGTTTCTATTGTAGTTGGAATTGTCATTTCAACACCAGATGATTTTACTCCAATGTTCATTTCCATTTTCATGGTAAAATTAGATAAAGCATCCATTTTCTTTTCTGCCGTAGCAAATACTTCTTTGACATTTTCGGTTTTCCCACAACCTGTTAGTGCAACTACTGATACAAATAGTGCAACTAACCATTTAGATTTTTTCATAAATCCACTCCCTTTCTATAATTCAGTATACAACATTTCTTTTCATTTTAGCAATATAATTTTAACAATTATGAAAAAAAAGTAGAATTTTGTCTACCTTTTGATTTTATAAAAATATGATATGCTCTTTGCAAATTGGTATAAAATACGATTGCTTTTATTCATCGCATAACTTTTACCAATGGCTTTCCCACCAATTGTAAAAGCAGCAATTACTGAAGTAACCAATAATGTAATCATAAATTTATCCATTGGGATTACCTGTGATAAAGAAAGAGCAATAATTGCGCCTGCTGATCCAGATACAACTCCACAAATATCTCCAACAACATCATTACAGAAAGATGCGACTTTATCCGCATTCTTTTTTAGTTTAACTGCAATGTCTGCTCCTTTTACTTTTCTAGCATTCATTGAGTGAAATGGCTTTTCATCTGCTGCAGTAACTGCAACTCCAACCATATCAAATAAAACGCCCAATAAAATAAATACTACAACTAATAAAATACCAACCATAATATTCACATTTGGTATAATCATTTCGGAAGTAAATGAAAAAGCAAATGATATCATAAAAGCAGTGAATGTAATTCGTATTATCCAATTCCAATCTGCCTTATTTTTATTCATTTTTTCTTTTTTCCTTGTTTGCGCTTTTAAATTTTTGACTTCTTCGTCCATGTAAATTTTATCCCCTTTAACATAAAAAAAATAAATGAATGGCAATCGGTATGGTAAACTTTACGTCTTAAGGTCAAGCAGGATTTCCCCCATTTCTACTTTCCGTTACCAGAGTAGCGGTTCCCCTTTAAAGAAATGGATATATCGTTTCCGAATATATGGCTTGATTGCCACTGAGTACGCACTGCAATCCCATACCAATAGGCACTCTAGGAGATTTCCTCACCAACACAATTTTTGATTAGTTCTTTTTTGCAAATAATATTTCAAATTGCGATAATCAAATACATTTGGCCAAATCCATTTGATTTGCTCAACTATCCCAAATTATTCACGCAAGACAAGCTACACTACTCGTAAGTTTCCCCACATAGTAGGTTCAATCCTAGGTCGTCATCAGTCCGTCAATGATAATCATATATAGGCTAATAACAAGTCTAGGTCTCCGCGAATATTGGGTCGGGTTTCATATGCCATTATGAATCGCCCAATATTCAACCTTCCAGCACCCACCCCAAACTGGGCGTAAGCAGCAGGCACAAGAAGTTTCACAGGTATGCTCTTTAGTGGATTTTTAGCCCCACCTTCATCAAAAATGTAATTGACTAGAATAATGTGCCATCAATTTACAAGTAACATTATATCAAAAATATTCATTTTGTCAAATTCATCCAATACTTTAATATATGCAATTTACTAAAAAAATACATTTTAACTAAACCAAAAATAAAAGTATTTATAATTGAAATATTATTTAGTTTTAACTTTACCATAATCTATTCCAATATATTGTTTTAAAAAGTAAATCTTATCAATATCTTCTTTGAAAATCAGATTAGCAAACTCAATTGCTTTTTCAATATGTAAAATTTCATAATCATTAATACAACTTCTGTAAGTTGCATGAAACAAATTATATTCTAATCTTTCATAATCAAACAACGCACTAGCAATATACTGAAGTATATGATAAAAGGTATTAATATAATTTTGCCATAACAAAGCATCATTTGTCCCATTTGGTGTTCTAAATTCAATAACAGAAACTGGAATAGTAGATTTTCTATGGAGTATTTCCCCTCTATTCATCAAATGATTTTGATTCATTTTTAGCCTTATGGCATATCTTTTTGAATCAAAACAACTGCATATCATTTCATTCGAATTGTTGCATCGTATCATACGGACTAATTCAGGTGTAATTGGTAATGCATACGTAAGCGCAGAATTTCTGATATGAAAATCGAATCCCCTTGAAAAACGAAATAGGATATCCTCATAATAAGAAAAGAATTTCAAAAATGGCACCAATTTATCCTCTTGAAATGGGACATCCAAATTCACCTGAAAACTTGCATTTTGAAAAGTTGGATTGATATACTTTAAAGTTTTACTTAATTTAAATAATAAATTCCAAGTTTCCTTTCTATTTGTTAAAGGAGGAGAAACAATTTCTAATCCACCATACAGTAACGATAAATCCTCCATTATCTCCCACGAATCATCTAATTTATTTTTAATCAATCTTTCTGTATTATTATAATCTATCTCTTCCATTTCAATTTCGATACCAAAAATCGATTTCTGGTCAAAATGAAGTAAATGTCGATAGTTTAGTTCCGTTTTTATTACGTCTTCTATTAATTCTTTTTCTTGCATAATTTTTTCTTCCTTTTTTATATTTATATTGTATTCTATCATATTTTCGTTATATTACAACAAAAAAAGAGAAGCAATTCACTTCTCGTTATTTTTAATATAGAAATGTATCTGTATCAGTAGCACAATTAGAATACATGAACATACAAGCATTAAATATTTTCCTCGCGAATGGCGTCTAATATATTTTCTTTCTTGATTTTACTACTCGCATACCACATTGTCAAAAAGACAATCAGGAAAACACCTAGTATAACAATGCCAATACTATGCCATGGAATTACAAATTGTTGATCTACCATGTCATCAAATGCCAAGAAAAACAAATATACCACACCTATCGATACAGGGATTCCATACAACAGTGATTTGATTCCAAAGAAAATGCTTTCAAATGCTAAAATTTTATTAAATCCATTTGGTGTTAATCCCATGCTTCTTAACATCGCAAATTCCTTTCTTCTCAAATTGATACTGGTATTAATGGTATTGAAAACACTGGTGACACCAATTAAAGTTACAAGTGTGATAAATCCATATAGTAACATTTTTACAACGAAAACAAGGTTATTCATCAACTTCATTTCTTCTTTAACATTAACATAGCTATATAAGCCACCAGCCTCTGTTTCTAGTAATTTGGATAGACTTTTATCCAATTTGTCATATTTAGAAGCTTTTATCATTACATTTTTTATTGTAGAACTACCAATTCCAATTTCTTCTCTTGCAAAAATATCATTATATTTTGGATACATATTTTCTGATACAACAATAATCAATCGTTCCTCATAAGCACCTGTAATATATAAATCAAATCCCATAGGATATTTTTCGGTAAAATAGAAATTTCCAATTTCTCTTGAGCACACGACTTCATCTTTTTCTGTTTCTTCATCATAATTATTATAATTATGAAGACAAAGTGGTAATGTATCAGGTAACCATTTGTATTTTTTCATACGAACTGTTTTTCTAGAATTTTCTGTATAATAAGTACTTTTGGTATAATTAATGATAATTGGTCTTTCTTCTTTTAATCCAATTTCGCCTTTAAAACGATTGTAACTCTCTTGATCTAATCCAATCAATAACACATCGATTTCATCATCTTTTTGAATATCCAATTTTGCTTGTTCTAAAAATTTTTCTTCATAATTTTCATTACTAATCCCTTTGGTAAAATATTCAGATGTCTCTGTAATTACAATATCTTCCACTTGTTCATGATTTTTGATTTGATCGATTATCTTCTCTTGATTTTCTGAAGTTCCAAATGTTGCAATCATATCATAATTAGGAAGTCCTGTATAGTCTATCGATGTGGATATTCCATAGTACATAATTCCACTAAATGACACAAACAAAACAATACTAATAAATAAAGAGATAATTGTAATACGATATTTTCGCTTATTTCGTTTGATATTTTTTAAAGCAAGTTCTCCTTCCATTCCAAAAAGAATTCGTACCCATTTTCTTGTTTTTATTTTTTTAGAGTTGATTTTAATGTCATCATTTTGCCGTATGGCCTCAATTGGCGTGATGCGACTTGCCTTTCTGGCTGGTAAATGAGCAGATATCAAAATAACAACAATCATAAATAAAATAGGAATTTCAATAAATAATGGATAAGCGGATAAGGCCAGTGGAACTGCAAAGGCTTCTGGTAATAAATGATTGATAATAGCAATCACGATTCCAATTCCTACAAAGGCTCCTAAAATTCCAAGAGGTATTCCGATGATTCCTACTAAAAAGGCTTCAAAAAATACTGTTTTACGTAATTGTTTTTTTGTAGTACCAATGCTCGAAAACAAACCAAATTGTTTTTTACGCTCCATAACAGATATCGCAAAAGAATTGTAAATTACAATTATACATCCAATGGATACTAGGGTAAGTACAATTAAGATTACCTTCGTCATTGAAGATATCATATTATTGTATTTGCTTACTCCAGAAAGAGAAAGTAAAGACGAATTGTACCTGATTTTTGCATCTTCATGTCCAATGTTTTTTAAAATGGTTTGTGTATTGGAATATGTATCTTTTGTTTTTTTATAAGTAAGATAAACATTTAGGGAACTAATATCAGTATGCTGATCTAATGTGATACAAGGAAAAGCATAATTAGAGTATTCTGTTTCTGTATAATTTCCATCCAAAATTCCTACAATTTGATACGTTTTTGAAGTTTCATTACTCAATTCAAAGCGATGATTCCATTCAAATGATTCTGGATTTTGTTCATCGACTGCATTTTCCATAAGTGATCCTAATGATAATGTAATTTTGTTTCCAACTTGATAGATTTCATCCAAATATAAGATTGAACTTGGAATCACGATTTCATTTTCATTTTCAGGCATTCTTCCTTCTTTTAAAGTAAATGTTTTTAACATTTCCAAATTGACTGCACTTACTTCAATAAATCCTTTATAACTATCTTGTTCTAATCTAGAATATCCCAATATTTTAGCATAATCTACATGTTTGACTTTGATGTTTTTCTTTATAATATCCAATTTTTGGACATCTATATTTTCAATCATAACATGATGTGAGCCTTCTGTTTGCATAATCATTTTGACACTATTATCACGTAGGGATGAAAAGAGTAAGCCAATTCCAACCATTAGGGCTGTTGATAAAATTACCCCAATAATAGTTACAATGGTTCTTTTTTTATTCATCATCATATGTTTGATGGTTAACTTATTTAATATATTCATTATTTCACCAACTCATCACTTATGATTTTTCCATCTTCAATGGTAATGATTCTTCCTGCATTTAAAGCAAGTTCATGATCATGCGTAATCATGATAATGGTTTGTTTATATTTTTCATTGGATAATTTGAGTAGCTCAATAATTTCTTTGCTACTTCTACTATCTAAATTTCCTGTTGGCTCATCTGCAAGTAACAAAGCAGGATGATTCATCAAGGCTCTACCAATACTCACCCTTTGTTGCTGTCCCCCAGATAGTTCATTTGGTAAATGTTTTACACGATTTTGTAATCCGAGAGTATCAATCAACTCATCTAGATATTTTTCATCTGGCTTTTTATTGTCTAGTAATATGGGTAATGTCATATTTTCAGCTACATTTAAAATAGGGATTAAGTTATAAAATTGATAAATTAAACCCACTTGTCTTCTTCTAAAAATAGCCAAGTGTGTCTCATTTAACTGATAGACATCTTCTCCTCCTACATATACTTTCCCACTGGTTGGTCTATCCACACCTCCCAAAATGTGCAATAAAGTACTTTTTCCAGAACCACTCGCACCAACAATGGCCACAAATTCTCCTTTTTCTACACAAAAACTAATATGATCTAAAGCAATTACTTCTGTGTCTCCTTTTCCATACGTTTTACACAAATTCTCAACTTTTAATATTTCCATACTTTTTCTCCTCTCTAAATACATTCTACTTTTACCATATGACTATTTCATGACTTTTTTTATGACAATTTTGTCATACACTACAAATGGAATTATATCATAATACAAAAGAAAAAACCAACTTGGTTTTCATTATTGTTTGATATAAGGCTTTTTTTGAATATCCATTTCAGAATCAAAATTTATCATATTGGGCATTCCCTTTAATATGGTTCCTTCCACCATTGTTCTTTCTTGTTCTTCTGGTTTTTTGTTATCTAATCTTTTAGGCTCTTCAGCAACCTTGACTTTTTCTGAATCTTTTTGGAAAGTGTGCTCTTGATTTTTTTCTTTCTGTACTTCATTTTTCGATTGTTCTAACAATTGATAATATTCATTTTTTATAGTTTTTATCTTTTGTTCTTTCTTTTGAAAAGAAGCAAGGAAAAAGGCAAAGTGACCAATTGAAATCAAAGGAATACTCACCATAATGAATGGAGTGGATTTTATGATAATCAACATTGCAATTACAGCTATCACTGAAATACCTAAACTTAAAATAATACGTTTTTTCAATTTATTTTCTTCTTTTTGGCAAAGATTCTCCATAACTAATATATTATTTTTTGGCATCTTTAAATTTTGCCTTTCGACTTGCGTCATTTTTCTCATTTCCTGCATATAATTCCTACTTTCTAATAAATTGACTACAATCAGCGAGTCCATTACTTTGTAATGGATTTATACTCTGGTATTCACATCCAGCTTGTAAAAGCATCTCTCTAATTTGTTTTAATTCGTTTTGATATGTTTGATTTTCCTCTTCTAATCTTTGAATTTCTTTTTCTTTGATTGTTCTTCTGGCTTTGATTTTTGTCATAAAGTCACTCGCCTGTTGGAAAATGATATCCACTTTGTTAGCATCATTTAGTAATCTTTTTTGTATCGTTGGGTAAACTCTTTCCTGTTCCACTTTTTGTTTTAACTTCCGCTGCTTATATTCTTGTTCTTGATGAAGACTATTTTGAATGCGTTCATAGTCTTTTAATAAATGTTCTAATCTTGCCTGCATAGAATCTAATTCATAGCGGTGTAGTTTTTTTAAAATCGCATGATTTAAGCATATAAAACGAAACAGTTGCTCCTTTATGGATACCTTTTCTCCCAATTCTTCTAAAGCCAACTGATTATTTTGGCGATAAAACTGAACAAATAATTGAAGGTTATTTATTTTCTTCTTTTTTTTCAAGTATTCTATCATCAATTTGATCAATCGCATTTTTTGCTCTTTTTCATAAATTGCATCTGCTAATAATTCAATTTGTTCTGCATAGTTTAATAAAACTCGATTTTCTTTATCACATTGTCCATCATGATTTTCTCTCATTTTGGCTGCAATTATGTTCTTTTTTTTCTCAACTTTGGAAAGCAATTCTAAACATTTTTGATATGCATTATCAGAAGTAAGCTCTTGTGTTAAAGCGGCAATTGTTTGCGCGTTTTTTTGAATAAGTCCTTCTCGATTTATCATTACATACCATAAAAATCCATATACATTCATTGCTTCATCCCCCAATACATTGCCCTATTCTAGCATACGGTATATGGATTGTCAAATTTTCTTATTTTTCAGATAGTGTTGCCAAAGTGTGGAGATATAGAAAAAAATCATGAAAACCAAATAAA
>CARSXK010000021.1:0-19133 GCA_949065595.1 uncultured Bacilli bacterium
TTTTAGAACAAGTTGGCATAATCAATGGTAAGATTACTGAAATTGAAAATCAAATGATTCAGATAAATGAAAAAATAAATGAAATACAGATGAATGGCGATTTCAAAAATGTGTCTTCTAGATGGATACAAGTTGAAATTACAACAACAAATATAGCTACTGATGGTTACTACTATGCATCTTTATCATATTCATCAATCCCTGTTTTAGATGGAACTAAAAGAATCGCTATATTTCCAATTGGGGCTTTTTTGAAATCCAATAGCAACGTACCTGTTATAGTAAATTCTTGGATGAATGCGTATGTCAAAATTTGGGGAAAATATGCAGAGGCACCATATATCGTATATTTGCAGGAACTTTATGTGTCGGAATAAGTGAGTTTACTTATTTGTATACTTCATACTTTCATTTGAAATATCAAAAATAATCCCTGTCATTATCATGTAACTGAGTAAACTAGAACCTCCATAACTAATGTAAGGCAGCGTAATCCCTGTAATTGGCATAATCCCATAAGTCATTCCGATATTTTGAAATTGTTGATATATCAACATCCCCACGATCCCACCAATGATATATTTTTGAACATTGGAATTTGTTTTAATGGCAGTAATGATTAAACGAATATCGAACAAGAGAATAATTGATAGAAATAAAAATGATCCAATAAAACCAAAGTTACTTGCAAATACAGCAAAAATGAAATCTGTTTGAGGTTCTGGAAAATAAATCGGGGTATGATGAAATCCATGGCCAAAAAGGCCTCCAGATCCAATTGCAGTCATACCATACTGTAATTGGAATCCTGATCCGTTGGACCAATCCAGTAAACGATCGACTCTTAAAAAGAAACTTGTTCCAAAAAGGCGAATGAACAATTCTTGATTCTGAAAATAGATGATTAGAACACTTCCAATCGTTATGGCTAAAAGGGCAAATAGTATAATAAACCATCGATATCGAATTCCTGAGATAAACAACATGCAAATTGTAATTAATAAATAAATTAAGACAACCCCAGTATCTGGCTGTAAAAAAGTTAGAATACTTGGAATTAGTACAATTATTCCAACTTTGCATAAAAATAGAAATTCTTCAAAAACGGTTGGATTGGAATGTTTGTCATGAAATTTTTGAATTTGTTGGGCAATCAGTAAAATTAAAATAATTTTCATAAATTCACTTGGTTGAATGGTTCCAACGCCAGGAAGAGCATACCAACATTTTGCTTCATTGATTTCCTTCCCAAAGAAAAATAAACCAATTAAAGATAGAATGCCAATGATATAAAAAAACCAAGCTTTCTTAATTAAAAAGGTGTTTCCAATTCTTAAAATAATGTAGGCAAGGATAAAACCAACTATATACCAAAGAAATTGTTTGAAGGCTAGATCTTGCATAGTATCTGGGAGTAGTGCTTGGGCACTATAGATAGATGCAACACTGATGATTGAAAATAGTATCATAGGAATGACCAAAAATATATCGATACGATATTTTGCTATTTTATACATATGAATCACCTTTTTTTCATCTTACCGCAAAATAAAATGAACTACAAATGAATTCGGTTGATTCGACAAAATTAGAATGAGAAAAAAAGATATTAAAATTAGAAAAAATATAGTATAATAAATACAGGTGATAAAATTGGGAAATATACAGTATTTAGTAATTATTTTAATTTTAATTTTAATCGCACTTGCGATTTCTAAATCAATGCGAAAAGATATTAAAATTGAAATGAATAAATTGGTAACCAGTTTGGGTGGAAAAGATAATATTTTAAATTATGAGGTGAATAAATCTAGGTTTATTGTAACCCTCAAAAATGTGGATATTGTAAATAAAGAGGCCATTCAAAAAATGGGTGCCAAAGGAATTGTTGAAATTGATCATCAACTTAAAATTATTTTAGGGGATGAAGCACGTCAACTCAAAAAACAAATTGATGAGTTAAAATAATAAAAAACGATAGATGGTAAAAGGATATTAACCTAGTTGGAAATCCCAAAAACCATATCGTTTTTTTATTTATAAGATGGTTCAAATTTCGACAAGTTTCGACAAGCAAAAAATGTACAATTTTGTCGAGGTGAGAGAATGGATTTATTTGAAACCATTATGATTAACGTTATTTTCATCATTTTTCCACTTGTGTTTTGTTTGTTGTATCAATCTTATAATCAAACAATGAATAAAGAAAAAGGGGACTTGTTTTTAGACTTTGCCCTAATTACTTCTTTTTATCTTATTGTAAGATTTGGACTCAAAATGTCGTTACATCCCCCAATTCTACTTTTTCATATTCCATTAATACTTGCTTATTTAAAAAATCGCAAGGCAAATGTTATTTTATTATCTGTATGCATTATTGTTTATTACAATCGTTGTTTGAATGTACCATGGCCATTTTTGATAATAGAATATAGCCTTTATTATGGAATTTATCAAATATGGAATTATAAGAAATGGAATGTTTCTGCCCTCATTAATCTGTTATTAATTGGAAAAAGTATCGGTATTGCAATTATGATATGGTTTCTTTTAGATACTTGGATAGTGCCTATTTTAGAATATTTTATTATCAACTTTTCATTTATTGTCATAACAAAATTTACCATTTACCTATTTGAACGTGCTGAAGAAGTTTTGTCTCTTCGTTTGAAATTAAAACAATTTGAAAAAGAAAAAAAGTTAAGAGAATCTCTATTTAAAATTACACACGAGATTAAAAATCCAATTGCTGTATGTAAAGGGTATTTGGATATGTTTGATACAAACAATATTACACATAGTCAAAAATATATACCTATTATAAAAGATGAAATTGCACGGGTTCTTATTTTATTAGAAGATTTCTTATCCATTCATAAAATTAAAATAGAAAAAGAAATTATGGATGTTAATTTGTTATTAGATAGTATTTATCAAAATTTTGTACCTATTTTAGAAAACCGAAATATAAAAGCAACATTTGAAATCGGGGAAGATGAAATTTTTATGATGGGAGACTATAATCGTTTGTCACAAGTGTTAATCAATGTGATTAAAAATAGCATAGAAGCAATTCCAAATCATAAAAAAGGATACATAAACGTTTTTTTAGAAGAAGATCCTACACATTTAAAAATCATAGTAAAAGACAATGGAAAAGGGATGACCAAAGAGGAGATGGCTAAAATTAAGGAACCATTTTTTACCACTAAAGAAAAAGGAACTGGGTTAGGTGTTTATCTTTCCGATGAAATCATAAAAGAACATGGAGGTACCATACAATATATATCAGAAGAAGGAAATGGAACTACTGTTGTCATTACTTTTCCAAGAAAACAAAGTGAATTTAATATGGTTTAAAAGAAAAAGCAAAAGCATAATATTGATTGACAAATTTCTTTTTTTTTGAGAGAATATGTATATAAGAATTGAGGTGGTTTGTATGTATCAAGAGAGAATTTTACTAACTGGCAAAGATATTTTAGAAAAGGAATTTAAAATAGATACAAGAGGATATCGACCACAAGAAGTAGATAAATTTTTGGATGTCATTATTCGTGATTATGAAGAATTTATGATTATTATCAAAGAAATCGAAAGTGAAAAAAAAGAATTGATTGAAGACAATATTAAATTAAAACAAGAAATTCGTAATTTAAGAACTAAATTGCAAGTACTTTCTGAAGAATCTGGTGGCGAAGTATCAAACGCAGATTTATTAAGAAGATTATCTAATTTGGAAAAAATTATCTATGGAAAAGAATAATATTTAGACAAACGCTGCATTCATTTGTAATGTAGAGGAAAGTCCATGCTCGCACAATCTGTGATGATTGTAGTGTTCGTGTAGGGGGAAGACATAACCCCTAGTAGAGAAATCTAACGGCTCACGAAATTACCTAAGTCTTAAAAGATATGGTTAAAGTAGGTATAAAAGTGCCATAGTGACGAAGAAATCAGAAATGGTGGAAATGGAACGCGGTAAACCCCACGAGCGAGAAACCCAAATTTTGGTAGGGGAGCCTGATAAAAGAGAAACGAATCTTTTATGGGATTGATGATTCAATAGATAAATGTTTGTCGCCTAGGAATAGGAACAGAACATGGCTTATTAAATATTATTTTTTTTGATTTTAGAAAGTTGGTGAATACTTGGAGGAAATTGGAATCGCTTTAAAAGAAGCAAGAGAAAATATTGGACTTTCGATTGAAGAAGCAGCAAGTGATCTTAAGGTTAAGCCAAGTCAAATTGAAAGTATAGAAGCTGGAGATAAGGAGCCATTTAAAGATGTATTTGCTCTTAAGTATTTTATCCGTGATTATGCAAAATATTTAGGACTCAATTATGAAGATATGATAGATGAATTTAATGAATATTTATTTGACTATACTTCCAAAATATCACTAGATGATATTAAGCGTGCTAAAAAACAGATTGAAAAAAAAGAAGAAAAAGTAGACCGAATTGCGTCTCCATATACCATTGAAAGAGAGCGTAAATGGACTATGCCGCCTTTTTTCATTTATTTGATTATGCTGATTGCCGTTATATGTGCAGTATGGTATATTGTTTCTTTATTTCATGTGGAAAAACCAAAAGAACAGGAAAATCTTGTAAGCTATAGGGAAATGGATCGAGGAATTGTACTATGAATTTACCAAATAAAATTACCATCAGTCGTATTATTTTATCATTAATGATTATCGCACTTTTGCTATTTCCATTAGATGCATCAGGGCTTTCCTTGCCAAAATTATTCATCAATGAATCCATTGTAGTTGATATAAAATATATATTAGCAGGCTTTTTATTTATTATTGCTTCTTTAACAGATTATCTAGATGGCTATCTAGCACGTAAAAAGCATTTAGTGACTGATTTTGGTAAAATGATGGATGCGATTGCCGATAAAATTCTTGTCAATTCAGTATTGGTCATTCTATCCGCTAATGGTTTTATATCGCCTATTATCCCAGTAGTTATCATCATCCGTGATAGTGTAGTTAATTCGATTAAAATGCTTGCAGGTAATAAAGGTAAAGTCGTTGCAGCAATTAAATCAGGAAAAGTGAAAACAGCCTGTTTGATGACTGGAATTGTACTTACCTTATTCTACAACTTACCATTCGAGTTATGGAATTTTAAAGTATCGGATGCCTTGTTAATTGTAGCAGCCGTTTTATCTGTTATCTCTGCAATGCAATATTACTATATGAATCGGGAATTGTTATTAAAAGAAAAAAAGGAAATTCTAGAAAACTAGAATTTTTATTATGTAAAAAATAAATATTGATATAGTAGAAATGGCCTATTTGCTCTAAATAGATTGCAAAAACAATCAAACAAATGTTCGTAAAAAGTCTTGACAAGTGTTATTTTGTATTATATAATAGGCATGTAAATATTAAGGAGGAAATTAAATGGTGAAATCATCAGGAGATAAAACATTAGAACAAGTATTAGCAAATATAGAAAAACAATTTGGAAAAGGATCTGTCATGAAGTTGGGTGACAATGAACATAGAGAAATCGATGTGATTCCTAGTGGATCATTATCATTAGATATTTGTTTGGGAATTGGAGGATATCCCAAAGGTCGTATTATTGAAATTTATGGCCCAGAATCCAGTGGTAAAACCACATTTGCGCTTCATGCGATTGCGGAAGCACAAAAATTAGGAGGAAGAGCAGCATTTATTGATGCAGAGCATTCATTGGATCCGCAATATGCGTCTAAATTGGGTGTAAATATCAATGAATTACTGTTATCACAACCAGATAATGGAGAACAAGCCTTGGAAATTTGTGAGGCATTGGTTCGTAGTGGAGCAATCAGTATTATAGTAATTGACTCTGTTGCTGCTTTGGTACCACAGGCTGAAATTGAAGGAGAAATGGGAGATAGCCATGTTGGCTTACAGGCAAGATTGATGAGTCAAGCATTGCGTAAGCTATCTGGTGTGATTAATAAAACAAACACCATTTGTATTTTTATCAATCAATTGCGTGAAAAAGTTGGTGTTATGTTTGGTAATCCAGAAACAACTCCAGGAGGACGTGCTTTAAAATTCTATGCTTCTGTTCGTTTGGAAATTAGACGATCAGAACAAATCAAAGATGGAACTGATATCATCGGAAATAAGACCAGTATTAAGGTTGTAAAAAATAAGATGGCCCCTCCATTCAAAAGTTGCGTGGTAGATATTATGTATGGAGAAGGAGTATCTTACGAAGGTGAAATTGTTGACCTTGCAAGTGATGCTAATGTTTTAGAAAAAAGTGGTTCTTGGTATGCATATAAAGGCGAAAAATTAGGCCAAGGCAAAGAAAATGTGAAAGAGGTTTTAAAAACCAATACTAAATTGAAAGCAGAGTTGGAAAAACAAGTACGTGAGCATTATGAAATTTCAAATAAAAAACAAAATGCGAATAAGGTAGAAAAAGTTGAAACTGTATAATAGGGTGTAGAAAGCATTTCGTTTTCACACCCTTTTTTTGTTTGAGAATTTATTGTATAATAGAAATGAAAAGAGTGATAACATGTACTTTCAGAATATGGTTGCCCTGATTACAGGTGCTGGAAGAGGAATTGGATCTGCAATTGCAGAAGAATTTGCATCCCATGGCTGTAATTTAATTTTAAATTATTGTACAAGTGAAAAAGAAACCAGAAAATTGCAAGAAAGACTTATGAAAGACTATTCCATCCAAGCCCTTGCGATAAAAGCTGATATTTCACAAGAAGATGAAGTAAAACATATGATAGAGACTGCAATAGAAATATTTGGAAAAATTGATATTTTAGTAAACAATGCAGGGATTGCGGTTGATACATTATATGAAAATAAAACAGTAGAAAATTTTCGGAAAACACTTGATGTCAATTTAATTGGAACTTTTTTAGTGAGCAAATATGTGGGAGACTTGATGTATCAAAATAAAAAAGGCGCTATTATCAATCTTGCTTCTACCAATGGCATAGACCAATACTTTCCAATGTGTTTGGATTATGATGCCTCCAAGGCTGGTGTTATTTCTTTGACTCACAATTTGGCACTTCAGTATGCGCCATATGTGAGAGTGAATGCTGTTGCCCCAGGATGGGTTGCGACTGAAAATGAAATGCGTGAATTGGATTTAGATTATATACAATCAGAACAAGAAAAAATTTATTTGAGGAGATTTGGAGAACCAAAAGAAATTGCAAAAGTCGTATCGTTTTTAGCAAGCGAAAATGCCAGTTTTGTAAATAATGCGATACTTCGTGTAGATGGAGGACAAAGATGAACGAAATGTATGAAACGTTAGGAATTAAACAGGATTTGATAGATAGGGTAAAAGAGGCAGAAATTGTATTACAACCAGAGTTTACGAAAATAGATTCTTTGGCTGATTACCAAAGTCTAAAAGTACTCAATGCTTTTCATAAATATCAAGTATCAGAAATTCATATGCGGAGTACAACGGGTTATGGATATGATGATATTGGAAGAGATACAATTGAGCAAGTTTTTGCAGAGGTTTTGGGGACAGAGGATTGCTTGGTAAGAAATCAATTTATATCCGGTTCTCATGCTTTAACTGTTTGTTTTTTTGCTCTTTTACGACCAGGTGATACATTACTTAGTATTTCTGGAGAACCATATGATACATTACACCAGGTAATTGGCATCAAAGAAAATGCCAGTTCTCTAGCGTCTTATCATGTCAAGTATGAACAGATTGATTTAGTGGATAATCGTTTTGATATTCCACGAATTCAAAAACGATTAAGAAAGTCCAAAGTAAAAGTAATTGAAATTCAAAGATCAAAAGGATATTCTAGTCGAAAGAGTATTGATATAGAATCCATAAAAGAAGTGATTGAAAAAATAAAAGAAGTAGATTCTGATGTGATTGTTATGGTAGATAACTGTTACTGTGAATTTGTAAATGAAATAGAGCCTACTCAAGTAGGTGCTGACATTATGGTGGGTTCTTTGATTAAAAATTTAGGAGGAGGAATCGCACCCAATGGGGCTTATATAGCAGGGAGAAAAGATTTAGTAGAGCTTGCGGCAGAACGTCTGACAGTACCAGGAGAAGGAAAAGAAGTTGGACCAAGTTTAGGAGTTAATAAATCATTGCTACAAGGATTGTTTTTTGCTCCAACTGTAGTTGCTAGTAGTTTAAAAACTGCTATTTTGGCAAGCTATCTTTTAGAACAATTAGGCTATCCAGTGGAACCTAGGTATTATGACAAGCGTGCAGATATTGTTCAAATGATTACATTTGGAAATCCAGATGATTTAATTCGTTATTGTCAAGGCATTCAAATGGGGTCTTATATAGATGCCAATTCCATTCCAATTCCTGGGGATATGCCAGGATATGAAAATCAAATTATAATGGCCTGTGGTAGTTTTACACAAGGTTCATCCATTGAACTATCTTGTGATGGACCAATCCGGCCCCCTTATATTGCCTATATGCAAGGGGCGCTTACTTACCCTGCTGGTAAGTTGGGTGTAATGAAAGCCCTTTCTTATTTATTGGATCAGAAATAGTTTTTGCATAAATATCATTGACAAACATATGATATTTATGTATACTATAGAAGAAAATTAAAAAAGGAAAGCAGAAGTATCCACTTCTCACCCGATTGCTTAAGCTTTGGGTAGATGCCAATTATCAGTTTGTGATTTTTGAGTGGATACGTTTTGTATTCACTTTTTTATGGAGGTGTCAGGTATCGCAAGAGAAAAAGATATGTACATTAACGAACAAATACGTGCAAGGGAAGTCATGGTGATTGGACCAAATGGAGAACAACTCGGTGTAAAACCAATCAAAGATGCACTTACTTTGGCTTCTTATGCTGGTTTTGATTTGGTTTTGATGAGTCCAAATGCAACCCCATCAGTTTGTAAAATTATGGATTATAATAAATTCAAATATGAGAGTAAAAAGAAACAAAAAGAAAATATGAAAAAACAAAGAGAAACCAATTTAGAAATCAAGGAATATCGTCTGTCAGTTACAATCGATGTGCATGATTTTGATACACGTGTTCGTAATGCATCAAAATATTTAGAAAAGGGTCATAGAATTAAGGTGTCTGTTCGTTTTCGTGGAAGACAAATGGCGCATCAAGAATTGGGACGTGATGTACTCAATCGTTTCGCAGATGCGGTGAAAGAAATTGCTGTTATTGAACAACAACCTAAAATGGAAGGTTATTTTATGACCATGATGCTAATGCCAAATAAAGAAAAATAGGAGGAATATTTATGCCAAAAATGAAAACCCATAAGGGAACTGCCAAAGTTTGTAAAGTAAGACCTGGTGGAACCATTAAAATTGGAACTCCAGGATCAAGACATAACACTGGAAAGAAAAATGCTGCTTCTAATCGCAAAAGCAGAAAAGGATCATTATTAAGTCAATCAGATTACAAGAGAATTAGAACGAATTTAGGAAAATAGTATTAAAGGAGGATATATATGGCAAGAGTAAAAGGTGGCACAATTCATCGTGCACGTCGTAAAAAAGTAATGGATCAAGCCAAAGGATACTTTGGAAGCAAACACAGATTATATAGAACTGCAAAAGAACAAGTGATGCATTCATTAAGTTATGCATACAGAGATAGAAGACAAAAGAAAAGAGATTTTAGAAAGTTATGGATTACAAGAATCAATGCTGCTTGTAGAGACAATGATATTAGTTATTCTAGATTTATCAATGGTCTTAACAAAGCTGGTGTTACTGTAAACCGTAAGATGTTATCTGAAATTGCAATTGATAACCCTGCAAGTTTCTCTGATCTTGTCAATGTAGCAAAAGATGCATTAAATGGAAAAGGTGCTACAGCTAAAAAGAAAGAGGAAAAAGAAATTTCAGTTCAAACAGAAGAAACGGATATTTCTAAAATGACAGTTGGGGAGCTACGTGAGCTTGCTAAAACAAAGGGAATAGAAGGTACTTCTACTATGAAAAAAGCAGAATTATTAGATGCTTTAAAATAATCATTATGATTATTTTTTTTTATAAATCAGAATAGATTTCACAGAATACAGTATTAAAATGCATTATGTCGTAACATATTAAAGTGCTATTACCAATCATTCGTTAATAAATTTACATATTTTAACTTAAAAGGATAATCCTTTTTCAGTTTGGGCATACTAATACTGGTGATTTTTATGTATTATCTTAATGTATTTTTTGTCTATTCTATTTTGGGGCATTTACTAGAGACTTTTATTTATATGATGAATTCAGGTGAAAGTGGTATTTTATATGGTTTTTGGACACCTGTTTATGGTATTGGATGTATTATTATCATATCTTGTTATCAAGCTTTGTTTCAAAAACATCATTTGTCTAAAAAAATAGAAGCACTTACTGTCTTTTTGATTGGTGCTGTTTTATTAACCTTTATTGAATGGATTGGTGGAATTTTAATTGAAATTATATTTGGTTATATCTTTTGGGATTACAGCCATTTTAAATTTCATATTGGTCCTTATATTGCTTGGGAGATGGCTCTTATTTGGGGGCTTGCTTCCTTGGGCCTTATTTTTTTCTTAAAACCAATGGTAGATCAATGGCTAAAAAAGATACCTCTATGGGTTACTATTTTATTTAGTCTTTTATTTATGGTAGATGTTGTATGTACTATTTTGTTTAAAATTTAATTACTTAATATAACCATTTTGAACATATTTTGTTTCATTGACGACGATAAAAGCTTTTTTATCGATTGAGTGAATCAAATTTTTTAAATGTTCAAAATTATTTTTTTTGATTTCAATAAATAACATATATTTTTCATTTGCTTTATCCTGACCTTTGACATCAATGACAGATACTGCATAACCTTCTTTTCTTAAGATATCAATGAGTTTATGATTATTGTTACTTGTTACAACTTGTACTCCAAAATTACCTTTGATGAAACGATCTGATAAATAACCACCAATATAGGTTCCAGTTGCGAATCCAAGGGAATAAGCAATCGCAATCCAAAGGCTGGTTTCTGTTGTGTTTAATGCTTCTTTGACAATTACAAACCATACAAAAACTTCAATAAAGCCGACCATGCTTGCAAGCAAGGTTCTACCTTTGACAGTGATTAGAGTACGAACCGTTCCTAAAGATACATCAATGATTCTTACAAAAAAAATTTTAAGACATAATAGAAATAAAGTCATAGTTTATTTTCCTTTCTGTGTATTTGAAATTTTATTCAATATTGGTTATAATAAAATCAGGTGATGATATGAAACATAGAAGAATTAAAAAACAGGTATATATAATGGGCGCTATTGTGATACTATTGATAGTATCTACGATTTTTGGAATTCGATACTTGATTTTGAAAGGAACGAGTTCTTATCAATTAAAACAAATGGGTTATCAAAAAGATGAAATTGCTGTAATAGAACAACTAGAAAAAGAACAAATCAAACAAATTTTAAAAATGGAATATCATGCATCAATTCCAGATTTGTTAAAAGAAAAATATTATATATTTGAAAATTTGGAGCGGTATTTGGCGTATGAAAAACAAACAAAAGATACTAATTTGACTCATGTTGTTAGTATGGTAAATGTGGGTGCTGATCATGAATATTATGACGAGGAATTTGTAGTTCCTACCAAAATTGATTTAAAAAATGAATATTTGATATTGGTCAATAAATTTCATTATTTAGAAGAAGACTTTTCTCCTGAAGATTTGGTAGCGATTAAAAACTGGTATGCTTATGGGGATAATGAAATTAGGAAAGAAGTATATGATCAATTTCTTTTGATGTTTCATGATGCGGAAAAGGAAGATGTAAAGCTGATTATTACGTCTGCTTATCGTGATTATGATTTTCAAAAATCATTATGGAATCGATATCAAAATGATAAGGGACAAGAGTGGGCAGACAGTGTCTCTGCACGACCTGGTTATTCGGAACATCAGACTGGACTTACTTTAGATATCATAACAGATGGAGAATATTGTACTATGGAAACTTTTGAGCAATCAGATGCGTTTAAATGGCTTCGTAAAAATGCACATAAATATGGATTTATTTTAAGATATCCCAAAGGAAAAGAAGACATCACAGGGTATGATTATGAATCTTGGCATTATCGTTATGTGGGAAAAGAAGTGGCCACTAAAATTTATAATTTGGGCATTACATATGATGAATATTATGCATATTATAAAGATGAAATAGAGGGATAATTTGAAAAAGATTTTAGGTGGATTATGTATTATTCTTTTATTGTCGATGGGCTTTATTTTATGGGAACAAAATCTTAAGAAAGTATCCAATCAGCCAGAAGAAAAAAATCCTTATCTTCAAAAAGGATATACAAAGGAAGAAATTAAGAGAATTGAAACTTTAAATACAGAAAATCAATCGTATTTATTAAAAGAGGACTATCAAATTCATTTGATTGATTATTTAGATACCATAGAATTTGATGAGGCAAAATTAAAAGACTATATTCAATTTTCAAAATTGTATAATCTTTCCATACAAGATATTGTTTATATTGTCAATCACCATTATGATGATATCGATGTATATGATGAAAAGACTGTTTCTCTTATGCATGAATCTTACTACATTCACGCTTATTTAGATCGATATTTGCGTTATAGTAATATCCATTCAGCCAAAGATATGAAAGCGGTTATTATAGATGTCAATAGTAATTTAGATTATGCTTTTTATACACAGGATTATACAGTGGATTTGGAGAAGCAATATTTGATATTGGTGAATAAGTATTATAAATTGACAAGTGATTATGTTCCTTCTAATTTAGTAACCATTGAAGCAAAATATGGAAGAACACTTTTATTAGAAGGTACTGTATATGAACAATACAAGTTGATGTGGAATGCGGCGAATGAAGAAGGGTTGTCCTTGTATATTCGGTCCCCTTATAGAAGTTATGCAACACAACAAAGACTTTATAATGATTATGTAGCCCAGGATGGAAAGGAAGCAGCTGATACTTATTCTGCAAGACCAGGCTATTCGGAACATCAAACAGGACTTGCATTTGATGTAACAAGTCCAACTACTAATTTTGATACGTTTTCAAATAGTCGAGAATTTAAGTGGCTATTGGAACATGCACATGAATATGGATTTATTTTAAGATACCCTGAAGGAAAAGAAAAGATTACAGGTTATATTTATGAACCTTGGCATTATCGCTATGTAGGAAAGGAAGCCGCAACAATAATTCATGAAACAGGGATGACTTTGGAAGAGTATTATGCATATTATGTAAGATAGGTAAAATTATCTTACTTTTTCATATACTATAGTGGTGAAGTATATGCGAGTTGAAACTTTTAAAAAATGTGTTTATATCATTTTGTTTCTTTTAATAGCACTCTTTTTTACAAAAGATATTGATTTTTTTGGGTCAAAATTTTATGAAAATGTGAAGGAAATTGAAAATCCTGAAGATTTAACTGTTTTGGTAAATAAAAATTATAAATTGATGAGTAACTATATTCCTCCTGATTTGGAATTAATCTCCATTCAATATGCAACAGATGATAAATATATGAGAAAAGAAGCCAAAGAAGCATTTGAACGTTTGAGTGAAGATGCGAGACAAATGGGATATCAAATTATTGCAACATCTACTTATCGTAGTTATGAATATCAAGAAAAATTATATGATTATTATGTGAAAACCAAAGGACAAGAATATGCGGATTTGTGTTCTGCAAGGCCAGGACATTCTGAACACCAAACGGGGTTATCAGTAGATGTAATGGGTTCTAATCAAGATTATGATTTATTTGTAGAAGCGATTGAATTTGATTGGATGAAAAAAAATGCACATAAATATGGATTTATTTTAAGATATCCTGAAGGAAAAGAAAAAGTGACAGGCTTTAAATATGAACCTTGGCATTATCGTTATGTAGGAAAAGAAGTAGCGACTATTATTTATGAAAATAATTGGACATTAGAAGAATATAAGAGATCTTAATTTATGTTATAATAGAGTAGGTGATTGAATGGAAACGATAAAACATGAATTTCCTCCATATTATGATGCAGATTCCAAAATATTAATTTTAGGAACGATGCCATCTGTCAAGTCAAGAGAAGTTGGATTTTACTATTGTCATCCACAAAATCGTTTTTGGAAGGTATTAGCATTTTTATATCAGGAGGATATGCCAGTTACCATTTTGGAAAAAAAGCAGTTATTAAAGAAACACCATATTGCCTTATGGGATGTACTAGCTTCTTGTTCCATTGAAGGGTCTTCTGATCAATCGATTCGCAATCCGATTTGTAATGATATTTATCATCTTTTAAAAAATAGTTCCATTGAAAAAGTATACACGACAGGTCAAAAAGCTTATGAATTGTATCAAAAATATTGTTATCCTAAAACCAAAATGGAAGCTATTTTACTTCCATCAACCAGTCCTGCAAATGCAGCATTTTCTATCGAACAATTGATAAAAGCTTACTCTATTATTTGCGAGTAAGCTTTTTCATGTAAAAGATTCATAAATGTTTGATTTTGTCATATTTTTGTAATAGAGGTGGAATGATGAAAAAGATTGTAGTATTGTGCATTTGTTTAGGATTACTTCTACCATGTCGATTGGTAAAAGCAGAAACAGACTTGGCTCCAAATGCGAAAAGTGCAGTTTTAATAGAGGCAAGTACAGGAAAGATTATTTATGAAAAAAATAGTCATGAAAAGCTTGCACCAGCTTCTATGACCAAAATGATGAGTATGTTAGTGATTGTAGAAAGTATTGAAAAAGGAGTCATTGGTTGGGATGATATGGTTACAGCATCAGAAAATGCATCTAAAATGGGTG
Source organism: uncultured Bacilli bacterium (assembly GCA_949065595.1). GTDB lineage: Bacteria > Bacillota_I > Bacilli_A > RF39 > UBA660 > UBA5026. The sequence continues at coordinate 14,862 of CARSXK010000021.1, forward strand.
GTAGTCAGATATTGTTAGAAACTGGAGAACAAATGCTTGTATCCGATTTGTTCAAAGGTGTTGCAGTTGCTAGTGGAAATGACGCGGTTGTTGCACTTGCTGAAGCAGTAGCAGGAACAGAAGAAGAATTTGTATCTATGATGAATCAAAGGGCAAAGGAGCTTGGATTAACTGATACTGTATTTAAAAATCCCCATGGATTAGATGATGCCAATCATTATTCTAGTGCATATGACATGATGTTAATTGCCAAGGAGCTTGTAAAACATGAAAAAGTATTAGAATATACATCCATTTATGAGGACTATTTACGAAAAGGAACTCCCAAAGAATTGTGGCTTGTTAATACCAATAAAGTCGTATGTGTATAAAGCATAAAATAATCATTAAAAGCCTTATAATAAGGTTTTTTTTCTTTTGTATTTATACATGTGCACTACAAAAGTAATATCAATAACAGGCAATCTGTGCAAAAATCGTCCTAACTTAAAATAAAAGGTACTAAATCATTGAGAAAATTGTAAAAAAATGGTAGACTATTATTAGTGAAGTTACTTTAATTAGTAACTTTTTTGTTGTCTAAAATCTTCAGTAGAGTGTGTAGAAATTTAGGTGGTATTTTTAATTATTAAACAAATATACTTTATTAGGTGATTCTCTTGATTTCAATTGAAACTAGCAAGGCAATGATTGAATTTTTTATTAAAAATTCCTTACCTAAAATATTAGAACAACAAAAAATAGATCAGGTAAAAAGGTAACATAATTTAAGTAACATTTTGTAACGAGTAATAAAACTTTTAGGTATGTTGTTATCGTGCCAAAAGGTAACACATAATATATTATAATAAGTTTTTTATAATATAATCTGGAGGTTTTGACTATGAAAGACCACGAAAAGTTTATTTTTGTGTAGATTATGATTATATAAAGATGGTATAGGAATGACTAAAAAAGTTCAAATGCCAATATCACAATGGCTTGAAGATAATCATTATATAAGTACAAAATCAAGCGATGATGGTATCATAAATGGTATAAAGTAAATGATTATTATTGTGCTAGAAAATTAGAATATTTTGAAAAACAAACACATTTTAAGAAACCATATAAGCCAAGTAAATAGTGATTATAAAAGTGCATAATCTCTTTTAATATGCTATAAATAATAGTTAAAATATGGTACAATATTTATATATTTAAAAGGAGGTTAAGACATGGAAAAAGAATTAAATGGAGAATTAAATAGTTATGAAAAAGTAGAAGAAACAAAAGATAGTTATAAAAAACAATTGTATTGGGATATGGCTATTGGATTACAACAAGTAGATAGTCTTGTACCTTCAAAATATCTCATAGAATTAGCTAATGATAATATTAATGGAAAAATAAGTAGTTATAAAATAGAAGAATTGTTAAATAAATATTATGCAAAACAAAATATGGCTGATAAGAAAGTATCAGATGAACACGAGTGTGATTTAGTTGCTACTAGAATTGTTGAACTGTTAAATGATAAGAATTTTTCTTTTAGACCTATCACATTAAAAGTAATTCATGAATATCTATTTAAAGGAATTTATGATTTTGCTGGTAAGTATAGAACATACAATATCACAAAAGAAGAACCAATTTTAAAAGGTGATACAGTTATCTATGCATCATTTAATGAAATTGAAAGAACTTTGGATTATGATTTTAATCAAGAAATGAAATATGATTATTCTAAATTAACATTACAAGAGCAGATCAATCATATAGTAGATTTTACTTCAAGAGTATGGCAGGTACATGCGTTTGGGGAAGGAAATACTAGAACTGTTGCAGTTATGATTGAAAAGTATTTGAGAAGTCTAGGTTATGATGTTAATAACGATTTATTTAAAGAACATTCTGTTTATTTTAGAAATGCATTAGTGAGAAGTAATTATTCGAATAGAGCAAAGAATATTTATCCTACAAATGAATATCTAATTAAATTTTTTGAGAATCTGTTAGTTGGTAAGAAACATGAATTAAGTAGTAAAGATTTAATGGTTATAGAATTATTTAATAATAATTAGTTGTTTGTTGAGGGTTAAAATGAGTGTGTAAAAAACTTTGTTAAAATATTTAAGTTTATTTTTGAATTTGTATCATTTACATGTCTGTTTTTGAAAGTCCCTTATATGATTGGGTCTAATTTGCAATATTTGGTGCAATTACACATGCAATTGTATTTAATCTAAATCGATTTCGTAAAAGTTTTGGACCATTTGTATATTGGGTATGCTATACAATCTTATTTGATATACTTTATTTAATTGCTCATTTTATAAAGTGGTACTTAACACTGCCATTCCTTACTACGATAGAAATACTTATTTTAATTATAATTGTAATAAAAGAATGTGGGAATTTTTAAATATCAATCAAAGGAAAAGAGAACTTAACTAGCAAAAGTTAAGTTCTTTTATTATGGGATTACCATTATTTACATCAAGAATTATGCTATCAATAAATTGGCTTATGAACGAGTTTTTTTGGGAGGTGTCTAGATGTTCCCAATTGAGTTTAATGTCGCTTAAAATGTCTTTAAACTTACTATAATCAAGTGTTGATTCTTGTTCTTTATTAATGTTCCTTATAGAGTGATTAATCAATTCTTTTTGATTTTGAATGTCTTTTAATAATTCTTTATAATCATTAGTATCTATTTCTTCATTAATAAATAATTTTTGGATTCTTTTTCTTTTGTTTTCAATTGTGGATAATTCCTTATTAAGTCTATCAAGTTTTTTATCATTCTTCTTATTGGTATTAATTTCAATATTGCAATCTAACTTTATATCTTTAATATAATTTTCAAAGGCATTTAATACTTTAGCATGTGAAATACCACCACATTCACACCGAGCAGTTTGTTTATTATTACAATAATAAGTGATATATAATTTACCATTATGACTTTGCTGTTTTGCATGAAATCTTGCTCCACAATGGGAACATTTTAATACTAGACCAAAGTAAGCATTTTCACTTGGAAATTTTTTTACATTGAAATGCTTTCTTTTCTTTATCATATTTTGAACCTTTTTGAATGTGTATTCATCAATAATTGGTTCGTGTTCGCTTTCCACAATAAATGCTTTATTTTTAATCTTTTTATTTACACCATAACGAACTCTACCTAAATATGTTTCATTTGTAAGAATCGATTGAATCGTAGATTGAGACCAATCACCACCTCGTTTAGTTGGAACATTCCTTAAGTTATAATCTTTGGCAATACTAATCATTGCTTTTCCACTTAAGTAATTTTGATAAGTAAGTCTCACTAGTTCAGCTTCTTCTTCATTGATAACTAAATCGCCTTTACCAACAATGTAATCATATCCATAAACACCATTTGTATTGGTATAGTTTCCTTGTCTTGTTTTTTCTTCATAACCAAAACTGACTCGTTCAGCTAGGTTTTCTCGTTCGAATTCGGCGAAGATTCCAATGATTTTAATAAACATTCGCCCAACTGCATTGCTAGTATCCAACTTTTCGGTGACTGATGAAAAACTACAATTATATTGCTCAAATAATTCAATTAAATTGATTAAGTCTTTAACAGATCTGGTTAATCGGTCAAGTTTATAGACAAGAACATTATTGATTTCTTTCTTTTTAACAAGTTCAATTAATCTTGTTAGTTCAGGTCTATCTTTGATATTTTTTCCACTAATACCATCATCTAGAAAATAATCATATAATTCCCAATCATTTACTTCAACATATTTAGTAAGTTTTTCTTTTTGAGCTGCAATTGAGAACCCTTCCTTGGCTTGATCTTCGGTTGATACACGAAGATAAACAGCAGTTTTTATATTTTCTCTAGTATCATTCATATACTCACTTCCTTAATTAGTTTTGAAACATAAGGCTATGGTTGATAGTAGTCATAATAGGCAACAAATTATTTTATATTGTTACCGAAGTACTTGTATGATTCTATCTAATTTAATCTTATGTTTCTTATTTTTAATCTTGTATAACAAAATTTGCAGGGTATAGAAATTAATCTACTTAAGGTAGTCATCAAGATTTATAAAAATTATTTTTAAAACATATCTCTTCCAATCTTTTTACGTGTATAAGTGATACTTTCTAAAAGTCACTTTTTTAATTACAGAAAAAGCCTTTCTTTATAAGGAATTTGTAATCATTATTATGCTTTTATAACACACGACTAAATTGACACGTTTTTATCCAGGTGTGGATGGATTAAAAACAGGATTTACAGAT
>CARSXK010000022.1:0-17899 GCA_949065595.1 uncultured Bacilli bacterium
GAGGCACACTCTTTCCCTACACGACGCTCTTCCGATCTATCGTATGCTCCTGATACAACTGCTGGGTCTACACATAATCCGTATCCTGTTATTACCTTTAGTCCATTTTTTATAAGATTCTTTGCTAATTCATTTGAAAATGCCTCATCCTCAAAAGTGTCTTTATCTCCATATACATAGCTACCACTAATCAAAACATTTCCTTTTGAAATATTAAAAAAATTTTTTTGTTCCATGATATATTTAAATAAAACAATAACATTTCTCAGAGCTTCATCTTAATTTTCTCTACCTTTCTTTTTTTCTCCTTTATCACTAACCCCTTTTATAAAAATCCAATCTTTAACCCAAATATTTAAACAAGTTGCACCTAATCCAGTGCCTTCCATGTCCAAACCTATTGTTTCTGGATAACTCTTTAATAGTTCTTTTTTGTATCTTGAAGAATTTAATAATTTATCGCCAGATAGAACCGTTCCTTTAAACACTTTAAAATTAAATTTTCTCGCAAAAAAAGTGCTGAAATGCTTCTATATAAATTCCCTAGATTATAAATGTCTGATCTTTGAATTCTATATATTTTTTAAAAAAATGAGATTCTGTTACTTTTTGTTTCTCGTATGCAATGATTTTATTTGCTATAATTACATCTTTCAAATTTACTTTTGCAGAAATCCCTGCACAAATTCCCAGCATGAAAACATAGTCGATTTTCATATATTTGCAATAATGATTAATTGTTATAATTGCATTACATATACCCATATAAGTATTTTTTCCTAAGACAACATCATAAAGTCCAATACGTCCAAATGTATATATATAATTATCATTTATAATTGTTTCTGAATTGTTAATAATTGCCTTTATACTATTGTATTCTTTATCAGTTACTGTAATAATAAGAGTTTTAGTTTTTGAAACATAATAATTGAATTTTGCATTATTTAAAATATTTTCCATATTTTTGTTCCGCCCAATTTCTTCATAACATTGTAAATAATTATATGGTAAAATGAAGAAATCTGCAAGAAAAAATCGTATTTTAAAGAAAAAATGATTTAACAAAAAATCTTCTCTAATTTCAAAATAATATGAGATTATTGGGAAGAAATATTGAATAAAATGAAAACTAAAAATAAAATTTTTATCAGTTGGTCTAAAGATACTAGCAAGTTAATAGCACAAGAATTGAGGATTTTTATAAATAATATCTTCTCTTCTGCAATAGAGTTATTTTTTTCGCCTGAAATTTACAAAGGTACGTGTGTGGATAAAGAAATACATGAAAATCTTTTATCTTGTTCCAAATGCATAGTTTGTATAACAGCCGATAATTTTAAAAATCCATGGTTATTATATGAATCTGGTGTCATTTATGGTTCGAATTACAATAAGAGCAACAATAAGTCTATAATTGTTCCAATTCTATTTGAATCAATTCCAGACTGGTCTTCGTGGATTGATAAACCGCTTAACAGATACGTTCCTATAAAATTTATAAATGATGATGGTGAATTTGGCTGTGGTAAAGAAGAATTTAAAAAGTTTTTTGAACAAATATCACTTGAATTTAATATAGAATATAAATATTTTGATAAAGAATGGGAAAAGTTTCAACATTCAGTTTCAAATATCTTGACTAAAAATTCATTAATTCCTAACGAGTGTAGTAATTTAGTCAATGATATATTAAAAAATGATGAAGATTTTGTGGTTGTCAGTCCTGAAATAACTAAAGAACACATATTATTTCATAAAGGATTCAAAACCCCTGCTTTGACAAAAATCTTAATGAATAATGTTTTAAATGGGTTTAGTAAATATTACTGGATATTTGGACGAAAAAATCAAAGATTAATGTCAAGAGAATATGAATATTTTTTTAGAGAATTGTCTAAGATGAAAGACGTTGATTTTAGATGTTTATTTACTATGCCAAAAAGTCCTGCTTCAATAAAAGCTATTACTTGGGACAGAACGGATACTTTTGATGTAGAGTTACAAATCACATTGAAACATGCTTTAGAATTAAAAAATAAATTCGGTTTGCCAGTAGAAAAAATATTTAGATTATACTTTGAACCAAGAACTGAGTTAATGATTAGATTAGATAACACAGTATTATATAATAAAATACAAAGGGATGCAAATGGATATCCTCTATCTTATACAAATTCAAGTTTTGAAATTTTGAGTGGTTTAAAAGATGTTGGATTAAATGCAATCAAAAATTTTGAATCTATTTGGAATAATGATCAAAAATCTGTTCCTCTAACACAAGAACTATTTGATAGTTTATTTAATTAATAAAATAGACTCTAAGTAATCATTCATAATTTTTTCAATAATAGTGACAATACTATTTTGACTCATTCCTGAGATATCAATACTAAATACATTATTTACTTTATTTGATAGTTCTAATGTTTCTTTATGCAATAAAAAATTTTTTTCTTTATATTTGAATATTTTTTCCTTTATTTGGTCATCACTCAAAGTATAATTTCTTTCCTTACATCTATCAAAGCGTCTTCTAATATGCTCTTGTTCATCTGAGATATATAAATTAATAAATAAAACATTATCCTTAAATCCTTCAACTGGAACAGAATCTTTAAAATATACACTAGGTATTATATTAATTCCTTCAATAATAGTAGGGATACATCTTTTTTTTGCCTAACAACTATCTCTTTTACATATCTTGATAAAACCAAAGCTTGCTGTTTAAATGTATCATAATTGTTATCTGTTGTTGAACTAAGTAAACAATTAAAATCATCATTCAAACGGAAATTTTCATTTTCTTTAATAATCGATCGTATTACTGTTTTTATCATATCAAGTTCAGTAATTCTTTTAAAAAATGGGTAGTCTTCTAATAACTTGTATGATATAGTTGTTTTTCCAACGCATGGTACCCCAGATATAAATAAAATAAAAGGTATAGATTTAATTTTTTCCATAATTTCATTTTCCTCCCAATAATCTCATATTATTTTGAGATAATTATACAATAAAATGGTATAATTCACAATATAAAATCGAATTTTGGAGGAAAATAAATGAATTTAATAAAGTATAGGGAGATATTTATAACTAAAATGATGGTATCTAAAAACTTGGATACGAAAAGTATCAAGGCCTATACATCAGATTTAAATCACTTGATTGACTTTACAAATGGAAAAGTATCTCAGGAGTTTATCATGAATTATATTCAATACTTAACTCAAAATTATAAGGACACTACTGTTACAAGAAAGCTAATTACAATAAAGATGTTCTTTAGATTTATTGAGGAAGAAACAAAATGGATAAACCCATTAGACAAATATAAAATAAAAATCAAAAAAGAAAAAAGATTACCTAAAACGATACCTGTAAAAGATGTAAGTAAATTGTTAGATTATATGTATGAAAATCTCAATCAAGCTACTACTTCTTTTGCAAACTTCCAAGCAGTGAGAGATTTATGCATTATAGATCTTCTTCTTTCTACTGGAATGAGAATAGCTGAAGTATCCAATTTAAAGCTAGAAGATATAATTTCATCAGAACGTGTATTACTTGTTCATGGGAAAGGAAAGAAACAAAGGTTATTATATATATCCAGTTTAGAGACCTGGAATAATTTAAAAGTTTGGCTAACAATAAGAAAAAAACTTAAAGTAAATCATGATTACTTATTTGTTAATAAGTATCATAACACTTTAAGCATTTATGGAATCGAAAATATATTTACTAAATACAGGGATAAAAGTGGAATATCTCCTTCTGCTACTCCGCATTATTTAAGGCATACGTTTGCTACTAACTTACTTGCTAATGGAGCAGATTTAAGAAGCGTTCAAGAACTACTAGGACATTCTTCTATTTCTACAACAGAGATTTATACTGAAGTAAACACTGTACGAAAGAAAGTGGTTCTAAAAAAATATAATTTGAGAAATAGGCTTACTAGAAATTCCTAATCAAACAAAGTGTTAAAATTTATTTTTGACTATTCAGATTTAATATCATCAAATATGGTTGGTCTTCTGAAATAGAAGTTTCCCTGTAATTCATCAATTAAATTATCCATAACATCAGTTGCCTCAAATATTAAAAATTGTATGTCATTTAATATGTCTTCTATTTCTTTAAAATCCTTATGGAAGTCTCTTAAAAAGAATTCATGATTGATGTAATTTCTTTTATTAATAACACCTTCTAAATCTTTATATTGTTTTTCACTTAGATGATTTTCTTTCTTTAATGCATTATTCAATTTGTTCAGGGAAGCTATACTAATTTTCTTAATTGGAATTTGAAGTATAGTAGCAAGTTTTTTATACTCTCGTTCCCATTCTTGAGAATACATTATAATCTTTCCAACTGCTTTATAAACATCATTTGGAAATCTATTATTTTAATATTTTTTCCAAGCATTTTATTCATAAACCTTTCTATTATTAGTTCAACTTAGTTTCTTTCTATTAACTTAATATTCATTTTCTTACAATATTCCATCATCTTAATCTTATTTTCTTGAGAAACATTTTTGCCTAAGTAGATTGCTTTAATTTTTGGAGCGATTGGTTTTTCTCCTGCATCTCCAATCAATCTCCATTCTCTTTGATATTTCCATTGTGTATTTTTGGTTAGAAACAATCTTAAGTATTGTGTTATATCCGCTTTTATCTGCCCGTTACTAAAACTACATATCAATTGACCTATAAAATTTGATACCAATTGAATTATAATATTTGTCTCTCGTGTATCTTCATATACCACTGGGAAAATGCTTTGATTGAAAGGATAATCAGATACATCATACGCAATACAGCAACCTGTTTCATCTCCAGCATAATAATTATTCCACATTTCATCAATGTCTTTAGATTCACTTAAAGAACATATTCCTACCCTTTCTTTAGAATATACTCCATAAGAAAGAAGTTTTTCAAGCTGAGGCTTAATCGAAGGCTCGTTTAATTTATCAGGTATCTCAATAACATAACTGACAAAAGGTGCTATATCTAAACTTGGAACTAGTTCTTGAAGTTCAGGGGCTATTTCCATCATATAATTTGGTCGAATTGTTCCATCAGATCTAGTTATTCTTTTGATCACTGCTTCTATTTTTTTATAATTTTCAGGGGAAGTATAAGGCTTTATCATCATTTGAATAATTTGATCAACACACTCTCTTTTCAAGTTATTAGTTTCCAAATCCATTAGTCTATAAAAATCTAATGATGTGTTACATTCAGATTTATCATCTAAATTCTTAGCAGGACAAAGATATAGGTAATTCTTTTCTAACATATCAAATGTATATTCATTAAAAGGTTTATACTTATATAAAATAGCAGGTCCCGAATATTTAATTTCTTCTTTTGTATTGATAACTGAATTCAAATAATTAATTTTGTCAATTTCCATATATTAGCTCCTTATAAATCATTTAATCTATTTAGCAGTTAATAAAATTTTACCACAAATGATTTAAAATTTACAAACATTTACATAATTTTATTTTTGGTGTATAATAAAAATTGTCAATAAAGGGGGTGGTATTTTGAAAGCTTTAATTAAAGCTCTTATGATACTTCTTAGGCTCCAGCTCGGTTTTACCACTGGACTCCCCTTTATTTCCAAAAAAAGCACTAGAGGTGTTCTTGTTCCTCTAGTTTTTTTAGTGATATAAAATAAGTTTATGCGGGATCGTGCGGGGAAAAATGTGCGGGATTTTTTACGGAAAACTTATACAAGATAATAAAAATATAAAAGAAAGTTATAGAAGTTATTTAAGCTATTTTTAAAAGATATTGTGAGTTATAAAAGATATTGTGAGTTATAAAAGATATTTAACGAATTAACAAGATATTTGAAGTGATTCTCTTTCCTTCTAAGCCGTCGGTCGCAGGTTCGAATCCTGTCCGAGTCGCCATTTTTTTATATTAAAAATAAAATACCTTGAATCAGGACTATTAAACTTCTCCTTTATTCAAGGTATTTTCTTATATAAAACTTTATTAAGTTTTTCAAAACTATAATTTTTTTACTAATTCATTATTTTTATGTTTCTTTGTTATAGCACAATTGTCATTAACTAGTTTTTCATAATATCCTTTACCATAATAATATACAAAAACGAATAAACAGGTACATAAAACAGCAATTTTATTTTCTGTTGTAATATATTCAAATTGTTTTTCAAGAACACTTTGACCCATAATAATTTTTTCAAATGAATCATATTCAGGGGCAATAAAATCATTACCAAGTATATGATTTGCCTTTAATAAATTTTGTAAAAAAAGCAATTCAAATTCTTTTGTTGTGTATTTACTAAAGTTTCTATTCGTTCCTCTTAGGTTTACAATGCTTTTATACTTTTTATTTAAGACATCAACGACCTTTACAAATAAATCTTTATAATTGGGATCTATTAATGGTTCCTTATAATCCCTATAAGATTCTATCATAGGATAGTTGATCAACAAAAGCCCATTTTCTGTTTCATCATAAAAATAATTCATCATTTCTTTTAATACACTTTTTTTATTTTCATAATGATTATCTTGAATTTCTAAATCAAAAAACAAATAAATATATGGGTATTTATCCTCTAACCTTTTAGCATCTTCTATACGTCCGTTATTTATTAAAATTTGTCTTAACACTTCTATAGTTGAAGTAGAATCATCAATAAAACCTTCATTTAAATTTAAAATAGATTGATATAAAGAATAAATATTTGTACGTATATCTACAATTTGTAATTCACTTGATTGATTCCATTTAACCTTCCCCAATTGTTCGAATAATTTTGGCTCAGTTTTTTCTCCTTCAACAATTAAAAGAATCTTATTCCGTGAATGCGCCATTTCTATACATCTTCTCCAAATTATGTGCTTCTCTAATTTCTTTATCTGTACACTCACTTAATGAGCAAACTTTGCCATCTGTTAATATAAAACAACAATCAGGTCGTGTAATAGAATTTCTCATTAAATATGTGTTGTGAGATGTGACAAATGATTGCATATTTTTTTGATTATTTATTGCTTTAAAAACTATTTCAGCTGTTTCATAATGATAAAACGCATCAAATTCGTCCAAAAACAAAAAGGAAACTTTTTCAAAGTAAATGGACCAACAATAATATAACCACAAAGCGTGTGTTCCTGTAGAAATAATAGAGGAAAATAAAGCTTCTCCATCATTAAATTTAGCTATTAAAACATTTTGATTATTGAATATCCTTGCTTCTAATTTATAATGTAAATCATTCTTCAATAAAAATTCCTCAAATTGATGAATTCGATTATTTTGAATAATTATCTCATCCATACTATTTCCACCACTCATTAAACCTATAAACCCATTCCCATCATTTAAGCATCTAAACCACAACATACCTTCAGAAAATTGGATAATTTTTTGAATTACAGTATTAACCGGAGAAGTATTTCTATATATATATTTCAAAATAGATAATCTGTTATCATTTAATTCAATTTTTAAAGTTTCTATTCCCTCCAAATTAAAAACACTTTTTTGAGGATTATGATAATCATAATAGAGTAACGTCTTGCCTTTGTACTCAATTTTCTCATACTGCAACTGATCTATGGTTGTTTTACCATAAGAATAGATATATATATCATTATCAAAATTAAATTCATATTTGAATTCAATAAGTTTACTTTTACTATCCAAATTTCGATAGTTAGAATACCAAGTAAATGCTGGTTTTTGTTTATCTGTTAAGTGTACTGTCAAATCATATAAAGCAAACCCTAAATTAGATTTTCCCATCCCATTTTTACCATAAATTATTCCCTTATTCACAATACCATTTTTTACCAAATCATCATTAAAGGTATAATCTCTTGCTTTAGATAAGTCTAATACGATTTCATCTTTAAATCCTTTAAAATTTTTAACACTAAATTTTCTTATCATAATATACTTTACCTCGCTATTTGTTTTCATTATACCATTCCTTTCATTGCAAATCAATACTTTCCGTATTTTTTTTACGGATACATTATATTTTATGATTAATATGCCTTTTTAATTCAAATATTAAAAAATTAATTTAACCAATTATTCCACATGCTTTTTATCTTGAAAAAGTTAAATAAAAATATAATTTTGCAATTATAGATGAAAATCATTTAAAATAGCAAAAAACAATCACTATATCATAGTTAAAATACTAATATAAGTGATTATTCCCTATATTTAAATCTATCTCTCCCCCTAAAAAATACAATTTAATTTTCTTCTAAATTACATCATTCTAAAGATTAAAACATTTTATACCATTTCATCTCATATTCTCACATTAACCTTTTTACAAATTTTTATAGTATTTATAAAAAGTTTGTTAAGAATTTTACTTATGAAATTGGTTCAATGATGTTGGACCAATTAGAAAACTATCCTTTGATAAAAAAAAAGAAAAAAATTTTATCTTAGCTTTCACACTATTCATTGCTGATTAACAGTCAAATCCAAAAGAACAAAATTTTTTTATAATATTGAATGTGTAAAAAACGATTAGAATTTTAAAAAAATTTGAAAGACAATTTAATTCTTCCTTGAAAATACTAATATTCTTTATATGCGGGATTGTGCGGGGAAAACCTTGCGGGATTTTTTACGGGAAATCTATACAAAATATTAAAGGATATAAAAATTATAGAAGTTATTTAAGCTATTTTTAAAAGATATTGTGAGTTTTAAAAGATATTTAACGAATTAACAAGATATTTGAAGTGATTCTCTTTACTTCTAAGCCGTCGGTCGCAGGTTCAAATCCTGTCCGAGTTGCCATTTTTTTATATCGTTGATTATATTTTCAATAAATTAGAGAAAAAAGACCTTGAGTTAGGCTTGTCCTACATTCAAGGTCTTTTCTGTTTGTCTTAATCTGATTCTTTTAAACACCAAGTAGTCCATATACTCTTCGTAGTTTGCAAATCCAAGTCTGTTCATTTTTTCTTTGACTCTATTATATTCGTTGACTGAATCATCACTATGATTGGAGCCACCTTTTATCTTGATTGTATTTATTCCATCTTATCTGTGTATCTAAAGCACAAAAAGGTGTGTCAAACTCAAATAAAACACACCTAATGGTAAGGTTATATATTTTTATAACCAATCCTCTCTATATTTAAAACAAAAAGATAAACTCTAGAAAATTTTTATTTAGAGTTTCTTTTTGAAGTGCGAGATATATTGCGCTTTTCTTTAAGCATCAACTTCTTTTCCTCAATAAATTCAGCTATTTGTTCAATCCGTAAGTCAATAAGTCTTTTAGCTGTTTCATAAGCACCATTATCTACAACCTTGACTGATGTTTCTCTTGTTTTAATGGGCGTATCCGTATCCGATAGTCGTAAATTACGCAGTGTATAATCTTCCATACGAGCAGATACAACTACAATATTGCTTTTAATTAAAACTTTAATTACTTGATTAAAGCCACAACCAATACTTACATAAAATTTAGAATCTCGTCGTTCCTTTCCTGATTGTTTACAAGCATATGACAAAAGACCATCACAAAAATGCTTTTGCGTTGGCGACAATAATGCATAAGCCTCTGCAAAAGTTAACCGTGCATTTCCGTCAAATACAACAGAATCCTGTGCAACAGACATTATTCCATCGTCTGCTGTTTTATGACTTGGAACAGCTACTTCTTGTTTAACAATATGCTTCCGCACTTCATCTGATTGTTGCTTAGCAGACGATGGAGCACCATAATAATAGAATGGAACAGAATGAAAATAATGATGCGAAATTTGAGCTTTTAATCGGATGTTTTCTTCAATTTGATGATTCAACTTCTCCTGTAAAAATTTTAACTGTGCTTCTTCTAATTCTGCACGTTGTCGTTCTAACTCCAACTCATAATCGTATGGCAATTCTTCAGCAAATGATACGATAGGATTAACAGCAACTTGCTCAGCGCTTGGATAAATATTTGGACATTCATAATCTTTCATTCTTTTAAGTTCTTCTGCTTCTTTATATAGTGTTTCCGCCTTTTCCAACTCTTTTCTAGTATCTTCAATACTGACTTTGTATATATCGCGAACCTTACGCTCATCAAGTTCTCGTTCAAGCGCATCAACACGACTAGAATATTCATTTAACTTGTTTCGGCTGTTCAATGTTACTTCCTCCGTCTACAAATTAGAAGTTATTTCTGATCTTTCATAAGTTGCAATTCATCAGTCAACATTTGTAATTTTTCTCGTTGCAGCTTTATCAGTGATGAAAGTGTTTTGAAATAACTTTTTTCTTGCTCTTTAGGTTCTTCTTTATCTATCAAGCTTTCCATAAGAGATGCTTGTGAACGCAACCGTTTTTGCTCTAGCTCTGCAAGTTCTTCTTTCACAACTGCAATTTCCTTCAATAAATCCTCTTTTTTTGACATAATAAAATTTTCCTTTCTCACTTGATTTTTAATTATTTTTTGTTTTATTAGGATCAACAAACGGTTGTTGCGGATTTTCTCCATAAGGTGGATAAGGCGCATAACCATAAGGTGGATAAGACGCATATTGCTGTCTTAATTGTTCATTTAATAAACGGTTTTCAATTTCTTTCTGCTTCAACTGCTCTTCTAAAAGATGCAAGCGTTGCAGTTCTAGTTCTTGCTGACGCATTTGATAATTCATACTAGGCTGTTGCTGGTTTTGTTGAACATATTGACCATAATAAGGCTGCTGTACTTCCCGACGTCTTAATTGCTCTTGTTGTTGTAAATCACGCAAGCGTTGCATTTCTTCTTCATGCCTACGCATGCGTGCAGCATCTTCTAATTCCCTCTTTACACGTTCATTTTCTTCACGAAGCATTGTTTCCATTTTTCGCTCTTGCATTTCACGCTCCATACTACGTAAACGTTCTTCGTATGCCTTTAAAATTGCATAAGTTTCTGCATCCACTTCCGAATCCTCCGTTCCTGAATTTTTTGAATTTAACGAAGCAGGAACAAAATGTAATGCTTTCAACTCTTGGGATGATTCTGTAGCTTTCAACTTTTCTTTCAAATTTGCAACTTCTTTTTCTGCATCATCCACGCGGTCAGAAAGACGTTCTTTCTCTCTTTTATATTCTGCTTCCCGTTGTCTTTCCACTTGCAGTTGTATTTGCTTTTTCAGTTCCTCATCGCGCAGGCGTATCTCTTCACCGAGCTTTTCAATCTTTGCATCAATATCGGATTTAACAGGCTGCTGACTTAATAACATCGATTGCTCTTTTTTAATATCATCTGCCATCTTTTCGGCACGTTCAACTTCTTCTTTGTATCTTGTAATTTCACGATCGCTTGCGTCACGCTCCATTTCGTGCATACGTTCTTCTAATTTTTCCGTTGTGCTATCAATCTGCGGTTGAACTGATTGTACTAGAGGCTGATGAGAGGTTGTAGCCGCGATAGCATGTACATCTTGTACTTTGTCTTCTTCTTTTTTCTTTTTGCTTCCTATAAGCAATATAATCAATAATATAATCAGCAATAAAGCAACAACTGCAATTATAATCCACACCCAAAATGGCAAACCACCAAGAGGTTTATCCCCATTTGATGTTGTTGGTGCTTCATATTCAAAGCCTGATTCAATATACCCTTGTGTAACACTATCCGTATCAAACTCAAAATTATTTTCTGCATCAGCTTTTATTACGGGCTTAGCGTAATACTTTGTTCCTGGTACAAGTGTGCCTTGTGCTATTTCTTGTGTACATGCTGCGTCAGTATAATACTTATATTCAACAATACCATCAAGCGATCCTTTATAACTATCACTTGTAAACGTAGGCATTTTTCCTGGTTCTACTGGTGATGCAACCAATACAGCTTTACTTATAGAAAATTCATATAGAGCATCCGTCGTATCTCCTTCCCAAGTAAAGCCATCGTTAGGACGTGCAATAATTTTATATAATCCTGCATTTGTAGGCTTAAAAGCATCAATTCCAACTTCTGTTTCCATACTTGATTCAGACACCAAATATAATTTAACTTTCCCACTTGATACTAATTCTGCCATACCATTCGGTGTAAAATCAACAGGAGAACCGCTGTAACCACTCGTCGTAGTTCCCGAAGGTGAAGGCTTTGTAATAGGCGTTGCAAGAGCTGCTGCAATTGTGAATTTCACAGTATATGTTTTAGCTACACCTGCTTCTGAGGTAACAGTAATTGTAAGTGTATGTTCACCCACTTCTAAATCACCAAGTGACATGTCTTTTACATCATTTTTTTGCTCTTCTACAATTGTCTTACTACCTTCGGTTATCTTGATTTTTGAGGTGGTCCCCGCACGTGTTGCGGAAATTTTTACATTTGCTTTATCTGCATTAGCAATCGGCTCTGCAACCGTTTGGTTCTCATCCGTTCCACTGAGAACCTGTGTACCGCCAACAGAAAGTGTAAATCCACTCAAGGTATTTGCTGTATCAACTTCACGAGGTGTTACAATTAAATTCGCTTGAGAATAGTCGCCTGTCAGCGTCTGATTATTAAATTTTACAGTAATGTTTTCTTCGCCTATTTCATCACACACTGCTTCATATGCAACATTAAATTCAATCGGACCTGTAGGTGTTCCCTGATATACGAATTTATATCCGCCGTGTAAAAATGTACTTTTGCTAATTCCACTATCATCTGATCCAAGAATATGAATATTCTTTTCACCAAATACATTCGCCCCAGCATTTACATCGGACCATGTATCGCCTTTCACATAATTTTGTGACGCTGTACCAATTGAAATGTTTTCATCTAACGGTGTAATTACAAATTCTGCTCCTCCGATTTTACCACTATTATTTTCAATTTTGAACATTATTGTAAATTCAGGATTAGCTTGTCCCGCAATAACGTCCGAAACCTCGGCAGTTAAAGTAATATCTTGTGCGCTTGATGCGTGTACTGTTACGCCTACGATTGCAATAAACGATAATACAACCGCAAGAACCGTTCCAAGTAAAAATTTCTTCACTCTAAATGGTTTCATAAAATTTCTTTCCTCCTATTGCAAATTGCATAACGCTTTTTATCTACCAACATATTAAATGGTTTATCAAAAAATTGAAGAGCCTTTACAGATTCTAAACCTGCACTTTGTACCACCTCATTGTCCTCTGAGGTATAACTGATAGCCATCTCTACTTCTTTAGTAAATTCAACTATGATGGATTCTTTAATATAACTACAAATTTCACTTTCGCTTTGTGCTACTACCTTTACAGGCTCAACGCGAAATGCAGATGAACTTGACTTCAAACTTAAATTTCCGTATATATCACGATCACCTTTCAACTGTGCATTCAATTGAGACTTATCTGTTACATTTATTTTACCGTCACCTGTAACATCACAGGCAAGTAATCTTGCTCCCTCGAAATGAGAATTTCCTTTTATATGTGCATTTAATTGCGTTTTATCGGTAACATTTACCTTACCATCTCCGTTTACATCACCCAAAACAGAAATGGTAAGTTGATTTAATATGGTATCTCCATCTACAAGTCGTAAAATCATACCTGTAGCAAGCAAAGTAGATAAATCAGTAATTGGATTACCATTTGCATCAAAAACCTTGATATCCGCACCATTTTCAAATTGTGCAAGCAACAAATCAAAGCTATCACCACGTGCAAGTCTTGTGATAAATAATGGCATTTCAATACTGTATACATATTCTTCTATTTTTTCTTCTTCTGTAAAATCACCATATTGAAATTTGAATGGTGGAACAATTCCGTCTTTTAATACAAACCTATCAGCTATTTTTGCGTCTGCTGAAATCACAAAATTTACTGTAACAGGCGTTCTTTCAAAATCGTCTATACTTCCCCATGCTGAATTCGCACCCTTTTTAAAGCCAATACGTACCTGATAAATTCCCTCATCCGTACCAGCAAGCACACCACTCAAAATTTGCATTTTGCTTTCTATAAACCATTCACCCAGTTTAAATGTAATTTCTTTGCCTGTATATTTGTATTCAATATACAATTCTTTTTCTGTAGGCTTACGATAGAAGTTTTCTGGATCATCCGCCAAAGGATCTACCCCCGTTAAAAAGCCGTAAGGTGTTGTCTCTTCCACTTCGTGTCCCAAATACTTTACAGCTACGTTCCCCGAAAATTCTAATTTAAGCTGCAAAGCAATGGTATATGAAGTTTCATATTCTAACTGCTCATTCAAACCTACATTTGCGTTAGTTTCCTTGTTTGTAAGTACGTAATTAAAATATTTTTCAATTTCTGCTATATTATCGGCATTAAGCGTCGGTTTTGCATATCCTTCCGCATCATCTATCCAACCATTCACTGCTAATACAAGTTTTTCTACGTTAAGAACAACAGAACAATCAATACGTCCGTTGTCTGACCATTTTACATTATCCATAGTCCCACCATGTGAGCCATTCATTCCTTGTTTGAACATAATCTTTATTTGATAACGATCCACTTTTATAAAGGTCCACGTCCCATCTGTAGGCAGAATTTCGTTCTTTTCAGAATCTAATACTTGCACCTCAAAATACTGTGCCCAGTCTTCAGGAAGGTTTGTAATTTCAGAAAAAGAATACCCCTCTGCACAGAAAGTCTTTGTCTGTTTCAGTATAGGCTTATCCACCAACAATGGTTTAATTTCCCACACAAGACGTGTTTCTAAGCCACCACTAAATACAAGTTCTCCATAATTGCTACGATTAGGATCATTCTCTTTAATCAAAAAATTTGTAACATGTGAGCCTGCATCACTATATTCCGCTGTATCACCACTATATTCAATTAAATTTTCTAACCCTTCTGGTAGTCCTTGTAAGAATACTGAATAGTTCACAGGCACACCGTCTACAATTGAGAACGTATATGGTCCATTTGTATTATAATTCCATGTCACATTGGAAAGGTCAGGTGTATAAGGATTGATTGTCCATGTAAACTCTATATCATCAGGAACATTATAGTTTAAAGAATCACGTACCGAAAATGTAACGACTATTTTATAATCCCGTGCATTTCCACCAGAGAGGTTTGCTTCAGTATCAGAAGTATAATTTACAGAAAGACCATCAATATCGTTTCCTATAAATGCAAGCGTATGTGTTACTCCGTAAGCAAATGTATATGGCTCAGTATATTCTGCATTGTCATTCTCCGTATCCACCCATTTCATAGCAGAAACATCATAATTAGCTTTTTCAATAATATAATCGAACTCACATTGTCCTGTAATAGCAAATTCACCCTCTAAGCCATTGTTAAGTGATATAATAACCTTATATTCCCCCGCATTCATTGGAACTCCACATACTATACCATTTTGCTTATAGGTTATAGTAACATTGCTTGCTAACAATCCACCACCCTCAACCTCAATTTCCGCAGGCTGTGCCGTTTTATTATAAGTAACGCTGTTTGTCTTCAATCCTACACGAACAGGTGTTTTACTTGATCCCGCTTGGAAACCCTGATAAGATTCTGTCACTTCAACACTCGCTTCAATCAGTACACAGTTCGTCGCATTATATGAACCACCACTTGCTTTCAATCTTGCGCAAACATAATAATCCTTTACTGTCGTAGCGTCGTAATCGGCAAAAATCTCGTTAAGTGTCATTTCTCGTGTCTTGTCGGCATTATAATAAGTATATTCGATAGCTCCCATAGAATTATCCGTAATTGAGGGAACAAAAATAACATTTCCGTCTTGAGTTTTTTCCGTCGTAATCCAAGTTACCTCGATACGCTTTTTTACGATATTCCACGTATGTGTAAGACTAGATTCTGATGCAATCTGTGAGGATGAAGGAATATTATAGTTTGCAGCTATAGTTTGATTTACAACCGTAAGTCCTGTAACTTTTGCCGTATAAGCGCCTATATTTCGTCCCGTAGCTCCAGAATTATACGTTGCAGACAAAAAACTCGGAAGTCCCGATATAATGGATACACTCTGATTTACGGCGTTATATTCTAGCTGACCCGCACTCCAAACAACATTTGAAAAATCAACGTCTGCCTTATTCACTTTTATATATATCGTAAAATCTTTATATTGCTGTTCAAGTGGTTTTCCATTTGAATCATTAAAAGCAAAACTATTATCAAATGGAATCAGCCGAACGGTAATTGCAATAGCGCTTGCAATAGCATTAGTCTGTGAGCCATTTGTATACCCATTCGTGCCGTATTTAACATCTACCTTTACACCTAAATCCGCCAAACCATTCGTGTTAATTATAAACACATAGGCGCTGCCATTATATATCACCTCAAAAGGTGAGGATGACACATCACCAGCACCACTTGCAATAGAAATAGGGGCACCATTATTTTGTGAATATTGCCAGTTTACACTATCAATAACAATATTTTTTGCACTTACTGTAAATTCTTTCTTGGCTTCTCCACCTTCTAATTTGTAATTCTTATTACCAGTAGCCTCTGTATCATTAAGTGTTGCCACCAAATAATACGTACCAGGATTTAAGATTGACGCATCCAACGTGCCTCCTGCAACAGGAATTCTCATATTTGGATTTGAAGCATTATAATATTCAAATGTCAGTTTCACATCGTCGCGTGAAAGTGCATTTGTAGGGTTTGTTCCAAACTCTACGTTTGAACCAGCTTGCAGTAAAAATCCACCACCCGAAGCTGTACTTGTGAATTCTACATTCAATGTTTTTCTTGTAATTGTTATAGTAAATGTTCTGTCAGTAACGATTTCTTCTGAAAATTTTGTCGTATTCCAACACCAGTCTGTTTTTTTATTACTCTTAATAGAAGCAATCACAACATAGCTGCCCGCTTCAGTTACGACTAGTTTCCAACCACTATCGTCACTCCCTTTAAGCGTCATACCATTTGGTAAAGTTAAAGTAGCTATATCCGTCCATGCTGTGGAATATCCTGTAAGCGCAAATTCTATTTCCGCACCTGTATACACTTTACTGTTATTCGCAACACCAACAATCGCAAGTCTACTTCGATTTATCTGTACCGTGCAAGTCATATTTTCTGCATCTTTAACAACATAATTTCCTATATACTCCGTTTTATCGGTCGAGGACTTAACGAAAATCGTCTGTGCAGTGTAATTACCTCTTCTGTTTGGCACAACGTCTATCTGGTCAATTTCCGTCCCATCTGCCGCTGTACCCGTAAATCTTGTTGCAACAACAGGTGGATCGGCATGCAATTCACTCTCATCCACAAACGACGGCGCAGTAAAAACACCCGTACTTGAATTGTACGCAGGCTTAGTTACCGCAATCTCTTTCGGCTTTATTGTAAACTTAAACCAACGAATTCTATCCGATTCAATGTGTTCGGAATCCGAGGTATCCGGATCGCCCTTAAACTTCGGTTTTTTTCTTAATTTTGCTGCAGCAATTTCATCCGCAGACCAGCCCTGCTCTGCACCCTGTGCTTCTACCAAAGTATCCATATCGTCAAACCACTTTTGTTGTAGTTCAACACTTACCCAGTATTCACCTGCATTTTTCAATTCAGCAGACGAAGTCACTTTAACATAATTTTCAGTATGCTCATACCATTTCTGATTATACCAACTTACACCTTTTTTATTTGCCTCATACGCACTTTTCAACGTCTGTACGTCACCGTTGTACGTTGTTGAAACATTCTCAGGATTTTTGAGGGTTGCCCCTACCGCGCCCAGCGCGGCAGAGCTCAGATTGAAGTGAAGCGCAGGCCGCACGCCGTAAGTATTATTTACAATGTCGTATGTAAACGCGCCCGACGCCTGCAATAAGCAAGCGCCGTAGTAATAATAGTAAAAGCCGGAACGCAGCCAAGAGTAGCTATTTCCGTTATGGGATAACTGATT
>CARSXK010000023.1:0-17612 GCA_949065595.1 uncultured Bacilli bacterium
ACCTAGTATACCATTACTAAAGTTTTTTGTGTCTATATATCTATACTAACACCAACTACAATAAAACCTCCATATATTCACTTACCTTTTTTTCTATATTCATTGCTCTAGCATATTTAGTAAGTTTACTTAAATTTTTATTTCTACTTTTGGCATAATCTTTTAATGCTTTAGAAAAAATTTCTGCGTCTATTTTATTTTTATTTTTAATAATATCGCAAATTGTCCTTTCAATATCGTAAACTTTGATTTTCATTCCAAAAGGTGAAGTCATTTCTATAACACCTAAATCAAGTAGTTCTCTTTTTACAAAATTAAGAATTAACTTTTTTTCCTTTTGTAATACTCCACTATATCCAAAAGGTAAAGTAACATTATATACTAATGGCGTACGATCAGATAGATTATGAAGATAAAGTGCAGTTGCCATTGAGAATCTAGCATTTTTACTTTTAGAAACAATTTTATAATATTCATCTTCTATATAATTAGGTAACCCATAATACCCTCTTGATATTCTTACTAATGTACCATTCTTAACCATATTTGTTAAAAATGTTTTATTGATTCCATTTTCTACTATTTCTTTAGTTGTAACATATCCATTATTTTTTTCAACAATTTTTAAAATTTTATCATAAAAATCCATTTTAGTTCATTTCCTTTCTAACTAAAATTATAATATTTATTCGTTAAAAAGTAAATATATTTTAAAGATTTTTTTATGTATCAAGGTTATTTCTTGAATTTTGAAATAACCTTTTTTATTTTAAAACATAAGACTGCTATTCCTATACTTAACTTTATCAATGATAATATCATTATTCTACCTTAAAATAATTGAATTGTGATGACTTACTCCATTCATAAGCACTCCACAAATCGGTTTTATCACTAGCAGGATCAACGATATTTACATTATTACCGTCAACTCCAAGTATCGCTACCCAATGTTGATTTCCCGGCGTTGCACCTTTTACTTCGATAGTTAGATAAAAACCTAAATTAAGGTATTGCTTCTATGTCCAGAAATCATTTGATACTTTCCGTTTGGAAGTGGTCTAACAAGTACAGGTAATAATACACCATAATCTCTTATACTTTGTGCCATTTCTTGCATTTCTTCATTCACAATTACTTTAAATGGGTGATTTGGGAAGTCTTGAATATCTGTTAGTGCTATATCAACAACTTTTTCTAAACTACTATCTTGTCGTCCTTGTTTTGTTGTAAATAAATCATCTAACTTTGGCAACGGTATTTTTATATCGGTCTTTGCCACTTTCAGGCACCTCCTTTGCAAATGAAGAATATGCGTCTGCCACTTTGCTATTTTTGTCATACTCAAAAATACTATTTCCAGTAGAAGTTGCTTCTGCTGTTTTTATTGCAAAAGGTATTTGTGTATCATAAAACTTAACTGCACTTCCATAATTTTCTTGTAGTTGTGTTCTCATTTCTTTTGATAAATTAGTTCTCTTATCTACTAGAGTAATTAAAACGCCATCTACTCTTAATTTAGGATTGATTTTATTTCTTACTTTACCAACAGTCTTTAATAATTAGTCATTCCCATAGCAGAAAGATATTGACTTTGCATTGCGACATATATCTTTAAACTCTAGCCACTCTATAAAAATAAAATGACTATGTATGGGCATAAAAAAAGAACTTCTGCAGTCTTATCAGTTTCAGGAAATCTAATTCTTACTAATTTTACATTTACTTTAAATATATAAGGATTCTTTGTCTTTATTAAAAACGCCAATATTCTTTCATTACTAGGTTTTCTTCTGTCTATTTTTATATCTGTTATTTCATCCACATCTTCTAATTTTACATCATCAAGATTTACATTTCTACAACGTTCTAATTTTTCTGCTAATTCTTCAATATTATATTTATTCATAAAATCACACTCCAAATTAATTATAAATTTAAACACAATTAATGTTAAATGTGTAATTTTTTATAGGAGGTTGCAACAACGTAATCATCTTTATAATTTCTATTATAAAGATCATCAAAATTATTATATTTATTCTTCATTTATATCTTCTTTTTTATCCTTTATTAATTTCTCATCTATATACTCATAATTCAAAAAGTTTTTGTTACTTATGACTGTTCTACCTAATTCTTTTTCTAAATTATCTCTAGTTATTTTAGCAATATTACCACCTCGTTTGGCAATTTCTTTATTTTGTTTTAAACCATATGGTTTATGCTCTTTAGCAAGTTCTCTTGTAGCAATTTCACCTAAATCAGTTAGTGCTACTTCTATGTCTGTCATATTATCTCTTAAAGATTCTTTTCGTAACCCCTTAAACTCTTTATACTCACTTGCTTTCATCCCAGACCAAGATTTATAAATTTCATTTGTAAGTATACCATATTCATAGTCTTTTGCTATTCCTGATTCTTTCCATACATCAGTAAGTTTAAATCTATCTACTATTCCAGTAAGTCTTGCTTTTATCCATTTATCATCATATCCACGGTTTCGATAATATTCTACTGCTCTATTAATCCAATCTCTGGATCAAATACTTCATCAATTCTTTCACTCCCTAAAGATGCTAACCATAATTTAAAAGGTTCTGCTTTGGGACTAGGAACTGATTCTATAAGTCTTAAAATTCCTTTCATATCAAGAACATCCTGATTATAAAATTTACCATCCTTTGATTTTAATTTCAGTTGTCCGATTTTTTCGGACAACTCACTTCCTTCATTTTCTAGCTTTTTCTTTAAATCATTCCAATATTTACGTGGTCTGTCTGATTTAGTTAAAGCAACAATAACATCAATAACACTAAAATAATATTCTTCTTTTTCATTGTCCCAAATGCTTCTTATTTCGTCACCTTCAAATAGATTTGAAATTGTTTCTAATTTATTATTCAAATTTAACACCTTCTTTCTTATTTTAATTAGGGGTTACAATAAATCGTAATCAACCATTTTATATTTGCCTGATTTTGTCTATTATTGTTTTCCATATATTTCATTTCCTTTTATTTTGTGTCTTTTTTACCTATATAATTATTCATTATGCTTCTAACATTTTCCATTCTTTTTTGTGTTTCTAAATGGTTATAGTTAAATCTATCTATTAATAAATTAATATAATCATTATTTTTAACAATTTCATAAGATTCTTTAAAGTTCAAATCAAACACAAAAGCTAATACACAACACCAATAGTCTAGTACTGTTTCTCTATCATGAATGTTTACACATTTTTCTTTTTTTATTGTTTCATAAACTTTATCAGATAATGTTGAATTTTCCATATCATTTTTGTCTTTCACTTTTCCAGGAAATATTGCTTCTATTTTTTCTTCTTTTTTTACTCTGAAGTTATCTAACTTATCAGCATCTCTTATTATTTTCGAATGCAATAAGCTTCTTTCGTTTAATCCTTCTTTAATAGCGAATCTACTATGATTATCAATTGCATTTTTTATTATTTCGTCATAGCTGTCATCTTCAATAAAATTTCTTATTAAATTATCCTCAAATAGCATTTTAACTCCATATGAAGCATGATCAAATTTAACACTATCAAATTGTTTTAGGAAAGTAATTTCCTCAAATCTGCCAATATCGTGCAATAGTGCTATTAATTCGGCTAAATTTATATCTTCCTCAGATAAATTTAATTTAATTGCAATATTTTTAGCATACTTTACGACATGATAAGTATGATTTACTTTTAATTCAAAACCTAATTGATTTTTATCGTTATATTTTTCTAAAAAGCTTTTAAATGAATTTCTAGATTTTTGTATATCAATCATATTTTGTCACTCCTTCTTACCTATATAAGTTTTTCAATACATTCGTAAGACAATCTTCGGCAGTGAAATTGCTATTTTCTGAAAAAATCATTCTAACTAATTTCCCATTTACTTTAAATATATATGGATTTTTTACTTTAATTAAAAAAACTAATATTCTTTTTTTAATACCTTTTGATACTTTTGTTTCATTTGAATAAGCTTATCTTGATTCATATGAAGACTTTGGGATTTTGCCAATATTTGATTTTCTAATATGGTAACTTGTGTTAATAGATTTTCTATTTCAACAGGATACAATGATTGGTATTGAATAATAATATTTTCTCGTATTTGTTGGAGTTCCAAATAAGAATCCGTTAAATGATTTTGGATTGCTGCTAGACAATCCTGTTTATTTTTAATATCGGTAATAAGATTTTGACCTGTTTCATAAATTGCTTCATTTCCTACAATCAATTGTCGCATAGAACGAATCCGATTATGCACCAAAATAGAGCTTGTAAGTATTCCTGTTAGTTTATTTTTAAAAAATGTAAGTGGTATAAGACATACTGCTGTTGTAGAAATAAATCTTGACATCTTACCAAAAAAACCAGTTGGTTGTTTCCAAAATGATTCAAGTTGTATGTCCTTGATTTCTTCCATTTGCTGATTCAAATCATTTAAAACTCGTGATCGCAATTGTTTAAAGTCTCGCATATCTAAATAAGGTACTGGCTTTTTTTCTTCCTTTTTTCGGGCATTTGGCTCTTGTTTTTTCGTCTGATTTCTATGCTCTTTTTCCATCACAATTTTATCAATATTATCAATCAAAGCTTTACATTCCTCTTGTAACAATGTAATTGTCTTACTATTTTTAAGCAAATCATTTTTGTCTAAAGTATAATACTCCATATGATTTTTTAAATATTGAAATTCCTTTTCTTTAGAGATTTCTTCATATTCTTTTATCAAAAAATATAGCTGATTTATAATCCACAAAATAGAAGATTCTATTTGATAGAGCTCTTTAGGTGTTTTGGATTGTTTGATTTTTTCTTTGAGTTTTTTTAAATTTTCTTTTTGTTTTTTTATCTTCTGATTGGCATCCATCAAATATTTTCTATATTTATCAATTGGCTCTAATTCACTTGAATCTGCTGCTTGCATTTTTTCTTGAACATTTATCACTTCTTTGGATACAACATCCCTATTAACCTTATCCCTTTCTATTTTTTCTTTTGGCTTTTTTATTTTCTTATTGGGTGAGATAATTATTTCACCTACTTTTGGTTGCTCATTACCCAATGGAATTTGTTGGAACGCTTTTATTTCTTTGTTTGGCTCGAGTTTGCATGAAGTATCCCTTTCTGATTGTGGATTTGGTTTTTGATTGACGAATTCTTTTCTAGGATATTTTTCTTTCTTTTTTTCATTTGCTGAAAATGCGACTTGTAAATCAGAATATTGTTGTTTGGCCAAAGCAATTTTTTGAATACCAATTTCCAACGCTTTTGTGACTGGAACCTTATTTTGTTTTTGGAATTCTATTTTCTTTTTTATTTCTTTTTCTTGCTGCAACAAATTTTGATAACAATCATGTAATTCCTCTTGTGTAGAAGCTGCTTCTAATGCTTCGATTTCCTGATCGATTTTCTTTCGTATCTTTTCTTCTTTTCCCTTTTTTTTAGGCTCCAATAAACTTAAAAATAAGCCCAAAAAGGAATATGCTAGAATCTGGAACAAATTGTATTTTTTTGTGACAGGTTGGATATAAATTCCTTGGTTTTGTTTTTCTTGTAAATATTGTTTCAATTCCTGTTGTTCTTTTCTTTTCCTCTGTTCTTTTTTTCGTTTTCTCTGTAAGCGCCAAAAGCGAATACGATCTTTCAAACTACCCTTTTGTTCCATCTGGAATCACCACTTCCATTATAGCACAAAAAAAAGCCTAAACCAAAGTTTATGCAAAGAAAATTAAGTACAGTTTGGCTCCAATCACTTGAAACATTGGAGCTCGATAAATCAATTTTACTTTGTTGGCTTCAATGGCTTTTAAAATTTGGTTTACAATGCTATTGAGGCTTTTCTTTTCTAGAATGCTGCAAACTAAATTCTCTCGTTTTTGAATTTTTGAAATTTGGTTTTGAAAGTAAGAATCCAGTTGCATCCATGTATATTTATTTTCTAACATCACTTGATTGAATCCTGTGTAATAAAGCCCTGGTTCGATTAAACAAACTTGTATATCTGTTTTTATATCTTTTAGCTCTAATGCAAGTGCCTCTGTCATTTTAATGATACTTGCTTTGGTAGCACAGTAACTCCCTAAATAAGGAATTGGAATCAGACCAGCCAATGAGGCCATATTGATAATTTTACCTGTTTTCTTTTTCAACATTTTTTTAAGAACAATTTGAATAACTGTAAAATAAGAAAAGACATTGGTTTCAAAATTGGAACGTACAAGAGACATAGGAATTTCTGCTATACTACCACCTTCTCCAATGGCAGCATTGCTTACTAATATATCAATGTCTAACCTTTCCAATTGTTTCAAATCTTCTCTTTTGGTTACATCCAATTTCAAGCATGTAATGCTTTTATCTTCTGCGTAATATTTTTTAACCATTTCTAATTGCTTTTCATTATGTACTGTTAAGTAGATATGATAATCTTTTTTCTTTAAGCGATCAATTACTGCAGCTTGTATTCCACTGCGTGCACCTGTAAAAAGTATCGTTTTCATTGCCATTCACCTTTTATTAATATGTGGAGGAATTAAGGCTTTTTATACAATTTTTAACTTTACTTGATATTCACTTATTCTATATTTCGGTTTGGTATAAATT
The DNA here is from genome assembly GCA_949065595.1 of uncultured Bacilli bacterium. Taxonomy (GTDB): domain Bacteria; phylum Bacillota_I; class Bacilli_A; order RF39; family UBA660; genus UBA5026. The sequence continues at coordinate 6,635 of CARSXK010000023.1, forward strand.
TTTATAGATTGGTTACAATTTCTATCGCAACTCGAATGATTAGCAAAAATAATGCAGTTTGGATAATTGCGTTTGAATTGAATTTTTCAAACAAACCTAACATTCTACCTTCATATATGGGCGAAAGTAATGAGATTCCCACATATCCTAGACTATAACAAATTACAAGTATACATAATAAAGTGTGTTTTTTAATATCTAAAATAATCTCATTAAATTTTTGGTATCTTTTTTCATATAACCACCGACTCTATCATACCATAAATTTTTTACGATTACTTTCTTTTTTTTAAAAGTAAGAACAACTCATGTTATAATGGTACTAGGGTGATGAAATGAAAACAGATATTGAAATCGCACAGAGTATAGAAATGAAACCAATTGTGGAGATTGCATCCAAACTTGGAATTTCAGAAGAAAATATAGAATGTTATGGAAAATATAAGGCTAAATTGAATGTAGACATAAAAAAGGCGAAAAAAGGAAAACTTATTTTGGTTACTTCGACCAATCCAACACCTTTTGGCGAGGGAAAAACAACAGTAACCATTGGACTGAATGATGCTTTATGCTTACTGAAAAAGAAAAGTATTGCTACTTTAAGAGAGCCATCATTAGGGCCTGTTTTTGGAATCAAAGGAGGCGCCACTGGAGGAGGCTACGCACAAGTGCTTCCAATGGAAGATATCAACCTCCATTTTACAGGTGATATTCATGCTGTAACTGCTTGTAATAATTTATTATGTGCAATGATTGATAATCATATTTTTCAAGGTAATCATTTGGAAATTGATCCTCATACAATTCAAGTTTCTCGATGTTTGGATATCAATGATCGTGCCTTACGACAAATTTATTTAAACGGAAAAAAAATGGAACGTGATGATTCCTTTGTGATTTCGACTGCTTCTGAAATTATGGCCATTTTATGTCTTTCTGAAAACTTAATGGATTTAAAGAAAAATTTAAGCCATATTTTAGTTGCTTACAATATTCATCAAAAGCCAATCTATGTTTCTGACTTGCAAGGAGAAGAAGCATTGACCATTCTTTTAAAAGATGCCATCAAACCAAATTTAGTACAAAGTTTAGAACACAATCCTATTTTAATTCATGGTGGACCTTTTGCGAATATCGCACATGGTTGTAATTCTATTATCGCAACCAATACAGCTCTTTCTTTGGCTGATTATGTGGTTACAGAGGCTGGATTTGGAAGTGATTTGGGTGCTATGAAATTCATTGACATTAAATGTCGGAAAATGGATACCAAACCAGATTTAATCATCATTAATACCACAGTTCGCTCTTTAAAACATAATGGTGATGGCTTATTAGAAAAAGGTATTTGTAATTTACAAGCACATATGGACATGATGCAAAAGCTATCTACTAATATCCTTATTTGTCTGAATCAATTTGATACAGATACCACGGAAGAAATTGCATATATCAAAACATATGTAGAAAAACAAGGATTCCCCTTTTCCACTTGTAACGCTTATGCACTTGGAAGTGAGGGCGCTAAAGAATTTGCACAAACAGTAATTGAATTGTGTGAAAAGCAAAATACTCTTACGTTCCCTTATTCTTTAGATAATTCTATTCTAGAAAAAATAGGCCATATTTTAAAAGATTATTATCAAGCAGATATGATATTAATAGAAGAAAATGTCAAAAAAGAAATTACGCATTTAGAAGAGATTGGATATGGTAATTTACCAATTTGCATTGCCAAAACCCAATATGCGATTGGAGATAATCCCGCTTCTTTAGGTTATCCACATCATCAAGTAATTCGGGTGACCAATATAAAGGTTGCTGCGGGTGCTGGCTTCATTATCGTTTATCTTGGAAATATTATGACTATGCCAGGATTATCGAAAGAACCTGCCTATTTACACATGTCAATTGATGCGAATGGAAAAATCAAAGGGCTTTATTAAAAGTGCTATTCCAAGTACAATCATAACTATAATTCTACAAAGGACTTTCTATAGTTCTTTTTATATGGTTCTTTTTTAGATAGGTTGTACATATATTTTTTTAGAGGTGCTGCTATGTTTTTTAAAGGAATTCATACTCGTATTAAAATTGTTTTGCTCATCTTAATTGGCATTTTTATATTAATCATTGGGAAAGTATTTTATACACAAGTAATCGACTATAAAAAACTAAATCAATTGGCATCTAGTTTATGGAGTAGAAATTTACCAATTGAAGCAGATCGAGGGAGAATTTATGATCGTAATGGTGTGGTCCTTGCTGATAATAAAACGACAACCTCTCTTGTTTTGATACCCAATCAGATCAAGGACAAAGAATCTGCTGCACAAAAATTAAGTGAAATTTTAAATGTAACTTACGAAGATATGTATCAACATGTTAGTAAAAAAACATCGATTGAAAGAGTTCACCCAGAAGGAAGACGATTATCTTATGAAATTGCAGATAAAATCAATGCTCTAGGATTAGATGGTGTCTATATGGTCAAAGAATCACAACGATATTATCCATATGATACCATGATGTCTCATACCCTTGGATTTGTAGGAATTGACAATCAAGGGTTAAGTGGTCTGGAGTTAATGTACAATGATTATTTGACTGGTGAATATGGAGCGATTAAATATTTATCAGATGCCAAAGGAAACAAGTTAGAATTAACAGAGATGTATGAGGAACCACAAGATGGAGTCAATATTACACTTACAATTAACTATGAATTGCAAGCTGTATTAGAAAGGGAACTTGACAATGCTGTACTCAAGTATAATCCTGATCAAGCAATTGGTATTGCAATGGATCCTAATACAGGAGAAATTCTAGCCATTTCTTCTAGACCCAATTTTTCTCCAAGTCATTACCAAGACTATACAACCGAACAAATCAATCGAAATTTGCCTATTTGGTCCACTTATGAACCTGGTTCTACCTTTAAAGTCATTACACTTGCAACAGCATTAGAAGAAAAATTAGTAGATTTGGAAAAGGATCAATATTTTGATGGTGGTAGCATTACGGTAGAAAATGCTCGAATTCGTTGTTGGAAACATGGTGGACATGGTTCACAGACCTATTTACAAGTCGTAGAAAATTCTTGTAACCCAGGCTTTGTTGTATTAGGTCAAAAAATCGGGAAAGAAACTTTATTTCAATATATTCGTAATTTTGGATTTGGTTCCCCTACTGGCATCGACTTAAATGGGGAAAGTTCAGGAATTCTCTTTTCTTTGGACCGTGTTGGTCCTGTGGAACTTGCGACAACCGCTTTTGGCCAAGGTGTCTCTGTTACCCCAATTCAACAAATTACAGCTGTTTCTGCTGCAATCAATGGTGGCTACTTAAACACACCTTATATTGTCAAAAGTTTAAATGAGCCAGAAACCAATACTGTTATCAAACAATTTGGAACAGAAACAAAGCGAAAAGTAATTAGCAATGAAACCAGTGAAATGGTTCGTTATGCACTAGAAAGTGTCGTCACCAATGGAAGTGGAAGAAATGCTTTTATTGATGGATATCGCGTAGGAGGAAAAACAGGAACTGCGCAAAAAGTACAAAATGGTGCTTATATGGTTGGTAATTATATTACATCTTTTATGGGGGTTATGCCTGCCAATGATCCCAAAATTGTTGTTTATATTGCAATAGATAATGCGAAAGGTGTAACACAATATGGTGGTACAGTAGCAGCTCCTATCGCTAGAAATGTACTACTCTCTGCTATTGATATTTTGCAGATTGAAAGACCAGAAGGTGGTAGTGAAAAGAATTATCAGTATTATGAAAAAAAATATGCAAATGTACCTGACGTCACAGGAAAGACATTACAAGAAGCAATGCAAGAATTGAAATCGTTTAAAGTAGAATATACAGGAAATGGTAATACGGTTTATTATCAATCTCCTAGTGCAAATACACGTATTTTTGAAGGAGAGACAGTACGTTTATTATTACAAGAATAGAGGTGTGATATGTTAATACTCACGAAATCGGTTTTGGCTGTTATGATTGGTCTTATTTTCTCTGTTTGTTTGGCTTATATTTTAATTCCCCTACTTCATAAATTCAAAGCTTCTCAATCTTTAAGTATTTATTTAGATGAACGACACAAAGAAAAAAAGGGAACGCCAACTATGGGGGGTCTTATCTTTATCCTTCCTTCTTTATTCATTATTGGATTGCTCCTTTATTTGCATAAAATTACATTTTCGTACAATTTGGGAATTGTGTTATTTACCTTCTTTGGGTATGGATGTATTGGATTTCTAGACGATTTTTTAATCATTTTAAGACATAACAATAAGGGTTTGAGTGAAAACGCCAAATTTATTTTACAAATAATAATTGCCATTGTCTTTTTCTATTTATTTATGGTTGCGAATAACGAGCCCTTATTATGGATTCATTCTCTTGGAATCAAATGGGATATTGGATGGTTTTATGGATTATTTATTCTATTTGTTTTAGTTGCTAGTAGTAATGCTGTCAATCTTACTGATGGGCTAGATGGTCTTGCAGGCGGGCTATCTGCTATTGCTTTTGGTACATTTGGAATTATCACTTGGGCAACTGGATGGTTAGAGGGGTATGAGGCCATTGCTCTATTCTGTTTTGTATTACTTGGATGTATTCTTGGTTTTCTTATTTTCAATGTAAAACCAGCAAAAGTATTTATGGGAGATACAGGTTCTTTGGCTTTGGGGGCAACTCTAGGAACAATTGCCATTTTGACAAGACATGAAATTCTACTCATTGTAATTGGAATTGTATTTGTGATAGAAACTAGTACTTGTCTGATACAAAGATACTATTATAAATTAACGCATAAACGAATTTTTCCTATGACACCCATTCATCATACCTTTGAAAAATTAGGTTGGAAAGAACAAGATATTGTAAAATTATTTTGGATAATTGGTCTTTTGGGTTCTATGCTAGCGATTATCTATGGAGTGTGGTTCTAGTGATGAGAAAGCGAATGGACCTTGGGCTATTATTGGCAGTACTTACCATTTCTATTTTTGGTATTATTATGGTTTATTCTGCTTCTTATATTTGGGCAGAATATAAATTTGATGATCCGTTTAAGTTTGTCAAACATCAATCACTTTTCTTTTGCATTGGTCTCGTTATTTTGTATGTTGTAAGTAAAACGGATTATAAAATTTATTATGAGAAAGCCAATCTCATATTGATTGTTTGTATTTCTTTGCTTGCTTTGGTTATTATTCCAGGGATTGGAACGGTTCGTAATGGAAGTAGAAGTTGGTTTGGAATCGGTTCTTTTGGTATCCAACCAAGTGAGGCTGCAAAATTGTCACTTATTATTTTTACCTCAAAATATTTATGTAAAAATGAACGTGATTTAAAAAGTATTCGAAAAGGTGTCCTTCCTATTTTAGGAATTGTTTTCTTTGTCTTTGGTCTGATTATGTTACAACCTGATTTTGGAACAGGAGTCATTATTGTAATCAGTATTATTGGTCTTTTATTTGTTGCAGGTGTCAATTTTAAGTTTTTTATTCGACTAGGATTGATTGGCATAATTGGTGTGGTTGGATTAATTGCTGTTGCACCTTATCGATTACAAAGAATTTTATCCTTTTTAAATCCATGGAGTGATCCTCTAGGAAGCGGATTTCAAATCATACAATCGTTATATGCAATTGGACCAGGAGGATTGTTTGGTTATGGATTCCTTAATTCAAGACAAAAACATTTTTATTTACCAGAACCACAAACAGATTTCATTTTTTCAATTATTAGTGAAGAATTTGGATTTATGGGGATTTTAATTGTGAGTAGTCTTTTCCTATTCATTATTGTAAAGGGATTTCAAATTGCTCGCAGGGCAAATGACCCTTTTTCTAAATATTTGGCATTTGGCATTACGTTTCAAATCGCCTTCCAGGCTGTTCTTAATTTAATGGTAGTTGTTGGATTGATTCCTGTAACAGGCGTAACTCTACCATTTCTTTCATATGGGGGTTCTAGTTTAATGATTACATTACTAGAAGTTGGGATTGTGTTGAATATCAGTCGGTATCAAAAAAAGGCACTCAAATGAAGCCTTTTTATTTTCTATACTCAAAAAAAAAAGACTGTAAGAAATTATTTTATTCCATTACAGACTCTTATTTTATATACGTGAACCTATTTTATATACTACGTTATCAGTAACAAGTTCGAATTCTGATTCTAGCAATTGTGCTTTATAGAATTGTAATTGAGCAATCAATTCTGGTAGACTTGCTTGTGGTGCAGGAAACTCAATTTCTTCATTATTTCCACCAATTCCAGAACCCCCATCTCCATCTAAAGTTTGATCTGGTTGTTCATCTGGTTTTTTGATTATTTCTGTATTTATCACTTTTCCACACCGAGTACAGCTTTCCTCTTTTATTATTGTATTATTCTCACCTGGCTTTTCAGTTGTAGTTGTAGAATGTCCTAAAGCTGGAATTGTTTTACGTTTCTCTTCATTATCTTCATTACATCTATATAACTCATATCCATCGGTTGTACAAGTTGCTTCTACTGTAGTTACATACACATAGTCATGTTTATGTTCTGGTTTTTTGATTATTTCTGTATTTATCACTTTTCCACACCGAGTACAGCTTTCCTCTTTTATTATTGTATTATTCTCACCTGGCTTTTCAGTTGTAGTTGTAGAATGTCCTAAAGCTGGAATTGTTTTACGTTTCTCTTCACTATCTTCATTACATCTATATAACTCATATCCATCGGTTGTACAAGTTGCTTCGACTGTAGTTACATACACATAGTCATGTTTATGTTCTGGTTTTGGCGTTGTATCTGGTTTTGGTGTTGTCTCTGGTTTTGGCGTTGTCTCTGGTTTTGGCGTTGTATCTGGTTTTGGTGTTGTCTCTGGTTTTGGTGTTGTATCTGGTTTTGGCGTTGTCTCTGGTTTTGGCGTTGTCTCTGGTTTTGGTGTTGCATCTGGTTTTGGTGTTGCATCTGGTTTTGGTGTTTTTTCAGGTTGAACTTCTAATTCTTGATTATTTTCCTTTTCATATAGATCTTCATTTTCTAAAACATGATTCAACATAACTCTTGCGATTTCAGATAAATTTGTTTGTAATCCTATTATATCACTTGTATGTTGTTCTTGGAATTCGTTTTGACTATTTTTTAAATTAGTTATTTCATTGGCAAGATTTTCAGTCATCTCTATTGTAGAATTTTCCAACTGGATAATTTTATTGTTTATTTTATCAATTCGATCCATCATCTTCTCTATTCTTGGCTTACATTCACATACTTCATATCCTTTTTTATGAATTGAAACATGGATAGCCCCTATACCAATACCGATAAGTCCAGCCCCGATAAGACCAAAGCGAACCAAACTTTTTTGTGTCTTTTCAACCATTTCTGCGACTCTACATTGCTCTTCTTTTAAACGGACAATATCGCTCTGATTCTGTTTTACTTGACTTTCTAAACGAGAAACTCTTTCTGTTAAATTATTATTATTTTTCATATAACTTCCCCCTTCATATGGATGTTATTATAGCATAAATACAATATTTGTCAAATTGTGGGTAAAAAAACTCCAAATGGAGTTTTCTACCTTTTTAGTAACTTAATCTATATGGATTTGTACTTGTACCATCACCGTCAACGATTGTTACATAATCTCTTAAAGCAATGACTGGTTTCATTCCTCGAATTGCTTCTGTAGCTTGTGCAAAGTTAGCTGTTCCGCCATGTGTTGCAAACCATACTTGACTATTTGTATCATTATAGTTTATCAACCATGCTGAAGTTCCCTTATATGGTATTCTTGCTGAAGAGCTATTACCACTTAAGATACCACCAACTGTATTTAATCCTACATATGCACTGACTTCACTACCTATATTTTTCATACTTGTTTGTCTTGGATTTGCTCCAATATGATATGGTGCATTATAGAATGTTAATTTTACCAATGCATTTTGCTCTTTTGCATCTTGGAATAAATCATTATATACATCTGTATTTAAATAATGTCCAATTCCATCCACTAAATTGAAGTTACCAGCAGTTCCAAATGCTAATTTCTTGTCGTCTCCATCCACTTTATATAGTGAATCCATTACAAGTTTTGTATTAGAACCTGTTCTTACAATACGCCATGTTTGATTTGCAAAGGTTACATATTCACCTGCATTTCGAGTAGTTAATTTTGTTCCTGCGGTTGCACTATAATCATTTACCAAACGATATGGTTCTGTTACAGTACCTTTACCAGAACGAATTTCTACATCACTAGAAATTGTGATAACTGGGCGAACTGCATATTGATTTTTAACACTTGACCCTGAAATATTAGAACCTGTATAGCTAACTGCCCAAACACGTCCATCTACACTTCTTGTCATTGTGGTAAATTGATCTCCTGTATTTAGGAAACTTTGATTTCCACCTAGGATATTGTATTCATCAATTGTAATTAATCCAACTGGTCCATTTACAATATCACTTGGGTTACAATTATCACGTTTGTCTAAACTTGTTTCTGTTCCTTGATTACAATATGGTGCAGTTACTACAATACGATCTTTGTTATTCAAAGTTGGATAGAATTCATTCTTTAACCAATCTTCTACTATACTACCTTTGAATTGGTTAGAATCATCATCATATGAGAATCCTGCAATAGAATCTTCTGTAATCAATTTCATGGTATTGTTTTCTCCTATAGAAATAACTCTCCATAAGTAACCACTATACCAAATGTAATTATTTTGCGCTACTGTATTGTAGCAAATTCCTGTTTCTGCACAACCATTGGCTTCTCTGAATGATTCAGCACTATCAACTGGTACTACAGTTACAGTTCTTGTTACTTCTGCAGCTACATTTCCGCTTGCATCCGTAACATTGTAAGTTACTGTATAAGTTCCTATTACATTTACATTTACAGAAGAGGCATCTGGTGTTACTGTTAAGTTGGTATCATAGTTATCGGTTACAGTTGCTCCCAATTCTGTATAAGCTTCCCCATATTTAATAATTTGTGGATTGGCTCCATTTAAAGTAATTACTGGGGCAGTAGTATCTACTACAGTTACTGTTCTCGTTACTTCTGCAGCTACATTTCCATTTGCATCTGTTACATTATATGTTACTGTATAGGTTCCTAATTTAGTAATATCTACATTATTTACTATTTCGATATTTGAAGTGATATCTCCATCTAAATTATCGATTGCGCTTGCTCCTTTATCAGTATATGAAGTATTTACTTCGACGATTTCATCTTCACCATTTAAGGTAATTACTGGAATAGTGGTATCTACTACATGTACTGTTACCTTAATCATACTTGCATTGAATGAATGATCTGTTGCTGTATAAGTTAAAGTATAGGTTCCAAGTTTGCTTAAATCAACAGTTCCAATCATAGCTGGAGTAAGTTCTCCATCATAGTTATCTAGCGCTGTAGCAACTAAATTATCAAATATAGCATTTTCAGCACTATTTGCTTGTACTGTTATTTCAAAGTCACTGTAATGTGGAATTTCTTTTCCATCTTTTCTTTCTATAATAGTTAATAATGGTTTTGTTGTATCTACTACAGTTACAGTTCTTGTAACCTCTGCTGCTTTGTTTCCATTACTATCTGTTACATTATAGGTTACTGTATAAGTTCCCAATACATTTACGTCTACATGAGAAGCATCTGGGATAACAGTTAAGTTGGTATCATAGTTATCGGTTACAGTTGCTCCCAATTCCGTATAGGCTTCCCCAAATTCAATGATTTGTGGATTAGCTCCATTTAAGGTAATTACTGGCTTTGTCGTATCGATTACATATATTTTTCCAGTCACAACTGTTGTATTTCCAGCTGCATCTTTGGCTGTATAAGTAATGATTTGAGGTGCTTCAGGTGTTGTTAGTTGTCCTAAAGATACTGTTCCCTCTGGTAAGATTTGTACACCCTCTTCTGTTTCAGCAGTTGGGTAATCAAATTCACCATTTATGTTTGCTTGTACAGTCATTTCAAATATTCCATCTTCTGTATATGTTTTTACTTCGCCATCAACTACTACTGTAATGATTGGAGCAGTATCATCATATACATAGGTTTCTTTACTTAATGTATAGTCACCAAGATTTCCAGCATTATCTTTTGCTCTTACGTGGAATGTAATATTATTAGACTCTTCGTTAATGATGAAGTTTGCACTTCCATTTTCAGAAGGTTGTTTTGTACCTAATGATTTCCATGTTTTTCCACCATCGATACTGTATTCTAATTCATATTCTTTGATTCCACTTGTTTCAGGAATATTAGTTGCTTTTACATTGATTGAAATTGGCTCATTATCATTTCTTGGTACAACTTCATAATCAACTGTTGGTAAATCTAAATCTATTTTGTAAGATAAACTTACTTTTGGTAAAGAGATATTTGAAGTATTAGCATTATCAACTGCTACTACTTTTACTCTAATATTATTACCACTTTCATTGATTGTAATAATATAGTTTCCATTTTTATCAGCAGTTACAGTTTTATATCCTGTAGCTTCTGTATATTCTGTTTCTTCAGTATCTTCTACACCATTTAAAATCTTATATCGATATTCTTTGATTCCAGTTCCAATATCAGAACCATTGATTTGAAGTTTGAGTGGTAATGTATACCAATCATTTTGATCGATATCAGTCAATTCAACTAACTTATCTATAACTGGTTTTGTTGTATCTACTACATGTACTGTTCTTGTTACTTCTACTGCTGCATTTCCATTCGCATCTGTTACATTGTAAGTGATTGTATAATCTCCTACTGTTGTAGTATCTACTGGATTTACTGTTACGATTGATTTTGTAATATCTCCATCGTAATTATCTAAAGCTGTTGCTCCTGCATCTGTATAGCTTCCGCCTACTTCTACTGTTACTTCAGTTTCTCCTGTTATTGTAATTACTGGTTTTGTTGTATCTACTA
>CARSXK010000024.1:0-17254 GCA_949065595.1 uncultured Bacilli bacterium
TAGTCGCCCAAGATAGGTATCAATATAACAATTCCAATTGGCAAGATCAATTAACGCAATTTAATAATGATGTGATCACTTATGATACAATAGGAAATCCACTTACCATAGGAGAAAATATCACATTAGATTGGATGAATGGAAGACAATTAAATCAATATGTAGATTCTAATAATACAGTAGAATATCAATACAATAAGGATGGAATTAGAACTTCTAAAACAATCAATAATGTAAAGATAGAATACTATGTAGAGGGAACATCAATTATATTTGAGAAAACGGGTAATGATGTGTTATACTATATACGTAATGAAGTAGATGGATTAATAGGATTCAAATATAATGATGAAACTTATTATTATATTACGAATGCTCAAAATGATATTATAGGAATATTGAACAGTAGTAATAATATAGTAGCAAAATATACCTATGATGCATGGGGAAATATTATATCTATTACAGATAGTGAAGGTAATGATGTATCAAATGATAATACACATATAGGAAATATCAATCCATTTCGGTATAGAAGTTATTATTATGATAAAGAAACCAATCTATATTATTTAAATATTAGATATTATAATCCGGTTTGGGGTAGATTTATAAATGTAGATGGAATCATAGGTGCAAATAAAGATATAAATAGTTGCAATCTATATGCATATTGTAGCAACAATGTTATAAAGTATGTCGATATAACAGGTAATGGTCTTTTTACTCCACTTGCAAAACTTGGCTGGAAACTTGTTTCTGCCGCATTAAAAAAAGTTGGAATGCCAGTTTCTGGAGAATTGCTAGAAAATGCAACTAAAAAGGTAGATACTGTTATGTATTTTGGAGATAACTTTATATCAAATAAAATAAAAAAGGATACAGATTTTAAAAATAAAATAAATGAAATTGTTACTGAAACAAATACTGGATTCATAGATAAAAATGAGACAATGGAATTTAATGCTTCTACAGATTTAAAAGGTTCTTTCCATGGCGCAAAAATTAAAGCCAGTGGTAATGTTGAAAATGGTTGTGGAACTTTAGACATCACAATACACGATAAATATGATTTTAAATTTGAACCAGGTTATTTTAATGATGGTATCAGGGGATTTGTATTTACCGTGGGAAACAATATGGCTTGGACTGATCAATATCTTGGAAGTATACATACGTATGATGTATATGTTGTATTTAAGTATGATCCTTGTTCATAGTATAAATGTTGATGATAAAATAGGGAGTGACTATTGTGAAAAAGACTTTCAAAATTATATTAGTAATTATATTTTTTGTAATTATTATTTGCATTTTATATTTTAACTTCTATAGAAAATATATTTTCGCAGTTAATTTAAACTGGAATCTAAATCTCCCTTTTGAAGACAAAGCAGTTTATGTAGAAAGTCTTCCTCCTAGTTTTCTTGGCGATGGTCCTCGGTATGCAATACTAAAATATGCATCTAAATCAAAAATTAAGAAGTTAAATAGTATACCTTGGATTTCTAATAAAAATATAGTAATAGAGGATGAAGTAAGTAAAATACTATCTAAATTAGAAATAGATGACAAGTATATGATTCCATTTAATCAAGAATACCTATATTATCATTGTATAGACAAGGATGATAAAAGGAACCATATATATATGTTCTATTTTATTAATGAAGGATTAATATATGTAGTTGAAGAATTTTGGTAGTCAAAGAATTAGGTTAAGAATTGGATTTAACATCTTTTGATATTCTAAAAGGGTCAGTGTTAATATGAAAGATATTAGAATAAATAGAAAAAATTTGAAAACTCAAAACAGAATTATTGATGTTATTATGATAAAGAAACCAATTTATATTATTTAAATAGCAGATATTATAATCCAGTATGGGGCGATTTTTAAATGCAGATGGGACTATAAACGAGAATAGAGACATCTTAAGACAAAATTTATATGCTTACTGCAGTAATGATTTTATAAATTGCTATGATTCTAATGGAAAGGGACTATTGAAAAACGTATGGAATGCTGTAAAAAAAGTAGTTTCTAATGGATTAAAGTTTAATCCAAAACCTAAAGTTAGTCAAGCTATCCAAATTAAACAAAGTTTTAGTCCTACAAATGGACATAACAATGTACCAACAACTGGCAAACCTAATACTACAGTTCAAAAGCTAAATGGTGATTATAGAAGTTATGGACCTGATGGTAGAGCAACTACAGATAAAGATTATAGTCACCCAGAACGACATCCAGATTTACCAGTGCCACATGAACATGATTGGACATGGAATGGAGATAAACCTATAAGGGGGAAAGCACATGCACCAAATGATTCAGACACCTCAAATAAATCTGATACCTCAAAAATAGTTATAGGAACAGTTGCAACTGTTGGTGCTGGGTATATTGTTTATAGAGGGATAAGAATGCTACCATCACTTTTACCACCGTTTTGGTGGACTATACCTATAAATGTAGCAACACCATAAGGAGGAATAATATGTTAGGAATTAGTTTTAAAATTTCAAATAAGTATGATATTATATTATATAAAATATTAGAAAATATAAAATTAGAAAATCAATACATTTGTAAAATAAAAGAAGAAGAAGTGTTGGGTGAAAGTGGTGATTGTTTCTTTAATGGTACCATATATAAATGGGGAGATTTTGAAACAGTGATTAAAAATAAAAAGCACTATCCAATATTCCTGAATCTTCAGATTTATTGTAATAGTAATGATTCACAAAAAATAAGTAATTATAAAGAATTTTTAGATAGCGATTGTCAGTTAATATTATTTATTACGGATAATGAGTATGTTGAAGTTTATGCAAAAAATTTAGACAATTTAGATTTAATCAATAAGAATGCTATAAAATATAATTTTAAAGATATTAAATTTATTGATGAAAAACGAATTAGAAAAGAATTTACCGCATATTATTAATAAAAAAGTTTCCTTAAAATCAAATATAATTATAGAAAAATTTAGAGTAAAATCTAAATTTTTTTCTTTAAAATTGTTTTATGTCCAGTGAAAGTCCAGTGAAAAAAGTGATATGATTTCTATGTAAAAGAAAAGGAATTCGCGAATACATCTTTTACATAGAAAAGAGGAAGATATATGGAACAATTTATAGAAAAATTAATGAATGTAAATGAGCCTAAAACATTATTTCTCTTATGTGGAATATTTATTTTTACAGATGTCATTACAGGCTATCTAAAAGCATTCAAACACAAAAAAGTAAATTCATCCATTTCAAGAGATGGGTATATCAAAAAAATCGCATGGATTATTGCATTATTATTAGGATTTGTAATTGACTATTTTGTGCAGATTAATTTGTTTCTAATTGGAAGTGCAGTTGTTTGTATTGCAACAGAAGGTATTTCTATCTATGAAAATTTAGGTGAAGTAGGAATTCATTTACCATTCAAAAAATACTTTGAAAAAATGAACAAAGGTGAAATGAATGAAAAAGGGTGATACCAGTAGAAGAGATGGAATTCAAGATGTATTATGTCCATTTACGGATTGGTATTGTACACAAGGAGCAAATGATTCCTATTCTCATAAAGGTAGTGAGGCAAATGATGTTAGAGGTTTAAGAGCGGGAATTCGTTATCCATACTATGCACCAGTCGATGTAAGATGTGTCCATATTAATAGAGCATATGCATTTGTATGGTGGCAATCTGTAGAAAAAGTAAGACTTGCAGATGGTACAATTGATTATGTTACTTTCTTATGTGGGCATGACAATACAATTAACTGCTATATTGGACAAATGATCAAACAAGGTGTTCAAATTGGAAATATGGGGAATGCTGGAAATGCAACAGGAGTGCACTGTCATATTGAAGTAGGTAGGGGAAAACAAGATACTTGGGTAAAAAATCAGTGTGGAGAATATTGTATACAAAATCAAATACCATTAGAAAATGTATTTTTCATGAATAATACTAATATATTATTAGGAATTGCTGATTGGAAATATTTAGATGATATAAAGATATCATCAGTAGAAGAAAATAAATGGTATCTAAATTTGAGTGAACATGCAGATACATGGAGAATCTATGACTTGGGAGTACAGCCTGTTGCAAAGAATGCGAAAGGTATGTTAAAACCTTCTCATTTTGGAGGACTTTCCTATACCATTCTAGGATACGAAGATTATGGGACAACTGCTATTATTGATACGAGAGAGTTTGGTAGAGTAAAAATATTTATTCAACATAAGTTAGCATCCATAACAAACCATCCCATCTATGAACTGATAAAGTAAAATTTGTATATAGCATATTTTGCATGAAAAGAAGAACGAGAAAATAATACAATTACTTTTAAAGCCATTTATAATAAAGTGGAGAAATTAGACTTAAATAGTCTAAATGTTGAAGAAACAGAAGAGAAGAATGCACTTATAAAAATTTTAAAAAATAATGGTGAATATAAATTTCAGTCGAAAGACTCCTGTCAATTGTTGCAAAACGCCATGGAAAAGTTTGAAAAAATCGTTAATCAATTGATTAATTAATCATTTTTTATTTGTTTTCAATGATTTTTTTCTAAATCTTTACACTTTGACAACACTATCCTCCATTGAAATTTTTTTGACAAAAGAGGAATATCATGTTATAATTTGTATCGTTATTAAGCAAAGTAAGGTGGTCAAATGAAAATTAATTCAGTAGAATTGACAATTAGTGCAGTAAGACGGAGTCAATACCCAACCGATAATAAACCAGAATTTTTACTCGTAGGACGTTCCAATGTAGGAAAAAGTAGTTTTATTAACACGCTTATCAATCGTAAAAACTATGCGAGGACTTCATCTAATCCAGGAAAAACACAAACAATTAATTTTTATTTGGTAAATGAAATGTTTTATTTAGTAGATGCACCAGGATATGGTTTTGCTAATTTAAGTAAAAATAAAAAGAAAAAATTTGGATTAATGATGGAAGACTATCTTACAAGTAGAGAAAATTTAAAACAAGTCTTTATGCTGATTGATTTTCGTCATAAACCAAGTAGTGATGATATTTTAATGTATAATTTTTTGAAACATTATAAAATTCCAGTTACCATTGTTGCTACAAAATCTGATAAAATTGGGATTACCAAACAACAATCACAACGGAGTATGTTACTCAGTGAACTAGATTTAGTGGTTGGAGACGATTTTATCGTATTTTCTAATGTAACAAAAACTGGAAAAAATGAGGTACAAGAAAAAATAGAAAGAATCATTTGATGGAGTTGCAAAAAATATAAGGTCACATACAATAAGTTAGGTGATTACATGAAACTTATCTTTTGTGATGAATCAAATCTGATTCTCTTTTTAAATAACCAATTGATTGCAACCATAGACTTTGAAGAAAGAGAAGAATTAGAAGATTATTTTAGAGAACTCTTTTTAAAATTAAAAGATTTCTATCAAGTAACCATACAAGGATATTATATCATTGATATTTACCTAGATATTCACTATGGTGCAGTTATAGAAATTGAAAAAGAAGAACTGGAATATTTCGAATACGATGAAAATCAAGTCGATATGCGAATATGTATCCATAAAACACCTATTTTATATGAATTGGAAGAATATATTCCTTTGGATCAAAACATATATGATATGATTTGGTATCACGACAAATGGTATGTAAAATTAAAAAAAAGTGTAAGTGATATATGCCTAGGGAGATTACTTGAATACGCTCAAATTCATTATGAAGATAGTGAACGTATCCTAAAAGCAGGAACACATTTAGAAAGATATTAAGTATCTTTTTATTTTGGATTATGCTATAATATCAACATGAGGTGACCATCATGAAAAAACCAGTTGTCGCATTGGTTGGAAGACCTAACGTAGGAAAGTCGACTATATTCAATCGACTTGTCGGTAAAAAAATATCCATTATAGAAGATACCCCTGGGGTAACAAGAGATCGCGTTTATGGCAATGTTACGAGTGAAAATTACCAATTTCATTTG
Source organism: uncultured Bacilli bacterium (assembly GCA_949065595.1). Lineage (GTDB taxonomy): Bacteria > Bacillota_I > Bacilli_A > RF39 > UBA660 > UBA5026. The sequence continues at coordinate 6,015 of CARSXK010000024.1, forward strand.
ATTGATACAGGTGGAATTGATGGAGCCAATGATACATTCAATGCAGAAATTAAATTACAGGCTGAACTTGCAATTGATGAAGCAGATGTGATTGTTTTTGTAGTAGATGCCAAAGAAGGCTTAACTGCCAATGATTTAATGATCAAAGATATGCTTTTAAAAACAAGCAAAAAAGTAATTATTGCAATAAATAAAGTCGATAGCAAACAATCACAAGACCACTTATACGATTTTTATGAACTTGGATTTGAACATTATATTCATATCAGTGGCGAACAAAATATTGGTATTGAAGAATTGTTACAAATGATTACAGAAGATTTTTCTACTTATGAAGAGGAAACTTATGAAGAAGGTACCATTCGATTTTCGATTATTGGAAGACCGAATGTAGGAAAAAGTAGTTTGGTCAATGCTATATTAAATGAAGAAAGAGCGATTGTAAGTAATATTGCAGGGACAACAAGAGACTCTATCGATACGCCTTTTACCTATTATGACAAACCTTTTGTTGTAATCGATACTGCGGGAATGCGGAAAAAAGGAAAAGTCTATGAAAAAATTGAAAAATATAGTTTATTACGGGCCATGAAGGCCATTGACCGTTCGAATGTATGCTTGCTCATCATCAATGCAGAAGAAGGAATTATTGAACATGATAAACATATCGCAAGTTATGCCCTAGATGCAGGCAAACCGATTGTTATTGTCGTTAATAAATGGGATACCATTGATCATAAAGATGAACAAATGAAACAATTTGTAAAACAAATTCGTGCGGAATTTCAATTTATATCCTATGCACCAATTGTCTTTTTGTCTGCTTTAACCAAAAAAAGAATTCATACCCTATTACCAGAAGTCATTAAAGTATATGAAAATAGCAAAAAAGAGATTAAAACAAGTCTTTTAAATGATATCATAACAGATGCATATCATTTGAATTTGCCACCTTCTTATCAGGGAAAGAGATTGAAGATTTACTTTTCTGCGCAAATTTCAACTTGTCCACCAACATTCCAAATTCAAGTGAATAGTAAAGGGTTGATTCACTTTTCCTATGAGCGTTATTTAGAAAATAAATTAAGAGAAGCATTTGATTTTGAGGGAACCCCTATTGTCTTACAATTTAAGAACAAAGGGGAACAATCATTTGACAAGTAAAATAAAATGTACTATAATATTTGCCGTTCTGTAAAGGGGGTAAATATGAAAAAGAAAGATGTACAAGTAGGAAATGGAACGGACATATTTTTCATACGTTCCACGCAAACAAGATTAGGAGATAAAGAAAACTATGTACAGTTATTAGAAAAGAAAATTGAAAAACTTCTTCAACTATCCGAAATTGATAGAACACTTGCTGTTTCTTGTTTATTATTACTTGAATGCAAAAATGGAATTAATCATTATTTTCCACATTTAATTAATTATGCTTCACCTGGTGTTGCACAGTTTGTTTCTTCCGTAACTATGTCAGAAGAAACATATTCAAATACACAAAAAGTCAAATAAAAAAAAGACAGTGATGTCTTTTTTATAATACAATTGCGAACAAATTTCCAGAACCTTTATTTACAAGTTTAGATAAAGTAGTTTGTAATTTGAACCTTACATTTTCAGGCAACAAGGATAGTTTTGCTTGAATACCTTCCTTTACAATGACATCTAAACTTCTACCAAAAATTTCACTTTTCCAGATATTTCCAGGCTCTGTATCTGAATCTTTCATCAAATAATCAATCAATTCTTTGCTTTGTAATTCAGAACCGATAATTGGTTCAAATGTAGATTCGACATCCACACGAATCATATGAATCGATGGCGCGACTGCTTTTAATTTAATTCCATAGCGACTTCCTTGTTTAATTACTTCAGGTGTTTCTAATTTCATATCAGATAAACTAGGTGACGCTACTCCATAACCAGTTTGTTTGACCATTTTAAGTGCAGCTTTGATTTGATCATATTCTTGTTTGGCTTCATGATAATCTTGGAATAGTTTCAATAATTCTGCACGATTTCCAACATCAATACCAATAATTTCTTTTAAAACTTGATTATACAATTCTTTTGGCGCTTGTAAAGTTACAGTTACAACGCCTGTTGCGGTATCTACATCAGATAAGTAAGCTTTACTAATATATTCGCAATCAGTAAAATGACTTGTGATATTTTCAATATCTCTTAATTTATCTATTTCGGTAACACTTTCACGAATTTTTTCAATATAGATTTTTTTGAGCCAATTATTTGGTGAAAGACAAGCAATCCACTCTGGCATACTGATATTGACTTCTAATACTGGAAATTCATAAAGTGCTTCCCTTAAAATTGTATAAATATCTCTTTCAGTCATATTTTCTACACTGATTGGTAGAACAGGAACCTGATAAGATTCTTGTAATTTTTCTGCCAATCTTTCTGTTTCTGGCAACATTGGATGACTAGAATTCATGATGACAATAAATGGTTTTCCAATTTCTTTTAATTCACTTACCACACGTTCTTCTGCTTCTACATAGTTGTTTCTTGAAATTTCTCCAAAAGAGCCATCGGTTGTAATGACAATTCCGATAGAAGAATGATCACGGATGACTTTTTCAGTACCAATTTCAGCAGCTTCTACAAATGGGATTTCATCGTCATACCAAGGACATTTTACCATACGAGGTCCATTTTCGTCTTCATATCCTTTAACACCTGGGATGACATACCCTACACAATCGACAAGACGGATACTAGAAGTAAATTCATCAATTTGAATTTTAGCTGCACTGCTTGGTACAAATTTTGGTTCGGTTGTCATAATCGTTTTTCCTTGTGCACTTTGTGGAATTTCATCTAGCGCACGTTTTCGTTCATATTCATCTTCAATATTAGGAACAACTAGGTTTTCAATTACTTTTTTAATGAAGGTTGATTTTCCGGTTCTAACTGCACCAACAACTCCTAAGTAAACATCTCCACCAGTTCGTTCCGTAATACTTTTGATGATATCTATTTTTTCCATATAATCCCTACTTTCCATAATTCATTAAACTATATGAAAAAATTATAATTTGTATGATTAATTTACAAAATTAAATCAAAAAAATATATCTATGATATAATAAACAAAAGAGGTAAGATATTATGGAAGCAGAATGGATTCGTAAAAGTAAGGAAAAATATCAGCAATTGTTTGAAAGATTAAAAGGGAATATTCCAAAAGAAGGAATGTATTTTGTTCCTCGCCAATATCAAGACGCAAAAAATTTATATTCAAAAAAAGCTCAAAAAAGTTCGTTTATAAAATCCCAAATTCAATATGAGAATAAAGTGTATAAACAAATACAAAATTGTATTCCTATGCAAATTGGAAAAACATTGGAATTACTGTTTGAAAGTCCAACACATGATGTGTTGATTCATAGGACAGATCAATCCCTTGAGCAGATTACACAATTTATGTTTCAAAGAGGAATTCCTGTTCGCAGCACAGATTATACAACACATTTATCTAAATATAAACATTTTCCTACTTTATTAATGAACATAATGGCATGTAAAGAATTCAGAAACTCACAAGGATGTTTATTAATTCGAATTCCCAAAAATAATAAACTACCCTTGTATTATGAAGACGATCAATTTTTACCCGATTCTAAACAATTGTTTTTATTACCCGAATATATATATGGGTATGTTCCTGTAAAAGATGAAATATTGGAAGATGTGATAATCAATCCCAATTATATTGAGAACCATCATTATGCGGTAGACGAACTTTATTATGACGAAACATTAAATCCTTTAGAGTATCAACAACAAATGGAAGAACAATATAAAAGTAAATAAAAAACTGAAGCCTCAGTTTTATATAAATTTATCTAAATCTTTTGGAACTTGGTCATTAACAACTGCACTTACAATTTTATCTTCCTTTTCCTTGGATACTTCTTTTCCGGTCATTTCTCCTAATTCATGAATAATTTCTCTTAAAGTTGCTTCATTTTTTAAATCATTTTGTTGTAATTTAGTAGCAAGTTCTAAAATTTTATCCTTTCCAACATTGGTCTTTTTTTCTACTTTATTAAAAAAACTATCTGAAAAATTAAACATCGTAACCCCTCCTAAAATAATATATGATTATTGACAAGAAGGGTTATTGTTTTTATAAATAAAAGGAATCAATTTCCAAATCTTCTTTTGCTTGATGGTAAGTATTTTGGTCGATTTTACGTAGGGTATCCTTTAAATCTAAATTTTCAATCCGTAGTAATAAATCACTGATAGCGATGATGCCCACTACCTTTTTTTTCTGCGTTACCAAAATACGTTTGACTTGATGTTGAGACATTTGTTTTAACAATTCTTCAATGGAAGCAGTTTGCTCAATAGAAATGATGTGATGTGTAATATAGTTTTCAATAGGTGAATTCATATCTGCATGATTGGCAATTGCTTTTATCACCAAATCACGATCGGTAACCACACCCACTATTTTATTTTCTTTGGCAATTGGTAAAAAACCGATATCATGTTGCTTCATTTTTTCTGCAACCATCCAAATGGAGTCTTCTAATTTTCCAACAATAACAGGCTTACTCATAAATTCTTCCATAAAATCACCATTTATAGTATGAAATAAGTTGACTTATTTATACATAAAATGGATTAGGTGATTGTATGCGAAAGCGAATTCATTTGAAAAAAAAGTATTTAATTTTTAATAAAAAAAATACCAAATGGAATCTTGTAATTGGAATTTTTGTGTTATTGATCATTGCTCTTTTCCTTGCATTTCGTTTTATCAATCAAAAAGTAACACCCATTTTAATGGAATATGCCGAATTGCAAGTGGGGCGTATGGCAACACAGGTCATCAGACAGGCTGTATCAACTGAAGTAACAGATAAAATATCAGTAGATGATTTATTTTTGATTACGAGAGATTCAAATGGCGATATTAAAACGATTGATTTGAATCCAATCAATGTCAATCGAATGACAGGACTAGTGACAGAAAAGGTAAGTGAGTATTTAACAAAAGTTGAAATTGGTGAGATTGATAATTTGAATTTATCCGCAGAATTATTTGATAGCAAAAAGGTTAAGAAAGGAATTATTTTCGAAATTCCATCGGGCATTGTATTTAAAAATCCAATTTTAACCAATATTGGTCCTAAAATTCCTGTGAAACTAAATTTAATTGGAGATATCGCAACCGATATCAAAACAAAAATTACCAATTATGGAATTAATAATGCGCTTATTGAAGTTTTGGTGTATGTAGAAGTAACAGAACAAGTGATATTACCATTTGCTTCCAAAAGAGTAACAGTTGAAATGAATGTGCCAATTGCTTTAAAATTAATTCAGGGAACTGTTCCCAATTATTATTTCAATGGAAATGCATCGGATACTAATTTATCCGTTCCAATTTCTTAACTTATGATATAATGAAAAAAAGGATGTGAAGATATGAAGAATGTTACAATAAATAGTATAGAATATGAAATCATAGAAGATTATAAAAATGGCTATGACAAAGAAGCCATCGAAGAAAAATTAACCGATTATTTTGAACCTTTTGATTATATTGTAGGAGATTGGGCTTATGGTAAATTAAGATTAAAAGGATTTTGTGATAAAACCAATTCGATTTATAGAAAGATGAATGATATTCAAAATAAAGATACCTATTTAAAAAATGAATGTGCCTATGAATGTAAGTACTTTGTACTTAAAAAAACCAGAGTAGTATAAAAATCAATTCGTTAAGGAAAAACAAAAAAATCCTATTTATGCAAAACACAGAACACTGTGTTTTTATTGCGAAGAAACAAAATATTCTATATAATGGAAATAGAATAGGGAGTGTCATATGAAGAAAAAAATATTGGTTCTAGTTGTTTTGCTTGTTTTATTGATAATGTCTTATTTTTTGTGGCAGCATTTTAGAATAAAATATGCTAAAATTGAAATCACATTAGTAGATAATTTGACATTAGAGTTTAGTGAAAAGAAAAGGGTATCTTCTTATATCCAAAGTATCAATGGCAAGATTGTAGATGATTATATAATTGACTCTACAGAATTAGGAAAAAAAGAAGTTGTATTTCAATTTATCAATGAAGATAATATCAAAGTAAAATATTCTTATATCATAGAAGTAGTAGATACGAAAGAACCGCTTATATGGCTAGGAAGTAGCTACCGTATTCCGGTTGGAAGCAATACCAATTTAACCGATAAAATACTATGTGGAGATAATTATGATCATAGACCCAATTGCTACATTGAAGGAACTTATGATTTGAATACAGTAGGAATTTATCCACTGGTATTTAAAGCAATTGATAGTAGCGGAAACGAAGAAAGCATCGCATTTGACCTAAACGTATATCAACCAAGTAATTCTAAAACAGAAAATCCCAAACCAACAACATATACTGATTTCAATGACATAATAAGAAAACATAAAAAAGAGACTACTAAAATTGGAATCGATGTATCTAGTTGGCAAGGTACTATTGATTTTGAAAAAATCAAAAAAGCAGGGGTTGAATTTATCATGATAAGAGTGGGAGGTACAAAAGGGACCAATGGAGAATATTTTTTAGATAAACAATTTGAAAGAAACATGAAAGAAGCATCTCTTCATGGAATCGATGTGGGTATTTATTTCTATTCCTATGCCGATTCCATTGAAGGTGCCAAACAAGATGCGAAATGGGTAATAGAACAATTGAAGGATTATAAAATCAATTTACCAATTGCCTTTGATTGGGAGGAATGGGCATACTTTAATGATTATAATTTAAGCTTTTTTGGACTTACTACTTTAGCACAGACTTTTTTAGATACCTTGAGGGATGCAGGATATCAAGGCATGTTATATAGTAGTAAACTTTATTTGGAAAAGGTTTGGTTAGAAACGGAATACGATATTTGGTTAGCGCATTATACAGAGCAGACTGATTATGAAGGAAACTATAAAATATGGCAATTATGTGATAATGGAAAAGTAGATGGAATAGAAGGACCTGTAGACATTAATGTTATGTATATAAACCAGTAAGATGATTTTTAATAAAAAAGAGAAAACGAATTGGAGTATGATAATGGAAAATATGTGTCTAAAGCAGTAATAATGCCCGATGTAGATAGATTCTTGAATATACGATTATAGTGAAACACAGTATCCCTGTGTTTTATTGTGGTAAAATGTAGCCAGATACAAAAGGTAAAAAAAGGAATACCATAATAGACAAAAAGATGGTATAATGGATATGATTGGAGGCTAACAAATGGAAGTAAATGAACTATGTAATTTGTACCAAGAATATTTCAATAAAATAAATGAATTATGGAGGTCTCTTTGACCCAGAAAATAAGAAATTGCGGATTGCTGCACTAGAAGAACAAATTGGCCAATCTCATTTTTGGGATAACAAAAAAGAAAGCGAAATAGTAATCAATGAGTTGAATCTTCTAAAAAGGAAACTGCAACAACCAGAAGAGTTACAAAAAAAAATAAAAAACAATTTAGAACTTTTAGATATTCTAAAATTAGAAGAGGATTTAGAACTTCGAACATTAATAGAAGAAGAAGTCAAGCAAATCAAAGAAGCATTAGAACAATGTGAAATAGAACTTTTATTAAGTGGCCCTTATGACGCATTGGGCGCTATTTTAGAGCTACACTCTGGTGCTGGGGGAACAGAAGCTTGTGATTGGAACAATATGCTGTTTCGTATGTATACAAGATGGTGTGAAAAAAATCATTATAAAGTTGAAGTTATTGATGAACAACCAGGGGAAGAAGCTGGAATGAAAAGTATTACCATGTTAGTGAAGGGGGACTATGCCTATGGATACCTCAAATGTGAAAAGGGTGTCCATCGTTTGGTTCGTATTTCTCCTTTTGATTCAGGTGCAAGAAGACATACTTCATTTGCCTCTTTAAATGTCACCCCCCTTTTTGAAAATAATAATATCGATATTGAAATCAAAGAAAGTGATTTGCGAATTGATGTATATCGTAGTAGTGGTTGTGGTGGACAAGGGGTGAATACCACTGATAGTGCTGTTCGAATTACCCATTTACCAACTAAAATTGTCGTTACTTGTCAAAATGAGCGTAGTCAAATTCAAAACAAAGAAAAAGCGATGGAAGTTTTAAAAAATAAACTTTATCAACTGGAATTAGAAAAACAAGAACGTGAAATGAAAAATATCAGTGGTGATAACATGGATATCAACTTTGGTTCCCAAATTAGAAGTTATGTCATGCATCCTTATTCCATGGTGAAAGACCATAGAACGAATACAGAAACTGCCCAGGTATCAAAAGTATTGGATGGCGACATTGATTTATTCATCAATGATAATCTTAAGAAAGGAAGTACGCATGTTTAAACGGAAAAAACACATATTAGATGAAAATATTATTAAAAATATTTATAAAAAAGATCGCTTATTTCGTTATGCCGAATTTTTGCTTGGACTTTTATTAACCGCAATTGCTTTCAATGTATTTATTTTACCAAGTAGTCTTGTTTATGGTGTGAGTGGATTAGGTGTTATTGCCAAACATCTTTGGAAGATAGATCCTTCCATTGTGATTATGATTGGTAGTGTTCTTTTATTAATCCTTAGTTTTGTTCTACTTGGAAAAGAAAAAACCGCAAGTTCTGTGGTAGGATCATTATTGTATCCTGTTTTTGTCAAATTAACTGAAAATGTTCCCAATTATGTCAACATTGAGGGAACAGAACCATTTGTGATGGTTTTATTTGGATCTGTGATTAGTGGCTTTGGATTGGGATTGATTTTCAAAGCAGGTTTTACAACTGGTGGAACTGATATATTAAATCAGATTGTATCTAAATATGCAAAAATTTCAATGGGAAATGCCATGTTTTTCACAGATGGTCTTATCATTTGTCTTTCTATTTTTGTCTTTGGATGGACAAAATTTATGTATTCCATTTTAACCCTATATATTATTAGTATTATGACTGATAAAGTGATTTTAGGAATCTCTCAATCCAAAGCATTTTATATTATTACCAATCATGAAACCGAAATTAAAGAGTTTATTTTACAACATTTAAGTCATGGAGTAACTGTATTAGATGGTCATGGAGGATATACTGGAAATCATCAAAGGGTAATTATGTGCATCATTCCAACGAAAGAATATTTTATGTTCAAAGAAGGAATTCATCAAATTGATCAAAAGGCCTTTTTTGTAGTAACAGATGCTTATGAAGTATCTGGAGGAGAATAAGGAGGTAATATATGGATATTATTCGTTTCCAACATGTGAAAAAACAATATAAGACAGGGGTAACCGCAATACATGATCTTTCTTTGAATATTGAAAAAGGGGATTTTGTTTTTATCATCGGTTCTACTGGATGTGGAAAATCGACATTGATTAAAATGATTTACCGTGCAGAAAAGCCGACTAGTGGGAAAATATTAGTAGGTGGAATAGATGTTGCGAAATTAAGAGACAGCAAAGTTTATAAAATTCGAAGAAAAATTGGTGTCGTTTTCCAAGACTTTCAATTATTGGCACGGTCAACCGTATATGAGAATGTTGCTTTTGCGCTTGAAGTATTTGGTTTACCAAAATCAGAAATTCATTCCAAAGTAATAAAGGCTCTGGATTTGGTTGGATTAAAACATAAAGCCAAAAATTATCCAAATCAACTATCAGGTGGAGAACAACAGCGTGTTGCGATTGCTCGTGCGATTGTCAATGGGCCAAAACTATTGATTTGTGATGAACCAACTGGAAATTTGGATGAAAATACAAGTATGGGAATTATGAATGTCATTGAAGAAATCAATAAATTAGGAACTACTATTATTATGGTGACACATGATAATGAAATTGTAAATCGTATGAAAAAAAGGGTTATTTTACTAGATAGTGGACGTATTTTAAAGGATTATGAGAAAGGAACTTATACACATGAAAGCATTTAGAATATTTGGTCGAAATATAAGAGATGCACTCAAAAGTGTATTTCGTAATTTTTCCTTATCTTTAGCATCCATTTCTTGTATTACCATCACTTTAATTGTCGTATCCTTATCTGTTATTTTATCATTTAATGTCAATAATTTTGCTACCTTGGTCGAAAAAGATGTCACCATTGTTGCTTTTTTGGACTTGGATATCACACAGGATACTAGACAACAAGTCTCTAAAGCAATCCAGAAATTAGACAATATCGAATCTGTAACTTTTCAATCAAAGGTAGAAATTGCATCAGAAATGATGGAATCTTCAGAGGTATTTAAAAATATTATGTCTAATTGGTCGGAAGAAGAAAGTCCTATTCAAGATACTTATTTGGTAAAAGTAACAGATATTGAGCATATTAAAACAACAGCAGATGAAATCAAAAAGATAGAAGGTGTTTCGGTTGTAAAATATGGAGAAGGCATGGTGGAACAATTAATTTCTGTTTTTGATATTGTAAGAAAGGTTACCATTGGGATTGTCATTGCTCTAATTATCGTAACTGCCTTTTTAATTACCAATACCATCAAAATCACCATCTTTTCAAGAAGACGAGAAATTGAAATTATGCGCCTTGTTGGAGCCTCTAATATCAATATAAAAATTCCATTCTTATTTGAAGGATTATTTTTAGGAGTTTTAGGTTCTATTGTTCCAATTGCGATTACCATATATGGCTATATAGCCCTCTATACCCATTTTAATGGACAAATGTTTTCCCCATTTATCAAACTGATTGAGCCACAACCATTTGTTTATTTCATATCAGTATTTCTATTAATAGTAGGAATTATGGTAGGGATGTATGGAAGCTTTAGAGCGGTTAAAAAATATTTAAAAGTATAAGCAAATAGATTCATCACCCAATCAGATAAATAAAAAGGTTGATTCAAAACATAAATTTCGAATGATAAGGGGCAAGCCCCTTTTTTAGTGGTTGAATGAAGGGGAAAAAACGGGTATAATAATAAAAGAATAGGAGATGTAGGAATGAAACAAAAGGGATTTACATTAATCGAATTACTCGCAGTCATTGTAATATTAGCCATTATAGCGTTAATCGCAACACCCATGATAATGGATGTAATAGAAAAAAGTAGAAGAGGAGCAGCCATTGAATCGGTAAATGGAATATTAGATGCAGCAGAAAAATATCAATTGAATCAAATGATGGATGGACAAGATATCCAAAAAGAAATTGATTTAAGTAGTG
>CARSXK010000025.1:0-13589 GCA_949065595.1 uncultured Bacilli bacterium
TAATCAATAGAAAACCCATAGAAAAAATCTATGGGTTTGTCTACACTCTGAAAAAACGTTGGAAACGTTTTTCTTTTATTGTAAATTCAAGCGCACCATTAATAATAATATAATTCTACATCATAAACACATTTATAGTCAAATAATTTTCTAGGCATACTATTGATATTGAAGCAAATATCATCTAAATATATTTGTGGTTTTAGTTTCATAGATTCACCTTTTGGTATATATCTTCTTACTAATGCATTTGTTCTTTCATTTGTTCCTCTTTGAAAGGAACAATATGGATCACATTTATATAATTTTACTCCAAGCTTTTTAGCTGTTATTCCCAACGCCTGAAATTCTAATCCATTATCTACTGTTATTGATTTCACATCTATATCATTTTTTATTATATATTTATATATTAAATTGGCTGTGTAATATTCATTTTTATAGTTTGATTTTATTAGCCATAATCTTCTTGTACATCGATCTACAATTGATATTATCGAGTCTTGCTCATTCTTTTTACCTAATATCGAATCTATTTCTAGATGTCCTGGTTCTTCCCTTTTATTTATATATTTTGGTCTTAAACTAATAGGTAAAACTGTTTTATTATCTAAATTCCATTTTGTATGTGCCATCATCCCACTTCTTATTTTATTTCTTCTTCTTTTATAACACATCTTATTTTTGTTTATATTTATTTTTTCTTCATTAATCCAATTATATACTTGTTTAGTACAGGGACATAATATTCCTTTATATCTTTTTTTAAACTTGAATATACATACTTCTATTGAACTATTTCTTCGATCATAATGCGAATATAAATACTCAAGAAATATACTATATTTTTCATTTATATCTATTTTTCTTTTTTTATATATTCCTGCTTTGTATCTTGATATCGTTGAGTGACTAATTCCAAGCACTGATGCAACTTTTCTCATAGAATATCCTTCTTTTAATAAAATGTCTATTTCTACTTTCTTTTTTTCCGTTAATTGTTTATAATTCATATATGAGTCCTCCTGGCCTGGTGGGCTCTTTTATTTTATCAAAAACCACACCCTTTTGTGGTGCGGTTCATATTTCAATTTAGGAAAACGTTGGAAACGTTTTTAATCATCATGATTTTGAAACATTAAAATCAAACGAAATAAGTTTAAAACAGAAGAAATGAGACTTGCCACATAGGTCATAGCGGCTGCCCCTAGCATATTTTTGACATCATCTTTTTCTTCTAAATCAACAATTCCTAACTGTTCTAACTGGATTCCTGCTCTTTTGGATGCATCAAATTCAACTGGCAATGTAACAAGTTGAAATAAAATAGTTGCGAGTAAAATCAAAATACCAATCATTAAATATCCTGTAATTCCCGCTAATAAAGAAATGAAAATAGAAAAGTAACCCAAATAACTAACTAAATTTACAAATGGGACCAAAGCACTACGAATCCGCATAAAACTATATTTTTCTTTGTCCTGAAGCGCATGTCCACATTCATGGGCCGCAACGGAAATAGATGCGATAGAAGTTCCATGAAATACTTCTGTAGATAATCGAACTACTTTTCTACTTGGATCATAGTGATCTGTTAAGGTTCCTTTTGTTTCCACAATATGAATATCTGTAAGACCATTTTGATTTAAAATCATGCGAGCTACTTCTTGACCAGAAATTCCTTTTTTACATGTAATAGCTTTGCTTTTTGTATAAGCTGCATTGATACGCAATTGTGCTAGTAAGACAATGATAAAAGCAATTATAGCCAGTAGAATGGTAAGCATATTTTCATAGCCTAATGTAACATAACTCATAAATTACCTCTTTTCTATTTCGTATATTGTTCCTTCTTTAGTATCTTTTAATACAATTCCTTTTTCCAATAGTTCCTGTCTAATTTGATCAGCCAAAGCATAATCTTTATTTTGTTTGGCTACTAATCTTTCTTGAATTTTTGTTTGAATATAAAGCTCCATATCATCTGAAATCACATCCTCTTCGGTTTCAAATAAACCAAGGGATAAAACAGTTTCAAAGTTTTCAATTAAAGCAAGCTTCGTTGCTGAATTGAGCTGTTCTTCTTTTAAAACATCATATAGCACTGTCAGTGCATTGGCAGTATTCAAGTCTTGTTCCAAAGCCTCTTGAAAACGTTTTTGAAAAGTAGTATATAAATCCGTCTGTATGTTACCCACAGCTTCTTGTTGTAACACTTTTACTTTGCGCAATAATTTTTCATAAGCTGATACAGCGCTATCTAAATTTTCATAGGAAAAAACAAGTTGTTTCCGATAATGTGAGTTCAAACAAAACAAACGGTATGCAAGAGGATGATAACCTTTTCCCTTTAAAAGCGCTAAAGTTAAAAACTCCCCTTTCGATTTACTCATCTTTCCAGTACTATCATTTAAGTGTTCTCCATGACACCAGTAGTTACACCATTTATGTCCCAAATAAGCTTCACTTTGCGCAATCTCGTTGGTATGATGTGGAAAAATGTTATCAACGCCCCCACAGTGAATATCTAAATATTCTCCAAAATGAGCAATACTAATACCCGAACATTCTATGTGCCACCCTGGATATCCTACCCCATATTTAGAATCCCATTTCAATTCTTGATCTTCAAATTTGGATTTTGTAAACCATAAGGCAAAATCGGCTTGATTTCTTTTATAGGTATCTTCTTCTACCCCTTCTCGAACCCCCACTACCATATCATCAATTTTATGATTGGTTAATGCATAATAATCATCTAATTTAGAAATATCAAAATATACATTTCCACCAGAGGAATAAGCATATCCTTTTTCCATCAATTTATCAATCATAGTCAAATACATTTGTATGTAATCTGTCGCTTTACAAATGGTATTAGGTCTTTTAATATGTAAGTCATCCATATCATTCAAAAAAGCTTCTTTGTAAAATTCAGCAATTTCTAAAACTGATTTATGCTCTCGTTTCGCACCCTTAAGCATTTTATCTTCACCAGAATCTGAATCACTGCTCAAATGCCCAACGTCTGTAATATTCATAACACGATTTACTGTATAGCCAACATAATTTAATGTGCGTTCCAAAATGTCTTCAAAAATATAAGTACGCAGGTTCCCAATATGTGCATAGTGATATACCGTTGGTCCACATGTATACATTGTTACTTCTTTTGGATGATGTGGGATAAATTCTTCTACTTGTCTTGTTAATGTATTGTACAATTTCATCGTATTCACCTTCCTTTTTATTATAACATACCTTTTTTTGAAAAAAAAGAAACTTTACGATTTCACACAATCTAACACAACTTGATAATCCAATAATTCCACTTGGCTAGAGATAAAGTGTTCCATTTTTTGAGATGAGGTCAAGTCAGTTGTTAAGTATTTTTTGTTATCATCTGGAAAAACGGTTACGATGGTTCCTCCAATTTGTTCTTCTAGTAAGATAGCACCAAGCATATTGGCACCAGAAGAAATTCCAACACCAAGTCCTAATTCCTTACCAAGTTTTCGCGCCATTTCAATCGCGTCAGTATCATGAACTTGGATGATTTTATGAATATCATCTTGGTCAATAAGATCAGGAATAAAATCATCCCCTATTCCTTCAATTTTATGGGAAGTAACAACTCCACCTGATAAAAGGGCCATGGTATCAGGTTCTAAAGCGCAAATGATCGCTTTTTGATTTTCTTCTAAAATGCGTTTCCCAATTCCCATTAATGTACCACCTGTTCCAATGCCAGATACAAAGCCATCCACTTGGGATATATTATCTACAATTTCTTTTCCTGTAGTTTCATAATGTGCAAGTACGTTGTCAGTATTGGAAAATTGACTAGCCAAAAAACCATTATTTTCTAATGCAAATTTTTTTGCTTCTTCAATACATCTAGAAAAACCACCTTCTTCTTTTGAAAAAAGTGTTACATGAGCACCAAACAACTCCATGATACGCACCCGCTCTATGCTCACCCAATTGGGCATATATATATAGCATGGATGATGGTAATAAGCTGCCAAAGAAGCCAATGATATTCCTGTATTTCCACTCGTTGCTTCTACGATTGGCATATTGGCTTTTAATTCTCCTCTTTCCTTTGCCTTATTTAACATATAATATGCAACACGATCTTTAATACTACCAGTTAGGTTATATGACTCTAGTTTTGCATACACACTTTTTTCAATTCCTTTATATCGGTATTTTATTTTTACCATAGGGGTATTTCCTATCATTTTTATCACCTATTATACTATAAGAAATATTGACAAAAAATTGACTTTTTTTCTGAATTTTATTCAATTTTATTGCATAAGATAAAGTAATATGCTATGATATAAAGGCAGTGATGCAAATGGACCCTTAGCTCAGTTGGTTAGAGCATCCGGCTCATAACCGGGCGGTCGATGGTTCGAGTCCATCAGGGTCCACCAACTATATGCAGGTGTGGCGAAATTGGCAGACGCGCTAGACTTAGGATCTAGTGCCTTACGGCATGGGGGTTCAAGTCCCTTCACCTGCACCAAATTAGTTAAAAATACCCCGTTAAATACAGAAATATAGGGTGTTTTTAAATAACACAGCTTAAATTAGTGGTAATCAACAAACTTTAAACTAATTTAAGTGGATTCGATTAAGGGTATGTAATACTCTTTTTTCTTGTCTTGAATTATCATGAATATAGGTATTCAATGTTGTATTCACATTTGAATGACCTAATCTTTTTGAAATTACTTTTACTTTTATATTCTTACTATCTAATAAAGTCGCATGGCTATGTCTAAAATCATGGATTCTAATACATTTTACTTTTGCTTTTTCTGCAGCTGCTTTTTTAATTCTATTTATTGTAGTTGGAGCTAAAGGTTTAACACCACCGAATATAAAAAATTCTTCATTGAAATTATTATATGTTTTCATATAGTATTTTTTTAATTGAATCAGTGAACGATACAACTTATTATCAATTCCAATTGTTCTTATTGAGCTTTTTGTTTTTGGTGTTCCTATTTCTCTATTTCCATGTTCTGCAATAGTACTTTCAATACTTATAGTTTTGTATGATAGATTTTTGAATTTAAGTGCCATGGCCTCACCTGGTCTAGTACCCGTAAAAAACATTAATTGAAAAAATTCTTTATAAATTTTACGATCTACTTTTTTAATAAATTTCTTAAATTCTTTTAAAGTATAGAAATCATTTTTCGTTTTCTGTCCGTTGTCTTTAAAATTTCCAACTTGTCTAGCCACATTTTTATCTAATTTTAAGAAATTAATACAATAATCAAAGAATGCTACGCATAGATAATGTAGGTTTTTTAAATAGTTAAAACTATAATTCTTTTGTAATAACTCATATTGAAAATTCATGTAAGTTTCTTCGGTAATCTCCTCTATGTTGTAATTCCCAAAAAAAGGTATTATTTTATCATTAAATCTTTCTTCTAAAGTAATTACACTTTGTAATTTTTGTTTAATTCTTACATATTTCAAATATTTTGAATATGCTTCCTTAAAAGTGATTTTCTTCATATAATATTTTCCCCCTTTAAAAATAATGAAAAAATCGAGGGCTATTATATAAGAAAATCTTAAATTGTCAAATTTTCACTTCCTTTCTTAATTTTTAAGATAACACACTTTTTCCAAAAATAAAAGAACTATTTTTACAAGTTCCCATATTCATTCACTGTCCCCCTTTCTCACACACTAACCCCTTCCCCTTTTTTCTCTTTTTCAAAAAAAATAATGGGATGTTTTTTTAAATATATATATTTATATATATATTTAAACACCCATATTTTTTTAATTTGTATCAGTCTTTTTATATCGCACAAAAAATTTTTTAGGTAACTTTTCATCAACCTGCTCCGTATTGAAGTATGCCCAGTTTGGAATTGTCCAGAAATGGAAAAAATTCGGCTTGTCCCATTCGTAAAATTCGATTATTGCACCACCAATCAAATCGACATTTTTCTGAATTGCCTTTGCATTCACCCGAAATGGTATTCTAGATTTCTTAAGCATATACAGTCCTGTCGTTAATTCACGAAACTTATTATCGACATCGCCATATGACTGACTGAACAACCATACATCAATATTCAAATGCCTATGTAATTTTAACGTCGTAATTTGTGCCATATTTAAATTATGTTGCCAATTACGATTACTTAACTTTGCGCCTGCCTCATCAATAATCAAAACACAATCTTTTAATTCATACTTGCCCAAATCTTCTATGTCGAATCGATAAGCTCCGATAATGGGTACATTAGAATATATTTTTTTACCCTCTATCTCTGCATCATGCATAATTTTACGTACCAAATCACTGGCTAGTGTAGTTTTACCGCCACCTGGAGGACAGAATACTTGATAAAAAGTATTATTAGGTCTACACATAACTCTTTCAGCCATATAGAAATTGCGAATCAACGTTATAATCAACGATAGAATAAATACAAATGTCATGCCTTTTTCTCCTGTTCTTCCAGTTTTTCGATTGCTTGCTGCAAGTCATTATCATATTGTTCTACAAATCCCTCATCAATTCCAACTTGTTTCAATTTTTGCTTTAATTCTGCATTCTCTTGTTTCTTCTGTTTTTCTACAAGTTCCATTCGCTTTTCTTCGGCCAACTTTTGAAAGTATGATTCACGCCACAAATCTTTATAAGTATTGATATATTCCAATTCCCAATTTTTCAACAACTGTCTTTCTCTTTTATCGATTCGCCTTAACAAATGATATGTAACAATCTGTGTTAATACCGCAAAAACTAAATAAAAAATAATTTGAATCATTATCTGATAGCTCCTTTCACACATATACGCACGATTTTACGTGCCGTATAGTAAATTGTATATTTAAAAATATACTTGATAAACCTAAAGATAGAACAAATTAGTCTAAACACCAATCTAATCATCTAAATACCTTCTTTTTATTAAAGATTTGATAATACATAAACATAACAACCTTTATAATAATAAATATCATAATATAGGCAAATAGATTGGCAAATAAGTATGTACACATATAACATGAATCTGCAACAGTTAGATTGCACCCTAGTAGACTAATTAAGCTATCAAACTGCTCCTGCGATATAATTAACATTTTACTAATGTCAAACCACATTATCGATTACCTCCTGGCACAATGCTACCAAGTGCAAATAAAAGTCTAAAGAACAAAATAATCGTTAAACAGTCCATTACAACATAAAATATCTCGAATGTTCCCTGAAACATGGGTAATTGTTCTACCCAAAAATCATGCAATACTTGAAACATTATTCATCATCCTTTCCAATATGAATTCCTAAAGCATTAAATACGCATATAAGTAAGATACAGAGAAATGCAAATGATATCAAAAGCATTCCAAATTTCGCATGAAATTCGGGTGTAATTTCAATATCAATATTAAATATTTGATTGATTCCTTGCATTAATAAACTTATAACACCTTTTAATATTTCTAACATATAATCAGCTCACTTTCTAACCACGCACAATTTTAATTGAAATAATAATGATAAAAATAGGAATGCAGACAATTAAAACTACTTTTATTTCTCCCGGTAGAATATCAATTGCACTCATACATAAATCATAAAATTGTGAGACAACACCGGTCATTTGAGCTATGTATTTTGCTATATCACTAAAAAAGTCCTTTATATTGTCAATAAAACTTAATGTATAAATCATACAATCACTTACTTTCTAATAATAGTTATAATTGCGCAAATGACAATTACGGAAAAGCTTGCTACAATAAAGTTCTTTATATCTGAATTCAATGATAACCAACTAAAGTTTATTAATTCACTATAAAAATCAACATATTTTGAAATGGACCGTAAAAAATCATATTGGCTTGTTGGCAAATTATCTGCATATAAATTATCATCGATTGCATCATAAATATCGACATACTTTTTGCCATTGTAAAAAATAAAGATAGATTCTGTTGTAAAATCTGCGGGGGTTTTAACCGAATTAAGTGTTTCACATAAATTAAAACTTAATGTTACAGTTGCATAATGATAAAAGCTTTCCATCTCAATACTTGTTTTTTGTGGTAAAGTAGTACAACTCGTTATAGTATCTTCATCATCATCAAATCTTCCTCCTCCGCCACCGCCTCCGAAGGAGCCTCCACCTACTGAAAAGCCACCACCGTAGCCATCTGGATCCGAAGTTGGACTATCGATTATTTTTTGGGCATATTCTTTTATATCAAGTATGTTTTTATTCAAATAAATTTGCATAGGAACTGGTTTTGATATAGTAGTACCTTCTTTATCTGCTAATTGAAAATAGAATTCAATCGTTGGTTTCAAATTATCATTCTTATCAGCCAAAAATACATATTGTTTTGTTTTCCATTCCCCTGTTTCTGAATTATATATTTCCGATAAAGGTATTTTAATAAAGTTTTTATATGTCTTACCATCGTAAACAAATTTCTGAACATGGACAATGTTATAAGTTGAACTTTTAATATATTCTCCTGTCTCCCGATTTCTGATTCGAACAAAAATAGCACAATTTTGTTCTGTTGTTATTTTAAAATTATTTTCTTTAATTGGAATAAAAGAAGCTTCCGATGATGAATCAATCGCATATTCATATATAAATCTATTACGGTCAAAAATACTAAATGATATTGTTATTGTGCTAGAAACGGTTACACCATTTTCTAGTGTGATATCATCTTTTACAAAATTGATTTCAGGAACTGGGTTTAAAACATCAGTCATCAAATAACTATATGAAGTAACAAATTCACCTGTTTCCCGATTTGTTATTCTTACAAATACTGTTCCATCTTCATATACCTTTTGTAAAAAATTATTACTTGTTATTTCTGTCCAATTTTTTGTATCATATAACGAATATTCATATTTATATCTACTTGCATCAAATATACTAAATTCTATATTTAAATATGTATCATTTCCTACATTAGAATGGCTAGCACTTATCGTTGGTTTTAATACTGTTTTTTCTATTACAACCGTTTTTCCGTCATTAGTACGAAATTCGATATCTGTATATAGAATTTCCTTGTAATTCACTGGATTTTTATTATCGTTGTAGCTTCCCCACTTATTCTCATATGCTTCATATCCAGTAGAACAACCTAAACCGTTATATGAATTTGTATTTGGACAATAATATATAGAATATCTATCCATACTTGGATATGCATAATGATTTTTTTCTGTCAAACTATTTGTTGTCAATTTAAAGTATTGAACTGTATTTTTATAATAGTTAATACTTATCTCTTTTTCACTACGTTTATCTATTACTAACTGTTCATAGTTTTCGTCTTTCAAAATCGGGACTGGTATTTGCGTTCCATTTGGTAGCGTCATCGTTTTTATTTCTTTATACTCCATATTAACATATGCCGCTTTTACTTTTTTTATAAAATTAGGTATAAACATTATAGATATTATAGCAATTGTCATTATTATTATTTTTTTCATGACTTACCAACTCCAAAAAAATCTAAAAATGATTCTTGGTCTACAATTTCATCTTTACTAAAAATATTTCGCTTACATGCTAAAAATAAAACGATAATTGACAATAGAATCACGTTTAATGTTAGTGATATTAAACATATAATATTCATACTAAGTCTCCTTTCTAAATACTTTATAAACTAAAAAGATAGGATATCCTCCTACCTCCTTATCTAGCGCGTTTTCTTCCTCTGATTTTGAAAATTACAAAACCAAGTCCAATGATTGTACTTGCTAACCCCATAGTACAAGCTAGTTGTCCTGGAGCTCCACTTGACCACAAACCATTGAAAACATTTGCAGCACCACTGATTAAACCTGTTACAGTTTGACCAGCTGCAGTGAAAAAGTCTGCAATTGTTGCTGGCGTTGTTGTAGTGGTATCATTTAAAACATTTAACATTGAAATACCTCCTTTTCATAATTTATATCAGTATGCGCACACTAATACCTTATTGAAACCTAAAAAGCACCTTTTTGTAGTTTTGCATACGAGAAAAAATACATTTTTAATAGAATATAGAAGTAAATGAATGAAATTTGACAATTTGCTTTTTAAGTTTAATTCGATTATAAAGTACCTATTTTTAAAAAGTCAAATTTTTGTACAATTTTTTTATCCCATTTTATGAAAAATTTTGCGCCTTTTTTCACTATATAAAATAATAAATTATTTAAAGGTTCATATTATATATTATTTATAATATATAGGGTGTCGAAAGCAACACTACGTAGGTGTCGAAAATAACACCATTTAAGGTGTCAAAAGCAACACCAATTTTGCGTTTTTTGGTGTCGAAAATGACACCACACAAAAAACGCATGAAAAAACGCAAGTTCATTGCGTTTCATATAATTGATTCTAACAAAATTTTTTCATATCCTAATCATTTTCTAACCAGTTATAATCAAATAAATCATTATCTGGTATATTCTCCATATCATTATCGATATTTTTTAAATCTTCATTTCCAGTTTGTAAAAACGTAAAGAAACGTTTTCTACCTTTGTAAAAGATTGCTATAACCCTATCTTCTTGCAATTGCTTTAATAAAATTATTACTCTTTTTTTATTAATATTAAGCATATTCATTAACTTACGATTCGGTATATAATAATCTTCATAATAATTCAAACTAGATAGAATAATCATAAGCTTTGTATAATTATTTACTCGCTTATTATTCAGAATCAGCCTAGTTATTTTAATTTTTTCATTATTTTTATTCATATTTTGTCTTTTATTCGGCGAGCATTTTGACGCTTTATTATAACTAGGTTTACTGTTTGAATTACATCCAAAGTTCTAAAAATATCATTTTTATCAGTCATTGGATTTTCTAAATAATGTCTCAATTGTTTTAATAACAATTTTTGATAGCAAAATAGCCTATCATTTGACATTAATTTCAATTCCTCTACAGAATCAATCTTTTCATTTTTCATAAATACCTCCTAAAATCGATTTTAAAGCATATTTTAGAAGTTTTTTATTAATGGTTCAATTCCCTTCACCTGCACCAGATTGATAGGAAACTCGAACTTTTTATTCGAGAGTAATAAATATTAACTAGAAGTACCGTCTAGTTTTTTTGTTATTTGAGAATGGAAGTGATGAGTATGGATGTTGTTAAGAAATTAGAATTTGATAAGGAAGTTTTAAAAAGAATTGAAATGATATGTAGATTTGCTTGTGTTAAGCCAACCATTAAACAAGGAAGCATTATCAATATTAAAGGAACGAACATTGCTTATGTAAGTCCACATATTATAACAATCAAAGAGAATAATTATTTAATCTTTAATGGAAGTGATACTTTATTTGTAAATGATTATTCTAAAAGTATTAAATTAAAGGATTTAGAAGTTCATATTAAAACAAATTAATTGTTTTAAAACTAGGCGTGCAAAAAGGAAGTACAATACTTGAGGTTAAAAGTATGGTCTTTTTGTACTTTTAATCTCTCTAAAAAATAAGAAAAAGGAGAGATAAAAGATGAACGAAGTAAAGAAAATTGCAGGGATTTACATTAGAGTGAGTACACTTGACCAAGCTCGTGAAGGATTTAGTTTAGGGCAACAAGAAGAACAATTAAAAACCTTTTGTGAGCGAAAAGATTATGAGGTTTACAAAGTATATGCTGATGAAGGAATAAGTGCTAAAAACGATAAAAGACCAGCATATAGAGAAATGTTAAGAGATGTAAAAAACGGTACAATTAATGTTATTGTGGCATTTAAAATGGATAGACTTACAAGAAGTGTCTTTGATGTAGAAAAACTAATGACAGTAGTTGATAATGCAGGATGTGATATAGATTGTTTAAATGACTCATCAAATACTACTACTTCTACCGGAAGATTAACACTCCGAATTATGACAAGTGTATCTCAAAATGAAATAGAAAAATGTTCAGAAAGAACGAAGTTTGGTATGGTGGGAGCAATCCAAGCAGGACACATTCCCAATCATACCCCTTTAGGATTTAAAAGAGATAAAAAGAAATTAATACCTGATCCACTTACTAAAGATATTGTTATTAGAATGTATGATTTATATTTAGAGGGCAAAAGCTATCAAGCAATAGCCAATATCTATAATAAAGAAGAAATTCTAGGTAAAACGAATTGGAAAGACTCTACTATTGGTAAGATAATGACTAATGAACTTTATAAAGGTGATTATCTTCAGGGTAAGAAAACAAAGAATCCTACTTATTATGAAAATGTTGTAGAGCCTATTGTATCTAAAGAAAAATGGGATAACTGTCAGTATCAAAAGAAAAGAAATGCAAGGCATTATGAAAGAACAGCAACTTACCTTTTTACTAATAAACTAAAGTGTTCTACTTGTGGTAGATTTTTAGGTGGATGTGCTACTACAAAACCTAATGGAAAGAAATACTATTACTACAAATGCAAAAAATGTAAAACGAATTACAAGGAAGAAGAAATAAAAAATGGATTATTAATTCAGCTATATGAACTGATTCAAAAGGATAACTTAATCAATAAATACTATACCCCTTTCATTAAGTCTAAATTAGATAATAATACCGAAGAATTTACCAAAAAAATTAAAGAATTAGAAAAGCAAAAAGATAGAATTAAAAGTGCTTATATGCAAGGTATTGTTAAAATGGATGAATTTGGTAGTGAATTAAAATCTATTGAGTTTAATATTGAGGAATTAGAAAAGAAAATTAAAGAACAAAAACAAGTTGAAAACTTTAATTTCACCACAAATGATTTATTAGTTTTAGAAGATACCAAGAAAATTGATGAACTCATTTACCCTGATAAACTAATGGAAAATATTTTAAGTTTAACAAATTCTCCAAGAGAAGAAATGAAAAAAATTATTGCAACTTATATTGATAATATTGAAGTTAATAAAGTTGGAGAGCAAACGGAACTTAAATATATTGAGTATAGAAAGAGCTTTTTAGCTGATTTAGTTAATTTTCATAATGAATATGGTGTTCCTTGTAATTGGAGTATCTTTGAAGATTCTGATGGCTCTAAAATAGCTATGAATCATGAAGGTAAAACAGGTAAAGAAGCACAAGAATATTTTGATAAACTTCAAAATACGATTAAAAATGATAAGTTAAAACTAAATTATTATGAAATTGAAGCAGATGAACAACTAGAAGATGTTGGTTTTATTCCTAATGGAGTTTATGAGAAAGTATTAAGACTAATTGTTCTATCTGATAGTAAAAGATATAATGATAAAACATTAAGATTAGGTGTTATTACTCTAGATATGGAAAGTGCAGTCCTAAGTCGTATTGGTAAGACAAAGGAGGCAAATAATGAGTTGTGCCATATTTAGGTGTAAGGGTATTAATACATTAGGTGATTTATCGCAAATTGGCTTGCATAATCAAAGAGCTAAAGAATCTTATAAATCAAATCTTGATATTAGAAAAGAAGATACTATCAATAATATTGAACTTGTTAAATGTGATAAAAAATGGTGTTAGTATAGATATATAGACACAAAAAACTTTAGTAATGGTATACTAGG
>CARSXK010000026.1:0-13345 GCA_949065595.1 uncultured Bacilli bacterium
GACTTGAACCATCGACCTCACGCTTATCAGGCGTGCGCTCTAACCAGCTGAGCTACAGGTCCAAACATTTAAATGACTATTAGAGTATATCGCATTTTTTATAATTTGGCAATACCCTTTCCTTATTTTTTAAAAATTTAATAAAATATATGCCTTCAAAGAGAAATTTATTACAACCCAAAATAAAAAGGGTTTTTCCCCTTTTTAGCATGCAATGAATGAACCAATAATAATAGCAAGTAAGATATATAATACAATAATGCATACATATCCACTACCATTATTACAATTTGGTTTTGTATTTGTGTTGCAAGAATTTGAACAAGCCATCATAGCACCTCCTTACGTCCTAAATGTAGGCACCAAGTATAATAATTAAAAGAATAAATAATACTAAAACGATAGCAGCTCCAGATACTCCTGTATTACACATAAAGCATTCCTCCTTTTTTTGTCTTTTCACATTATTCTATGGAAAAATCAAATATGTGTGAATACTTATGACCCAATTTATCGTTTTTCTTGTGTTTTTTTCAAATCTTTGATAATATTATATATGTAAATTAAAGGAGGATATAAGATGACCAAAAAGAAAAAAAATATCGTTGTAAATGAAAAGAAAGAAAATCATATTTCCAGTATGATGGACAAGAAAACACAAAATATTACAATTACACTACTTGTAATCGCATGTTTACTTTTGATTATCATTTTAGTTGTAATTATAAAAGGACATGAAGCAAAATTAAAAGATGGAAAAGAAATCATTGCTTCTGTTGAAGGAAAGGAAATTACAGCAGAAGATTTATTTGGCGAATTGAAAGCTCAATATGGTACTAATATTTTAATCAATACCATTGATGACTATATTGCCAACAAAGAATTTGAAGATAACGATGCTGCTAAAAAGTACGCATCTGCACAACTTGCTGCTTTAAAACAACAATACGAAAGTATGGGATACAAATTTAGTACCATTTTAACAAATTATGGTTATGAAAGTGAAGACGAATTATTGAAAGTATTCATTTCTGACTATAAAAAAAATAAAGTCATTGAAAAATACATTGCAGACCATTTGAGCGATGATGAAATCAATTCCTATTATGAAAAAGAAATACATGGAAAATTGACTGTTAAGCATATTTTAATCAAACCAGCAAGTTCAACTACAAGTGAAGAAAAGCAAAAGGCAGAAGAAGAAGCAAAAGCAAAAGCACAAGAAGTAATTCAAAAATTAAATGAAGGTACTGCTTGGGCAGAACTAGTAAATACCTATTCAGATGATACTGCTTCAAAAGCGGAAGAAGGGTTAATTTCTAATTTTGATAGAGATGACGTTGTCACAGAATTCTATGATGCTTCTCTACAATTAAAAGACAATGAATATACCAAAGAACCTGTAAAAAGTACCTATGGATATCATGTCATTTTAAAAGTTAGTGAAGGAGAAAAACCAACATTGGAAAGTAGCAAGGAAACTGTAAAAAATAATCTTGTTTCAAATAAATTACAAGAAGATAAACAACTTGCCGACAAAACTTGGGTACAAATTAGAAAAGATTATAAATTAGAAATCAACGATACTAAAATGGAAAAAATATATAAAAGCATTATTAGTGAATTAGAATAAAATAAAAGGACTCAAAGGTCCTTTTATTTTGTTCTTGTACTTGGAATATTCTGTAATTCAAAACGATATTTTTGGCCATTTTGATTTACTTCATCTATAAATAGATTATAAGGTCTTACCCATAGAGGGCCATCCTCATATAAGCCTCTATATACAACCATTTTTTCTTCATTTTCACTATGTGTAGCGATTGCTTCTACGATATAATAATCACCCTTATAATGTTTATAAATTCCCTTGACTTTAATTTCCATACTTACCTCTTTCTAACTCTATTAGATCCTGAATATCAGATAAGGAAAAGCCTTTTTGATACAACTTATTCTTAATTTGATTTTCTAGCATATTTCCTGTGTATTTTTTAGACAACTTTAAATATAACAATTGATATTCTTTTTTTAATAAATCACAGTCATTGTAAGAAATGGATTCTAGAATAGAGCAAATTTGTTCTTTTTCATAACCTAAATTCATTAACTCCACTAATAATTTTTGCTTCAATTGGTATTTAGAATGTTTATGATTGGTAGATACTCTTTTTTGAATGATTTTTCTTAATTTTTCCTCAAAAATAGAATCATCATAATGGTTTAACTCCTCTATAATTTTAGCGGAATTCAAATCGTGATTTTCTAACTCCCTTTTAATTTGATTTGGTCCCCAATTAGATAAATGAACCTTATCTGCAATAAAAGACACAATAAATTGATGTTCATTTAATAATCCTTTGCCTTTTAATTTTTCTATAATTTTCTTTTGCTCTTCTTCTGGTATCTCCTTCTTGTTTAAATAGGCATACATCTCTTTTTCACTGCGCATTTTGGTTGTAATATATTTAAGAGCCTTGTAATAGCTATCATATTCGCTTGTTTCCTTCATAACTTGATTTTGTAATTCAGTATCCATTTCTGGTTGAAATAACAAATTATTGTTTAAAATGATATCATCATATGTAGTTATTTTTGTTTTTTGATCCAATTCAATTTTATATTTTCCACTTTTCAACTTTTGTATTTTTGTAATCTTCATAGCATCACAACCTTTATGCATACATTATAACATACATATGTTCGTTACACAAGCCCTAAAAAAAGCGATTAAGCTTCTATTTGAACCATATTTTTGGCTACTTCTTCCAATGCACGCCCGATTTCCTTTTTAGACGTATACTCATTTTCCTTTAATTGATAATGATTATTTTCCTGCATTTCACGTACCCGTTTTGAAATCAAGTTAACCAATAAATATTTTGACCCTACTTGGCTTAATAACTTATCAATAGATGGTTGTATCATTTTATCACTCCTTATTATGATAATATACTATATTCTTTCGGGTTTCAAGCAATTACGGAATGATTGACATTATTTGACAACCATTTACTAGTATTATTCTTTGTCTATATTTTGACATCTTCGTACTGTTTTAATTGATATTAACTGAACATCATAGGAAATATTGCTACTTTGATCACGTAATTATAATGATTCTATCATCTCCAGAATCAAAGGTTGTCTTTCTCCAACATCCTGTGAGAAGGTAAAACAATCTAAAATTTCCTGTACACTTACATCTTGGCCATCAAAATAAACACATAATAGTTCTTCATTTTCTAATACAAAATCCCCCACTTTTACAGACAAACGAATCCCTACCCCATGGTCGATCACATCGTCCTTTTGCATTCTTCCAGCACCCAATTTTCTTACCACTTCACCTATCTGATTGGCATCGATTCTTGTAATAAAGCCACTTTGAGGACTTTTGATGGAGATAAAAGGGTCTTGTTCAATTTGATTGATATCACCTTGTTGATAAGCAATTAGCTCTTTTAATTTTTCATAACCTTTTCCATTTTTTAAATTTTGTTCTAACATTTGATAAGCTTCTTCTTTGGAACAGTCACGTGCAATGCTAACCATCAAGCTTCCTAAAGTAAGTACCAATTCTTCTAAATCTTTTGGTCCATTTCCTTTAAGTGTTTCTATACTTTCGATTACTTCTATCCCATTTCCAACTGCATATCCCAAGGGTTCTTCCATATTAGTTAAAACGCACTTTACAACTTTTTTATAATGGGTTCCAATCTCTATCATACAACGTGCCAAAGCACGGGCATCCTCTATGGTTTTCATAAGGGCCCCATTTCCAACTTTGACATCTAATACAATTCCATCGGCACCAGAAGCAATTTTTTTACTCATAATACTAGATGCGATTAATGGAATGGATTCGGTTGTACCAGATACATCTCTTAAAGCATAGATTTTTTTATCAGCAGGCGCGATATTTCCTGTTTGACTCATAATAGCAACGCCAATTTGATTGACTTGTTCTATGAATTTCTCTTTTGTTGTTTCTACTTGGAATCCCGCAATGGATTCTAATTTATCGATGGTTCCCCCAGTCACTCCAAGACCTCTTCCACTCATTTTGGCTACATTTACACCAACAGAGGCAACAAGTGGCGCTAATACAATTGTTGTCTTATCACCAATTCCACCTGTAGAATGCTTGTCTACTATTTTTCCTTTCATTTCAGATAAATCGATTGTTTCTCCACTTTTTATCATAATATCAGTTAGGTCAATTGTTTCTTTCATCGTCATTCCATTACAAACAATTGCCATTAAAAATGCACTCATTTGATAATCAGGAATATCGTTAGATACATATCCATTTATCATAAAAGCAATTTCTTCTTTCGTTAGTTCTTGCTTATTTTTTTTCTTTGTAATTATTTCAATTGAATTCATATGTTAGTCACCTATTTTGATTATATCATAAATGAAAAAGAACGAATATTGTTTTTCTCGTTCCTTTACATATTTTCTATTCTATATTTTCCTCGCACGTAGGAATCTTCATCCCCTTTTTCCATAATAATTTTGAATAATAAATCTCTTCTGGAACTTCCAGAAGGGCACTCTTTATTCCTACTGGTTGCAGTTTAATCAAGTAAGTTCCTCCCCAAGCAGTATCCATCATCAATCTGGTATCACGTAATCGGTAGAATGTATATACTTGTTTTCCCTCACTCATTTGAGTGTTTACAAACCCAGGAACTCCTTCTTTTGGGTAAATTGATACTTGTAATAAATATTCTGATAATTGGCAGATACTCGCATTCCCCATTTCTTCTGGCAAGCCAATTCTTGCATATCGATACTCCTGTATGCATGTAAAAAGGATGAGTCCAATTATGGGAACTAGGAGGAAACTAAACAAAGTGTATTTTACAATCCTTTTTACTTTTCTTTTTAAATCTGTAATATTGATAATAATATTTTCTTCTAATTTCCTTTGTCCAATATCGGATTCTAATCTTTCTCCGCAAAATAATTCGTTAATGGTAAACCCTAATTTCTCACATAGTGGTTGCATCAAGGATATGTCTAGCATACATTTGCCTCTTTCGTTGTGCAAATGACAAGCATTATGAATTTTCTTTTATTACTTTTTCTACTTCATTTATTAATTGTTCTTTATTTGGAATATAATAAGTATAAGTTGACGCAAATACATTATTTTCTAGTCCTCCTAAAGCATATTCCATGGCTACTTCTTTTTTACCTTTACAAAGAATAATGCCTATTGCTTTATTATCGTATTCATCATTTACTTCAGCATTGTAATAATTTAAATACATATTCATTTGACCTGCATATTCAGGCCTCATTTGTCCAATTTTTAAATCAATTAAAACATAGCATTTTAATATTTTATTATAGAAAACCATATCTACGTAATAATGAATATTTCCAAGAGTTACTCTTTGTTGTGTACCGACAAACATAAAACCTTTACCCAATTCTAACAAAAACTCTTCCATGTGTTTTACTAATTTTCTTTCCAAGTCCTTTTCAAGAATAGGTTTTGGTTCTTTAATATCTAAAAATTCAAAGACATAAGGTTCCTTCAAAATATCATCAGGTTTAGCTAACATTTGTCCAACTTTTGATAATTCATAGACTTTCTCTTTATTATTTTTACCATCGGATAATAATAATCTTTCAAACAATGATGTTTCTAATTGCCTTTTTAATTCTCTAACACTCCAGTTAGAATTAATGCATTCTTTTTCGTAAAAACTTCTTTCATCATCATTTTCTATGCTTAATAACTCACAATAATGTGACCAACTTAATTTTCCAGACAGTGTCTGGAATTTTGGATAAGTAATATAAAGTTTGCGCATATTAAATAAATTACTAACTGAAAAACCAGCACCTAAAATTTTTCTTAATTCTTTTGATAGTTCCTTCATTATTTTTTTACCATATTCAGCTTTAACATTTCCATTTTGCTCATTTTCCACAATAATTCTACCAACATTCCAATACGCTAGTAACATTGTATTATTTACTTCATAAGCTATTTTATTTCTACTATTAATAATTACATCTTTAATTTCTTCAATCATTTTATCATTAATATTTTCTAACATAAATTTTTCTCCTTTCTGAATTAGCCAGACTTGTCTGACTAATTCTATTTTTTAAGTTCATTATATTCTAATTTTTTGCTATTACTAGATAGTACTATCAATTTGCCGTTTCCTGGTGCAAATTCATTTGGTGATTCTTCTTTTCCTATGCTATTAACTTCAAAGCCATATTCTTGAAGTAAATCTGAAATTGCTTCTACCGAAAAGTAGTTCATATAAATATTTACTCCTGGACGATAAGGCTCTTCAATCATTGTTTCTCCTAAACCTTCTTGTAACATCAATAATAATTTACCATTTGGTTTTAATACTCTTGCAAAAGATTCTAATGTTTTTGGTAGCTCCTCTGATGGTATATGAAATAATGAACAATTTGACATAATGCCATCATAACTATTTTCTGGATAATTTATATCAGCAATATCCATCACTTCAAATTTTCCATTAGAAACTTTTTCTTTAGCTATTGCCAACATTCCTACAGATAAATCTATTCCATTTACTTCAAATCCTTTTTCAGAGATATATTTACAGTCCTTACCATTACCACAACCAACATCTAATATTTTTATACCTGAAACAATATAGAATCAATTATATTTTTTGGCAATATTTTCAACAAAAATAGGCAATAGAATATGAAAAAACACCACGAAATCTTATCATCCTTATAAATAAAGATATCTAGATGATTTTCCGTGCACCACGAAGTATTTCGCACTTGCGTAATGCATGTACCAAATTTAACTTTTTGTATATACAATTGGTTTTTAGCAATTTAATTTTCCTTATTTTAAAGTAAAAACTTGTATATACAATTGTATTAACAATAAAATCATTTCTGTGTCATTTGTACAACAATATTCCAGTCTCCTACTTAGATATGCTTCTATCACTTACACCTAAATTTTCTGCCAATTCGGATTGCGTTAAATTCTGACTTTTCCTACATTCTGCAATAAATTTACCAATTTTTATTTGATCCATAAATTCACCTCAAATACATATCTAATTGTATACTTTTTAACAGGAACTAAAAGTAAAATCACCATATATTTTGATTTTAACATAGATTCATCAAATCGAAGTATAAGAAAAACTCCACATCATTGTGAAGCTTCTATTTTTGGTAAATATCTAATTCTTTTTGCACTTTTGAACAAAATGTTTTATTGGAACGAGTCATCTGAATTATAGCTCTTTCTTGCCCTGTAATTGGAAATTCATAAGGCGTTTCTCCTTCCGCAACTGCCATTATTTCCCTTCCTAGTAACTGATTTGGCGTTACTTCTAAAACATCTAATAAGCGGATAAATGTATTTAGGGTAGGGGTTCTTGTTCCATTTTCATATCCACATACAGATACTTTTGTTACACCTAAAATTTCACCTAATTTTTGTTGTGAAAGGCCTCTTTTTATTCTTTCTTGTTTTACTACCTCACCATAAATCATGATGCACCTCCGTTATCTATTCGCTAACATTATATCATATTTTTACAAACAATTCTATTCTTTACCGATTGTTAACGATAAATTAACACTATCACTTGCTATTAATTTGTAGTTAACGTATAATGAGCTTGGAAGGTGAAATCAATGATGTATGTTTTAAAGCAACACCGTTTGGATAGAGGCTATAGCTGTGAAACTATGTCTCGTAAACTGGGAATCAGTAAAACCTATTACTGGCAAATTGAACAAGGAAAAAGACGTATTACTTATGAACTAGCAATGAAATTAGCTAACATTTTTCATACTACACCAGATACCCTACTTTATGAAGATACAATAGCACTACTGACCAAGAAAACAACTTAGTCATTTTTTTTGCTAGAAAGATAGGTTATTTTTTCAGCAATGACTTCCATAATATTTCTTTTTATTCCTTCATCCACTTGAACCATTCTTGTTTGTAAATGTCCTTTAACACCTAAAAGATCCCCTTTTTTACAATATTCTACTGCATTTTCAGCAACACCCCGCCATAAAACACAATTCACAAAATCGGTTTCATATTCTCCATCTACATTTTTATAACTTCTTGGAACAGCCAAAGTAATACTAGTAATTTTATTGCCATTTTCTGTTTCATATAGTTCTGGATCTCTTACCAATCTCCCAACCAATATTGTCTGATTTAACATGTCGATTCCTCCTTTCTGGTATCATCATACCTAACAAAAATAAGGAATGCAAACGAAGCTTTCCTTATTTTTTTATCTTTTTTAGATTGATTTTTAAATATTTGTATACACTTTTATATTTTCCTTTACACTTGGTTCACAAAATATTAATTTCTATGCTTTTTGGTAAAATCTAAAATCTCATATTGAGACGGTTGGATGGAAAACCAGTCACATAATTCTGAAAGATAAGAACCCATATGGTTAGGATTGGCAAGCAGCTGTTCATATTCAGTAAATGATAATATAGAAGCTTGATGATAATCAATACACTTTTGATTGAGTAAACTGATTTGTTCTAATAAATTGTGGTATGGATATAATATGCTTCCATATTTTTCTTTGTTTCGAATTAATTTTTTATAGCCATTTACAAATGTGATAATATAGTTCAATATTCTTTCTGTATGAAAATAATTTGGTTGGGAACTACTTTCATTTAATTTTGTGTAGTTGATCAAAGTAAGCATTTGTTCTAAATACCTCTTTTTTTCCTCTTTGCTACTATTCTCATTCGTACATTCTAAAAAGAAATTTTTAAATGCAGAATCAGGTAAATTGACACAATAATATTCAGCCATTTGTTGATTTTGATATAAATCTAGTACATTTTTGAAAGGAATTTGGGAATAACCTTTTTTTTGATGGTAGTATTGTCTTATACATTCCAATAAAACATAATAATTGTGTTCAAAAAAAGGGTCTTCTTCCCATTTGGATTGGTAATAGCAAATGGTAGAGGTATCTTGTTTCTTTGGGAGGATCAAAGGTTGGTTTTCTGTCATCTGTTGCATATTTTGTAAATATAAAACGATTTCATTTTGATCCATCAAAACTTCACAATTTCGGAAAAGTGAAGTATAAAAGGGATTATTTCTTTTATGGTTTGTTTCAATTTCATTCATAATGGTAATAAATGATTTGATAAAGTACTCTACTTCTACCCCATCTATTATTGAACAACCACGGTAGGAATTTCCATTTCCTGTAATCAATAGTACATCTAAATCTGATGATTCGGTTGCTATATTTTGTATTTGGCTTCCATAAACACAAGCTGCAATAATATCATGTCTTGCTTGTACTTGTTTGATTAGTTTTTCTACAATTGTATTATATTTTGACATAATTTTCCCCCAATTGGTATCTACTATAGCAATTTTTTCTTGGAATAGCAAGAAAAAAATACAATTTTTGTATTTTTGATATCACTTATAATTTTCTTTTATTCTTGATCTATTTTACATTTTGCTTCTTTTATAATATTGGCTACTTCTACAGGATTTTCGATATTTCTCAACAGCATTACAAATCTTGGGTTGGCTTTTAAGACTTTCATAAGTTGAAAGAAACCTATATTTTTACCACACTTAATGTACATATGAACATCTCCATACTTACCGCTTTCTGGTTTAATGAAATCAAAATTTTCAATATAACCATAGATTAACTTATCTTTTTTCACTCTATATTCAAGGACTCTTTGATTGGTTACACAATAATATATATTGGTTTTTTTACTTATTTTCATCCATAAAGATTGGGCGAAACTATATAATGCTAGCAAGCCAAATAGGAAAAATGCCAAAAATATGAAAATAAATGATGTATTGATTTCATATTCACCATCGCCTATTTTAATACATAAATTCCATATCATCAGTGCTTGACCTAATAATGAGAAAGTAAGAAGAATTAAACTTTTTATTATATGATTACTGCCTTTGCCCAGTGCTGGGCTTCCTTGATATAAAATTTCTTCATTTGGATCTAATTCTTTAGAAAAATCATACATCCTATCACTCCTTTTGTGTATCCTAGTTTACTTTAAAAATAATTTTTCAGCAGATGATTTAGTTCTACTGCATATTCCATTGGCAATTCCTCACGAAAGCGATCCATAAAACCCATGATAATTAATTCTTTGGCTTTTTCTTCGGAAATACCTCTACTCATCAAATAAAATAATTTTTCTTTACTTATTTTGGACACAGTTGCTTCATGTTCTAAAAAAGAGGTTTCATTTTCTACTATATTTTTTGGAATGGTATCACTTTTGGATATGTCATCTAAAATAATGGTATCGCATTTAATGGTTGCATTCGCAAATTCGGCTTTTTTTCCAATATGTACTGTGCCACGATAAGATGCATTCCCACCTCTTGTTGCGATGGATTTACTAATAATATTACTGGTAGTATTTGGAGCGAGATGAATCATTTTAGCTCCTGTATCTTGTATTTGGTGTTCACTTGCAACTGCTATACTAATGCAATTTCCTTTGGCACCAGTTCCTTTCAAAATGCAACAAGGGTATTTCATATTAATTTTTGATCCAATATTTCCATCAATCCATTCCATTGTTCCATTTTCATCTACAATGGCTCTTTTAGTCACCAAATTGTAAACATCACCTGACCAATTTTGAATGGTTGTGTATCTACATTTAGCATTTTTTCCAACATAAATTTCTACTACGGCTGCATGCAAAGAATCAGATGTATAAGTTGGGGCTGTGCATCCTTCCATATAGTGTAAGCTACTGTTTTCATCTACCACAATAATGGTTCTTTCAAATTGTCCCATATTTTTACTATTGATACGAAAATAGCTTTGCAGAGGTCTATCAACTATAGTATTTGGTGGAACATAGATAAATGTGCCCCCACTCCATACTGCGCTATTTAAAGCTGTATATTTATTCTCATCATATTTGACCAATTGATTAAAGTATTTTTGAAATAAATCTGGGTATTCCCTTAAAGCAGTATCGGTATCACAGAAGATAACCTTTTTGTCCATTAATTCTTGAATCATGTTATGATAGACAACTTCACTTTCAAATTGCGCTCCTACTCCATCCAGGTATTTTTTTTCTGAATCAATTAACCCAATTTGACAAAATGTTTTTTGTATATTCTTTTGAACATCTTTCCAATTATTTTTCACGGTATCAGTTACTTTTTTATAATAGGTAAATATATCAAAATCAATTGAAAGAGGAGGTCCAAAATTCGGATTTTTGAGTTCTGAAAATTTTTGATAAGCTTTTAAACGAAAATCAGTCATCCATTTGGGTTCTTTTTTGTATTCTGATATTTGTTTGACTTTTTTTTCATTTAAACTTTTTTCCACTACTTTCATAGGATTCACCTTCTTATTTATTATACTAAATTTTTATCTAAATAAAAAGAAAATCGTCATACATTTATGGATTTTCTTAAAATACTTCGCTAATATATAAGCAATTGATTTTCTTATTTTTTTTCGTTTTTATATTGATTGATTACTTTTTCAAATCCCCACCATGGTAGTAAAGCACATTTTTTCCGGTTGGGTTGTTTGTAAATATCGTCATATACAAAAGCTTGTTCTAATATTTCTTTATCATATGGCTGTTCATTTAACATATGATTGAAATTTTCGTATATTTGAATGGCTTCTTTGACTGTTTTTCCAATGAGTGTATCTATCATAATCGAAGTAGAACTGGTACAGATTGCACAGGCTTCCCCATCAAAATGAGCATCTACAATTGTATCATTTTCTATTTTTACCATAAGATGCACCTCATCGATGCACGATTCATTGTTGGTGTCTGCCTTTATATAGTGATTATCTTCTATCAGTCCTTTATTTCTAGGATTTTGATAGTGGTCCAAGATAATTTCTCGTTTCATTTCCTCCAACATATTATCCCTCTGTTCTAATTCTATTATACTATCAATTGTTTTAGTTGTAAATTTCATTTTTTATGAGTTAGTGCTAAACAAGTATCAATTTTATCTAATTTTTCTTCCAATAATGAAATTTCTCTTTCGTAAGTTATATCGCCATATTGCATGGTCATCATCATTCCAGTTATTGTTTTATGAAGTTGCTTTTGTTGCTTTTTCAATATAGATTTATTGGTATGTGCCAATGATATTGCATCTTTTGAGTCTAAAATTTGCTCATATAATTCCATAAAAACACCTCTTTCTCCTTTTATTATCCACATTTAACAAGTCGAAAATACAAGTATTTTTGAAATAATTCATAATTTCTATTTCTTTTCATATGATTTACTGTAATCAGAAAGGAAGATATATTTATGGAAACACTTAAAGTTGGAGCAAAATCAAATCCAAATTCAGTTGCAGGAGCACTCGCAAATGTATTTAGAGAAAAAGGATCTGTAGAAATTCAAGCCATTGGGGCAGGAGCACTCAATCAAGCAATAAAAGCAATTGCGATTGCACGTGGGTTTGTTGCACCTAGTGGTAAAAATTTAGTATGCATTCCAGCATTCACAGATATTGTGATTGATGGGGAAGAAAGAACTGCAATTAAACTAATTGTAGAAGCTAGATAAATTAAAATCTCCAATTTTGGAGACTTTTTTAGTTTAATTTTAAAAGACGACTACTCACTTCTTTCGCATTACCATCACTATGCCAATCTACAATCAAAAGCCATAGATTAGATTTATACTCATCATACCAAGATCCACCAGTTAAAATAATCATTTTTCCAGGTTTTTGATAGTAATAAGCACTGATATCATTGCGATTAATTTGGTCTACTTCTATAGGAAAGGCTATCAATGGATGATTGGAATCATATCCTAGCTTTGTTATCCATCCATTGTTCATCGCATTCATATAGCCAATTGGTTGATAACATCCATCATATTTATCTGATTGATATTCATTTCTATTATAACAGATGTATGCTTGATAATCTTGGATGTTAATTCCATCCATAAATTGCCATACATTTCCAAATATGTCTTCGATTCCTCGATATATTACTGAACTATTATCTGTTCCATCTACACTTCCTGAATGCATTCCTAATATGTCACATCCTCCACTGACAATTGGAGCCGTATTATTAGCATTGGTATACCCCAATCCTAGTTTTACTTGTGAATTGTAGTCAGCATATTCTACTAGATATAATAATTGTAAAATAAAGTAATGATAATCCATTTGACCAAATTCACTTCCCAAATTAGAGGCATACGTTCTAAAATCTGTTATTTTAGTATTGACCAATGGGGTTGCTCCACTTCTACTATGTACTCTTGTCGCATCTCC
>CARSXK010000027.1:0-12954 GCA_949065595.1 uncultured Bacilli bacterium
TAATCAATAGAAAACCCATAGAAAAAATCTATGGGTTTGTCTACACTCTGAAAAAGCATTTGCTTTTGGTTTCATTTTTTCTTTTGATTTTGGCATGCGCGTTTGCAAAATTTTAAAGATGGTTGTTGATTTGCTTTTTCCATTATGTTGTTTTTTGATTCTAGTAGTATCTTTTCCATTTGCCAAATGTTATAATACGAATAGGTGGTTTTTTATGGAAAAACAGTATAAAATTGAAAAATTGGATCATCAAGGACGTGGTATGATTAAGGAAGATGGTTTGGTTATTTTTGTGGAAAATGCTTTACCAAACGAAACTGTAAAAATTACAATTACCAAAGAAAAGAAAAATTTAAAAGAAGCGGTTGTAACCAAATATGAAAACTTGAGTTCCACTCGAATACAACCATTTTGTCCATATTATAGTTTATGTGGTGGATGTCATATTATGCATATACCATATGAAAAACAGCTAGAGTGGAAAGAACAAAAAGTAAAAGAAATTATGCAGAAATTTATGGATGCTTCCATTGATTTTCCAATGGATTCTATTGTCGCATCGGAAGAGAAAAATTATAGAAATAAAGCAACATTTCAAGTGAAAGAAAAAATAGGTTACTTTGGAAGAAAAAGCAATCATTTGATTCCGATTGAACATTGTGATATTGTGGATTTTAAAATCAATCAGTTACTTCCTATTATTTCCAAATTGGAGATTGGAAATTGTTCTCAAATTATTGTAAGGGCAAGTAAAAATACAGACCAAACTATGGTAGTATTTCAAACGGAAGGAAAGATAGATGTACATGATGTAATAGAAAAATTAGGACCACATGTATCTTCTATCTATATCAAGCAAAAACAGTTTAAATGTATCTATGGAACACCATATATTGAAGAAAAAATAGGAGATATTCGATTCAAGATTTCACCAGATTCCTTTTTTCAAATCAATACCAATCAGGCAAAAAAACTATATGATATCATTTTAGCGTATGCATCTTTAAAATCGCATGAAACAGTTTTAGATTTATATTGTGGAACAGGTTCAATAGGTCTTTATTTAAGTCAATATTGTCATAAAGTATATGGAATTGAAATCAATGAGCAAGCGATTAAGGATGCAAAGGAAAACCAAAAATACAATCATATGGATAATTTAGAGTTTGTATGTGGAGATGTCTCACATCTAGTAAACAGTATTCATGAAATATATGATGTGGTAATCGTAGATCCACCACGTAGTGGGCTTAATTCGAATACAATTGCTTATTTAAAAAGGAGTCAAGCCAAACGTATCGTATATGTATCTTGTGATCCTATTACTTGCGCAAGAGACTTAAATCAATTAAAGGATGTTTATCGCATAGAAAAGTTAACTCCAGTCGATATGTTTCCCCAAACATACCATGTGGAATGTGTATGCATGTTAAATAGACGATAAACCCTTATAAATACTGGGAAAATCAACTGTTCATTAAGGGTCGAAAAAATGGTAAAAAAACGTTAAAAAATTGATATTCTGAGTAATTTTTGAAAAAAATATTATAGAGGTTGTCTGTGGAGAATATGTTTCATCATACCACTTTAAGTGATATGTGTTGTATAGTTAAAAATTATTTAAATAATATATGGAGAAAGAAAATGAACAAAGATAGAATTAGATTCAAACAAGATGATTATCATTTAGATGAAATAGATAAAATAGAAAACATTGAATGGTGTATAGAAAAATATGGATGTGGTCCAACCTCAATAGCGAATATTTTAATAAATTTTGGGTTCAATATCAATCCAATATATACAAAAAATTTTATTTGATAAAGAAGGAAAATTTGATGATATTTAGTTTAGAAATAGAGGTATAAATGATAAAGGGTTGTTTATTGTTTGGATAGATTAATAGAAGAAGATGGTTATAATATTGAATATAAAATAGTTAAAATAACGCGTTGTGCTAGTTAATTTTAAGGAATAGAAAAATCATTCAAAAAGTGGTACTTTATATTTGAGAATAATATAAAGGAAGTACCAAAATGAATGATTTATTAAATAATACCACAAAACCACAAAATATAGAAGAACTTTACTATCAAATTTTAAAAATTGTAGAAACCTTATATGACAACAATATTCCAAGCAATATAAAAAATAGGAAAAATAAGAATAAAGCAAAAATGAAAGATGCAGAAATCATATCTATCCAATTATTAATAGAAAGTTTAGGGAATACTCAAAATTCAGGATATTTATACTTGAAAGCAAATTATCCTAACCTTACAAATTATGTAGAACGTTCTAGATTTAATAGACTTGTTTCCGCATTATTTACTGTAATCAAAACTATTCGTACTAAAATGCCTAGAAATGAGAATAGTGAATGTAAAATAGTAGATAGTTTTCCACTTGTAGTAAATAAATTTGGTAGAGCGCATTTTGGAAAAAGATTAAGGGAATACTCAAGTTATGGCTACTGTGCAAGCAAGAAAGAAACATATTATGGAATGAAAGTCCATGTGGTTACAGATTTATATGGAAATCCAATAGATTATTTATTAACAAAGGCTAGTGTTGATGATAGAGATGCCTTATATGAACTTTCAGACATGGTAAACATTCAAACTTTATTTGATGATAAAGGCTATGTAGGAAATGTATGTGAAGAATTGAAAAAGGAAAAAGGAATTAATTTGTATGCATTAAAAAGAGGTAATAGTAAAAAACCATTACCTAAGCCCTTTAGAAATATGATTTCAAAATTTAGAAGAAGAATAGAATCTACATTCAATCAACTTGTAGAACACTTTGATATAGAACGCGTGAGAGCTAATTCTATGTTTGGACTTTCTACAATGCTCGAAATTAAATTCTTATGTTTCAATATATTAGCTTATATTGCTGGCTCTACAGCCATATCCCATGTTTTAAATTTTAACTAGCACAACGCGTTAAATTATTTATTTTTTATATCTTTTTGCTCCAAATATTTCTTCTATTATTTGTGGATTATGAATTAAATATTGGGACATATAATTGCTTACTTGTTTTAAATTCGCTACAGAAATTTTCTTATTATAAACTAAATCTATAGGAATAAACTTACTTCCCATTAAAGCAATCGATTTTACACCATTTATATAAAATTCTTTCTCATATGTATAGGGACGATTCTCCCATCTATAAATACCATTATAAACACCATTTTCAAAACAATTTTCGTCTGTAAAAACGTTTTCCAAATGATACCCAGCGAAGGTTTTAGAATTAACAAACGCACCATTATTATAATAACCCTTTTTTTCCTTTACAAACATAAAACTGCTATCCGCTCCAATAACCGCGTAAAGTTTTTTCAAATGTATTTTTTTCCCTAAAAATAAAGATGATTTTGTTATTTTTAAGGGTTCAAAAAGTAACTTCGTATTAATATATGTAATCTTATGATTTTTTACCTCTATTACTGAATCTTTTGAAGGTAATGGTGCTTCTACACTTGATTGAGTGGACTTTTCTTCATTTTTTCTATCCCATTCAGCGTCTTTTTCATAAAGAATAATACCATATTTTAATTTCTTATCTACTTCTGCTCTTCTTTTTGGATCTAATAGTATTTCTGCCGCATTTAAAAATACACTTTGTAGGCATTC
This sequence comes from uncultured Bacilli bacterium, assembly GCA_949065595.1. GTDB lineage: Bacteria > Bacillota_I > Bacilli_A > RF39 > UBA660 > UBA5026. Next base: position 3,648 of record CARSXK010000027.1, read on the forward strand.
ACCATCAGCATTTTTTCTATTTTCATCTGTGCCACAATTTCTTTCTATTTGTTTTTTTAATGCTTCTTTTATTTCTTCTTTTGTTGCTACTTGCTTTACTCCTAATATAGCATATGGATTATAAATCATTTTTAATCCCTCCTATAGTTCATATTCTATCAAAATATATGAAAATGTCAATGAAATATATGCAAATGGGGAATCACCTTGTGATAACGTGATTTTACAGTAAATGGGAATTAAATCATTAAAATTAAGAACAGTAAATAGAAATAAGCTCCAACTTATATAAATATTTTCATTAATGATATTAATAGAACTTTATTTTTAAATCTGTTATCGGATGAACTAAAAACATTTATAGATTTTTTGTATAAATATTTTAATATTATATAGCACGTTAGTTGACTTAATCATTTAGGAAAATGAAACTATTTATCTATAAACTATAACTGTTTGTTTAAAGAATAAAGAAATAAAACGAATATTTTACGAGAAAATATTTACCTCAATTATCAATTCTATACAAATGAAAAGAAATAAACCAACGAAAAAACAGAAGAAATTTCTTCCGTTTCTTTGTTAGCAAATCAACCAACTACTTTAAAACATTCATATAAAGAAACTTAATCGTGAAAATATGTACAATTTTATTGAATAGATTTTCACCTATCTAATATAATACTCCTGAAATTTAACCATAAAATTATAAATCAGAATTAAAATGAGAACCTTCACTTCAATAGAATCCGTTATTTTCATTTTGTAATAATAAAACAAAATATATCATTTATTCAAAAACATAAGGACTGATTGATTTTCCATCCCCTTTTATAATATGAGTACTTGCCTTGATTTCAATGACAGGATAGATATAATGAATGGAACTAGAATCCGCTCTATCCAATATTCCATTGGCATTCAAATACCATATTTTGGTTCCATCAGTATTAATTGTCCAAGTATTTTTTTCTTTCCATAATTCATATAAATAATTTTGTTGCTTACAGGTATCAGAAAAGATATTTTCATGACATATTAAATCAGTTGTTGCACCAATATAATCACTAATAGAAGGTAGGCCAATTTTAACATATGCTGTTCTTCCACTTTCTAAAGATTTTAATACAGAATAAGATACATTCTCTGTTATCTTTCCCACATTCCATAATTGATTGGTTTGTATTTTGGATTGATTGATAACAATTCCATTGGCGCTACTATTAAAATAATTTTCTAATTGGCTAGTTGTTACACTCGCATTTTCAAACAAAACACCATTGTCATTGTCCCAAGCATTGGGTATCGGCGTGGTTCCCATAAGACGTATATTCCCAGTTATTTTATCGATGCTTAAAATTCGATATACTTCATTTCCACCACTTAATTTTGCATAATTGTCTACTGCACTACCTCTAAAAACATAACGATCTCCTTCATCATAGAATCCAGTAGTTGTTTGGCCTTCCGTTTTAATTAAATTATGCTCTGCATAACTTTCAATAATGGCACTTGCAGAAGATACAATCATGTTCTGCTCTATTCTTTCCCAAGTATTATTTTCAAATTGATATATCAAACCATTCATTATTACATCACGACAAGCCGATTCAATATAATGATACTGATATTGTTCAATTGTATCATCATAAGCGATAGTAACACAGCCATTCATGGGTGTTTTATCTCTTGGATCTTGTAAATTACTTTTTTGCAAATATTCAGAAGATATCAAAGAAGATAATGGAATTGCAATTGTATTTAAATGGGTAGAATCCAATAGTTCCATATGATCATTTGCCCATTTTTCACCAGTTTCTTCAATGTCTCGTACTTGCACTTCATACAAATTTTGTTTTGACTTTTTCACACTATTCATAATGGTTGGAAAAACAATCAAAGCAACGACACCAATAATAGCAATGACTGCTAATAATTCAATTAATGTAAAACCTTTTTTCATACTCTCACCTTTTTTATTGTAACATAATCTCTTTTCATCGTAAACTAAATTGTTGGATTTAATTGGGATTGTAATGTCAGTGTAACTTTCATATCTGCAGTTAAAACAGTTCCCTGTGGAATACTTTGTTCCACCACAAACCCATAGCCGTCTATTTGATAAGGCAGACTCATTAATTCAAAAAAAGCAATTGCGTCTTTTCGACTCCATCCATACATATTTGGCATTTGATAATCGGCTTGATTGGTCATTAAAATCAATCGGTCTCCTTCTACCAATCTCGTTCCTTCTTGGATGGATTGCTGAATGACTTTATCCCCCGTTCCAATGATAACCGTTTCAATTTTATTTTGTGACAGTTCTTCTACTACGGCTGAAACAGATTTATTGTAATAAGAAGATACATAGTAACTTTGTTGTTCTACCGTTTCATTTACATTCCCAAACATATTTTTATATTTTGCAATACTTTCCATAACAGATTTTGTTGCATTCGCAAGTCCTATACTGGTTCCATATTTTGGTAGTTTCATTGCCGCATATATAATAATTTCAGGGTCATCGTTTGGATACATTCCTGCAAAAGAGAAGATATATGAGTTAGCCCCTGTCAAATAGCTTCCTGTTGCATTATCGAATATTTGTGAAGTTCCTGTTTTTCCAATAATATCAAAGCCCTCAATGTCATAAAGATATCCAGTAGAACCAGGGTCTCTTCCGTGAACTGTATTATACATCAGTTCCTTCATTTTTTTCACAGTAGAAGTTTGAATTAATTGTTCGCTTTCTTGCCTTTGACGTTCGTAGTGAATTTCACCTGTATTGGGATTGACAATTTTACTAACAATATGAGGTGTTAACATCTTTCCATCATTGGAAATTAAAGTCAAAGCCTGCAATTGCTGAATCGCTGTTGTGGTAATTCCTTGTCCAAAACCAGCAGTCGCTACTTCAATTGGATAAGTAAACCGCAAACTACCAGATTGTTCACGGGATAGTTCAATCCCTGTATTTTTTCCAAAGCCATATTTTTCAAAACAATCTTGTAATTCTTTACGAGAAAGATGGCGTTCTATCAGGTTTACAATCCCTACATTACTGGAATATTCATAGCCTTTATCAAAAGTGATAGTTCCCCAACCAATTCCACCATTCCAATCCTTAATGGTATCCTCTCCCATTTGGTAACTACCAGATAAAAAGGTCTCATTTCCATCATATTTATTATTTTCCAAAGCACACATATACGTATAGGTTTTCATGGTAGATCCCGGTTCAAATGGCTGTGAAATCAGCGGATTTTCATAATTGACAATTTCACGGATATTGGGATCAAACGAAGGTGTTGCACTGGTGCCTAAAATATCTCCTGTTTTGGCATCCATGGCTGTAATCATCAACCATTCTGGATGATAAATATTTTGAGCATCTTTGACGGCAGTTTCAATGAATCTTTGAATATTCGCATCGATTGTCAAATACACATCATATCCATCTTCACTTGCAGCAGAGGTTTCTTTTGTACCTGCAATCTTATACCCATAACGATCTTGCTGATATTCAATAAAACCATCTTTTCCTTTTAATATATCATTGTATTTGGATTCAATTCCAAGTTCTCCTATAATTTCAGTTATACTCGAAGTATTTCCACTTTCATCTATTTCAGTCACTTCGGTATCTTTCGCATAACCGATAATATAAGACGCAAAATCACCATTGGGATAATATCGTTTTTGACTTTCTGTAAAATCAATTCCAGCAATTCCCAAATTTTCAATTTCTTCTTTTTTTAATTCGGTAATTCCTTTTCCAGCACGTCCTAATTCAATTTGATATACATTATTTATTTTTCCTCGATCAAAGTACCCTTTTAACGTTTCTACTTCTACTTCTAAAACAGGGGCCAATTTTTCGGCAACCATATCGGTTTCACTATCTTTGATATAAAAGTCTCCCATATAAACCTTACTACGTTCTAAATGTGCCACAATGGTATAGGAACTCACATTAAGCGCTAAAATATTTTGGTTGTTATCAAAAATACGTCCACGAGTCGCTTTGATGGTTTTATGAACTGTATTTCTTGTTTGAGCAAAGGCATCCATATCTTTTCCATATACTTTTTTGGAGAGTGATAAATAGCCAAATTGAAGATACAATAAAAAAAGACAAAGAAAAAAGAAATAAAAAACAAATTTTGGTAAACTCCATGTTTTTTTAACCTTTTTCTTTGTATTCATATTACACCTCAATCATTGATTACCATAATATTTTCATTGTTATAAGCAAGTCCCATATCTTTTACAATATCTTTGATTTTATCGAATGCTGTTAATTCATTCACTTGCATCGTCAAGCTTTCGTTTCGTTTCTCTTGACTGCTTACTTCATAGCGGACTTTTTCAACACTCATATTTAAGTGTTGGGTGCCAGCACCACAAAATATTTTTAATAATATGGTCAAAGAAAAGCAGAGTATCGCTGTTCCATATAATAATTTTTCACCTTTTGTAATCCGTAATTTTCTTACCCTTCTTTTTGCCATAATTTTTCTCCCTCATTTTATTCTTTCTATTACTCTTAATTTCGCACTACGTGCACGATTATTTTCTTCTAATTCTTTTTCTTTTACTGATTCAGTTGTAATGTATTTGTAATGGGGTAAGTATTCATCTGGAATCACAGGTAATTTTCCCAGCACAGGGTCTATTTGGCTTACCTCTTTGAATTTATTTTTACAAATACGATCTTCTAGGGAATGGAATGTAATTACACAAATTCTTCCCCCCACTTTGATTTGCGTCAGCGCCTGTTCTAAAGCACTTTCTAATACTTCTAATTCATGATTGACTTCAATACGAATCGATTGAAATACTTTACGAGCAGGATGCTTTTCTCGTTTGTATTTTTCTGGGACATTTTCTTTGATAATGTCTACCAATTCTAAAGTGGTTTGAATTGGCTTTTTGGCTCTCGCTTTTTCAATTGCAGAAGCGATACGATATGCATATTTTTCTTCTCCATAGTTTTGAAAGATGTATGTTAAATCAGTACATGAGTAAGTATTGATTACATCATAAGCGGAAAGCGGATTTGATCTATCCATACGCATATCCAAAGGTGCATCTTTATGAAAACTGAAGCCTCGATAATCTTCATCCAATTGTGGGCTAGAAACACCCAAATCAAATAGGATACCATCGACTTCTTCTACCTTTCTTTTTTGTAGTTCTTGTTTGAGATGGACAAAATTGCTTTTTATGATTTCATAATTGGATGCAACGGAACGTAAACGATTTTGACTGTAAGCAATGGCCTCTTCGTCTTGGTCAAAGGCATAAAGGAAACCCATTGGAATTTTTTTTAAAATTTCACTACTATGTCCTCCATATCCTAACGTACAGTCTACTATCACACTGTTTTCTTTTACGTTTAAATATTTCAAACATTCTTCTAATAATACACTTTTATGCACTTCACTCACCCAAGTTCTGCTGAAAATAGTTTATCGGCAATATCGGAAAAATTTTCCTCATTGGCATCAATAAATTGTTCCCAACTGGTTTGACTCCAAATTTCCAGTCGATCGTTTACTCCAATAATGACACAGTCTTTTTCTAAATCTGCATATTTGCTAAGTGGGATGGGAATATTGATTCTTCCTTGTTTATCGAAATTGGTCAATGTTGCTCCTGATAGAAAGAACCGCATAAAGTTTCGGGCATCTTTGGTATTGGGTAGTTCTTTATATTTCGAAATCACCTGATTCCATTCTTCCTGTGGATAAACAAATAGACAGTTATCGAGTCCTCTTGTAACGACAAATTCGTTCCCTAATTGTTCTCTGATTTTAGCAGGAAGTGTTAATCTTCCTTTGTCATCAATGGTATGATGATATTCCCCCATGAACATAAAATCACCCACATTTCTCCACTTTCAACCACTCACTACCACTATTTTACTATTTTATTGGGTAATTGTAAAGATTATTATCACAAAAATATTATTTTCTTTACTTTCATAAAAAGATAACAAAAAAAAGAAATCTTTCTTTCGATTTCAGTTATATATATAATATTGAATTTGAAAACCAAATATTATAAACACTATTTTATTTGGTTTGAAACCTAGAGTTTTCGATTTTGTGGAATCAATTTGATATATGTTGTCTACTTTATTATTGAAAATAAATATTATTTTCTTTTTCCAAGCCTAATGTTGTATTTTCTCCATGGCCTGGATAGCATTTGACATAATCTGGATAAGACTTTATCTTTCGAATACTTTGTTTCATTACTTCCATATTTCCAGTTTCTAAATCAGTTCTACCTATGGTATTTTGAAAAATAAAATCACCTACAAACATAAAACGATAGGATTTAAAATAAAATGTAATTGAATCGCTAGAGTGTCCAGGTGTTGAAATCACTTCAAAAGAAAATGGTCCAATTTCATAGGCTTGTTCTTTTGTATGAAAAGCATCATAAACGGGAACATTGTATTTTTGAATCAATGTTTTTAAAGCACCTACATGGTCTTTATGATGATGGGTAACAAGAATTGCGAGTAATTTATTTTTTCCAATTTGTCTTTCAATTGCATATAGTTCATCCCCAGGATCAATGACAAGACAAGTACCATTCTGTTCTAAAATGTAGCAGTTACAGGATAAGTATCCCACTTCAATTTTTCTCACATTCATATTCTGCCTCCAATTGCTTTAATACATCCATAAAATAAGGTTGCTTGACAAAATTGGGATTTTCAAAATACCAATTTTTCAAAATAGATAATGGTACATAGCAAACATCTTCGACTTCCTCTTTTTGAAGGGTTAATGTTTTTAAATCTATCTCTTTATCTAGTAAATAAACATCCAAAAACATAGGCTTGCTATTTTTTTGGGCGGGAAAGCGAAATAGATATTTGAGTTCAGATTCTAATACGTCAATTCCCAGTTCTTCTTTTATTTCCCTTTGCATGGATTGCTTACTACTTTCTTTTGCACGTGCCCTTCCACCAGTAATATCCCACATTCCAGCAAAGGAGTGTTTTTCACTACTACGTTTTTGTAGTAAAATTTCGCCTTTATGATTACGAATCCATACATGAACCCCTAGTGTATAATTGTTGTCTTTTTTGGCCAAGGAACGTTCCTTTATTACACCTGTTTTTTCTCCATATTCATCCAATATATCCACAAATTCCATTTATAAAATCTCACTTTCTTTAAATAAAAGCTTAATAATTTGGCTCTGAAGGTCATGAGGAAGAGGACTTCCTCCTGCGTGCTTGTGTCCTCCACCATTATATTTTTGAGCAAGTACATTAATATTGATATCTGGTTTAATCGCTCTATAAGAAACGCTTCTATCCACGTTAATGAGAATGGCAATATCGATTTTGTCTTGATAAAGTTCTGCCATACGATTTCCGAGAATACTTCTATGTTGTTCTGCAAAAACAATTCCAACTTTCACTCCATCGATGGTCGCGAATTTAACATGCTCTAGTTTTTCTGTAATATAACGTTCTGTTTGTTTTTCTAATACATCTATAGTGGCTTTTTCGATTTCTGTAAGTTGGAATGTATCATTTTCTAAAATGTAATTGAAAAAATGTTCAATATAAGCTTCTCTACCGTAAATATCATAGAGCATACGGAAATGAATCGCATCCTGTTTGTATTCTTCTATAAAATCAAAAGTATCATTTTCTCTTACCAATTCCATCATTTGCTTTAAAACTTCTTTTTCAAATATTGGATGATTGGTTTTTTGTTTCAAATACTCATAAAACAAAGTCGTTCCACATTCCTTTTTTTCACCATTCTTGACAACCACATGTTCAAAAGAATATCGGTTTAAATCAAGATTACTTTCATGATGATCATAAACTTCTACTTTTTCCCTTGCAGTTTCTTCAACCACTTTGGCCATTTCCTCTGACATATTGAGATCTACAATATAAATTTTTTCATATTCTTTTTGTAGCACATCTTTTAAAATATCATCTACTTCTTTTACCTCACAAGAATAAACATCTGTATTGGGGAAGACCAATTTCATCAAAATGATTGGAAAGGCTCCATCTGGGTCTGCAATATGTGTAATCAAACAATATTGGTTCATATTTGCACTCCTTCTATATAGTCCTGAACAGGCTTATACGTTTTACGATATCCATCTATCAATCCATATTGATGAATTGCTTCTATATGTTTTTTGGTTGGATATCCTTTATGTTTTTTATACCCATACATTGGATATTTTTGATCTAATTCAATCATCATATGGTCCCTTGTCACTTTCGCAATTACACTTGCAGCTGCGATGGAAATACTTTTGGCATCTCCCTTTATGATAGAGGTACTTGCAACATTTAAGTCTAATTTCATGGCATCAATCAGTACATGTTCTAATGGGATCTTTTGTTGGGTCTGTTCAATGGCTTTTTTCATCGCAAGTTTGGTTGCCTCATAAATATTGACTTCATCAATGATTTCTGGAGAGACAATTCCAATCCCATAGGCAAGACAATGTTCTATAATATAAGGATAAAATTGTTCTCTTTTCTTTTCGGTTAATTTTTTAGAATCCGTCAGACCTTCTAAAACAAAGTTTTCGGGTAAGACACAACAAGCTGCGACCACAGGACCGATTAGAGGACCTCTTCCTACTTCATCCACACCTCCGATATAATGGATATTTTGTTGATATAACTCTTTTTCATACTGATATAAATCTACCATACTAGTCACCTCTTTTATTGTAACACACATTAGGGATAAATGCATATACTTATGTTAGATAGGAGTGTTTGAAATGATGAAAAAAGATAGACAATGTGGTGGGGTTCCTTCTTATCCAGTTTACCCACAATATCCAGGAATGGGAGGTCCTATGGGATATCCAATGCCAATGCAACCACCTATGGCACCCAGTATGCCACAAGGGTATCCTATGATGAATAATATGCCATCGACTTCTGTTTCTTCCAATACCATTGAACAACAAATGAATACTTTGGAACAACAAATTACACTTTTGGATAAACGTATTACAAATTTAGAAAATATGTATAATAATTCTAATTCTGTCAATTACTCAAATACCAAATATAATAGTTCTAATTATCAAATGATGTAAAGAAAAACTCACATGAAACACCCAATTGGGGATCGTTTAGTGAGTTTTTTTACTAAAATGATTCATTAAAAAGGTTAACTAAATTTCAAAAGACGGGCACCAATGCGATTAAAATCATGTGGGCTGGGATTCAAAAAAGAAACCCACAAACCAGAAAATAAGCTATTGCAATAGTCACTACCCATAAGGATAA
>CARSXK010000028.1:0-12047 GCA_949065595.1 uncultured Bacilli bacterium
ACGACACCATGTGCAGGAACATACAAACTAGAGGTTTGGGGAGCACAGGGTGGAGACTATGAATCCGCCAGTGGCGGTTTTGGAGGATACTCCTATGGAAATAAGGCATTATCAAATGGACAAAAACTATACGTTGGTGTTGGTGGAAAAAATGTAGAATTTAATGGTGGATCTAGCTATATGTATGGTCAGATTGGAAGATTTGGAGCCGGGGGTGGAGGAGCAACACACATTGCGACGACCAACCGAGGCGTACTAGCAAATTACAATTCCTACCGAGGCGAAGTATTAATTGTTGCAGGCGGTGGAGGCGGAGCTGGTAAAGTTGATAATTTATGGGATAAAAATATATACTATTTAAAAGGAGGTTCAGGAGGTGGAACTGTTGGAGAAAGAGGATTATACCCAGTTCCATTAGAGGGTACTGTTGGAAGTTTCCCTGGATATGAGGGAACGCAATCAGGTTCAGGATTTCAGAGTGAGTATAGTGGCTCTCCTAATACCAGAAAATCTGGTTTCGGGATTGGAGGAGTTCCAAGCTTGAATAGCATATATACCGGAGGCGGAAGTGGCTGGTATGGAGGTGGAGCTGGATACCAAGGCGCTAGTGGAGCAGGCGGCTCTGGATACATCGGCGGAGTCACTGGAGGTTCTATGAGCAACGGACAGCGTTATGGAAATGGCCACGTTAGAATTACTTTAGTAAGTCTTTCTAATTAAAAAATAAACTGCTGAAAAACATATGATAACATTTCAACAGTTTTTATTGTGAAAACTTATCATTGATAAAAATTTTACGAAAAAGATGGTGTAATATTTTAAAATGGTGTAAAATAGGATTATAAGAATATAAGGTGGTCATATGTTAGGAAAAATTATTTATATCAGTGATAATATGGCTCATGTACAGATGAGTTCGAATGTCCAACTTACAACCAATTTGATTAACTTTTATGTAGTTTTAGAAGATGAACAGCATAAGATTGTAGGAGAAATTCAGGATTTGAGTGAAAATATCATCAAAATTCACTTTTTGGGAGAATTATATTCCAATCGATTTATTCCAGGAGTACTTCAAAAACCTAGCTTTTCTGCGAATGTACGTATGATTACAAAAGAAGAAATGAATTTGTTGGTCGGAACAGAAGAGGAAGGCACATTGTACATTGGATTATCCCCACTTTATCGGTATCCCATTTATGTAGATATAAATGATTTATTTAGCAATCATATGGCAATTTTTGGAAATACAGGAAGTGGTAAATCTTATGGGGTTGCTAGACTATTACAAAATGTATTTTCTAAATCTAGAATTCAACCAGTTCACTCTAATTTCTTTCTCTTTGATAGCTATGGTGAATATCATAATGCCTTCCAAAATATAAACAAAATTAATCCAAATTATAATTTTAAATATTATACAACCAATATGCATGATAAAGAAGGAAGTATTTTACACATTCCTTTATGGCTACTAGGAATAGATGATATGGCTTTGTTACTTTCTGCAGAAACCCATTCTCAACTCACTATAATTGAAAAAATGTTGAGGTTGGTTGCTATTTTTGCGGAATCCAATGAACAAGCAATTCGATATAAAAATCACATGATTGCCAAAGCCATTATGTCCATTTTATATACCAGTCAATCTTCTCCCGCCAAACGTGATGATATTTTCTCTTTATTGGCAACTTGTTCTACGCCATCTTTTCATTTAGAAGCACCAGTACAAGGTGTTGGCTATACCCGTAAATTCAGAGAATGTTTTATAATTGATAAAGAAGGCCAATTTGTAGAAAGCATTTTGGTGACAAAATATATTGCAAGTTTTATTGATGGATCTTTGGATAAATATGAAGCAACTAGTAAACAATTTTATACATTAGATGATATGGAAAAAGCCCTTAATTTTACATTGATTTCAGAAGGTCTTTTGCGAAACGATAAATTGTATCATGAAGCCATCACATTAAAGGTGAGATTACATAATTTGACCATTGGAGAAAATGCAAAGTATTTTTCTTATCCAGCCTATTGTACAGTAGATCAATTTATTTCTAGTTTAGTGGCTGGACCAAATGGAACAAAAGCACAAATTGTCAACTTTAATTTAGAAGATATTGATGATTCCATTGCGAAAGTAATTACAAAAATTATGACCAAAATGTTGTTTGAATTTGTGAAGCGCTTAAAGGATAGAGCATCGATACCGTTTCATATATTTCTAGAAGAAGCTCATCGATATGTTCAACAGGATTCAGATCAATATTTACTTGGGTACAATATTTTTGAACGTGTTGCCAAAGAGGGAAGAAAATATGGTCTTATTTTAAATCTGATTTCCCAACGACCTGTTGAAATTTCTGATACTGTAATTTCTCAATGTACGAATTTTGTTATATATAAAATGAATCATCCAAAGGATTTAGAGTACATTAAAAAAATGTTGCCTCAAATTAGTGCAGAAATTATTGATAAACAGAAAAGCTTACAACCAGGAACTTGTGTTGCTTTTGGGAAAGCTTTTCGTGTTCCAATGATTATTAAAATGGATTTACCAATCCCAGAGCCTTGTAGTAGTAACTGTGATGTAGTAATGAGATGGAAATGAAAAAATAGTGAAAATAATTCGCTTTTTTTTTATTTTTCATATATAATGTTACTGGTGATAATATGTTTGAAAATTTAGGAGAACGTTTACAAAATGTAATGAGTAAAATAAAAGGATATGGAAAAATTACGGAAAGTAACATTGGTGAAATGACAAGGGAAATTCGTCTGGCACTATTAGAAGCAGATGTTAATTATAAGGTAGTAAAAGAATTCATTAATAACGTAAAAGAAAAAGCTTTGGGAGAAGAGGTTGCTGCCTCTTTAAAACCAGGTGAGGTTTTTGTCAAGATTGTAAAGGATGAATTGGTTGAATTATTGGGTGGCGAAAAACAGGAACTTTCTCTAACAGGAACTCCAGCTATTTTAATGTTGGTGGGATTGCAAGGAAGTGGGAAAACTACAACTATCGCAAAACTTGCAAATCATTTGAGAAAAAAGCATAAGAAAAAACCATTATTGGTAGCTTGTGATGTGTATAGACCTGCAGCCATTGAACAATTGAAACAATTGGGAAAAGAACTTGGAATTCCAGTGTATGAAGAGGGGAAAGGTAATCCTGTTACAATTGCTCAAAATGCAATTACATATGCGAAAGAAAATGGACATGACTATGTATTGATTGATACAGCAGGACGGTTACACATTGATGAGGAACTTATGTTAGAACTTAAAAATATCTGTGATGCCACTCATCCGAATGAAGTACTACTTGTTATTGATAGTATGACAGGTCAAGATGCCATTAATGTCATTGAGGGATTTCATCAAGAATTAAGTTTAACAGGAGCGATTTTAACCAAATTAGATGGAGATACACGTGGCGGAGCAGCTTTATCCATTCGCCATTTGACACATGTTCCAATTAAATTTATTGGTGTTAGTGAGAAGATGGATGGATTAGAGGAATTTTATCCAGACCGCATGGCAACTCGTATTTTAGGTATGGGCGATTTAATGTCAATCGTTGAAAAAGCAGAACAGGTAATTGATGAAGAAGCAGCCATCAAAGCTGCCAAAAAAATGCAAAAAGGTAATTTTGATTTGGAAGATTTTTTAGAGCAATTAAATCAAATTAAAAAATTGGGACCACTGGAAAATTTATTAAAAATGATTCCTGGTGCCTCTAAATTGGGACTCAATAAAATTCAAATTCATCCCAAAGATATGGCACATTTGGAAGCTATTATTCAGTCTATGACCAAAGAAGAACGGAAAGATCCTTCTATCATAAAGGCTTCTAGAAAGATAAGAATCGCAACTGGTTCTGGAAGAACAGTAGAAGAAGTCAATCGATTATTGAAACAATTTGAACAAATGAAAGTAATGATGAAACAATTCAAAAATGGAAAAATGAAAATGCCTTTTTAAAGAGAAATCGAAATAAGATTTCTTTTCTTATGGAAAATGAGGCAAATACCATATGCAAGAATGAGATAGCTTCATAAGATAAATTAGATAAGGGGGAATTAATTATGTTATCAAACAGAGGATGCTGCTCATGTAGACAAAATGGTTTTGGAATGCAACCAATGCCTTATGGAAACCAAATGGGCGCTATGCAACCAATGATGGAAGGGCAAGTAGTTGAACCAACAATTACTCAATGCCAAGAAAGAGAATTCTATCATGAAGTACCACATGTATGTCCAATTCATACACATACCATCAATCGTCACATCTATAAACATACTTATACACCACAATATTCTTGTTCTGAAGAAAATCAAGTATGCAATATAGATTGTGGAAAATGCTCTGGTTTCCTAGCAAGATAAGCAGCTTTATGCTGTTTTTTCTTTTTAATAATGATTGTCAAAATGAATAAAATATTGTAAAATAAGTGTCAGAAAGAGTGATTAGATGAAATTAGAAATACAATTATTTGGAAGAGCTTATGAAGTAAGAAAAGCTAGCATTCAAAAAACAGGTGCTGCAAAAGCAAAACTATACTCTATGTATGCTAGGGAAATTTATGATGTTGCCAAAAAAGGTGGAACAGATCCAACTTCTAATGCGCCCCTGAAACGTTTGATGGAAAAGGCGAAAAAAGAACAAGTTCCCGCTGATATTATTAAAAGAGCTATCGATAAAGTGAATAGTGGTGTGGATGAAACCTATGATAAAGTAAGATATGAAATTTTTGGACCATCTGGCTCTACATTATTAGTGGATTGTTTAACAGATAACGTGAATCGTTCAATCAGCAGTGTCAGAGCAGCTTTAAATAAATGTAAATGTAAATTGGGAGTAACAGGAAGTGTATCTTTTCAGTATGATCACTTATGCATTGTTAGTTTTAGTGGATTAACAGAAGAGGAAACTTTAGAAGCATTGATTGAATCTGGGATTGATGTTGAGGATATCGAAACAGAAGACGATCAGATGATTGTATATGGAAACCCACAAAATTTATATGCGATTAAAGAAACCATTCAAGCTAAAGTCCCAGATGTGGATTTTGATATGGATGAAATTACAATGTTACCAAAGGATAAAATTACTTTGAATGGAGAAGATTTGGAAATTTTTAATCGGTTACTTACCATGTTAGAAGATATTGAGGATGTGCAAACAGTGTACCACAATGTGAATTTGTAAAACATAGATTTTAAAATAAATATGATGGGAAGATAGAATAAAAAATGCTAGAATTTACATTTTAGATAATGTATGTTATATTATAAACTAGTAGAATTGAGGTATCTAAATGGTGAAGATGAAATTATATCGTAATGATAAAACAATTACTTCGCAATCTATTCCTTTATCTCGGCAATTGTTGGAACGTTTGAAAAAGGAAAGTAGAAGAAATCAAATATTAGTTGGAATTGGTACATTAAGTTTTACAGTAGCTTTTGTTGCTTCCATTGGATTTTGTGCAGTTTCTGCAAATAATGATTTTTCAGATTCTATGGGAGTTTCAAAATTGGAACCAATTCCTGTGGTTGATCAAGTGGATGAAATTATCCCTTTTAGTGCAGAAATAGAAGAGGAAACTATTTCTGAATTAGAACCTTATTTTGAGTATTATTGCTCTGTTTATGAAATTAAGAAAGATATTGTTTATGAAAAAGCACAAGAATTAACCGATTCTTTCACCAATACAGAATGGGTACTTCATAACAATATTCAAGGAACAAAGGTAATAAAAGAAAACAGGGTTTTTGATTCAAAAGAATTGGGTATTTTAGCATTTGTGAGACATATGAAACAAGTACCAACCGATTTTGGATTTACCAAAGAACAACTTGCAACCAATCAAACATACTGCATGGATACTACATATGAAGAATTTACAGAAGCGCATTGCTCCTTATTTCCTAACTTAAATCCTATGTTATGTCAAGCCATTCAGTATCATGAGTCAGCCCATTATACTTCGCCTGTCTTTTTCGAATATCATAATGCAGCTGGCTTGAAAGATAGTGAAACGGGAGATTATTGGCGTTTTCGAAATCCTGCAGAGAGTATTTTGGAGTTATTTTTTCAACTAGAGTACAATTATTATGTCAATAGTAATCTTCCAAATCTTTCAATTGAAGAACAAATTATTGAAATTGGTCCAAAATATTGTCCATTAGATGATGAAAAGGACACATTACGTCTTAATCCATATTGGATTGATGGTGTTACCGATATATATCATTCCTTGTTAGAACAAAAAAATGCATCTAATGTGAAATAAAAAGAATCTGACGATTCTTTTTTGGTCTTATTCTTCTATTTCAAATAATTGATGAATACTAACATTTAATGCTTTTGCTAATTTTTGCATTACTAAAAGGGATATATTTTTATACTCTTTTTTTGTTTCAATTTGCTTGATATAGGAAATACTAATATCTGCCTTTTCTGCTAGTTTTTCCTGTGTATAGTGTAATTTCTTTCTATAAAACCTAATATTATTTGCAAAAATATTATATTCTTGCATTAATTCCTTGTTTCCAATCATAGCCTCACCGAATTTCCAAAATTTACCACATTTATCTTGTCTTATTTTCTCATAGATTCTTTGAAAAAACAGTACACTATTAATGTACTATATGTTATAATAAGTGTCGTAAAGAAGTAGGAGGAGCAGTATGTACCGAAAATTGAAAGAACTCAGAAAAAAGAAAGGATATACATCTCAAGATATGGCGGAAAAATTAGGAATTAGTAAACCATTTTATTCGCAAATTGAGAATCAAATGCGAAGATTGTCATATGATATGGCAATTCAAATTGCAAAAATTTTTGGAAAAAAGCCAGATCAAATATTTTTAGAGGATCATAATCCAATGAAAAAGGATTGACCTTTTTTCTAATATAGAATATAATATTTATATCAATGTGATGATGGTGTGGAAAGCCAGAGCAATAATTAGAAAGCTGATTCTTCTAGAGTAAGTAAGGTGGAACCGCGGGAAAGACTCGTCCTTACAAATCTAGGAGTTTTTAATTTTTATGTTGAGAAAGGAAGATTTGTATGAATGAAATGAACATGGAAAAAATGGTCAATTTATGTAAGCAGTATGGATTTATATTCCAAGGAAGTGAAATCTATGGTGGTCTTGCGAATACATGGGATTACGGACCTTTAGGAAGTCGCCTTAAAAATAATGTGAAGGATGCTTGGCGGAAACGTTTTATTCAAGAAAGACCAAATGCATATGAATTAGATGCAGATATTTTGATGCATCCTAAAGTATGGGAAGCCAGTGGACATGTTTCTAGTTTTTCGGATCCTTTAATTGATTGTAAGGGATGTAAAATGCGTCATCGTGTAGATAATTTAATCGATGCAGTGGATAAATTTGCTCATGCGGATGGTATGACCCAAGAGGAAATGATGTTGTATATAAAAGAACATAAAGTGCCTTGTCCTAAATGTGGTGGAACAGATTATACGGATATTAGACAATTTAATTTGATGTTTCAAACCTATAGAGGTGTGACAGAGGATTCAAAAAATGTGGTGTATTTAAGACCTGAAAATGCACAAGGTGAGTATGTCAATTTTTTAAATGTAGCACGTAGTATGCGTGCCAAACTTCCATTTAGTATTGGTCAGATTGGGAAAGCATTTCGTAATGAAATTACACCAGGTAATTTTACATTCCGAACCATTGAATTTGAACAAATGGAATATCAGACATTCTGTAAAGAGGGAATGGATAGTGAACTTTATCAATATTTTAAACAATATGGGAAACAATTTTATATGGATTTGGGAATTCCGGAGGATAAATTAAGATATCATGATCATGAAAAATTAGCGCATTATGCCAAAGAGGCTTGTGATATTGAATATCATTTCCCATTTGGATGGGGAGAAATCAATGGAACACATAATCGTACCAATTATGATTTATCTCGTCATCAAGAATATTCGAAAGTATCTCAAGAATACTTTGATCCAGATACAAATGAAAAATATATTCCTTATATCATTGAATCTACCTATGGATTAGACCGTAGTGTACTTGCATTACTTTTCAATGCTTATCACGAAGATAGCTTGGAAGATGGAACCACAAGAGAGGTACTTCGCTTGCACCCTTATCTAGCGCCTTATAAAGTTGCGGTGTTACCACTCATGAAAAAATATCATACAGAAAAAGCAGATGAAATTTATCAACTCCTATCAAAAGTATTTATGACTACGTATGATGAATCTGGTAATATTGGAAAACGCTATCGTCGCCAAGATATCATTGGAACTCCTTATTGTATTACCATTGATGATGATACATTAAATAATGGAACTGTTACTGTACGTGATCGGGATACAATGGAGCAAATCACTTTAAAAATAGAAGAAGTAATTTCATATATTACAGAGAAAATCCAATTTTAGGATTTTTTTTAATACTTAAAAAAATCTTCAGACATATCATTATGGTAGGAGGGATGTTATGAAGAAAAAGATTGGTGTTCTGGTAAGACCCAATATGGATCAGTTTACTATAAATAGGGAAATTGGAGATGTTATTATCAGTCACAATTGTATTCCAGTTGGAATTATTCCTACTTGTGATGAGGGAGTTATGACAGAGGCATCGTTTCAAGATATGATGGATATGTTGTCACTATGTGATGGGGTAATATTACAAGGTGGGACTCAATTTCATGATTATGATATCCAAACAGTTCGTTATTTATATGAACACGATGTTCCAACTCTAGGAATTTGTTTAGGAATGCAGACAATGGGATGTGTGTTTGGAGGAAGGTTAGAGCCAATTGAAAATGATATACACTTTCATTATGTTGATTATGTCCATTCGGTTACACTCAATCCAAATTCGAAATTGTATTCGATATTAAAGAAAGATACTATTATTGTAAATAGTAGACATCATGAACAATTATCGAATACCAGTTTACCAGTGGCTGCTCATGCATGTGGTGTGATTGAAGCGGTAGAAGATTCTAACAAAAAATTCTTTATTGGTGTAGAGTGGCATCCTGAATCCATTGATGATGAGAATAGTAAAGCTTTGTTTCAAGCCTTCTTTGATAGTATTTAAAAAAATCCTTTATTTAGGATTTTTCAGGCTGTTGACAAATAGACACAACAGTCTTTTATTTGAAATAAAAAAGTATTATAATAAGAGTGTAAGAATGACCTTATATTACCTAAAATGGTCATTGAGTTCTTACTTTTTTAATGAGTAGATGGTATAATTTTAATAGGTAATATAAGGATTAATAAAATATGGCAATGACAAAACAGGAATATAAAAAAGATTGTATAATATTAAGTACATAAGAAGAATTAGTACCCACAGATTACTTGGTAAGAAAATTAGATACCTGTATCGATTTCAAATTTATAGAAGAATTAGTGAGTGATTTATACAGTGAATCAGGAATCTCAAGCGTTCTCCCAGTAGTACTATTTAAATTGATAGTTATCCATATAATATTTGGAATAAACTCAATGAGAAAAACATGTGAAGAGTGTAAGGCAAATGTTGCGTATAGATAGTTTTTAGGATTATCCATATATGATGAAATACCCAACTATTCCACATGGAGTCAAAATAATATAAGAAGATATAAAGATAGTAATGTATTTAATCAAATATTTGATACGATATTAAATCAAGCAATAGAATATGGATTTGTAGATATGGAAACAGTATTTGGAGATGGACCACACCAAAAAGCCAATGCGAATAAAAATAAACACAAAGATGTAGAAGTAGAAATAGTGAAAAAAGTGTATGAAGATGCCATGTTAAAAGAAATCAATGAAGATAGAATAAGACATAGAAAGGAACCATTAAAAAATATAGAACAAACAGAAATCGTGTTTGATGAGGAAACTAGAGAAATTATAGAAAATGTAGAAACAAAACATATGAAAGAAAGTTTGACTGATCCTGAAAGTGGATATCTTCATAAGGGAGAAAAAGAAGAATGTTTTGCCTATACTCACCAAACGTTTTGTGATAAGAATGGATTTGTATTAACAAATACTACAATACCGGGAAATGTCCATGATAGTAAAAATTTAAAGAACAAATCAAGAATGTATGTTTAGATGCAGGCTATGTAAATCTAGCGATATGTAGAAAGATTATTCTATCCAATCCAACCCACTTATGCCATATAAAAGACCAATGACAGGAAAAGGGTTATTCAAAAAATATGAATATGTATACGATGAATATTATGACTGTTACATATATCCAAACAACGAGGTATTAAATTATTCAACTACAGATAAAAAAGGATACAAACAATATAAGTCAAATCCTGAAAAATGTAAGAACTGTCCATTAAGGGAGCAATGCACCAAAAGTAGGAATTGTCAGAAAGTAATTACACATCATGTATGAGAAGAATATAAAGAACAAGCAAACGAAAATAGATATACCAAAATATGGAAAGATAACTATCCATTAAGAAAAGAGATAATCGAAAGGGTATTTGGAGATTGTAAAGAACAACATGGATTAAGATTTACAAGAGTTCGTGGTTTACTGAAAAATGAGCAAAATGCCACAATGATTTTTGCGTGTCACAATTTAAAGAAAATGGTAAATCGGAGATGGAAGATGTCTCCAAATACAAGCCAAATCCCACTTATTTTCAGAAAATTTGTCTGTTTTATAAAAATGATCGCTAAAAAAGCAGTATATTCATTTTGAATATACCACCTTGTCAACAGTCTGAAGTGCAGTTTCTATTGAAACTATACTTTTTTGAACATTCATGCACTCAATTGTGCACTTTACTTTTTATTTAACAATTTAAAAATAATTGACAAATAAGTATTCTTATGATAAATTAAAAACCAATTGAAAGAAGGAGCTTACGTTATGAAAATAAAAAACATAAAAAGATATGCGGCTGCGTTAGGTTTATCCGTTGCATTAGCTGGTTGTAGTCCGACATCTGACAATTGCTATAATGATCAAACTATTCAAATGGAATCAGATGTAGATTTGGTAGATCAAGAGGAAGCTTTGCTAGATGTTGATGCGATTTCAATTGGTTTGTTTGGGGAAAATTATAATTATAGTACCATTATGAGTTTAACTATTGATGGTAGTGACCTTATGCAACCATTTAATGATATTGATGCAGTACAAATAGTAGTGAAGGAAATAATACCAAAATTGGTCAATTTAAAACATTTAACGATAACGAACATTAGTAATAATGAAATTTTAGATATCAGTTCATTATCTGGTTTAACCCAATTGCAATATTTATATTTGTATAATAATAAAATTTCAGATACCAGTGCATTATCTAGTTTAACACAATTGAAAAAGTTAATTTTGTCTCATAATGAAATTTCAGATATCAGTTCATTAGCTGGTTTAACAAGGTTGGAATATTTAAATTTGTTTAATAATGAAATTTCAGATATCAGTGCATTAGCTGGTTTAACCCAATTGCAATATTTAAATTTGTCTGATAATGAAATTTCAGATATCAGTGCATTAGCTGGTTTAACCCAATTGCAAGATTTAGATTTGTCTTATAATAAAATTTCAGATATCAGTGCATTAGCTGGTTTAACCCAATTGCAAGATTTAGATTTGACTCTTAATAAAATTTCAGATATCAGTGCATTATCTGGTTTAATATTGTTGCAAAATTTAGATTTGTTTGATAATGAAATTTCAGATATCAATGCATTAGCTGGTTTAACAAGGTTGCAAGATTTAGATTTGTTTGGTAATGAAATTTCAGATATCAGTGCATTATCTGGTTTAACATGGTTGGAAGAGTTATCTTTGTCTAATAATAAAATTTCAGATATCAGTGCATTATCTGGTTTAACAAGGTTGGAAGATTTAGCTTTGTCTTATAATGAAATTTCAGATATCAGTACATTATCTGGTTTAACCCAATTGGAAGTTTTAATGTTAAATCATAATGAAATTTCAGATATCAGTGCATTATCTGGTTTAACATGGTTGGAAGAGTTA
>CARSXK010000028.1:12147-12361 GCA_949065595.1 uncultured Bacilli bacterium
TCTTTGTCTAATAATAAAATTTCAGATATCAGTGCATTATCTGGTTTAACCCAATTGGAAGGGTTATCTTTGATTAATAATGAAATTTCAGATTTTAGTGTATTAGATGGATTACATATAAGCGTGTTAGATGTTGAGGGTAATAAAGTAAAAGAAAATGAACAGACAAGTGAAGCAGAGGCATCAGTTTCAAAAGAATCTCTTCTAGCAAAAT
>CARSXK010000029.1:0-10709 GCA_949065595.1 uncultured Bacilli bacterium
CTAAAGCTGTTGCCCCTGCGTCTGTATAGCTTCCGCCTACTTCTACTGTTACTTCTTCTTCCCCTGTTAATGTAATTACTGGAACAGTGGTATCTACAATTGTTACTGTTTTTGTCACTGGAGTAGCTGCATTTCCTGCATAGTCTAGGACATTGTAAGTAATTGTATAGGTAGCAAGTACAGAAGTATTAATAGAATCTACCTTTACCCCATTCAATGTAATGGTTCTTGTAATTTCATGATGTCCATTTACTTCAAATATAGATGGATTTATATCTGTATAAGTGCTTCCTACTTCGACTGTTACCTCTGTAGGTGCAACTAAAATAACTGGTTTGATATTATCAATTGCAAAAGGAATTGTTCCTTCTTTATCATTTTTTGTAGCTCCAGTCATTGATACTGGATGAATTCTATATTCAGGTGTACCAGTCATATTATTTGGTACAGTTACGATTGCTAGATATTGATATCCTGTCTCATCCTCACCTAAATGAGTAATGGTTGCAGGTAAAGATACAATGCTACCTCTATTAATGGTTACGATTGTTTGATTTTCATCTTTACTTAATTCAACATCACTTGTAAATGGAATAGAAACGATATCCCCTGCTTTTATAAATCCATTGGTTTGATCTTTACTGTTCAAAACATCATAAGCAGTAATGGTTCCTACATTTACAATTTCAGGGTATTTATCTAAATTGTTATATGCGGTTTCTACAGATTTAAAATCTTCTACATATAAACTAGGAACTTGTTGCGCTAATGCTTTATCAATTGCATTTTTGAATGCTTGTAATGATTCTGGAGTGTAAACCCCTGCTTTCACAGCATCATTATATTTGGTTTCATATTCTGCTAAAGCAGTTTTATCAATTGGTCTATACTCTAAAGCAGTACCTCTAATCGCATTTAAAGCTTCTACATAATCACTGTATAACTCAATTTGATATGCAGCTGTAATTAAAGCCTGTTTTGCTGCGATAGACTCTTCTGTATAATCAGATTCTCCCGTTGCAACTGTTGGTTTTGCGGCTTCATTTAATTCAGCTTGTAATGCATCTAATTCTGACCAATCCCATTGTTTTTCTATTAATTCAAATCCAAGAATTTGTTCATTTACAATCTTATCAAATTCACTTTGTAATGTTTGACGTTTGGCCAAAGCAATTAAGTCTTGTAAATCTGACCAGTTGTCATAATCATCTGGATTTAAAGATGCAATTTGTTGTTCTATTACATCTAATGCACTGGTGTCAATTCCTTTGGCAATTAATTGGTATGCCTTTATCTCTACAACAGTATCATTAAATTTGCTTTGTAATGTTTGCCCATTGGCTTTATCTATTAATGTTTGTAATCCAGCCCAGTTGGTATAATCTGTAGATTCCCCAAGTGTAGCTAAATATTCAGTCAACTCACTCTTATCAACTGACACTGGTCTTAATACAAAATCAGTCACTTCAGAAACTCTTTCATCAAATTTAGTTTGAAGTGTCTCTGATTTTACAGAATTTACAATGTTCATAAAATCTGACCAGTTATCATAGTCTGTAGCAACTAATGTAGCTACATAGTTATCAACAGCACTGGTATCAACATCTTCTCTATTTTCAACCAATTCTAAAGCTGCTAAAGCATCTGTAATATTAGTGGTCCAAGTATTAATTTCTACTTGTGTTTTTTCAGTTAATTGTGTTCCATTATTGAGTCCTGATAATGCAGTTTGTAAAGCAGCCCAAGCCTCGTTCTTATAATCAGATTGTGTTAATTTTTTTGCAGTTTCTCTTGCTTGTTCTAATGCAGTTGTATCCACTACATTGACTGTTCTTGATACAGTTGTAACAGCCTCATTTCCTGCAAAGTCTTTTACATTATAAGTAATAACATAAACAACAGGTGCTGAAGTATTAATAGAAGATACTTCTACGCCATTTAATGTTATTTTACTTGTAACATCATATAATTTACCGAAAAATACATCTGAAGCACTTGGTAATACATCTGTATAAGTTTCTCCCACTTTAATAGTAACATCGTCTACAGTTGCAATCAAAGGTTTACTATTATCCATAATATATGGAATTGAACCAGTTGCATCATCACGATTGTCCTCTCTTTCTGCACCTTTGGTAGATACAGGATGAACGATAAAGTTAAGGGCACCTGAATCAGTTCCTGGAACGATAAAGGTTACTAAATACAAATAGTCCTCTCCTACTTTTCCTACAGGAGAAATCGTAGCGCCACTATAAGTTTTTGCACCCATTTGAACTGTTACGGTTGTACTTGTTGTATTCAATTCTTCTGTACTTGTAAATGCAAATGTAATGGTATCATTTTCTTTTACATAACCTTTTTGTTCAGAGTTATTAGTAGTAAATGAACTTGCATCTACATTCACTTTTGGATATGCAGCTAAATTACTCATTGCATCTTTGATAGCATCTAATGCTGCATCAAATTCACTTTGCTTCAATCCATCTTTTTTGGCATCAGCAATTGCATCTTCTACTGCTTTATAAGAATCTGGAGTATAATCATCTTTATTTAATTTTGCAAATTCTTCTTCTAATGCATCTAAAGCTTCTTTATTGGCAAGTTCTTTTTGTGTTAAAGTCATTGCTTCAATACGTGATAACTCTTGTGCATATTCACTAGGTAATTTGATATTATATGCATTTTGAATCGCTGTACGTTTGGCTTGAATAGATTCTTCTG
This sequence comes from uncultured Bacilli bacterium, assembly GCA_949065595.1. Lineage (GTDB taxonomy): Bacteria > Bacillota_I > Bacilli_A > RF39 > UBA660 > UBA5026. The sequence goes on from CARSXK010000029.1 coordinate 2,725, forward strand.
TATAATCTCCTGTTGCTTCTAGTGTTTTTAATTCTTCTAATAATTCTGCTAATCTCGTATAGTCAATTGGAGCCTTATTGGCATCATTTTCTAATGCCGCAATTGCAGCTTCCAATTTTTCTACTGCTGGAGATAATTTACTGTTTAACCCTTCTGTTTTAGCAGCTTCGGCTTCTGCTAAAGCATCTGTTACAGCTTTCCATGCTTCTTTTGTATAATCACTTTCTATATATTTATGATCTGGAGCACTAGCATCAATACTATTTTTAGCAGCTTCTAAACGAGCTACTAAATCTGCATTTAGATTCTTAACTAAATTATGATAAGCACTTTCGATTGCGGTTACTTTTGCATCAATTTGAGCTTGTGTGATTTCTACTTGATTTAAAGCTGTTTGTAATGCATTCCATGAAGCTTCCGTATAGTCTGTTTCTACTAAATTATAAGATTGAATTTGAGCAATCAATTTCAATAATTCGGTTTTGTCCACAACTGTAATTGTTCTTTGTGCAGTTGCTTCATTTCCTGCTGCATCAGATACTTTATAAGTTGCATAATATGTACCTTTTTTTGTGATATCTAATGGGATTCCTGTATATGTTACTTTTACTTTTGATGTAATATCCCCATCATAAAGGTCAATTGCACTTACACCTTGTAATACATCATAAGAATCACCTACTTGCAATACAATTGGTGTTTCCACTGTTAATACTGGAGCTAAAGTATCTTCTACTACTACATTTCTTGTAACAGTTGCTGAAGTATTTCCTGCTGTATCAGTTACAACATAAGTAATAGTATAGTTACCAGTTATTTGAGTATTTACATGGTTGGTTATTTTAACATTATTTTTTAATACGATTTCACTATCGATGTTATCATGGAAAACAACCCCATCTAAAATGTATGCAGTATCTGTTGTACCTGCTGGTACGCTTACTGTTTTATTTCCTTCATTTAAAGTAATGGTTGGTGCTTCTAAATCCACTGTAAAATGAACAGTTGCTTCATTTCCTGCTGTATCTGCTACCACCAATGTATATTCTCCATTGATACTAAGTGTATATGGGGAAGAAATGGTAATTACTTCATTTGTTGTTTGATTGGTTAATGTTGCAGTTACAATATTGTCTGCATTTGTGTTCGCATCACTAAATGTAATGGTTGGTAAGGTATTTGGTCCATAGATTTCTCCATCTTTTACACCTGTTATGGTTGGAGCTAATCTATCAATATTACCAATGACTAATTGTTTGGTTACAGATTTACTTTCTGTGTTGGTAGGAATCAATTGAATATTTTCAATTCCATTGTCATTAAATGTTTTAACAAACACAGTTGTACTATCTACCAAAACACCACTTTCGTTTGTTACCTTCTTTGGTGTCCAACCAGTTGGTACCCCAATTGGTTCTGTAACTGTCATTGTAACTTCTACATTACCACGTGTTGGTCCTGCTGGTTGTTTTACGAATGTTGCAGTTACTTCTTGCGTTCCAATAATGACACGAGAACTGCCATTTTTAGAACGAACCATATGTGCAGTGGATTCATTTTGATAAGTCACTACATAAGATTCATCAATATAATCTGTTTTGATATGACTGCTATCTATGTATCCCTCTGCTGCTAATGTACCTAAAGAAGTCGTAATAGATTCTTTTTCTGTTACGATTCCATTATCTTCTAGGTATTGTTGCGCGGCATTTACTGCCAAACGCTTCATGTTTTCTAACTTCAAATAATGATCTATTTTTTGATATCCAAAAAATCCAGAGATTGTAAGTACAATGAATCCAGTTAAAGATATTATTTTAGTTGACAACTTACTATTTTTAAACTTTTTTATCATATAAACTCCCCCTTGATTAATATTAATTTTATCATATTTTTGGAATTTGTCAATTTTTTGTCAAATTTTGTTCGTATTTTCAACTATTAATGAATGAAAAAAGCCCTAAAGGGTCTTTTTTTAATTTACTGCTACATCAATTGTAATTGTATATTGTGTTGTTTCACCATACCCCCAATTAATTGTGAAACCAACTGTCGTTAAATTGTCTGTAGAGCCACTACCATCATTGGAACGTGAGAATGGTTGATATATTTCAATATAAGAATGATTATTGTTATCAATCTTAAACTCACTTGCATCAATGTTCATTCCTTGATATACCATTTTGATATTATTTCTTTCTGTTTGTGATAACGCCTCTGGAGAAGTAATTCTCATTACAATAAAATCTCTAATGGTGGTTCCATTTTCTGTTGTTAAAGTATTGGTATTCATTACTCCTGTATATCTATAATAAGTATCATTTACTTTTACAGTCTGGATATTGGCACTATCACCCATTTTATCAAGACTTACGCCAATTTTTGTAGCAGTTGTTCTTAATTGTAATGTATTTAAGTTGATTTTAGCAACTTCTGCATCAAATTTTTCTTGTGTTACTTGTGCTTCTGCTACTGCGATTTGATCTTGAATTGCTTTCCATGAAGCAACTGTGTAATTACTTTCTTTTAATTTTGCTAATTGTGCTTTAATATTATTTAATGCTGTTTTGTCTATTTCTGTTGGTGCTACTGGTTTTTTTGGTTTTAAGTTATTAATAGCATTTTGAATTGCAACAACTTTTGCATCAACCTCTGCTTGTGTATTTTCTGGTAAATTAGATGCTTCTATTACCTTTTGAAATGAATCTTCTGTATAATCATTTCGGTTTAAGCTTGCTACTATATTTTTAATATTATTCAGTACTGTTTTATTCACTGGTGCAACACTTCCTGAATTTCCACCGTTTGGTTTATTGGTATTGTTAGAGCTGCCACCACCACTTGGTCTATTGGAGTTATTGTTAGAACTACCACCTGTTGAATTTCCGATTTCGACTGGATTGGAATCTTCTTTTTTATTCAACGTGCCAAAATCAATTTGTGATAAAATTTCATCCAATTCCTCTTGGGTTGTTGTTCCTTCTGCTTCATGAATCAAATTTTGAATAAAATCCCATGATTCTTCTGTATAATCATCCCGATTTAAGCCAGCAAGATATGCTTTGATGTCCTCAAGTGCTTTGGTATCTATTTCAGTTGGCTTTTCCTCTTTATCAGAATCTTTATCATCTGGAGTGACCACGCCTCCGTTAGTGGTTGGGTTTTCATCTGCTCCATCCATTGGATTTGCAAACGAATATATAAATAACCCACCAAGAATAAATATTACAATGACAGCAATTACTCTTTTATCTATCATATTAGTCTCCCCTCTCTTCACATTTGTGATTGATAATATACCACAGTAATCTTTTTTTGTCAAATTTTATCATGATGTATATTAAATCCTTTTTTCACTGATACAATGAATTAAATGCATATAAACAGAACGTATTTTTGTTTTATCCTCTGCGAGCATTTTTACAAAATTAAGTCGTAATTGGTACCCACTATCCATCGATAGTAAAATAGCAACTTGATTGGCTTTAAATTCTAATGCTGTAGAAGAAATAGAAAGCAGCGGAAAAAAATGAATGCGCTTACATTTTCCTCTAAATCCACGTACGTCGAACAAAATAATTTTACGATCTGTTAGTACAAATTTATCACGGATTGTACCATATGCAACATATGGAACCTCTCCTTCTTCTAAATAGTCAGTTACGTAATTTGGTAATTGTTGAATATCTAATTCTTTATAAAAGTTAAAATATTGTGTTAGCTCTTTATATTTAATATATGCCATTTTTACTCCTACTTTCTTCTAAAAGGCCAAATTCGAAAAGCAACTTTGCCAATAAATTCTTTCTTATGAATCAATCCCACTTCTTTAGAACGACCGTCTAATGAATTTTCCCGGTTATCTCCTACTACCAAATAATAATCTTCGGGAATGGTTTCATATCCCAAAGAATCCAAAGAAAAGTCAGCTGTTTTAGTCGTTTTAAATTTTTCTTCTACTTTTTCGCCATTGACATATAAAGTACCATCTTGGTAAGAAATAGTTTCTCCAGGCAACCCTATCACACGTTTGATAAAGTATTTGGTATCTTTATATTTTACAGCTACGACTTCAAATCGTTTTGGGTTCTTCAATTTATAATGTAATTTATTTAAAATTAGGATATCCCCATCTTGGTAATTGGGATACATAGAAGGCCCTACTACTTGTTGTAAGGATACGACATATATCACGATAAGTAATACCAAAATCGCAATTATAATATATTTGGTTGTATCTTTTACTAATTCTTTGATATCTCTTAAATCCATCTTGACACCTTCTATTTTATCTAATAATAGAATACCATAATTCGATATTTTTTGCTAGTACATATTTAAAAAATTAGAAAAAAGTTGCAGTACAGATAAAACGCAATGTTGTTTTATGGAAAAGTTCCTAGCTCACCCTGTATTTTAATAATATCTATATATTAAAAAGAAAGTTCCTACTTTATATTATGAGAAATGGGAAAAGGAAACTACTGTTCCCTTCCTTTGTTAAAAATTACCATCAATTAGTATTTTTTCTTAACATACTTCCATATAGATGAAAAAACTACTACAAAATGTAGTAATATTCATTCAGCGAATATGTATGATAACTCGTCTAGAATTGTTTTTCTCTGTTTATTGAAATTAGAATTTTCATCTCTATAATCTAGAATTAAGCATATTTTATGCAAAACTAAAATGCTACTATAATATTTTACCCTCTTTTAAATCTAAATATCGTTTATAACATTTTTCCTTATACATTTTATCTATATTATTTGCTGTCTTATGATTCTTTATCAAAAGTAATATATCAAATATTGCAAAAGGCGATTCCATCATTATCAAAGGCGGAATTACTTCTACACCAAAGAACTCTATAAAAGCTGATGCAATTATACCTAATAAAATTAGTCTCTTTAATATGCCATTGGGCTTATTTTCTGACTTTTGTAGTTGACTAGCGTAGAATTCTTGCGTAATATCTTTAATGGTTTTCATCATTTCATCTAACATTACATTATATCGTTGTACTTCATTAATATTAGAATTTAATATTTTGGTCATTTGTGGCCAATAACCCTGCAACGTATTTATCTCATCAAATATATGTAAATAATACCCTGCTTGTTTTAACAATTCTAAAGATTTACCTTTATCAAACTGATTTACTGCTTGCTTCAATAAAATTTCTATTGTTTTGTTATCATATTCATGTATTTCTCGAGTATTATAAATTTCATCGGCTTCTTTAGAAATTTCATTTGCAGAATTATAAATTTCTTGACCTTCTGAAGATAATGAGTATGTTTTTTCTAATATTTTTTTTGTATATTCATCCAGATTATTATCTAATGCATGTTCTAATATCTTCGTAATTTCTTGAGATAATTCCTTTGAATAATTATATAATACTTCTACACGATGATTTACAGGATAACGTTTTATAATTTTGACAATTTTTTCAATTTTTTTCACATATTCTTTGTAATGCCTTAAAACATCATCCATATTATTTTTTAAGATATTACATTTTCCTATTTGGCAAGCTGCCTCATAATCTTCTGGCCATGTTTGAATCAATGCCCCTAATTTACCAAGAGCATTCTCTAGTTCTGGGATTTCTAAATCATTTTTTGATAGAAGTAATACAAATTCACGGCTACTAGAAATCAAATCTTTTGCTTCTACAAGAACACTTTCTGAAAATTGATTAAACTCGATATGCGATACTTGTTTTTGATATACACAATAAAATAAAGTTTCTATATTATGAATTGTTTCTTCTATTTCTGAATTTATCTTTGTACCCATGGCAATCAGATTTTCCTTTTTAGATTCTTCTTTCATAAATCTTATGGCACTACTTGGACTTAAGGGAATATCCTTAACGTGTCCTTCTAGATATAAAATCACTTCATTTATCATTTCTATTTCAGGAAAAAGCTCATATTTATCACACCATTTCATTCATACCATTTCATTCATATCTTTTCACAATATTACTTCACTCAAAAACACCCTTATTATGGATGTTTGTTATACATTGCAAATTCTTTTTATGGAACTGGATTTTACTTTTTCATTTCACGATGTAAATTTTTTAGCATTATTAGATGAAACACTATACTTATCATCAATATTTAAAAGTCCTAAATCAAATTCGCTACTATTATGTTTTTCCATATAACTTTTCATATAATTACCAAATTCTAATTCTGAAATATCAAACTTATCACATATGATTTTCTTTGCTTCATTAATGTTATTGCCATCTATCAATAATTTTCCAAATAATAAAACACAATTATTAATATCCAATAACACATCTTTAGAAATATTACTTATTGCTATTTCTTCAGTATCAAAGTTTTTATCTATTAATTCTTTTTCCTGTTCTCCATTTTCATCTTGCCAATAAGTTTTATTTTCTAATTTTGCAACACCAATTCTTGAAAAAACTTTTATTAGCAATTTCCTTTTTAACTTTCCATATAGATAGCGACTCCAATTAGAATCATCATATACCATAAAATTTTTTTCTATTTCAGAACCATTTTCAATGAAAAATAGTAACAAATCCTGAAAATCATCAGATATATTTTCACTATATTCATATGCCATTGGATATAGTGTTCTAATTGAAGATATTATTTGATAGATTTTATTTTCGATTTCATAATAATATTTTGATATTATATCATTGCTTATTTTGCTATTTCCTATCCATAATTGATTGTAATCTTTTAATATATTTAAATATGTATCTATATATGTATCATGATTATGAGCGACTGTCTTTAGAAGTGAATACAGAATAAAGTCTCTCAAATTAATGTTATACATCTTACATATATTTAAAATTTCTTCCTGTGAATAATAGCGTACCTCTTGCAAGTGAGTATTTATTACTAATTCCATAATATTTTTTACATTTTTGTTAATAATTCTAACAAAATTATCATCTTTTTCAGCATCATAAATTTGTTTTCTAGTGATACCTAAAACTTGATAAATAAATGTATTATATGTTAATCCATTTCCATATTTTTCATACAAATCATATGTATCTTTAGGTTTAATTTTCTTATAATAATATCCTTCTTTGTACACCAGTTGTTTTATTTGTTCAATTGTTGAATCATCTAGAACATCCCTTTTTTTCAATATGGTAATTTTTGAATCTTCTGGAAGGGAGGATACATAATAGTATATACCCAATACGTCTTCTAAAAATCTGGATTTTGTCATAACATCACTATATTTTTGATATAATTCATCTATTTCACAAACAGACATTTTTTTATTTTCAAACCCAGCTGCTATTAATTCTTGTCTAATTTTTTCTAAATCTTCAACAGTTAATTTTTTATAAGGTAAAATAATAGCCCCTAGCTTTCTATTTTTTTTACTTTGATACTTCATGGCTTGATATGATGAGCTATTAAGGCTTAAAGATTGCATTGCAAACTGTCTCTCACTTATAAAGCTTCCATAAGCCAAATACAATTCACGCAATTCATCATAATATATTTTTTTATTACTATAGCCTTTTGAAATTAAATTTTTTTTAATTCTATCAAACTCTTTTTGAATTTCTTTCTTTAAAATTCTGAATTTATCTTTATTACAGCAACGTAGGTGTCGATATGAATCTAATGATAAATCAAGTACATCTGTTGCGAATTCTTTTTCGCTCATATTACTTCCATACCTTAAATATAACTCTTTTAATTCACTATAATCAATTGCTTTGTTAATTAATTTTTGTTCGACTAATTCCTGCCTAATAGATTCAATATTTTCATTATATATTTTTTCTTTTAATATAACAGATTTTCCATTTTTTACTTTTATATTTTTATACATGTCAATGTTTAAATTTAAAATATTCATTGCAAATTCTTTTTCACCCATATTACTTCCATATTCATGATATAATAACGCGTTGTGCTAGTTAAAATTTAAAACATGGGATATGGCAGTAGAAC
>CARSXK010000030.1:0-10702 GCA_949065595.1 uncultured Bacilli bacterium
TCACATACACTCTTTTTTAGAGCTCGGTTTCCCTTTACATACACTAGAATTTAGAAAACCTAAAAAAACAGATAATCAAAACGTATTATCTGTGTTCTCTTAAGATGCCTTAAGCCTACTGAAGTAATACCTCCAAAATAGGTTATGCTTACTGAAATAATACCAATTTTAATAAAAATCATATGAAAATGAGAAGTTCGAACCCCATACACCCTAATAAAAGATACCTTTTTCAAATATGAAATTGAAGAAAAATAAAACTATTCTATATACTCAAAATTATTCTATTGGTAAAAATTCATATTCTAAATTACATCCAGTTTTTTGTATATATGAACTCAAATTATTTACTATAATATCTTTAGTGCATCCAGATGGAATGTGTATATACAAATCTTCTTTAGCTCTGCTACATGCAACATAATACATTCTGACAAATTCATTTGAACTGCTTTCAGCAGTTAATTGGGGTTGAGAAAAGACATCTGAAATATTAATTCCGTCTTGACGTGTAGGTGTTAGACTTACAATCACTTTATTCCATTCCAAGCCTTTCGCATGGTGTGCAGTCATATATATGCTGTTTTCTGAAAATACTTCAGTAAACAATTTATATGATGTATCCCACCTTAAAGAAGATACATTATTTTTTAAATCCTCTCTGTCTTGTTCGTCAAAAACAGATATTACGTTAAGGCCATCCTTAAACAATTTTCTTAAGTCAGCATACTTATCACTTGATATTTGATTGTTAAATTTCTGTATGACTTGGCAAGTAATGGAAGAATCAGAAATATCTTTAAAAATCGTTTTTAATATATGATTAAAACGAAATATAAATTTAGGAGTTATTTTTTTTGCATCAATATCCAAGTATATACGCAATGCAGAAATCATATCTATAAGTGACCCTTTTTCAAAACTTTTCCATAAATTGAAAATGAATCGAAAAGCTCGTACCCATTTAACATTGTTGTGTTCTGCAATTTCATCCCTAAGCTGTATAGGCGTATTAAAGTAACTATTATATATAGATTCTAATAGCTCTGCTTGTCCTTCATCTATATTTTGAATATAATCAAATGCTGCTGCCCAAACTCTTGTTAAAACAACACCACCATCTTTAATAACATTACCAATAATTCTTTTGCTTTCTAAAGATCTTCCAATTATGAAATGTATTTTTTTAGCTTCTATTTCTTTTTTTGTTTCTTTATTGTCATATAATTTGATACTATTTTGCGTGATGGTTCTATCTGATTGTTTTAAAAAATTGCAAAAATTAACCACGTTTTCTGTAGAACGTCTATTTCCGTTTATCGAATATGAAATATCATTTTCCATATCAATGCAAAAATCATTAAAATCGGAAGGTTTTGCACCTTGGAAACTATAAATAGATTGAGCTATATCGCCGACAACAATAATTTTGGTTGATTTTTGCCCTATTAGCTTTACAAGCAATGTCTGTAAAGGATTTGTGTCTTGAAACTCATCTACAAATACAAATGGGAATTTAACACGTAAAGCATATAAAGCTGTAGGATTGTTTTCTAAAATCCTATATCCAAAATACAAAATTTCATTATGAGTTAGTTTTCTTACCACAGACCATACATACTGTTTTAGCGGTACAATATGATCTCCTTTGATTCTGCTTGACGCTTTTATTTTATGAACAATTTCTTCTCCCTCTTTTTTTGATTTTATAAATAAATCGTTATCGACTTCAACCTCTCCCATAATCTTTTTACTATAGTTGAATTCATCCGATTCAAATCGACTTGGATTTGTGCATCTTATAAAGCTATAAATTTCTTTTTTATCGATTCCATGCAATATGCCCAGCCCCTCAATTTGGGAAGAAATCAAACCTTTTTTTGAAACAGAAATATTAAAATCTGATTTCATTATGTTTATCAAGTCATCTTGAAAAAGTTTAATTATATGTTCAATTATGAAGCCGTGTATCGTATATGCTTCAACATAATCTGCGTACCTTTCGAGTCTTCTTCGTATTTCATCTACCGCCGCATTAGTATATGTGATACAAAGAACCTTTCTTGCTTTGCTTTTTGCAATAGCTTCATTGCGTGTTATAATGTTTTTTACATTTTCAACTAAAAAATATGTTTTTCCTGCACCAGGACCTGCATAAATTTTCGAGTGTCTTTTCAGTTGGTGCTCATCCAAAATATTACCCGATGTTATAACATTAACCATTTCAACCCCTCCTTTATATAATCTGGTACAGCTATCTTACTTGTTTCATCTTTATTATATAAGTCCTTATCGGTTAAAAGGCTTAATGCAACTTCTCCTTTTTTAGTTTTAGCATAATGCAAAAACAATTCAGCAAATATTACCTTTTCATAAAATTTTGCGTTTTCGGGGTCAGCATCAACTCTTTCGTTATAAGCTTTCAAGTATTTATCTATTACTTTACATGATCGGCCATCAATATCTTTTTCATTTGCCTTCCAAGCGTTAATATTAAAGCCGTATTTTTCAAAGAATTCTTTTAGTTCATCACATAATGCTTTTTTGAAGATAATTTTTGCATTATCCAAATTATCCATATTGGCAATCAAAAGTTCATCTTCAAAAGTTTTACCACCAAGAGATTGTGTGCATATATGAAAATTCTCGATAGCAAAACGATCGCGTAATTTTTTAATATGTAATACTTCCTCGTTTTGATATGATTCTAAAGATTTTAATTTCCCATCCTCATCTATCCATTTGAAATCTTTATCAGTAATACAAAGTACTTTCTTGTTCACAGCATTTCCGTTAAATAATTCAACAAAATGTTCAAAATGCTTTCCACCAATTTCTACTATTGAAATATGTTCGTCCTCATATGAACATCCACAAGTGGTCATAAATAAAGGCATCAACAATTTTTCTGCAATACCCTCTACTAAAATCACTTTATCTTCCTAAATTTTCATTATATATGTCTGTTATTTGCTGTTTTATTATGGCATCCTTATCTTTCTCATCCATATGCTTAATGTTATAAAAATATGTGGATTTTGATATTTTTAAGTATCCTAACATTTCTTTTATCTGATATTTTTGCCTTAATTCATATACAGCCTTTATTTTTTCTTGCTTTGTCGCTGTATCCTTTCCTGAACTAAGGCATCTAATTTTTTTAACAGATCATTCTCCATTTGTAGCTGTTTATTTCGTCTTTCAAGTTCGGCTATCTTTTTATCTTTTTCATCTTCAGTATTATTTTCTTTTTTATTTTCTTCTGGGTTCATTATCTTTGGCCTACCTTTCGGCTTCTCTATAAGACCATTATACCCTAATTCTTTATATTTTTTAACCCATGAACGTATTAATCCATGATTAAGTAATAATTCGTTTGCTATTGAATTCTCTGTTTCTCCATTCTCAATCCTCTGTATTACCTCTAATTTATACTCTACACTAAATTTCCTTTTTGTATGTTTCACCTCAGTTACACATTCTCCATGTATCTTATATTTTGCAACTAGACACTTAACTGTAGAGGCTTCAATACTAAATTGTTTGGCTATCCTGCGGCTCCCATAACCTAGGTTATGTAATTCTATTATCTTTATTTTATCTTCCTTCGTTAATTTCATTTTAAAAACCCAATTATCCTTTCTTGATTTCTCAAGTCCAAATAATTGGGTTCACTTTATAGCTGGGGGGTTTCTAAAACAAAAAACAGATAATCACAACGTATTATCTGTGTTCTCTTAAGATGGCGCAGAGGAGGGGATTTGAACCCCTGCACCGTTTTACCGATCTGCACGCTTTCCAAGCGTGTCCCTTCAGCCTCTTGGGTACCTCTGCACTGGAGCAAGCGGCGAGAATCGAACTCGTACTAACAGCTTGGGAAGCTGCGGTTCTACCATTAAACTACGCCTGCATTTACAATATACTTTCTATACTGCAATAAATTTTATCATATTCCTTTAAAATAGTCAAATATTTATCATCAATCATAAAATATAATTTATTTCTTTTAAACTCTTATTTTATCACAAATATAACCAGCATTTAAAAAATTGCTTGCAATTAAAAGTTATGGTATAATAATATAAATAATAAGGTGAGGATTTAGTATGAGCTGTAAATACCCAATTATTTTAGCACATGGTATAATTTTGAAGGATATCAAATTCTTCAAAGCTTTTGGGCGAATTGAAAAAATACTTAAAAAACAAAATCATATGGTTTATACTGCTAAAACTGATGGGTTTGGCACAATAGAAAATAACGCTCTACAACTTAAAAGTTATATCTTAGAAATATTAAAAAAGGAAAAAGTTAGCAAGGTAAATATTATAGCACATTCAAAAGGTGGCTTAGATGCTAAATATATGATACAAGAACTTGGTATGGAAAATTATGTTGCCTCTCTTACAACGCTTTGTACACCACATAAGGGATCTCAAATGGCCTCCAAGCTATTACGACTTCCTAAAGTACTATTATATGGATTTTCATTCTGGATTAATTTAACTTATCGCATATTTGGAGATAAAAAGCCTAATGCCTATCTCGTATGTAAACAATTACAAAGCATCCCCATAGAAACGACTTGTATATTTGATCAAGTATACTGTCAAAGTTATTCAACTACGCTAAGAAGAAGCAGAGATGATTTTATTATGGGAATACCACTTATCTTTTCTAAGCATTGGGAAAATACTTCCTCTGATGGATTAGTTACTAAAGAGTCTGCCTCCTTTGGTACATATAGAGGGGATTGTATAGAGGATTCTATATCTCATAGTGAGATCGTGGATTTTATGACCAAAAAGAATAAAAGAGAAAAAATATATCAATTCTATATTACTCTATGTGAGGATTTGAAGAATAGAGGATATTGATAAAGGGGCTAAATATAATAGCTCCTTTTTATAGTTTATAAACTTGTTTTATTATCTGTCTTACATTAGTATAACTGCATTCTTTAAAAAATTCATTAATGTCCATATATTCTACTGCTAAGATTCTTTCTTCTTTAATTTCTGTAATTTTAAATTTATCTATTATAAATACTACAGGATAAATTGTTTTACATATGGGCAAATTATGATGATCCATAAACTTTATACAAATTGGACTTGCTTCAAATTGAAAATCATCTTTATGTAAAAGCACTCCTGTTTCTTCAAAGCATTCTCTTATTGCTGTTTCTATATGAGTTTCTCCTTCTTCAATATGCCCTTTAGGACAGGATAATACTTCTTTACCATAAATCCATTCTTTAGTAACGAGAATTTTCTCTTGGCAAGCTACTATTGCCATAGCACTTTCTTCTTGCTTCCAATCTCCTAAATTTATCCAATAATATAATAGATTGTCTTTTACTTTTTCAAAAATACCACCACAAGAAAGAATCACTCTTTGGGAAGCCAAATTATTTGAATCAACTGTAAGTAGAAAATTAGACATCCCTATATTTTTTCCCTCAATTAATAATTTTTTTAATGCCATTTTGGCATAGCCTTTATTTCTTTCCCATGGAGCAATTCCATATCCAATATGGCCTGCCGATTGTAAGATAAAATCATTAGTCCCTATTCTCAAATTAATACAACCTACGATTCTTCCATCAACTAGAATCATATAGCTTCGTGCTAATACAAATCCCTTTGGTAAGGTATCCTTATGTTTGCACAAATTTATTTCCTTTATAAACTCTTTAAAATCTAAATTTCTTGGGTTTAAGCAATAGGGTATTTTCTCTTCTCCACATTCTTCTTTATATTTATGTATAAATTCACAAAATGAAGATTCATCCTCCAATGCTATTTCTTTAAGTTCTAACATTTCCTTCTCCTAATTTAATATATAAGTTGTTATAAAATAGCTTCCATCCCTATCTTTTGGATTCTCATACCTATTCTTTCATAAAATTTAACAGCATTTATATTATCTGCCCAAACATTTAGAGTCACATTGTAATAGTTCTTTTCCTTTGCATAGGCTAAGACGTATTCATAAAGCATTTTACCGATATGCTCTCCTCTAAATTCTTCATCTACACATAAGTCATCAATATAAAGTGTTCTGATATGATACCTCTAAAGTAGCTTGGTAAGATATGGTATATCCTTTAGGCTTGCACGTCTAATATTTACTTCCATTAATGTAACCTCCAAATTTTATCTATAAATTCATTATACAATACTACAGTATTAAATCCAATCCTTCCTTTTGAAATTAAAATATTTTTTGAAGTTTATTTTTGAAACAATAGATTAAACACCTGTATCTCCTATGCCTCTTTAAAAAAGAAAAAACCGATATTACAGTTTCTTCATTTTTATTATAAATATTTGAAAATTTTTTAACCATTTCTTTTATAATCAATATTAGCCAACTTTGCTTGCTTAATTAAATCTTTTGTTTGTAATTTATACCGTTTTCCATCTTTAATAAACTACGTTCCACATTGCCTAAATTCATGTACCCAGTCAAAATTTAGTGGTCGAGCATAAGTATCAGATTCTCCCCCCTACTACAAGCTCTATGTTATCAAGATAAGCTTCTATATCAATCTTTTCTTATAAAGGCTGTACTGTAATACACTTATGTTTAATAGGTATTTCTTTAAAAATAGATAATTTATAATCTGCATTTCTTTGATTTTCAATGGTACAACATACAATCACATTATCATATCCTTCATGCCAGTCCTTTGGAATAGTATTCATAAATCTATCAATCATGTACTCTTATTATAATGCACTGTCTTACCGCAAAAATAAATGCAATAATATACAAGGTAAATCGATGAGAATGTATTGCGTAGTTAATTAAATTCAGTTTTCTGACTAGAAACTGCATGGAAAGCAATTAGCAGAACAATAATTGTTCACAGTTTGAGAAGGCTGTCATAGCAAAGTTGTTTTACCATTTTACTTTCGTATATTCAATTCTTTACGTACAATAAATTCTAATTTGATCCTTAAGTATCCAGGCTAATAATGTATGAAGTCATACATCCTTGCCTCGTATATCATTTTGTTGCATTTCTTGTAAGTGTTTGTTCATCTTCTTTATTTTTACTTTTATCGAAAAATATATCGAAAACCACATTACTAAATAGACTAATATAAACCCACCAACATATCCTAATGCACCATATAAGTAATGTGGCATCCAATTCATTACATATCCTATACCGAAAAACGGAATGGCAATAACAGCAAAATGTATCAATGTTTGCTTTAATAGACTCCATTTTTCTATTTCCCAAATCACGGACGAACCGCCACTCACCGCCCCAACAAGAAGCGAACAAATCATTTGCACGATTACTGCAGTTATTTCATTATCACCACACCAATCTATAAGTTCTGGCGGAGCGGGAAAATATTCACCATGTCCCATACAAAGAGAAAATATAATTGTAATAATTAAACTTATAGTTACACCGATAGGTGAACCTACAAGGCTGCGAAAGAGTATCTTATTTTTCATAATATCACCTCATATACCCAATGTTTTCTTGATTTTTTTAACATATCGTCTTGAAACAAAACTAACGTTTCCATTTGACAACGATACGCAAATTGTGCCGACTGTACTTAAATCAAATTTTTTTGCCTTTTCTATATTAATGATTTCAGAATTTGAAATACGCACAAAGCCTTTATTATTTAACCTCTCTTCGATTTCGTATAAGCGAAGACGTAAGACAAATTCTTTTTTATCTGTGACAGCAAATACTTTTCCGACAGCTGCGTAAATTCTAAATATATCTGTTTGTTCTAAAATCTGCACAACATCACCGTCAAAACCAACGATACCTTGCGAATTTTCTTCTGATATGCGTTGCATTAATTCAGTAATTTCTTCTGTCATTTTTTCGGCAACAATGATTACTTTTGTTTCCAAACAGTTTTCATCAAGTTTAATTTCAAATTTCACAAATAAACCTCCTTATGTATAGTGTGCCTTATACGAATAAATTATATTAAATCCATAGATACATTTCAATTCTTTTTCCATAGTCGGTTAATTTGAACATACAAGTGGTATTCAACTAATAATACGGGCTATTTTTAGCTAATTAAATCTAGTAGTATAATAATGGCAAGGTAGAAAATAGTGCAATAAAAAAAAGAAACCTTAATTTGGCTTCTTTCTCGTTGAGTGTTCGTATACCCCTGATATGGTGCACCGACTTACCGCAAAAACGAACACGGTAATATACAAGGTAAACAGACGAGAATTATATTGCGCGGTTGAGTTCCCACTGTCGGACTATAAATTGTATGGCAAGCAGTTAGTCGCAAGGGGCTAACCGCTCACGGCTTGCCCGTTCGGTTGCAAGGGCTGCCATAGCGTTTAAATTTTAACAATAAGGCAATAACGCTGCAAAGTAAAATAAATATACCGAACAATACGGGTAAATGCCAAACTTGAAAACTCGTCATTGCCTTAAATGCTATTGTAGCGGGGAAAGCATAGGCAATATATTGCATAAATTGTGGCAACATATCTGCGGGAAACATAATGCCCGACAGCATAGTGGACGGCAAAAATATTGCCATTGCTACCATTGTCAACTTTGCTTGCTGTTTAATCAAAAGCCCAAAAATACAACTGATAGCAAGAGTTATCGCAAGCAACGCTATAAGCGATAAAAAATACCATATCAAATCAGGCGGCAATTCCGCTTTGAAAATTAAAGGCGAAAGGGCAAAAACTATAAGACAGCATATAAGCGTATGTATAAATGACGAAATAAATTGCGATATAACGCCAAACCAAATAGGCGCGCCGTTTGCATTATAGACCTTTTTAACGTCTGTTCCGTAGATTTCCGCAACTGCGGGCGGTACGCCGAACAACGCGCTCATTATGATTGTAAACACGGTCATTGACGAAATAAGAGTTTTTGTAGCGTTCGTATCAATAGTAGTGAAAATTCCGCCCATAAATAGAAAAAATATGATCGGCACAAGATAACAAGCAATAAGCATACCTTTACTGCGTATATCAAACTTGAATTGTAAACCAATCCCGTATAAAAAAGCCTTCATTAGTTCGCACCTCTCACAATGTTCATAAAGTTTTGTTCAAGCGATATTCTATCGGTCTGAATTTCCGAAATCGATATGCCTTTTTGTTTGTATTCCGATAATAGCGTAAATAAAGTTTCCATAATATTTTCCGTTTCGTATTCGTTTTGCCCGTCGGCGGTTTTTATGCGTATAATATGCCTTTTGCCGCCCATAGCGGTAAATTCGTCAACCGTTCCGATAAAAGCAATATTCCCGTCCCGTAAAACTGCTACTCTGTCGCATAATTCTTCGACTTCCGCCATATCGTGGCTTGCAAGAATTATTGTTTTGCCTTGTGATTTTAATGCGCGTATTTGTTCGTGCAACGATACGCGCCCCTCAACATCAAGACCCGCCGTCGGTTCGTCAAGGAAAATAATGTCGGGGTTGCCTATAAGGGCAAGCGCGAGGTGTAAGCGGCGTTTTTGCCCCGTAGATAAATCGGCATATTTCTTTTTTGATAATTCGGGTATTCCGAAAGCATTTAACATTTCTTTATCGGGTACGGTTTTATGCCAATTCGCAAACAGTTTAACGGCTTCCATAGGTTTAATATAGGCTTGTAAAGCGGACGATTGTAATTGGATACCGATTTTCCCGTTTACGGTTATATTTCCGCTATCGTAAGTGAGTAAGCCCTCAATACATTCCAAAGCCGTAGTTTTTCCCGCACCGTTTACGCCGAGCAAAGCAAAGATTTCACCTTTTTGTACGGTTAAATTTATACCTTTCAATACGGTATTAGTGCCGTAACTCTTTTTTAATTCTTTGACCGCGATTATATTATTCATTTTTTACCTCGAAAGGGTTAATACTCAAATTCTCAAAATAAACACCCAGCGCAGGCTCGATAAAAGCATTCAGAATATTTTGCATATCGTTATCTGCTTGTGCGTTTCCGAAATTCATCAGTTGTGATAACATACTCACATCGCCGCCCGTAAACTCTGTTATAAGTTGCCAAAATTCTTTTGCAATAATTTGTCCTTGTTCGCTATCGGGCGCTATGCCGTTCTCAACGCATTTTTCTATTTTACTGACAATTAAGTTAAACTTATTTATAAACGCGACACCCGTATCTTTATCGAATTTCTTATGACAGTAGTCGAGCATATTATCGTCAAAATATTTAATTAAACCGTAATACTTATTTCCCATTTGCAAGTTGACAATTATATCGGCATACTTTGAAAAGTCAACTGTTTGCATTTGTTCTATTTCGTTTTTTAATAATTCGATTGCTTGTAAAGATTGCGTAAGCGTATTTATTTGTGTTTGTATCGAATTGCTTTGTTCGGTCAACGCTATTATTGCCTTTTGGGGCGTATCAATAGAAGTCAAACGATTTTTAATTTCATCAAATGAAAACCCTAACGATTTAAGAGTAAGTATCTGATGTAACTTAACAATATCCTTATCGCTATATAAACGCCGTCCGCCTTCGCTGATACAAGACGGACTGAATAGCCCTTCGCGGTCATAATATTGTAATGCTCGAACGGTTACATCCATTTTCTTTGCGACTTCTCCAACCGTCATATAGCCTTGCGGAATTGCTTTATATCTTGCCATAAAATTCACCTCGCATATATTATAATTCATTACGCGGCGTAACGAGCAAGCATTTTTAAGTA
>CARSXK010000031.1:0-9804 GCA_949065595.1 uncultured Bacilli bacterium
TCATATTTCCCATTATAATACTTTCTCATGTTTTCACCTCTATTATTACATACCTCTTTTTCTTCTTTTTTCCTTTGATAAAAAAAGAAATCAATTTTGATTTCTTTAGAAATTCATCATTTGCATCATAGCAAGTAATAATAGAACTAAAATACCCCCACCAGTTACGACTAACATCATCATGGTTTTATTTTCCATTGTTTCCAATCGATTTTTGTATTTTTGTTCTCTTGCCTTATTTTGTAATGTAGATACTGTTCTTGCAAATAAAACAAGTTGTTCCTGTTTATTTTCTTGCGAACCCAAACCAAGACGATATAATAAGCGCATCATACGCATAGAATCTCTAACTGGATATTCTTTTGCAAAATCCATATATGGATTTACGCTCGAATCTCCGGCTTCTATTTTGGTAATCAGTTTTTCAAGTCCTGGTTTGAAAATTTCGGGTGCAGTATCAATAGACTTACGTATTGCAACTGGCACTGTATAATGTTGTACTAAAATTTCCAAGCTTTTTAAATAGTATGGTAACATTTGATTGATACTATTTAAGTTAGATTTATAATATCGCTGTAAGCTTGTATATGGTAGTTTAAATACTAGAAATCCTAAAATAAAAGCAAATAATATATTTACAAATGATAAATTGGAAAGCATAAAGATAAAAATGATTAAGACAATTATAAATACACCATTTCGTAATCGTTTTGAAAATTCACGATTGACATCAGCATTATTTCCATAACGAACCGCTAATAAAAATTTATAATCATCTTCCATTAAAAATCTAAAATATGGTTCAGCATCTGCTAGAAATTTTTGCGTGTCAATTTTCTTATTATACTCTAATACAAATAAGAGGATTAGTGCGATTAAAATAAATTCCATTATTCAGCCCCCACATTCTCATTGTAATATTTTTCACCAGAAAGTAAGAAATATGTATTAATTATAATAATAGCATGTAATAGCAATTGAACCAAACCATTGTCTAATAATTTAATATAAGACTCTACCCCTAATAAGAATTGGACCAACATAACCATCAAATATAGAATGATACCAAATTGTAAGAACTTTTTATGAAATTGTGCTCTATCCAAACGGTCTCTATATACATTTTCCACTAGCATGTCAATATCAAGTGACATATTTTCTAATGCATCACCTGAATTTCTAGACCCCTCATTGGTAATTTGTAAAAACAATTGATGCATATTTTTTACGATAAAATAATCATATTTTTGGTTCATAAACTGAATGGATTGATCAATGGTCCCATTTTCATATGCAAGGTCTATCATTGTTTTTACATCTGTTCTAACAGGATCTTCTAATACACCAGATTCATAGACACCTTCTAATGCTTTGATAAATGACTGCGTAGTTGCAAATTCCATGATGGTATTGGTCGTATACACTTGAATTTGTTCGAAAATAAATTCACTATAAATTCTTTTGCATCTTAGATAAGTAAGGTAAGGAATGGTAATGATAGCTGCAACAGCATAAACAAGTGATAATAATAAGTTGTAAAAATATAAATAGGAAATCACAGCAGCTGCAATCGCAAAGATAATCACTTGTAGTGTATATTGTTTTTTGGTGTATTCCTGTCCAAGTTCCTTTACTTTTTCCCTTACTTCTTTAAAAGAATAAGGAGCATACTTATCATAAACATTTCCTGCTTGTTTTGATATATATTTATAAACACTCGTTCCAGCACTATTTCGGTAAGCTAGAATAAATATAATTACAAAAGCAATTAGGATAAATACGAATATTTCCATTTAAATACCTCCTTTATTCATATGAAATATTTTGCTTTACAGTTTGAAAGGCTGATACTTGCCCTGTATTATTTATCGTTTGAGGATTGGATTGGATGAGATTTGGAGATAAAATTACTCCTTGTGTATCTAAATAATCCAATAAATATTTAGTTGGTTGGTTTCTGGTTACTTTGCCTGAACTTGTTTTTTGATAAATAACATTATATTTTGCCTCATTATTTTCTGTGACATAAAATTCTGTTACTTCTGCAATTTCACGTACAAAGCGTTTGGTTATTTTATCTTGGTATCCACGTACATAGACACCTAATTGGATATATCGATAAATGGTTTTTAAAAATTGATCGATATCCTGATTGCTTTCAAGCAGACTGTACATACGATGAGGAATCGAAGATGCTTTATCTGCATGGATTGTGGAAAGAATATAGTGTCCTGATGAAATGGAGTTACGTACTGCCATTACAGCTTCTGCACTACGCACCTCAGATAATAAAATCCATTTTGGATTCTGTCTCATACAAGTGACAAGTACGTCAGAATAAGATGCGATATTATTGGTTTTCATTGCGACAATATCACGATGAGGGAAAATACGATCAAGATGCAATTCCAAGGTATCTTCAACTGTAATAATCTTTTCATCTTCTTTGGTATGAGAAGCCAAATATTTGATAAATTCTGTTTTACCAGATCCTGTTTCTCCACATACGATGATGTTACAATGTCCAGTAACACATTGAAGTAGAAAATCATGGATATCTAAATCAATGTATTTTTCTTGTAATAATTTTTCTTTTTCGAGCCTAATTTTAGCTGGTGTTTTACGAATGACACATGCAATGCCATTGCGAGCGATTGATTCATGAATGAAATTCAAACGTAATTCAGCACCCTCTGCATCTAGAAAGGGATGCGCCATATTAAATGACTTTCCCATTACATTAGAGCATTGAAAGGCCAGTTTTTCAATTAAGGCATCATTGATATTTGGATTTTCAATTCGAAAATTACCTTTGGATAATGTTTTTAAATAAATTTGTCCACCATTACTGTAGGAAATGTCAGTAATGTCATCATCCTCTAAATAAGGTTGGATTGGCCCAAAATCAATTTGGGAGAACATAGTATCGTTCATAGATTACCCTTCTGTTTGTTCTATTGCTGCATTTAATTCATCGTTTGGTACTGTGTTAGCATTGATGAAGTCTCTCAATGTTTGTGAACTTACTACTGTACTTCCTTCTGGTATATTTGCAGTTCCACCATGTGGTACTGGGAATAATTCAGCAGAAAAGGCTACCATATATTTTCCTTTTAATAGTAAGACGTTAATATCTGGTTGTACTCCAAAAATTAAACTACTTGGAACACGTGCTTCATCACTATTTTCAAATACGTTTCTTCCAGCGGAATCTTTAACTGCAAGCACTTTAACATTCTCTACTAATTTACCTACCATAAGTTGTCCATTTTCATTTACGGCTTTCATGTAAATATCAATATAGTTTCCTGGAAAAATAGAATTTCCATAAGTTTTATCCATGGTTACTGCCATATTATATGGAACCTCACCATCAGCAACTTCAACAAATGCAGAGTCTGGTAAATCAGATTCGTTTACAACTACCCCACTATAGAACATACTTCCTTTTGGTATTACAGTATTGTAATTGCTATATTTTCCAATTACAAATGCAGATGAACGGATGACATTACTTTGTAATACAACTGGTGCTACATCTACATATTCAATCATATCTGATGTAATTTTGGTTCTAGGTTGAATGGTTTCAGCTGCAACTGGAATATTGCTTACTGGGTTTACCATTCTATTGATTTGGATACGATATCCAAAGAATAGAACTAAGATAATCGCGATTACTCCTATAATCGTAACTGTATTTTTGTTTTTAAAAAATCTTTTTAATGCAATCATAAAATTATTCATAATTTTTTCCTTCCTCTCTTTAATATGGCGTTTCCAAAATTGCATCCAAATAATTAGAAATATCAAATTCCATTATTTGATCTGGAACATTGGATTTCTCTGTGGATGAAACTCGTAAACTCACTTTAGGTGGTGTTTCATTCACATCATATATGTCCACTCTATAAGTATTCCCTATGGTTACGCTTTCTGCAAACCTTCTTATAAAGTTTTCAACAAATTTTTCTCTATCGATACGTACTGTACCAGTTCTACGATATGATGCCAAATCAACAGCGTCGTACATCGCAGCTTCTGTAATTTCTTTGAGTAAGATATAATTTTGCTCATCTGTATTGGTAACGGTTTGGAAAAAGAAGATAAAAGCAATTGATGTAACACCCAACATGATGATAAATATACCCCAAAATGATTCTTTCACTTCTTTTTACCTACCTTTCTGAACAAGTATAGAAATCGCCATGGGTTGCTTTACTACATACTCCACTAATCATCCCATACTCTTGCTTCCGCACAAATTCATTACTAATACAAGCAATACCATTGGAATTACAATTCAATGTAAAATCTGCATACCCACCAGATTTTTCTTGGTCATCATTATATTTACGAATTTTTTTAATGGTATTGGTATCTAAAATAAAACTATATAGTGGTTCTTTTTGGTATACAGCATTTTCCTCTACATTACGGTTATATAGAATCTGTTTTTTTACCAAATCGACACTATTCCAGTTTGCTCCTGGGTATCTTCCATAGTAATGATCTAAACTAAACTGATTGGTTTTAATGTTTAATCCTACACCTGCTGTTTTGCCAGGGAATGGATTACGAAGAGAAATCGTTCTATAAATAATGTTGACTCCGCCTGTATAAGGACACACTGTATCTACACAATATTGCAGTGCCTGATTCAGTCCCATATGAATATTTGCAAATACACATGGTTTGATATCCATTCCATCATTAAAGGTTCCTGCAGGACAATGATAATCTACATTACCTGCATTACACAAGCTATCTACACAATATTGATAACTGTTTCCGTTATTTAAACAAGCGGTAATTTTAATTGATTTATCATTTGGACAGAACTTATCTCCAGCTCCATTTGGACATAGGGTATCTACACAATACCGGTAACTATTCCCACTATTTAAACAGGATGTAATTTCAATATTTTGATCACTTGGACAATAAGTCACAACATTCGCATTACAATATTTTAATTGCGCATCAGCACAAGTCATTGGTGAACTGGTTGTACTTCCGTTATATATAATGGAAGATAAGTCTTCTCCCGCATGTTCTGTTCCTTCAGGGCAAACACATTCATCAGATGTTGTTTTGGTAAGTGAATAGTTACATGTATAAGGTCGATTGTTAGCTGCCTCTGTAAATTTTCCATCTTCACCCAAACTATTTACAATGATATTTAGATTATATGGTTTTTTTACGCTAGCATTATAAGAGGTTGGTAAGAAGGTATAACCTACATTGATGACATCTCCAATTGGAGATTTTAATGGTTGATTATTTTTCTTATTGATATATCGATATCCATTTTCTGGTAGAGCATATGTTGTATTTGCAGTTACGATAATTTCTTTGTTATTAATATTTAGTAACTCATTATAAATATCATTTATGGTACTTGGGTTTATGTTTGGATTGTATTCACTATGACATCCATTACAGGTAAAATTTGTATTCCCAGTCAGATTATAAGTGGCTCCATATTCTGGATCATCATAAGAAACAGATGTATCACTTTGGAATTTATACAAATCATTTGGTGCATAGTTATAATTCAAACAGTATTTTAAGTCTTGTATGATATTGGCTGCGGCATTATAAGCTCTTACATATGTATTACATTCATCGGACTGATTATTATAAGTTTTTAATTGGTTTTTTGCCCTCTCTAACGCACTTTTAGCATTGTCCAATTCCTGCTTTTCTGCATCATCGGATCCACAATTTTCATATTGATCACAAGTTGGCTGCACAGGACAAACTGGTTTTTGACCACAGTTCGCATAGCCTTTTGAGATACACTCCTCATAGGCTTTTGCCTTTTCAGCACATTTATGGAATTTATCCCACCGATCCGAACAAGTTGTCTTATCTGATTTACAACGCGCTATATCTTCTTGTTTCGCATCCAACTTACTTTGTGCATAATTAACATTTCCATTTGCACTGGTTACTTGCTCATTTGCCTGTCTTATCGCATTTGCAAGTGTACTTTGACAACTGTTTACATCATATTTTTGTCGATATTGATTTACAATTCTATTGGCATCCTCTAAATCCTTGAATGGATTAGAATCATCACTAGTTGCAACTACAATACGGCATGTTTTTGTTCCAGTATACCTTAAGGAATATAAATTGCCCCAAACTGTTTTTTCTGTAGCAGATGAAGTTGGCCAAACAATATTACTTCCCAATGAGATTGGTCCAGAGATTCCACCTGGGTAATATTGCTGTACTTGTTCTAAACAGTGTAATGTACAATATTTTCCAAGTGTTTCTGAAGGGTTTCCATATTCATTTGCATCTCCACAATTATTAGGGTCATAGACAACCTTTTCTGTAAGATACCCATAATTGGTTTGATTATTTGCGCTACATACTGCTGGTGACCCTACTACTTGAACGGTCGGCTTACAAACTTGTGGTGTATCTGGGTCAGGGTTTGTTGGTGGTGTATCTGGGTCAGGTGGACAAGTAGGTATCAAACATTCAGCAACAAACCTTTGATAGTTACTATTCGTTTTTGATTTATAAACACATAATTGATCTGTACTCAAACTTGATTTATGATTTCGAAAGCTGCTAATATATCTGCTTGAAGCCATTAAAATACTAGATGGTAACATATCAATATTTTTACATTTTTCTTCGGTTTCTCCTGGTCGAGCCTTGGTACAACCATAAAATGATAATACCGCATCTTCCACTCTCATTTCAAAAATTTCAAGATTATAATTTGCATTGGCATTGACGCTTTCTTGCCAAATTGCAATTTGCGCTACGATATATTTAATTTGACTATCGTCATCCAATAACCCCAAGCCACTACCACTGTGTTTTATCCAAGATATTGCCTTCGCCATTGTTGGAGTTATTTTTATAGCCCCAGAAGTATCAAGCACATAAGTATCATTTTGGGAAGTATGTTTTCCTGGGTCAACGCAAAAACCAGGTCCACTTTTACTTCTATCTGCATTATTAGTAAACTGGGCTATATATATCGGCCTATTTCGCTTCACTTCTGCTCCTAAACTTACAAAAACATTATTTGTTTTGGTAAAATGATATGTTGCTTCACATTCACTAGCTGCTTTTACATTCCCACAAATACATATCAGTAGAAATGCACTAAATATCCATAATTTTTTCATATGACACCCCCTAGAATAAATCATTTTTTTTGTTGTACCTATAGATAATGAAAATTCCTCCAATAATAAAAATTGGTAAAACGATATAATAATAATCTAAATATAATTCTAAAATATAATCATATATTCCTTTGACATCTTCTTTAGATTTTTCTTCCGTTGGCTTTTCCGTTGGCTGTTTGAGTCCTTCTACCTTTTTTTTAAATTCATCATACGACAATGTGATATTGGTCCATTTTTGACACAATGCATTATTTTCCATACCCTGACATACAGGGTCTTGATAATATGGATTATATGGTGGTGTATTTACATAATGGGAATATAATAATTCATCCTTACAATATAAATCTTCCATATATACATCAAAACGATAACTTGTATTAGGACTTAAATTAGCAATGATAAGTTCACTTCCACGATA
Source organism: uncultured Bacilli bacterium (assembly GCA_949065595.1). Classification (GTDB taxonomy): domain Bacteria; phylum Bacillota_I; class Bacilli_A; order RF39; family UBA660; genus UBA5026. The sequence goes on from CARSXK010000031.1 coordinate 7,582, forward strand.
TGGATAAGTAACCCCATTTTTCACATCTTTAATCGTAAATCTATCATAGATATTGGATAGTATAATTTGAAACGAAATGGTTCCATTTTCTTCTTGATAGGTATAGCTGGTTGTAATATTATTGGCCAGTGCTTGATACTTTACTTTATCCTCATTTTTACAAAGAATTGCTTTTATTTGAAATGGAATCAACAAAAACAATAAGCCAATACATCCAATGATTCGTTTCATCCTATCTACCCTTTCTTTTTTATTATAACATGAATTCCTTATTCTACAAGTAATTATGCTACTTTTTTGACATTATTTTACAACAATTTGATAGACAAACTCTCTAAATGTGAAGGAAATTGTGATATGTTCTGCATTTTCTAACTCTTTTGGTACTTCAATATAATAAGTATTTTCTACCATTTTTTTAGTTGGCTTGACTTGTTTTAAGTGGCTAACTGATTTTGTTTCCCCATTTATTTCATAAACAATTGTTCCAAAATCCCTTATTACAGTATATAAATCTGATAAACGGGTATTGGTCGACTGTTCAGCAAGCGAAAAACTACCAACTAATTTCAGTAAAGATTTACTATAATTGTCACTGGTACTAGGTCGAATATATTCAATCCCTGAAAAGCAGTTTTGCTCTGCTATACAATAAGTATAATTATTTGTAAATGTTTCTCCTATTTCATAAAAATCAATGTTTATTTTACTATTCTCTAAAATTCCTTTTTGTAATAAAATATTTTGTCCTATGGGATAAGGTTCCATAGTTATTTTTTGCTCATCATAAATAGGCGCTATTTTAATTTGAATTACCTTATTGTTTGTATCTCTATACTTTAATATAATCTTATTTGGCGTAATCTCTTTTGGAATTTCATACATTAAAATAAATTCTTGAAAAGAAGTTGTCATGTACTCGTTGTGATAAGGATTCCCTAAATCATAGAGATTCTCTTTATGAGCATCTGTTGTATGAAAGATAGTTCCATCAATATCCAATGTAAAACGATCTGGTGTAAATATTTTTTTATTGACAGAAGCAATCGAACGGATTTGATATTGAATGACTAATACCTGTTTTTCATCTTTTAATTTGCGATTATGGTAATCGTTGGTTGTTAGGTAACTGTTTTTAATATTTAGCATGTATTCAGAGGTGGAAAAGGCAACATGTTGTGTATATAGTTTATGATAGACACCTACATTTAAGTACACAAGAAAACAAACAAGTGCAATCGCCATTAAAATTAACATATGAATCATAAATTTATTTTCTATATATACATATTTGGCGTGTCTTATTTTTTTTCGAATATTTCGTTTGAGTTGATCTGTATCCAATTCTACATCAATTTCAAATTCTTCATTGTCTTCTGATGCAATTTTCAAATCTTCTAAATCTTGTTCAAAATCAAATTTTTTAATATTAAAACCTGTAGCACGCATACCAACTGTAATCAAACTTAAGGATTGGAGAATTAGTGCCAATAAACAAAAATCTCGAATTAACTTTAATGTTCTTACATCCAATAGCCCAATTTCTAATGTTTTGATATTTGTATAACTGTATATCAAAACAAATGTTACAAAACAATAAACAATAATATTAAATACATAAAATCGGGTTGGTTTTTTTTTAAAACTCATCAATCCTAAAATAATGAATGTTAAAATAAGGATTCCAATCATTACAACAATCATTGCTGGCGTAAATAAACTAGAAGTAATACGAGTCCCAATGGTAGAAATACTAGAATTCATATACTCGCCGATAAACCGAAAAATATGATTGGTTCTGAATAATAAGTAAGCAGTCATAATGGTTAAGGCAAAATGAATTACTTTAAAGTATTTAATTAAAAATGCAAACGGTTTTTTAAATAACATAATCCACCTTCTTATTCTAGCTTATTCTAGTATTTACAGTATATCGTAAATTTTATAAAATGAAAAGTCTTTTTCCTCATACAGTTTATTTTATGACAGTCAATAATATACAAAATTCTTATTATAACTCAAATAATTCTTAAGGGGATATCTACTTAATACCTAATTTAATATTTAAAAATAATTGACAAATAAGTATTCTTATGATAGATTAAAAACCATTTGAGAGAAGGAGCTTACGTATGAAAATAAAAAACATAAAAAGATATGCGGCTGCATTAGGTTTATCCGTTGCATTAGCTGGTTGTAGTCCGACATCTGACAATTGCTATA
>CARSXK010000032.1:0-9014 GCA_949065595.1 uncultured Bacilli bacterium
AGTATACCATTTTACCTATATCTACACAAGAAAAAAAGAAATATTGATTTCTTTTATGACAAACATTCTATGAATGCATTTTCTAATCTTGATAAATCATTGGGACTCATAAATAAGATTACCTCTCCTTTATGTTTTACAAGACACTCTGCATCTGTCATAGATATAGACTCCCCATGATTCAGTTTTCCGATAATTAATTCAGAAGTAACTTCTTTAAAGTCCTCTTGTTTTTCCCTCGATGGATGAATTTCCATTACATAAGAATAATCTGCATAATTCATTGCACTAGCTAAATCATCGGCAAATTCCTGTGTCCGCGAAAATGTATGAGGTTGAAAAACCGTTATAATTTTTTTATTTGGATATTTTTGCTTAACAGCCTTAATGGTTGCTTTTACTTCATTTGGATGATGGGCATAATCATCTATTACAATGGTATCTCCAACAATCGTTTCAGAAAATCTTCTCCTAGCCCCTTCAAACGTTTTAAATACCTTTGCAACTTCTTTGGCTTCCAACCGTTCATAGTAGCAAGTTGCAATCACAGCAAGGGCATCCATCAACATATGTTTTCCATATATCGGGAGGTCAAAAAATCCATAATAATTCCCCTCTACTGCAACCTCAAAACTGGTGCCTGTTTCTTTATACTCTACATTACTAGCAATAATATCATTATCATCATCCAATCCATAAAAGAAAATAGGTGGATTGACTTCTAACAAATGTGTATAAGGATCATCCCCACAAGCAATCACCATTTTTTCAGCTTTATTGGCATAACTCTGGTAAGCATCTATCACATCATCAATATCCTTAAAATAATCTACATGATCCATATCAATATTCGTAATAATGGCATATTCAGAGGTATAGGCAAGAAAATGACGACGATATTCACAAGCTTCTAACACAAAATATTCATTGTTAATTCCTGCATATCCTGTTCCATCTCCAATTAAATAATTGGCACCCTTAAGTTCATTGAGCACATGAGCAAGCATAGAAGAAGTTGTTGTTTTCCCATGACATCCTGCAACACAAACCGTCTTGAACTTTTGTGTCAAACGGCCCACCATTTCAGAATAGGTATAAATGGAAAGATTCAATTCCATTGCGCGTTTTACTTCCATATGATCATCTGTAAAAGAAGCTCCCCGAATAATCTTCATCCCCTCTTTTATATTATTTTCATCAAATGGTAACACAGGAATCCCCAGTTCGTGCAACCCCTTTTCAGTAAAAAAGGTCTCCTCTACATCACTTCCTTGTACTTCATATCCCAGTTCATTCATAATTTGCGCCAGTGCACTCATGCCTGACCCCTTGATTCCAATAAAATGATACATACTTATTCCTCCTATGATAAAAATTGAATCACAAATGGCCCCAATATCAATAATAAAATCAATGGTACAATAAACAAAACAGAAATAATACTAATTTTATTTGGTATTTTTGCCATTTCGCCTTTAATTGCTAAAATTTGCTTATCGCGTAAAAAATCAATTTGATGATACATCGTATCAATAATACTATTTCCAAATACACTCGTTTGGGTAATATTCAAAATAATATTATTGATTGTTTCTGATGGAATTCTTTGTTTCATATGTTCCAAAGCTTCCATAAGTGACTTTCCAAATTTAATTTCAAATAATGTTTTTTTAAACTCACTTGCAATTTCTGAATCAACATTAAACACTGTAATTTCAAGAGCATTCTCTAAATTTCGACCCGATTCTAATGTCAATGTCAAAATTTCAAAAAAGTAAAGTGCCTCACGGTCTAACTTACGAATCCTCGCCTTAATTGGTTTTGTCAATGTAATATAACCAAATAAATAATAATAAACAATTGTAAGTAATGGTGCGAACAAATATCCAGATTTCATCAAATAAAGAATGAGACAAAAAACGAAAATAGAAGTCAAAAAACGAATATTCATATAAGTAACCGCATCATACTTTGTCTGATTACCCAATAACAATAGCTGTGTTTCTACTTTTGCAATGTCTTTTTCAGAATATATCTTGCGGGTCAAATTTTGATGTTTCATTCGCTCACATCCTTACTTTCATAATTTTCCGTACTACAAATATATAACAAATATAAATAGTCAATATCATTCCACATAGAATGAGTCCAATTGGGGTAGATACCAGTGGAACAAAATAAGATGGATTGATAAAACTAATAAACAAAATAAACATTGGTGGCACAATAAATAATACATAAACAATAATTTTAGAACTTCCTGTTAAAGAAGCAAGTTCAAGTTTTAATTTTTTCTTATTGAATAAAGATTTTTCAATAGATGAAAATACTTGAATAATATTTCCACCTGTTCTATTTAAAATAGATAAAGATGCTGTTAAATAAGTAACCTCTTCTAATTGAATACGTTCTGCAAAACGTCTAAATGTCTCTTCGATGGAAAGTCCAAACGACAATTCCAAACTCATTTTTTTAAACTCTTCTGCAATGGGTCCTTCCAGTTCTTTGGTGACCAAATCAACAGCCTGTACAATACTTCTTCCAGACTTAAACGCATTGTTCATAATCATAATTGCCTGTAACAAATCATTTTCTAGTGTATTTCTATAAATTTTATATTTAGAAAAATATAACAAATCTGGTAAGAAAAAACCAAAGAGAAAAGGAATCAACAATTCATAGGACGCAAATATATGATATTGAATCGCCATTGAAATAATAGCAATAAAAATAAAGCCAATTCCACAAATCCATTTCGTCGCAACCGCATCCATTCCCGATTGATAAAATGGACGATAAAGAGGAATATATTTTTCATAACGCCTACTATATTTTCTTAAAAAAGAAGATTTTTCCAATATTTTAGCAAATTTCTGATTCCATTTTTGACACGCTTTGGTAAATGTTTCAAAAACAGAAACAGAGTGATTTCGTACTCCTTGAATACTATATTTCGAAATACGATGTTCTAACCTTATACTTTTTTGATAACGATATATTCTATACCCAATCAATCCAACAAGAAATAACAAGCCAATTTGAATTCCAAGTAAAGAAGTCCGTTGATTCGCAACAAGCTGTAATGTAACAGTCTTACTGGTAGTATTGCCTGCACGATCTGTTACAGTATATATCAACTCATGATTTCCTATTTTAGTCAAATCCAATTCTGATGCATTAGAAGTAATTTGATTTTGTAAATCTCCATCTTGTACATCATATGCAATAACGTACTGATTGAAATCAATGGTTGTATTTTTGGTAGGTTGCTCTATTTGAAGTAAACTACCATTACTATTATCTTTCATTCGAATGATAGGAGCATCCATATCAATATGGTAAAGACCACTCTCAACTGTTTCTGTTTTTCTTCCTTGATAAATTGTCAAAACAATTTGGTACTCTCCTGTTTCCTGAAAATAAAACATTGTGGTTTTGGCACCTGCCACCATATTGGTTTCATATACTTCACCATCTTTGATGATTTCATAAGTATAACGTGTCGTAGAAGATGATGGTGTATAAGAAATCTCCAACTCTTGATTGATAGCTTCAATTTGTTCATATAAAGAAAAACCGTTCTGTTCCTGCATTATGAAATCACCTCTTTTCTAATCATTCAAAGATATCTTTTAATGTATCGATTCCTCGACTAACCATTTTTTCATATACTTGTGGAACATAATCGTGCAATAAAAATTCACCAATTACTTCCCCATTATCCAAAAGCCCTGTTTGTGTAAAAGAGAAAATTTCTTTTACCGAAATAGCATCCTGATGAAATCCTACCACTTCACAAATACTGGTAACCTTACGTTTCCCATCAGAAAGTCTTTGAATATGTACCACAATATCAATCGCATTTTCAATATATTCACGAATGGCCTTTACTGGAATTTCCATACCCGCCATCAAAATCATTGTTTCCAAACGATTCAAAGCATCCACAGGAGAATTGGCATGCATAGTTGTCAAACTTCCATTATGTCCCGTATTCATTGCCTGTAACATATCAAACGCTTCTTTTCCACGCACCTCACCTACAATAATACGATCAGGTCGCATACGAAGAGAATTCAAAACCAAATCGCGAATGGTAACTTCGCCTTGTCCTTCATAATTGGTTAATCTTGTTTCTAATGAAATGACATGTTCTTGTTCTAACTTCAATTCTGCAGCATCCTCTATGGTAATAATACGTTCTTGTTTTCCAATGAAAGAAGATAATACATTCAATAATGTTGTTTTTCCACCACCAGTTCCTCCACAAATGATGATATTCAGTTTAGCTTGTACACAAGCTTCCAAAAAACGCGCCATATATGGTGTAAGTGCCCCACTTCTTAAAAAATCATCAATATTGGCAAGTTCTTCTTTGAACTTACGAATGGTAAGAACTGGTCCTTTTAAAGAAAGTGGTGGAATAACAGCATTCAAACGAGATCCATCTTCTAATCTAGCATCTACCATAGGGTTTGATGTATCAATCGTTCTTCCCAATGGCTGAATCATTCTTTGAATGGTGCGAATAATATGGTCATCATTGATGAATGAAATACTATCATCTTTCACCACATGTCCATCTAATTCAATATAAATTTCGTTGGTTCCATTCACCATAATTTCTGTAATTTGCTTATCATCCAAAAGCTCTGTCAAAGGTCCATACCCACTGATTTCGTTATCAATCAAATTATAAATATAACTACGTTCCACATTGCTTAAATCATATCCTTCAATGGTTTTGTCAATTTCTCGTTTGACAAATTCATCCATAGTTCCTGTTGAAGTAATGTTATGATCAATCAAATTTTGAATAATTTTATTACGTAATTCTTCTAGTAAATTTTTATTAGGAAATGCATCATAATCCTTGACCTCTTGCAGATTCGGATTTTCCACTTTAATATCAAATTCTTCTGTAAATTTTTTCACTTTTGCACCTACTTTTCTATTATTTTTTCGGTTCCTTTAAAATAGATTGCAACATCTTTTCAAAATGAGTGATGCCCTTTTTATGTTTTTTTCGAATATGTGGATCCAATGTTAAAATTTTACCATCCAATACATATTTATCAATGTTTTTTATATAAAAGGAATTAGGAATGGTATAGTCAATATTATCCTTTATGATATTTTTGATATCATAAAAAGAAAAATAATCTTTTTGACGGTCACTTGCTTCATTCAAAACAATTTTATAATTTTTTTTATCCATATCTTGATAAATAGATACCATCGTACGCATATTTTTTAAATCAACAGGATCATTTGTAATAATATATAAAATTTGATCACTATAATCTAAATTCACTAAATTTAGGTCACTTAAATTATGACTGGTATCCACCAAAATCGCATCATATTTTAATTTTGCTTTCGCATAAATTACCTGCAGATACTTACTACTTACCTTCCCTGCTGTTCTTGGATCCTTTGGAGCAGGAATGACATCAATATACTCATCATATGCAGTAATGTAATCCTCTAAATTATGAAAACGATTGTTATTCAAATCATCCATCAATTGAAACAAATCATGATCTGCTTGAATGTTCAAAGAAAGTGCGATTCCTCCAGAATACAAATCCAAATCAATTATTAGAATTTTCATTTTACGCATTTTTAAAATACCTGCCAAATTGAGTACAGTTGTTGTTTTTCCTGTTCCACCTTTTACAGAAGTAACAGTAATTACTTTTGCTTGCCTTACAGACATGGTATCACTCCTTTATGATTTTCTTATTTTCAGAAATACTTTTTTTTATGGTAATTTCAGATTCATTTGTAGAATATAAAAACGGAAAAAGAAGGTTGACTTTTTGAGTCACTAAAATCGTAAGATTTTCTGTATCATCAATTTCTAAATGTTTCACTGTTTTCAAATTGAGTAGTAAAAATTGGTAAAGATCTTGCTTCAATGTCACATCATCTTTATGTTCCAGCCCATATTCTAATGCATCAGTTACAACATAGTCTATTTTTCGCTTTTGTACATGCAAATTTCCAATATCCACTAAAAATCCCAGCACAAGTAATAAAACAGGAAGTAACAAAACAAACAAAACCAATGTTTGTCCTCTATGGTTCAGTTGCATTTAATATCGTCAGCCTTTCTTTCACTACATAAGGACTTTTTAAGACTTGATTGAGTCCAGGAGTGATGATGTTTATTTCTTTTGAAAGCACAATTGTTGTATATCTTTGTGTAAAATCATAAGAGATAGACAGTTTATTTTCGTTCAAATACCTATTCATTTCTTGTTCCTGACTTGTATCATGTAACTCTTTTACAACATCCAAATGATTTTGCAAGCGATACTTTTCATAAATAATGGTTCCAAAATCAATACAAGCAAATACCAATAACAAGAAAACAGGTAAAATCAACACAAATTCGACGAGTGCTTGCCCACTTGTTTTTCTCATATCATCACGCCTCTTTACCTTATACCAATTATAGCAAAAAAAAAACAATTACTCAACAAAAAACGATACGATGTATCATTTTATTGATCGACGCATTGTCCTTGTCCAGGTTTGGAACCTTCTACATATACTTTACCGACTAGATTGCATGAGGACTTTGTCATAGAATCCTGTAAATAACCACCTAATAATTTTACAACAGTTACAACAACAACGCTAATCACTGCAATAATTAATAAATATTCAACAAGAGCTTGCCCCCTATGATTCCACTTTTTCATAAAATCCCTCCTGCATAATCATCTCTATATCCATATTATACTGTTTTACAGGATTTGTCAAATATTTTTTGGTATGTTATAGTAGTTATGGTGATATTATGACGATTCAAATTAATCATCAAACTTTTATGATAAAAATTTGTAAAACGTTTATTTCTAGATGTATAGGAATGATGGGTAAAAAAAAGACAAGTTCTACTGGTCTTTACTTCCCAAAATGTAATAGTTTACACACTTTTTTTATGAAACAAAACATTGACATCATTATGGTAAACAAAAAGGCACAAATTGTTGCTTTTTATCAAAATGTCAAACCATGGCATATCGTTTATTGTAAAAAAGCAGTTGCTTGCTATGAATTTTCTACTGGTATTTTAACTACCATAATGGTAGGAGATACCGTTTTATTACACACCGAATTATAAAGATTTTGCTATCGTCATTTTAAGTGGCATATCAGAATCATAAGTGGGTTCTTTTTGGATATAATTCAGAAAATACTCTCTTGCTTGTTCATTTGGAAGCTGTCTCACCCACTGCCAAAGTTGACGCATTTGCTGAGTCCGCTCCTCATCAGTAACATGCTTAATCCCCTCTTTGGAAATCTCTGCATGATTACATAATTTCAACAAAACCAAATCTAAAAAAGAAGGGTTTGATAGTTCCAAATGCAATAAATCATTTGGTTTTTTCATTTGTAATCCATATTCACAAACATATGGTATTGGAGCAACAGAAGGAATCAAAAACTCGAGAAATGCGGTATTCAGATACTGGGTTCGTTTGATTTGTATCTCACTAAAAAAAGGCATATTCCATATATCTGGGTCAATCGGAAAAGAAAGAAGAATTCGCTGTAACTGAAATTTTTTTAAAATCCATTGTGGATAAGAACGAATGATACGATGCCACTCTATTCCACATTCATTATAAAAATATTGTTCTTTTTTATATTCCAACAAAAAATATTTGGGAAAATCAGTTACATTTTTTATTATAAAAATTTTAATTATTGCGTATTAGGTCCTTATTTATAAGTATAAATATAAAAACTTAAATATATTTTACTACTAATTTACTACTTTATAGTGGTATTCAATGCCTTTTCTTAATTAATTAAATAAGTTATAATAATTATATGAAAGAATGTGATTATTTGAAAAATGTAATGATTAGTCAGCCAATGAATGGTAAATCATATGAAGAAATTATTGAAGAAAGACAAAATATTATCGAAATGTTAAAAAAACAAGGATATAATGTTATGGATACAGTTATAGAAAATACAGGTGATAAATTAGAAGATATTCATTATTTATTAGCCTCATTAGAATTTCTAATAAATGCAGATTATATATATTTTATGCAGGGTTGGGAAAAATCTAGGGGTTGTAAAATAGAACACCTTGTTGCTGTTGAATACGGAAAAAAAATAATGTATGAAAATAAAATATAAAGGATAACACTTTTCTTAAAGGTGATTAAAAATATATTTGCTACATGCTTCATGCTGCATAATAAGGGTAATACTAGTCCTTATTATGGCGAAAACTTTAGTTGCTCCGCAACTAGTCTCGCCTATAAAACTATACTTCGATACTGTGCAATACCAAAGTATTTTTTAAGCATTTAAATTAATCTTTTTAAAAATTTTTACTACTAATTTACTACTTTTGAAAGTGAAACTATAAGAATTTATAACAATTTATAAAAATATCCTCGAAAAACAAAAATGCTGTAAACACTTAAAAATAAAGGTTATAACGACATTTAAGAACTTATAAGAGAACAATCAAAAATTACTATATTTTTATAGACAAAAGTCTTTATCTTGCTCCATAAAATCTGTACTTATATTTATTTTTGTTTTGGAAAGACGATTTTTTGGAAGTAGTTCATAATAATATGCAGAGGGAGAAATACAACACTCCTGTTCTATTGGTTTAAATAATGTTTCTTGATAAACAATTACATTTTCGTTTACCTCAATATGGCTACAACAATATTGTTCCACACAATCAAAAACCGCCTCTTGTATTCCATCTGTTTCTTCCAATATTTTTTCATATACTTGATCGATCAAATCAAAAGCAGGATGCTGATAGAAATTTTTTTCGAGACCCTTTTGTTTCAAATACATTTCAATCATACGCTTTACAACTTGTTCCATAATAACACCTAATTCTTTTTATCTGTTATTATAACACGTTCTATTTCAATGTAAAGAAAAAACGTTGGAAACGTTTTTCCAGAGTGTTGACAAAGGTCAATGCTCTTTTCTTTTAAAAAAAATCGTTGTATAAT
>CARSXK010000033.1:0-8632 GCA_949065595.1 uncultured Bacilli bacterium
AATTTAATCAATAGAAAACCCATAGAAAAAATCTATGGGTTTGTCTACACTCTGAGACACTTCATCAAAGTGTCTTTTCTTTTTCTAACATCCATTTGGCTTTTATATAGGTTTTATAACCCAAATCTTGATCATCACTTGTTTCCATAAAGTTACACGATTTCGCAATATGAATACTTGCGGTATTATCACAAGAAATTTGTAAATGCACACTTTTTATAAGTCTATCTATTAGTATTTCACGTGTTATCGCATTTACTATTTTTTTAGCATATCCTTTATTGCGATACTCTTTTAAAATGGCATACATTAAGTTTACCCATTCATCCATCTCACTGATATATATTTTAGAAATATCCAAATATCCAATTGGAGTGTTTCCCAAATAAAGTCCATATTGTGATTGATATATACTGGTTCTATTCAAGTAACTTGTATTAGCAAACACATCCTTCAGTTCCATGTATTCACAAATATTGGGATCCCTGCAACATGATTCCACAATATATTTGTCTAATACATTTGTTGGATTTAACTTTTTTGCGATAAATTGTTCTCCTAACTCTAGCATAAATTTTTCCTCCAATAGTTCAATATTATATACAAAATAAAAAAGCAGTTCAAGCTTTTTTAATAATAATATACTGGATATCCATAATAAGGATATGGTCTATAAAAATATGGTGTTAAAGCAGTTGCAGTAGCTGCCCCTAACAAAAATGGTACACCAAAGCCAAATCCATATCTAGGCCTACCAAAGCCAGGTCTTCCGAATAAAGGACGAAACCCAGGTCGATAATTCACTCTACCATTCATACATTATCCCCCTTTACCCTATTGTATGGTAATAGATTCAATTGTCGACAAAAATAAGATAACTTAACTTACATTACTATACTTTTGTAAATAATCTTGATAAGAAATTTGTTTATCTCGAATCGTACCATCTTCAAAAATTTCAATCAAACGATTGCTGATACTTTCAATCAATTCTTGGTCAAAAGTAGCGTATACAAGTGCACCTTTATATTGCTCCAAACCTTCATTCAATGCTGTAATGGATTCAATATCCAAATGATTGGTTGGCTCATCCAATAAAAGGACATTCCCCTTTTCTAACATCATTTTAGAAAACATAGCCCTTACCTTTTCTCCACCAGATAAAACGGTTACTTTTTTTAAAGATTCTTCACCTGAAAATAACATTCTTCCTAAAAAACCCCTTACAAAACTCTCTTCCTTTACCGTAGAATAATTCTGCAACCATTCCACTAAAGATATAGAATCCTTAAAATAGGCATCATGATTTTTTGCAAAATAAGAAATTTTAACACTAGAACCTATTTTTATCGATCCACTATCTGGCTCAATTTCTCCTGCTAATATTTTAAGTAATGCTGTTTTAGCAATTTCATTATTTCCAATTAAAGCAATTTTATCTGCAGGACGTATGGTTAAATTCAAATTTTTAAGAATTGTTTTTCCATCGATACTATAATTTATTTTTTCTAATGTAATGACTTCTTTACCAAGTGGTCTTTCTAGTTCAAATTGAATATATGGATATTTTCGACTCGATGGTTTGATATCTTCCAATACAATTTTTTCTAATGATTTTTTACGGGAAGTTGCTTGTTTGGATTTAGATGCATTGGCACTAAAACGACGAATAAAGTCTTCCAATTCTTTTATTTTTTCTTCTTTTCGCTTATTAGAATCCCTCATTTGTTTTTGAATAAGTTGACTTGATTGATACCAAAAATCATAATTTCCAACAAATAATGTAATTTTTTCAAAATCAATATCCAACATATGTGTACAGACTTTATTCAAAAAATGACGATCATGAGATACGACTAACACTGTATTTTTAAAGTTAATCAAAAATTCTTCTAACCATAAAATGCTTTCTCCATCTAGTCCATTGGTGGGTTCATCCAAAAGAAGAATATCTGGATTTCCAAATAAAGCACGTGCAAGCAATACCTTGACTTTATCACGATCCTCTAGCTCACACATTTTTTTCTCATGTAAGGTATTCGGTAAACCAAGTCCTACCAATAAAACCGCTGCATCACTTTCCGCTTGCCATCCATTTTTCTCTTCAAAACGTGCCTCTAATTCAGCTGCCTGCATCCCATCTTCTAAAGAAAAATCAGGTTTCATATAGATGGCTTCTTTTTCTTTCATAATTTGGTACAGTTCTGTATCGCCCATAATTACTGTTTCTAATACTGTGTTATCATCAAATTCATTGTGATTTTGCTTTAAAACAGAAATTCTTTCTCCTTTTCCAATCACAACTTCCCCTTTTGTCGATTCTACCTCACCACTGAGTATCTTTAAAAAAGTAGACTTGCCTGCTCCATTCGCTCCAATAATTCCATAACAATTATCATCCTTAAACTCCAAATTGACATGATCAAATAAAACTCTGGTTTGGAATCTTAAACTTACATCACATACTTTTAACATATTATCACCATTCTCTTGCTTTTATTAGTTTACCATAGTTTTAATATTTTTCAAAACAAATAAGTCAATTTAAATATCAAAAAAAAGAGGTCTACCTCTTATTTTTCTTGAAGCCCATTTTTTTCTAAAAGTGCTTTTAATGTATTATAGTCTGTATATCCAAGTTGACCATCTACATATTTACCATCTTTTGTAAGAATAGTCAGTGGCGTATATCCAAAACTTTCTTCAACATATGTATCCAATGCCATCCATTTTTCACTATCTGCACTCGTCAACTTATCTGTATCAATATAAATGGTTTGATATCCAAAGGCCTTTTGTGCCTCTTGTAATACAGGTACATACTTCCTACAGAAACCACAACTAGAATGTCCAATATAGATTACTTGGAACCCTCCTGCTTGAATGGTTTCCATTGCTTGATCTGTCGTCATCTCTGCAAAATCACTTACATCATATGGCAATTCTTCTTCCTCATTACTACTTAAAACCGTATTCCCTTTGTTTCCAATTGATACGATTAATAATATACTATTTACAAAAAGTAAAGCAATAATAATATATAAACAATATACAATTTTGTCACTATGTTCTACACGTTTTTCTTTCATATATATACCTCCTTTAACAGTCTAACATATCTATTTTCATTTTTCAATATAAGACAAATTTTTTATTTCATAATTATTTGATTTCTTCTAGCTTTACACTCACCAATTTACTGACTCCAGATTCTTGCATTGTAATTCCATATAATACATCTGCATATTCCATTGTTCTTTTTTTATGAGTAATTAAAATAAATTGTGTGTGCTTTTTGAAATGCATTAGATACTCCCCAAAACTATCTACATTGACCTCATCCAATGCAGCTTCTACTTCATCCAAAATGCAGAATGGAACAGGTCTAGACTTTAAAATGGCAAACAATAAACTAATAGCAGTAAAGGTTTTCTCGCCACCTGACAACAAAGAAATACTTGTTAATTTTTTACCTGGTGGAGAGGCGACAATTTCAATTCCTGTTTCTAATAAATTGCTTGGATCTGTCATCTTCAAAGAAGCAGATCCCCCTTTGAATAATTCTTTAAATGTTTGAGAAAAATTCTCATTGATTATTTGGAATGTTTTTGAAAACTCGGTTTCCATAACAGTATCCATTTCATGAATAATTTCTAATAATGTATCTTCCGCCTTTGTCAAATCTTCTCTTTGATGATTTAAGAAAGTATAACGTTCATTCACACGTTCATATTCTTCTATTGCACCCAAAGAAACAGTACCCAAATCACGAATGGTGCGCTTTAATTGACTCACCTGTTCGCGTGCTACTTTTACCTCAATATCCAGTACATACATAGTAGATGCCTTTTCATAGGTCATACTATAGGTTTCATTCAATTTAGACAACAAATGATCTAATGTGACATCCATACGATTGACCTCTATTTCAAGTTCTTTGAGTTCTTTATTTTTTGAATAAAATGCACTATTTTCTTGACGCAAAGAAAATTCAAAATCTTTTAAATCACTAGAAAGACTTTCTCTTTGATTTTGTAATTCTTGCAAATAAATTTCTGCTTTATGCATTTCTTCTACAGCCTGATAATAAGAAGAAAGAATAGATGCTTCTTCTTGACTAATATTACCATCTAAAAGATGTTGCGTTCCACTCATTTCTTGTTCTGTTTGCATTAACTTATTTTTGAATTCTTGTAGCAAATGATTCTTTTGATCCTTAATTTCTGTAACAGAAAACAACTCTTTATTGGCTAAATATAATTGATCTTCAAAAGATCGATTTTGTTCATCCATTTGATTGATTTCATTTTCTAATGTTTCTACTTGATGAATGACATTTTTTTGTTGTTGTAAAACATGTTCCAATTCATATTTTTCCGTTAAAATACTTTTTGAACCTTTGGTATTTCCACCTGTAAGAGACCCTCCAACATGTAAAAGTTCTCCATCCAATGTGACTACTTTATAACGATAATGTATTTTTTTACTAATAGCATTGGCAGCATCAATATCAGAAGCAACAATGACATTCCCAAGTTGATTTCTCATAATTGCATCATAAAGAGGCTGATATTTTATCAAATCTACAGCCATTCCCACAAAACCATCTTGTGACTTAAGAATTGCCAGTGTATTATTATCTATTTCTTTTGCAGTAATCACAGATATTGGAAAAAAAGTGGCTCTTCCAATGTTATTTTGCTTCAAATAAACGATTGCTTCTTTTGCAACTTGTTCGTTTTCAACCACCAAATAGGTAGTGGCAGCCCCTAGTGAAGTTGTAATCGCAGTCGCATATTGTTCTTCTACTTCCAACAAATGCCCTATTACATTGTGAACACCACGTAATTTTGGATTTTCTAAAATAGAACGCACCGCATATGGAAGAGAACTTCCACTTTCGATACTATCTTGTAAATGACGAATGGTATATTCCATTGTAGATTTTTCCCGTAAGCATTCTGTCAATTGTTTTTCGATTTGTTCTCTTTTTACCTTATGATTACGATATTGTTGTTCCAAACTTTCAACATGAGAACGCTTCGTATGCATTTCTGTTTCATAAGAAGATATTTCTATCTCCAGTGTATGAATATCACTTTCTAACTTCAATTGTTGTTCTTTGAGTTGCAATAAATTATCGTGCAATTTTTGGTCTTCTACTTCATATTTTTTACGTTCAAGTAAAATATTTTTTTCACTATTAATTTTTTCTACCTGTGTCGTTTTTTCTAACAAATCTTTTGTTAAAATAGAGATTTGATCTTCTAACTTTTGAATTTTAGTTTTATATTCTTCTATTTTCGCTTCACTGGTACGATTTCCCGTAGTAATACGTAATAATTCTTCATTTAACAATGTAATCTTTTCTTTATTATTTTGATAAAGAACATGGATATCCGTAATATCCTTTACGATTAATGCGACTTCCACTTGTTCTAGTTCTGCCATTTTTTCTCGATAAACAATTGCCTCATCATGTTGTTTTTTGAGTGGCCCTACCTGTTTTTCGAGCTCGTGCAAAATATCATCCACACGATTCATATTTTCATGGGTACGATCCAATTTTCGCAACGCTTCTTCTTTTCTTTTCCGATATTTTAAAACTTGAGCTGCTTCTTCAAAAATAACCCTACGTTCCGTTGGTTTACTACTGATGATTTCTTCTATTTTACCTTGTGAAATAATATTGAAACTCTCTTTGGCCATTCCACTATCTAATAAAATATCAACAATATCTTTGAGTCTACATTTTTCATTGTTAATGGCATATTCATTGGTACCATCTTTGTAAACACGTCTTTGAATAGAAACTTCATCAAATTCAATCGGTAAATAATGATCTGTATTATCAAAAATTAAAGTAACAGATGCAACATTTAAAGCATTTCTCGATTTACTTCCTGAAAAAATGACATCTGTCATGTTGCCATCCCCTCTTAAGGATTTCACAGACTGCTCTCCAAGTACCCATCTTACTGCATCAACTACATTACTTTTGCCAGAGCCATTCGGTCCTACAATTCCTGTAATTCCCTGTGTAAAATCAATGGTTATTTTATCTGCGAAGGACTTAAATCCACTCGCAATCATTTTCTTTAAATACATATTATCACCAACATTTGTTTTTTTATTATACAATAAAATGTTCCGTAAAAGCTAGCAAATTTGACAAATTCATTTATTTTGCTATAATAAGAACTCGAAAAAGGGGGTAATGCATATATGCAATCTTTATACACAAAAGAAATATCAGAATTTTTAAAAAAGGATTATTCTAGAAAATCATCAGTTTGGGTCAAAAACCTTATCTTTATCCAAAACAAGGTATGTAAAATAAAAAAATGGATATTACAAAAAAATAGCACTCATACTCGGCAGGTGAAAATAATACGTTCATATACACATTCTGATAAACAAGAAGCAAGCCAAAAGTTAAATTCATTAGAAAAATTAAGGGAATGTTTATTTCATTATTATTCCATTCAAAATCCCGAATTACAAAATTATTATACCAATTATGAAACAGATAGAACGCCAACATACCAAACCGAAATTCATCATCCAACCAAAACACTTACAAGAATGTTAACTGGAACAGTAAATAAAGAGGATTTAAAGCAATTACAAGAAGAGATGGACCAATATAATATAGAAATTCATGTTTCATATCCATTGAATGGAGAGGTTGCTTTTGTAACCACCAAAAATAAAACCAGAGGCTAATCTGGTTTTAATCTTTTGGTTTAAAAAGAAGTGATAAAAAGAATGAAATAACAATTGCTGATATAATTCCAGAAGAAGTTAAATCAAACATCCCCATAGCAAGTCCAATAATACCAAAATCTTGGGCTTTTTCTAATGCCCCATGAATGAGAAGATGTCCAAAGCTAGTAATTGGTACCAATGCACCACCACCAGCCCATAACACCAATTGATCATAAATACTAAAGATATCCAAGAAAGCCCCTAATACAACAAAAATAGTTGTCACATGGCCTGCTGTTAATTTGGTATTATCCAAAATAATTTGTCCTAATAAACATACAAATCCTGCAAAAAGAAACGCATTGATATAAATCATTCGACAACCTCCAAACTAATTGCATGAGCGATACTTGGAATACTCATTTTTTCATTGACCATAGTTGTTGACATCAAAGCTCCAGTCGCAACCAATAAAACTTTCTTATATTCTTTCTTTTTCATTTTAGAAAAAATATAACCATAAGTAACCAAAGGAGCACATGCTGGTCCACTACCACCCGCATAAACAGACTGCTTTTCTACATCAAAAATCATAGTTGCGGTATCATCATAATTTTTTAACGTTATCCCATATTCTGTTTTCATATAATCTTTTAAGATATTCTCGCCATAAATTCCCAAATCCCCACTTAAAATCAAATCGTAATAACCAATATCCCTTTTGGTATCCATCAAATGGCGATAAATGGTTTCCGCACATGCAGGAGCCATAACAGCTCCCATATGGTAAGCGTCTTTAACGCCCATATCAATTACAGAACCAACAGTTGCACTTTCAATGCGGATACCCGATTTTTCGTGACTTAAATATGCACTAGCACATCCTGTCGTTGTAAAAGTTGTGGTTTTGGGTTTGGGTCCTCCATACTCAACAGGATATCGAAATTGTTTTTCTGCTGCATTATTATGAGAAGAAGCAGCACAGATACAATTTTTAATTTGAGATGCTTCTACCATATTGGCCCCAAGAATTAGCCCTTCTACACTGGTTGCACACGCATTATAAACACCCATAAAAGGAATCCCCAAACGACTTGCTGCATAATTAGAAGCAACTGTTTGATTGAGTAAATCTCCAGAAATAAACAAATCAATATCAAATTTAGTGCATCCTTTCTTGGTGAGCAAGATATCCACACTTTCTTCTATCAACTTACTTTCGGCGCTTTCCCAAGTTTTTGTACCAAAATAAAGATCATCATGTCCTTTATCAAAATAATGACCCAAAGGTCCTTTTTGTTCATAAGGCCCTGTCACAGTTGCAGTTTCATTGATATATACGTTTTTATATTGAAATGTCATATTTGCCCTCCAAATAAAAGAATTCGTATCAATCCAAATACATAAGCACTCACCACTCCAAATATAATAACAGAACCCGCCAATTTAAACATACTTGCCCCAAGTCCTGTTACAAAACCTTCCCTTCGGTATTCCAAAGCAGCACTCATCATTGCATGGGCAAATCCAGTAATTGGAACAATCAGACCTGCTTTTGCAAAATGAACCCATTTATCAAAGAAACCGAAACAAGTAAGCAAGCATCCAATGAATATTAAAGTAATAATCATAAAAGTTCCTGCTTCTTTTGTAGGAATATGCAAGTAATAAGACCAAACCTCTAATAGAAGTTGTCCAATTACACCCATCATTCCACCAATGAAAAAAGCAATTAACCCATTATATAATCGGTTTTCCTTTGGTGTATGTTTAGTAACCAAATCATTATATTTATTTTTTTCCATGTTCTTCCTCCTAGTGTTATTATGGAAACAAAGTTTTTTTTTATACACTTATACATAAAAATGCTGTCAAATTTTCTTGAAAATGTCAGAAAAATCATTTTGAGAAAATGTCAGTAGAG
>CARSXK010000034.1:0-8262 GCA_949065595.1 uncultured Bacilli bacterium
TGAACGTGAGCCAGAAGAAATATTAAAATCACCATATATATTTGAATTTGCTGGTTTAAAAGAAAATAAAAACTATTTAGAAACAGATTTAGAGAGTGCATTATTATCACACTTAACAGAATTTTTATTAGAACTTGGTAGAGGTTTCTCATTTGTTGCAAGCCAACAAAGAATTAAGATAGGTACAGAGTATTATTATCCAGATTTAATATTTTATAATAGATTAGCAAAGTGCTTTGTAATAATAGATTTAAAAATAGGGAAACTTACTCATCAAGATATAGGACAAATGCAAATGTATGTTAATTACTATAAAAAGACTCAAATGATTGATGGTGAAAATGAGCCTATTGGTATTCTTCTTTGTGCAGATAAGGATGATGCTGTTGTAGAAATGACTTTAGGAGATAGTATAAAAAATGTATTTGCATCTAAATATTTAACATATTTACCGACTAAAGATGAGTTAATAAAAATAATTAAAGATGAAAAGGAACTATATGAATTATCAAAAGAAGAAGGTGAAAAGAATGAGTGAAAATAATGATAAGGGGTTGCATAAAAGCGTAATCAACTGGTACCCTGGACATATGGCAAAAACAAAAAGATTAATTTCAGAAAAGTTAAATCAAATTGATATAGTATATGAAATAATTGATGCGAGAATGCCATATTCATCCAAAATAACAGATATTGATACTTATATCAAAAATAAACCTAGAATTTTAATATTTACCAAAATGGATTTATGCGATCATAATGAAACAAAAAAATGGATGAATTATTATAAAGAACAAGGCTATACTGTAATAGGTGTTGAATTAAATAGTTTAAGTAGTACAAAACCTATCCTAGAAGCAACAAAAAAAATTTTAGAAAATGAAAAATTAAAAAGGGAACAAAAAGGTCTCCAAATGAAAAAAGCACGTGTACTGATTGTGGGAATTCCAAATGTAGGTAAATCTACACTAATCAACCGTTTGGTTGGGAAAAAAGCAGTTACAGTAGGCAATAAACCCGGTGTTACCAAAAATTTAGATTGGATTCGTATCAATGATTCTTTAGAACTATTAGATTCTCCAGGAATCTTATGGCCAAAATTTGAGTCAGATGTAGTTGCCTATAATCTTGCAAGTCTAACCGCCATTAAAGAAGAAGTGCTTCCACTAGATGAAGTGGTTATCTATATATTAGAAATGTTAGAAAAATACTATCCAGAAATATTGAAACAAAGATACGGATTAGAAAAATTACACGAAGATATTGTCGAATCTTTAGAATACATTGGTAAAAAAAGAGGATGTCTCATTCGCGGTGGCGAAGTAGACTATGATAAAGTATATGCAGCTATTCTAAATGATATCAAAGATGGTAATATAAAAGGAATTACATTTGATAGGAAGGAAAATTAAATGAATCAAATAAAAATCTACAATTAGATAATTATTATGTAGAATATTGCATGGCTGAATGTTCTGAAGAAGAAAAAATAAAAGGAGGATTCTATGACCAATGTACTCGCTTTAGCATATCTAGGAGATGCCATTTATGAATGTTATATCAGAGAATATTTACTCAAAAAGAAAATCATAAAAGTCAAAGAATTACAAGAATTAGCCATATCCTATGTGAGTGCTAAAAATCAATGTAAATTTGTAAAACAGATGATTGAAAGCAAATTTTTAAACGAAAAAGAAATGAATATAGTGTTAAGGGCACGTAATCATAAAAGCCATAAAAGCCCAAAACATACAGATGTCGCTACCTATAAATATGCAACAGGATTAGAGGCTCTGATTGGTTATTTATATTTGGAAAAAAACAAAACAAGAATTGATGAAATTATGAAATGGATTACAGGTGAATAATATGTATATATATGGAAAAAATGTTGTAACAGAATATCTTAAAAATCAAAAAAAAATCAAAAAAGCTTATATTTATAAGAATTTCAATGACGAATTTATTCTTTCTGCTATACAAAAACAGAATATTGAAACTAAATTCCTAGAAAAATTTGAATTAGATAAACTTGCAAATGGAATGCATCAAGGTATAATATTAAGTGTACCTGATTATATGTATGCCCCATTAGAGGAATTACTAAAGAAAGAAGATTCTTTTTTAGTAATATTGGATCATTTGGAAGATCCTCATAATTTTGGAGCCATAATCCGTACTTGTGAAGCAGCAGGTGTGGATGGTATTCTTATTCCAAAAGATCGAAGTGTCGATGTAAATTCTACTGTCATCAAGGTTAGTACAGGAGCAATAGACCATATGAAGATTGCCTGTGTAACCAACTTAAATCAGACAATACGAACGCTTAAGGAAAAGGGCTTTTGGATAATTGGAACCGATATGGAAGGAACCGACTATAATCAAATTGATTATACTGGAAAAATTGCAGTAGTCATTGGCAATGAAGGAAATGGAATGAGTCGCTTGGTACAAGAGTCTTGTGATTTCATAGCCAAAATACCAATGCAAGGAACTGTCAATAGTCTAAATGCTTCCGTTGCAGCTGGTATTATTATTTTTGAGGCTATGTTAAAAAGAAAGTAGGTAGATTCTATGAATTATAAAGAATATAATGACTATGAGTTATTGAGCTATATCAGTGAAAATCATGAGGAAGCTAATAATATTCTTTATCAAAAGTATCAACCATTTATTGAAAAATTAGCACATAAATTATATCCATATGTAAAAAGTGCTGGACTAGAAATCAGTGATTTAATTCAAGAAGGCTTACTTGGTTTAATGAGTGCAATCGATCATTTTAAAGAACAAAAAGATACGACTTTTTATACATTTGCAATTACTTGCATCAAACACAAAATGGTTAGTACAGTTGTTGCTACCAAACGTTTGAAAAATAAAATTTTAAATGAATCTATCCCCATTGATGCTGTCACTGATGGTGGAGAAACCTATTCATTAGAATATTTGTTTGGAGATGATACTGCTAATCCTGAAACGGTTTTAATGAGCAATGAATACCAGTCTCATGTGTTAGATCTTGCAAAAGATAAATTAACTGCTTTGGAAAGTATCGTATTTGAATTAAAAATCAGTGGTTTTGAGTATAAAGAAATATCTGAAATATTAGACAAAGAACCAAAAGCCATTGATAATGCTTTACAAAGAATTCGTGGAAAATTAAGGACAATTTTAAATCAAAAAGAAGTTTAATGATAAATCCAAAATTTGGATTTTTTTAATTGTATTTGCAAAAACTCTATGTTATGATAACTATAATAGGAGTGTTGTAGTATGCTAGAATTTATCATAATTAACGATAATGTTCCTTTCCAAAAAAGAATGAAACAATGTATTCAAAATGTAATGAAAAAACAAAATATGATTTGCCAGATTAAAGTTTATGATGACTATATCGAAGAGGCTTATCAAGTAATATCAAAAACCAAAAGTGGTATAAAGGTATATCTTCTTGATATGGAAACCCCATCCATGAAATTGCAAGATTATGTTCGAAAAATCCGGAAATATGATTTTGCAAGCCCAATCATTGGCTTTGGAGATGAACGATTTCTTTTCATTGCTTTGAAATGCCAATTTGTTGATTATATTAATTATTTTTATCCACAATGGGAACATAAATTAAAAGAAAGCTTATCGTTTTGGATTACAAGAGTTGCTAAAAAAGAACACTTACGTTTTACCGAGAACGATATTCAATATGAACTCCATACGCAAGAGATTGCTTTTCTACAAAGATACAAAAAAAAGAAAACCATTATTCAAACCGAATCTTGTAGTTATCTAGTATCCTACACATTAGAAGAGTTAAAGCCAAAATTGCCTTCTTACTTTGTATATGAAAGCCGTACACGTATTAGCAATTTACATAAAACAAAGCTTTTGAATGCAACCATTGTAAACGATAAGCAAACGAAGAAAAAAGAACAACCACAAAAAGGGAAACGTTATTCTCCTTCCATTCATCAAGAAGCTATTTATATGTATTATAATGGAGCAACAGAAGAACAGATTCTTCAAAAATTTGGAATGCATCTAAATACACTACGAATATGGATTGCCAAGGACAAAACAGAAAAATACATGCAAGGAAAGGAAAATCAAAGAATATTACAACAAGAGATCGCAACCTTACATTCTAGAAATATAAAGCTGACTACTGAAAATGAGGTATTAAAAAAAGAAAAAAGAAAAGCAGATGCGAATTGTGAACGATTCCGAAAAGCCGTTCATATATTATCAGAGTCTACGGAGGAATCATGATTGTTAATTTTATTATCTTGTCCATTGGGTATTGGACAATTCTATATTTGATTTCAAGAATTCTAGATGAAAAAATCGTCTATAGTTCCTACAAATTTTGGATTTGTTTTTTGCTTTTTGGAATCATTAGTAGCCTAGATAGTCAAAATATAAACCTTATGTTTCCCCTTAAAATAGGGATGATTTGGATGATATCAAAAGTGTTATGGAAACATAATTTTCATCAAACTGGTGTTGCTGTATTATTTAGTTTTTTTACAAGCATCTTATCTGAAATATTAATATTATCAATTCTGACTTTTTGTTATCCAATGTCATGGAATTCGCACCTCGGATACCTAATTTTAATCAATTTATGTATTGCTATATTTGCGATATTTTTGTTTCATTTTTTATCTCTTGCAAAATTATTTCAAAGAGGATTAGAATATTTTCAGGAAAAAAAGTGGTTTCTCCTTGTTATGATAGGGATTCTCAATTTAAGTATTGTTCAATTTTATTTAATTCATAAAAAGATTTCCTTTTTAAGTCTTGCCTTTTTATTTGTTTCTTGTATTATTTTAATTGAATATATGAAAGAAAAAATGGAAAGTAAAAAGCTTGCTGATGAATATCAAAAATTAATTATCGATGTAGAAACTTTTGAGTATATGCTTTCACAACAGGCGAAAAAAAATAAAGAATATCACAATCAACTTTCTTTTCTCCGAAAAATGCTACAAGAATCAGGAGGCGAAGAATTATCTTATATTGATCATTTATTAAATGAGAAAGACAATTCTTTGAATGCATATTTATTAGAACAAATCCAAAAACTATCCAAAAAGGGCTTAATGGGATTATTTTATTATAAAATAAGTGTGTTGCAAGAAAAACAAGTTCAAACAACCATTAGCATCGATTTCCAAAGAAATGATAAAATACTAGAACTTTTACAAGATAAGGCAATCAGAGAATTATCCTTATGTTTAGGATATATGTTTGACTATAGTACCTATTTATTAGAAAAAGGCCATATCAAACAAGTCAGTATCAATGCCTATCATGATCATAAAAATATTTATTTTGCATTTACACATCCGATTGGTGAAAATAATCTACCATATATAAAATCGAATGAAATCGCACTTATATTAAAAGAAATAACTCATCATAAAAAAGATTATAATCGAAGGGAAGAAATTATTAATGGTGTATATACGCAGACATTAATTCTTCATATTTAATTAGATCAATATTGTACTAGAAAAATTATCTTGAATTACTTCTTAAGAATGGATGATATAAAAAGATTTCTAAATTACTCATCTACCTTTTGGCAATATATAGAAAAAAGAATTGTACCTACAGATGATTGTTTTTTCTATGGCGTAAATATGAAGATGGATACAAATAATTGTTTAGTTGACATGAAAGTATTTGTGCCTGTTATTACAGATCTACAAACCACACTTGTAAATGTTCATGAATTGAAACATGCATACGATTTATATCAGCTTCTTGGAAATCCACTCGATAAAGGGGAGTATGAATATGAAAGGCGTGTGAAAGAGTTGGAAGAAAGCTTTAAAGAAAAATATATGGTAAAAAATATCAACAGGTATTTGAAAAATAGAATAAGTATACATATTCTTTTTTCTTTCTGCTATTTTAGCACTCATGCTTGACAAGTGCTAAAATAGTGTTATAATGAATATAATGATGAAGAAACATCATAAGAAAAGGGAGGGATACTGATGAATCAAAATGTTCAAGAAGAGAATGTCCTTGAAAAATATGGGCGTGACATTACAGAAAGTGTAAAACTTGGTAAAGTAGACCCTGTCATTGGACGTGATGAAGAAGTTAGAAGTATTACAAGAATATTATCTAGAAAAACCAAAAACAATCCTGTTTTGATTGGAGAACCAGGTGTAGGAAAAACAGCGATCGTAGAAGGACTTGCGAGTCGTATTGTCAAAGGAGATGTCCCAAATAGTTTAAAAGGAAAAACCATTTGGGAATTGGATATGGGTGCTTTGATTGCAGGTGCAAAATATCGTGGTGAATTTGAAGAACGCTTGAAAGCTGTTTTAAAAAAAATCAAAGAAAGCGATGGGCAAATCATTCTTTTTATTGATGAAATCCACATGATTGTAGGCAGTGGAGCAGAAGGTGCAATTGATACAAGTAATATGTTAAAACCAATGCTTGCAAGAGGAGAAATCAAAGTTATTGGTGCGACCACTTTAAATGAGTATAGAAAATATATTGAAAAAGATGGCGCTCTTGAACGAAGATTTCAAAGAGTGCAAGTAGGACAGCCAACAGTAATAGACACCATTACCATTTTAAGAGGTCTTAAGTCCAGATTTGAAGTATTTCATGGTGTTAATATCAAAGATAAAGCCTTGATTGCCGCTGCAACACTATCAGACCGCTATATTACAGATCGCTTTTTACCTGATAAAGCAATTGATTTAGTTGATGAAGCTTGTGCCACCATCAAAGTTCAAATGGATTCTGTTCCAACTAATTTGGATATGTTGACAAGAGAAATTATGCAATTGGAAGTAGAATTGGAAGCCATTAAAAAAGACAAAGATGAATTATCCAAAGCAAGGGTGGACGAGTTAAAAGCAACTATTGCAACTTTGAAAGAAAAAGAATCTAAATTAAGAAATGATTGGGAAGCAGAAAAAACAATCAATGAAAGTATTAGTGCAAAAAAAGATGAAATTGAAAAATGCCGTTTTTCATTAGAACAAGCGGAAAATAATTATGATTTAGAAACGGCTGCTAAATTAAGACATGGAACATTGCCCAAACTGGAACATGAACTAGAAGATCTCAAAAGCAAAAATACATCTCAAATTTTAAGTGATGTGGTAGATGAGGAAGATATTGCTGGGATTATTTCCAAATGGACGAATATTCCTATTCAAAAATTAGTAGGTGGAGAAAAAGAAAAATTGATGCATTTGGAAGCACATATGAAAGAACGCGTCAAAGGGCAAGAAGAGGCTTTGAAATTGGTAAGTGAAGCGATTATCAGAGCACGTGCTGGAATCAAAGACCCAAAACGTCCAATTGGATCATTTATTTTCCTAGGACCAACTGGTGTTGGAAAAACAGAAGTTGCAAGAACACTTGCTTATGAATTATTTGATGATGAAAGACATATGGTTAGAATTGATATGAGTGAATATATGGAAGCGCATTCTGTTGCAAGACTAGTAGGAGCGCCTCCTGGATATGTAGGATATGATGAGGGAGGTCAATTAACAGAAGCAGTACGAAGAAACCCTTATAGTATTGTATTATTCGATGAAATTGAAAAAGCGCACCGAGATGTATTCAATATTTTATTACAAATTCTAGATGATGGTAGAATCACCGATTCACAAGGAAGAACGGTTGATTTTAAAAATACCATAATCATTATGACATCTAATTTAGGTAGCCATTATATTTTAGAAAATGAGGAAAATAGTAATACTTTAGTGATGCAAGAATTGAAACAGACATTCAAACCAGAATTTATCAATCGTATCGACGAAATTATTATATTCAATGCATTGACCAAAGAAGTGGTATATGATATCCTGGATAAAATGATGAAAGAAATTGAAGAACGACTACAAGATCAAAAAATCAAAGTTGTATTGACTGATAAAGCACGTGACTTTATTATTGATGCTTCTTATGATGTAGCTTATGGGGCAAGGCCTATAAAACGTTATGTGAGTCGAAATCTAGAGACCTTACTTGCAACATCCATTTTAACAGAACAAATTGGACCAAATACAACTGTTACGATTGATGTTGACAATTCTAAACTTGTTATTCAATCATAAGTAATAAATAACTTGCCAAAAAAACATAAATTTGTTACAATAAAACAGAAAAAGAATCATAGTATAGTTTACAAGTAGAAAAATGAATATTTACGAATTGTAAACGGGGGGGGGTAATACCCTCTTTTTAGTGGTTGAATGAAAAAAGAATAGGAGATGT
>CARSXK010000035.1:0-7938 GCA_949065595.1 uncultured Bacilli bacterium
TTAATCAATAGAAAACCCATAGAAAAAATCTATGGGTTTGTCTACACTCTGAAAAGATTCCTTTTTGGAATCTTCCTTTTAAAAATCACAATTTTTAGGTGTTCTTGGATAAGGTATTACATCACGAATATTTTCAATTCCTGTTAAATAAATAAGCAGTCTTTCAAAGCCCATTCCAAATCCAGAGTGATAACAGCCACCATATCTCCTTAAATTACAAAACCAATCTACTGCATCGGTATCTACATTTAATTCATGCGCACGGTGGATTAATTTTTGATAGTCGGCTTCACGTTCAGAGCCTCCCATTAATTCCCCAGCTCCTGGTACTTCTAAATCTACCGCGGCAACTGTTTTTCCATCTTCATTTAATTTCATATACCATGCTTTAATGTCTTTTGGCCAATTGGTAATGAAAACAGGTCCATTGAAATATTCTGTAATATATTTTTCATGTTCTTTGGCAATGTCTTCTTCGTAGTCCGGAGTAAATTCAAAATTAACATCTGCTTTTTTCAAAATATCAATTACCTCATGATGTGTAATACGTGTAAACTTGGAATTGACTAATTTCGTCAACTTTTCTTTTAATCCATTTTCTACAAACTGATCACAGAAATTAATTTCCTCTTCACATTTTTCCAAAACATAATTTACAATATATTTCAGCATTTCTTCTTCAATATCCATAAGTCCCTCTAGGTTACAGAAAGCAATTTCTGGCTCAATCATCCAAAACTCATTGGCATGTGTTTTGGTATTAGAATTTTCAGTCCTAAATGTAGGGCCAAATGTATAAATTTTTTTAAATGCCATTGCAAATGTTTCACCATGCAATTGCCCTGTACCTGTAATATAAGCTTGTTTACCAAATAAATCTCTACTCATGTCTGCATGTCCATCTATCATAGGAATATGATTCATATTTAAAGAAGTGATTTTAAACATTTGATCACTACCCTCACAATCTGCCGTTGTAATCAATGGTGTATGTACATATAAATATCCATGCTCTTGGAAATAAGTATGAATCGCATGAGCTGCTACACTACGAATTCGAAATACTGCTTGAAATAGGTTGGTTCTAGGACGTAAATAAGCAATTTCCCTTAAAAATTCTCGTGTATGTCTTTTTGGTTGCAACGGATAATCTTCTGGGCAATCTCCCTCGACAATTAAATCCTCTATCACTAGTTCAAATGATTGTCCAGCTCCAATCGAAGCTTTTACTGTTCCTGTTACTGTAATAGCGGCCCCTATGTGTAACTGATTGATTTGTTCCAATTGCTTATTGTCGTTATCATATACCAATTGGATATGCTTGAAATAGGTCCCATCAGAAAAGTCAATAAATCCAAAATCTTTTTGTTTTCTAATATTACGAATCCATCCTTGTAATGTAACAGTTTGATTCATATATTTTTCTATTTTTTGGTATAGTTCTTTTATATCTATCATCTTTTTTATCCTTTCTGTATTTCTTCTTGTATCATTTTTCTTGTTGTTGCAGGGTTGGCTTGTCCTTTTGTCTTTTTCATCACTTGACCTACTAAAAAGTCTACAATATTGGTTCTTCCCGCTTGGTATTCACTTTTGGCATTTGGATTTTCCCCAAACACTTCATTTACAATAGTGGCAATTTCAGCGTCCCCCCCTATTTGTTTGATACCTAATTCTTCGACAAGTTGTACTGGAGATTTTTCTTGTTCCAAAGATGCGTAGAGTACTTCTTTGGCCTGTTTACTAGATATTTTACCTGATGAAATCAAATGGATTAATTCAACCAACATTTTAGGTGTTAAAAATAGTTTTGAAATCGGAATTTCGTATTTATTCATATGTCCTAAAATAACACTGGTAATCCAGTTGGAAGCTGACTTTGGATCGGCTCCTTCCTCTAGTGAGGCTTCAAAATATTCAGCCATTTCTTTTTCTTTGACCAAAATCGTTGCATCATATCTAGATAATCCATATACTTCCATATACTTTGTAATACGCTCATATGGAAAAGATGGAAGCTCTTTTTCAATTTCTGCTATCCAATCCCGTTTTAAACGAATGGGTGGAAGATTTGGTTCTTTAAAGTATTTATAATCAATGGCATCTTCTTTGGAACGCATGGAATAGGTACACATATGGTCTTCGTCATAGCGTCTGGTTTCCTGTGCAATAGCAATACCCGATTCTAATAGTTCTGTTTGTCTTTTGATTTCAGTCAAAATCGCATCTTTGACATTATTGAAAGAGTTGACATTTTTAATTTCAACTTTGGTTCCAAGTTCTTGCACTCCCTCTTTCACAAGTGAAACATTCACATCACAACGCATTTGTCCCCTATCAGTTCTAGCTTCACTTGCATCACAATATAAAAATATACTTCTAAGAGCTTCTAGAAAAGCAATGGCCTCTTCTACGCTATGCATGCATGGTTCTGTTACAGTTTCCAGTAAAGGAACACCCGCTCTATTATAATCGATTAAAGAGTAATCACCATAATGGTCTAATGATGCGGTGTCTTCTTCTAAATGGGTATCGTGAATCAGGACTTTTTTATCTTCCCCATTTACATTTATCATAACATATCCGTTGATTCCAACTGGTTGGTCAAATTGCGTAATTTGATAGCCTTTTGGTAAATCAGGATAGAAATAGTTTTTTCGTTCAAATGTCATAAATTCTGGTATTTCACAGTGCATTGCTAACGCCATTTTTAGAGATTGCTTGACTCCATATTCATTGATTACAGGTAAAATTCCAGGTAAACCTAGGTCAGTGGTTGCAAGGTTGCTGTTGGGAATTTCTGAATACGTATTGGCTGCGCTTGAAAAATTTTTTGTATTTGTTTTTAATTCACAATGTACTTCTAATCCAATCGTAGGTATATACATGTTAATTTCCCCCTTTTGCAATTTGATTTTTACACCCTGTTATGGTTTCCATTTTGTAAGCCATATTTAAGACTACATCATCTTCAAATTGTCTTCCTGTTAAATTAATGGCAATTGGCATATTATTTACAAAGCCAGATGGTATCGTAATACTAGGAAAGCCCCCAAAGTTGGCAATAACCAAATGATTTTCTAATATTAAATATCGATCAGATAATTGATCCGTTTTGTCTTCAAAGTGAGGCGCAATTCCCCCACTAGCAGGCATAAGCATTCCATCATATTCTTCCAATAATGTATTCATTTTATCGACAATCATACGACGTACCCTCTGTGCATTTTTAAATAATTTTTCTTGGTTCTCTTTTTGTAAGATATAGCTTCCTAACACAAATCTTCTTTTGATTAATTCACTAAATCCTTTGGTTCTCGCATCCATCATAATCTTTGGAATACTATTTCCTTCTCCCCTTACACCAAAATGAATTCCTGTTAAATTGGCATTGTTACTTGTTGCTTCCGCACATGATATGGCCATATAAGTTGGATAAATTGCATTTAATAGTTCTTTTGGAAAAGATACTTCTTCTACAATGAAACCCAATTGTTTGATTTTTTCTACTGTTGTTAGAAACGATTGAATTGTTTCTTTATATTCTATCTCTTCACTATTTTCATAGTTTTCCAATGCTTCTTTGATATAGAATAGTTTCTTTCCTTGAATATCATTTTCTAAAGTATCTACATAGCATTTATGATCATCTGGTAAAGAAGTCATATCATGAATATCTTCTCCTTTGATGATATCAGTTACATAGGCTACATCCTTGACATTACGGGCAAAACAACCAACATGATCCAAAGAAGAGGCAAATGCGAATAATCCATACCGAGATATCCGTCCATAAGTAGGCTTGAATCCTACCACGCCACCAAAAGCGGCAGGTTTTCGAATGGAGTCCCCTGTATCAGATCCAATTGCGAAAGGAACAATTCCTAAAGCAACCGCAGCCGCACTTCCTGCACTGGATCCTCCAATTTGTCTTGTTGTATCCCATGGATTTTTAACAATTCCTGTATGTCCTGTGGTACCAGTTCCGCCCATGGCAAGTTCATCCAATACAGTTTTCCCCATAAGAACCGCACCAGCATTTTCTAATTTTTGGTATACAGTTGCATTATAAACAGGTACATAGTTTTTTAAAATATTAGAAGATGATGTGGTTAAAATATCTTTTGTAGAAATATTATCTTTTAACGCATAAGGAATTCCAGATAATATACAGCTATTTTCTTTTTCATTTTTTTCCTCTAAAATCGTTACAAAAGAATTGTAGGTATCTTGATACTGTTTGGCAAGTAAGATGGATTCTTGAAATAATGCCTCACTTGTTATGTTTGTTTCATCCAGTGCTTTTCTGATTTCGTCAATACTTTTATCCATATAACTCATGCTTCTTCCACCACCTTTGGTACACGTACTTGATTTCGTTCAACTTGACTTGCATTCTTCAATGCCTCAGTTGTATCTAATGTATCTTTTATTTCATCTTTTCTAAAATGAGCATGTTCTATTTCATATGGAAATGTCATTGGCTCTACTTTCTGTATTCCTTCTATTTGTCCAATTAAATCCATTTGCTTTAATATGACATCAAATTCTTGTAATAATGTATCATACTCTTCTTCTTTCATATCAAACATGAGTTTTCCTGCATATTCTTTTAGTTGCTCTTTTGTTATCACATAATCAATCCTTTCTTTGACAAAAAAACAGTCACTACATCCTAAAACTAGGGACGAATGACTGTTGTATCCGCGGTACCACCCTTATTACCATAATGGTCTCTTTTGGTTCTATGAAACCTATGTGAATATAACGGATCACTTCCGGCTTACACTACTTTATTTCGCATAAGCAACTCCAAAGTGTTTTTCACATAATATCAATTGTTAGCTTCCACCATACCTAACTCGCTTTTATTGAGTGATTATGTTACTTTTCTTTTTCTAAGTCATTGTATCAAGTATAGAAGAATTTTAAATAACTGTCAATATACTTGTTTATTGTTTCAATATTTTATCCAATTTTTCTTTGATTTGATCTCTATTAAATGGTTTTGCGATATAATCTACAAATCCTTCTTCAATGTATTTTTCTTTTGCTCCTGCTATAGCATCTGCAGTTAGAGCAATGACTGGTATACAAAAATTTGGGTTTCCTTTTAATTTTTTCAAGGCTGTTTCTCCACTCATATTGGGCATCATAATATCCATTAGGATTAGGTCATATTCATCTCCCCGTTTTACTTTTTCTAAACATTTTAGTCCATCTTCTGCTTCTTCTATTGTAAAATTAAAATCAGATAGAGCCCTTTTGGCAACTTTAATATTTAATTTGTTATCATCAACTATGAGGATTCTTTTATTTCCATAACTTCCTATAAAGGATTCGTTTATTGATTCCTTCTTTACTTCTTTTTGGATGATTAATCTTCCAATTTTCTGTGGTAGTTGTACCATAAAAATAGAGCCTTTTCCATAACTACTTTGAACATTAATTTTTCCACCCATGATATCTGTCAGGGCTTTGGTGATTGCAAGGCCTAATCCTGTTCCTTCCGTTGTGGAATTTTTTTCAATATCTAATCTTTCAAATTTGGTAAACAATTTATTAATTTGTTCTGCTTTAATTCCTCTTCCTGTATCTTGAACGGTTATTATTAAATTACAAATTTCTTTTTGATTGATACACTTTATCGTTAAGTCTACTGTTCCTCGATCTGTGTACTTAATTGCATTGGTAAGTAAATTATTGATAATTCCTTTCACATGAACTTTATCCCCAATTAATTCATCTGGTATGTCTTCAGCGATATTTAAATGAAATTTAATGTCTTTTGTACCAATACGAGTAGCGGTTACTTTTGACATATTTGTAATTTCCTCTTTAAAATTATATGGATTTTCTACCATTTCCATTTTTTCGGATTCTATTTTATTGATATCTAGTATATTTCCTACGATTTCCAGTAAGGTTTGAGAGGCATTGATAATATCTTCCGTATCTTCAACCACTTCTTTTGGTACTTGATCTTTGTAAGTTGCGATATCTTCTAATAATCCTACTATTGCATTTAATGGTGTTCTTATTTCATGAGACATGCTGGATAAAAAATCTGATTTTGCATGGTTGGCTCTTTCGGCTTGACTTTTAGCAAGTTCAAGTTGACTAACCATTTTAATATCTGGATTTTCAATCGTATGATACATAATCATGTTGATATAAACAATAATTGCTGGGATAACAATCAAGGTTGGATCTATAATTCTTACAAACCCAGCAACTAAAATCAAAAGAATTAAAAATATAAATGGAATATATTTTTTATTACGTATCTTTTTCATATTTTTCAATAGAATTAATAAGTTCATAATAAAATATAACAAGGCAATTCCATATACAAAAACTGTACCAATCCCTATGACTCCCATTGTTTCATTATTAGAAATGATGTCAATTGGCAATATAAACTGTATTAGAATTGAAACTATACTTAAAAGGATTACTCTTTTTTTAAATTTATTATATTTCACCAAATCTTGATAAGTTATATAATATGTGTATAATGTCAAAAACATAGGCCAAAGAATATAATGTATAAAATCTACTTTATTTAATACTTTTACAAGTATTTCTGTTTGGTTAGTAAAACAGTAGTAAGTAATAAGCAATTCAATAATAACAAGTACCACATCAATCAAACTACTAATTAACATAAAACCATAAATTTTGGTTTCTTTGTTGTCTACTTTTTTATGTGAAAAATGCAAAACTACCAATAACAGAATACAAAATAAAGAACTTATAGAAAAATAAATACTGCTCATAGCAATTCCTCACAATTCTACTAGAATTATAACACACAAAAGTATAATTAAAAACACAAAAAGTATACTTCGTTATCTTTTTTGATAAGTAACTCCAGGAATAAAATTAGAATATTCGTCTAAACAATACTCATTTTCAATCGCGCCACCATTATTACTACGTAAAAATTTAGCTTCGTAATCTGAATGGTAAGTAAATCCAAATACACCAAATTTTTTCAAATAAGTGTGATTTAAGTAAAGTTTAGAATCAATATAAGAAAAATTGTCCCGACAAATATTATTTTCAATCCATATCTGTTTACGCATTTTCTCCATCTCTTTTTGTATTTCACATGTTTGAAATACAATATCATCTTCATAAGATACATAATGAGCTGTTCCAAACCTTAAAATAATTTTTTGATAAATTTCATTTTCCTTTTCTACCATATTAGGACACTCTACATATTCTAATATGGTTGGTATCACAGGACAACCTGTAATCGCGCCAATCATACTTCCGCCTTTTTTGATATCATGCATTACTTTTGTTGGATGTAAATTCCAAGTGGCCTCTCCAAAAATGGCAACATTTTTGTAAGAAAATAAAGCTGCAGATGCCTCTAGAACACTATTTTGAGAAGATATCTTGTCATTTCGATTGAATAAGACTGATTTTGCAGTACGAAATACAAGTCTAGATAATGGATTCAAACAATCGGTTGCAACCATAACACTTACAGGTAAACCTAACTTTTCTAAAGCAATGTACATAGAGAAAATATCATGTGCAGTTGAATGATTGCATAAAAGGATGAAAGGTTCATTTGGTAAATTATTTATCCCGTCTATTTCTAGCAATTGATTATAAAACTTTTTCATATAGAATGTGGAAATCAAATCTTGACCTATGCTCATAACATTAGGTGACTCATTTAGTGAAGATAAATATTTACAATAATTACGTAGACTATTATAATACTGTTTTTTTTCTTTCAAGCCTAAATTTTTTTCAATACTATAAGGCATCAATATTCTCTGTTCCATAAAGAAGCTCCTTTTTTTAATATTGCTGCTATTCTAGCATGACAAATATGTGTTGTCAAATCCACTATATTTTTGGATAGTGTTGCCAAAGTGTGGAGATATAGAAAAAAATCATGAAAACCAAATAAAA
>CARSXK010000036.1:0-7580 GCA_949065595.1 uncultured Bacilli bacterium
CTTAAATTTTAAATTACTAAAGATTTTCGTGTCTAAAAACTTGACATAAATCCAACTTCCTATTATTAAAGAGTATATGAATTATGAAAGTATTTCTAAAACTGGAACATTTATTATTAGGATTAGTTATCAAAACGAAGAAAGACAAATTTTAAGAAACTTGACTAGTGTTGATATATTGAGTAATGATGTATTATTTAGTGATAAGTTAGATATATCCCTAAACAAAGTTAAAAATGAAAATCAGTTTACAAAAGAAAAAATAAAACTCTTTTATAGTACAAAAAATTTAGAAGAACTAAATATCACAATAGAAGATAAAAAATTAAAATATGAGAATACTTTTGACTTTAATGATACTTCTACTTGGGTACCTATAATTTCTAATAATATACTCCCTAAAAATATTACTTGTATAGCTTCTAATGTTGAAGAATTGGATCGTACTCATGACATTTACTATGAATTTGAAGTTACAATAAAAGAAAATAGAAGTCATCTTTCTTATTTTTACAATCCTTATCCTACTTCTAATAATGAAAATACCAATATAAAATATAAAACTCAAATTAGAAATAAACATCACTGGAATACATCTACAATCAAAAAAATATTAAAAGATGAGGTTTATATTGGAAATTTAATTCAGTTTAAAACAACAACAGTAAGCTATAATAATCATACTATTATTTACAATGGAAAAGATAAACAAATTCGAGCCAATGATACTCACGAGCCAACGATTGGTCTTGATTTATGGTACTCTGTTCAAGAAAGATTATCAAAATCTAAAAAAAGTGGTAAAGATGGTAAAGTTCATGTATTAGCTAATAAAGTTTATTGCGAAGAATGTCATAGAGTATTTTGTAAATGTGGGAAAAAAGATGAGAACGGGTTTGCTTATCTCTGTTGTAAAGATAAAGCTACTAAATGGTCTAATTGTGATAATAAGAAGTATTTTAAAGAATCAGACTTACACGATTATGTAATAGATAGAATAAATATTCTTTTGAAAAGATTTTATAATGAAGAACAGCAATATGAATTAAATGATGAAATGGTAGAAAATGATTTGTTTAAAGATCAGATTAACAATTTAAACAAAGAAAAAGAGAATATTAATAAGGAATTGAAAAGCAAAAGTTCTTACTTTCAAGGGTTATATGAAGATTTAAAAAAAGGTTTTTTAGATGAAGAGCAATATGTTTCTTTAAGAACAAAATATAAAGATGATTGTAATAAATTAGAACAACGATTAGAAACGATTGAAAATAGTTTATTAGGATTTCAAGCTAAACAAAATAAATTAAAAGACAAAAATACTTTATTTAAAAAATATAAACAAATTAATGAATTAGATGTTGAGATAGTTAATGATTTTATCGTTCAGATAGTGATTGGAAAATATAACGAAGAAACTGAACAACGTAAAATTCATATAGTATGGAACTTTGTTGATTAAAATAATAATAGAAGAAATATCAATATGTAGCAGTTGGACCAATTGGTATTACGAAATCTAAAGTATATTGTGCAGGATTTTGATTCATAGATATTCCTCCTTTATTGTTCGACCAATTGGATTATCATTATCGAATGGTGACACTTGGTTGGGAACCGGGTGCACCTGCTGTTACTGTTCCAATTGAAATAGTTGGCGTAGCTCCTGTAGGCCCTGTGGGTCCTATAGGGCCAGTCGCTCCTGATAATCCTTGAGGTCCAATAGCGCCTGCAACACCAGTTGCTCCTGTAGGTCCAGTCGCACCCGTAGGCCCAGTGGCTCCAGATAGTCCTTGTGGACCAGTCGCTCCTGCTGGTATGACAAAGTCTAAAATATACTCGTCAGGATTTTGTTTCATTTTAATACCCCCTTTCTTTTGTTTGTAAACTATACTTTCTTGATTGTTACCGTTGGTTGTGTCCCAGGAACCCCCGTTTCCACAGAACCAATGGCAATAATAGGAGTTTTACCAATTGGGCCAGTAGGCCCAGTTGCCCCGTTTTCTCCAGGAATTCCTTGAGGCCCTTGAGGCCCAGTAGGTCCAGTTGGTCCTACTTTGTCAAAAATATCTTGGGATCCTGTTGGCACAACTTGAATAATACAGTCTGGTTTACAATGTTGATCGTGCTCTATTTTCTTTAAAGCTTTCTCATATGTATTCATATAACCTCCTCACTTTATTTTATGAAAATTGAAAAAAGTAGAAAGGATATGTGTTTAGATAAGGATAAATTAAAGAAAATATATTTGTTTATATCTGTTTGTGCCAAAGAAAGTTGTAATAAAAAAGGGTAAGTATCTTGTATAAATAAGTTTTTTCTTC
This sequence comes from uncultured Bacilli bacterium, assembly GCA_949065595.1. Lineage (GTDB taxonomy): Bacteria > Bacillota_I > Bacilli_A > RF39 > UBA660 > UBA5026. The sequence goes on from CARSXK010000036.1 coordinate 2,325, forward strand.
TATAATAAAGATAAGGTGGGAGTTATATGAAGGATTTGATTATCGGTGCGCATGTATCTTTTAATAAAGAAGAACAATTATTAGGTAGTGTATTAGAGGCACTTGGATATGGAGCTAATACTTTTATGTTTTATACAGGAGCTCCTCAAAATACCAATAGATCCAGTATTGATTTGGAATTAACACAACTTGCACATCAAATGATGCAAGAAAAGGGAATTGATGTGAATCATGTCATTGTGCATGCTCCTTATATTATCAATTTGGCCAATAATGGGGCTAATTATGATTTTGCGATCCAATTTTTAAAACAAGAAATCAAGCGAGTAGAATTGCTTGGAATTACTAAACTAGTATTACATCCAGGGTCTCATGTAGGTCTTGGGGTAGAGGAAGGACTAAACAATATTATTTTTGCTCTCAATCAAGTTATTGAAAAGGATACCAAAGTTACCATTTGTTTGGAAACTATGGCTGGAAAGGGAAGTGAATGTGGTCGTACATTTGAGGAAATAAAAACCATTTTGGACGGAATGAAATATCCAGAAAAGGTAATGGTTTGTTTGGATACCTGTCATATCAATGATGCTGGGTACTCTGTTGCTACTTTTGATAGAACATTAGAGCAATTCAATCAAATAATAGGGATTGAAAAATTAGCATGTCTTCATATCAATGATAGTAAAAATGAACTTGGTAGCCATAAAGATCGCCATGAAAACCTTGGATATGGTACAATTGGCTTTGAAAATTTATTACATGTGATTTATCATGATCAATTAAAAAATATTCCAAAAATATTAGAAACCCCATATGTAAGCGCGGAAGATGCCAGCACAAAAAGAGCGTATCCTCCTTATCGCTTTGAAATAGAAATGATTCAAAATCAAACATTTGATCCAGATTTAATAGAAAAGATACGCAATTTCTATAAATAACGTTTATATTTTTCTAAATAGAAGTAGAGTAATTCCTCTGCTTTTTTATATGTATCTTCTCTTAAATGTAATTTAGCGTCTTTTAAAACTTCTTCTTTGGAACCAAAAACGACATTTTCCCATCTTGTTTGAATGATATGATATAAATAGTGTGCTTCCTCATCTGTTAAAAAAACCCCATTTTGTTCAGCAAAGCACTTTACATCTTCCATTTTTAAATTTTCTACATATTTGCGAATGAATCTTTCAATCATAAAACACCTCTTAATTTAATATATGTATAAAATTTAGAATAATGTAGTATGGTTTCCATAAAATAAAATCAAGAGGTGATGTTATGTATCAAGAAATGAAGCTTCCATATGCATATGATGCTTTGGAACCTTTTATCGATACCAAAACAGTTGGATTACATTATGAAAAACATTATCGTAATTATTTGAATAAATTAAATCAATTGTTACAAAAGAATCATTATAAAAATGAATATTCCAAAGAAGAATTGGTCATTCATTTGGATATGTTTCCATTACAGGATCGTGATGATATTTTGTACAATTTAGGTGGTGTTTTAAATCATGAACTTTATTTTTCAAATGTCAGTCCCAAGGAAAACAATCGACCAGTAAAATCAATTTTAAAACAAATCAATGCACAATATGGGAATTATGAAAATTTTAAAAAGGAATTTTTAAAAACAGCATCTTATTTGGTGGGATCTGGCTATACTTTTCTTGTTCTAAATGAGAAAAAAGAACTAGAGATTATCAATTTAAGCAATCAAGAAACACCCTATACCTATGGGTTAATTCCCTTAATTGCGCTCGATTTATGGGAACATGCATATTACCTAAATTATCAAAATGAAAGAAATCGATATATAGAAAATTTTTTTGAGATTATAGACTTTGAACAAATCAATCAAACATATGAAAAAGCATTCGCCCAAAAATCGTAATATCCGTTATCATTTTTCTAAAAAATATCAAGATATCAAAGTAATAGTCGAAAAAAGAATGAATATATTAATTGGAATTGTTACAGTACTTGGCTTTATTTTGCTAGCTGGTTTATTTCGTATCCAAGTTTTTCAGCATCATATTTATACTGTAAAGTTAGAGCAATTAAGCCGCAAAATAGTAGAAGGCGCTACCGCACCACGGGGCCGTATTTATGATAGAAATCATCAATTGTTGGTGGACAATCAACCAACAAAAGTGATTTTTTATAAAAAACAATCTGGTGTTTCTACCAAAGAAGAAATTGAACTTGCTTATCAAGTTGCCAGTATGATAGAATTACCAACTCATAAATTAACCAATAAGAATTTACGTATATTTTGGGTAAAACAGCATCCCAATGAAGCAAAAGCAAAAATTACAGAAGCAGAGTGGAAATCTTTAGAGGAACGAAAATTAACAGCAACCGAAATAGAAACATATAAAGTCAACCGGGTAACAGAAGAGGAATTGGCAAAATATCAAACTCGGGATTTGCAAGCTGCGTATATTTATACGTTAATGAATAAAGGATATTCTTATTCAGAAAAAGTCATTAAGAATGAAAATGTAACAGATGAAGAGTATGCATTGATTGCAAGCAATGTAGATTTTCTAAAAGGTTTTGATACGAAATTGGATTGGGATAGGTCTTATCTTTATGGTGATACATTTCGTACTATATTAGGAAGTGTTTCTTCTAGTGAAAGTGGAATTCCTGCAGAACTCAAAGATTATTATGTCAGTAAGGGGTATCAATTAGATGATCGTGTAGGGATTAGTTATTTAGAATATCAATATGATGATTATTTAAAAGGAACCAAGGATAAATATGAAATAGGACTAGATGGTAGTAAGAAATTGGTAGAAGAGGGAAGTCGTGGTAACGATTTGATTTTAACAATTGATATTGAATTACAAAAACAAATTGAGCAAATTATAGCCGAGGAAATCATCAAAGCGAAAAAAGAACCCAATACAGAGTATTACAATCATTCCTTTGTGATTGTATCTGATCCCAATACAGGTGAAATTTTAGCAATGGCTGGGAAACAGGTTGTTTTGAAAAATGGAGAATATGTTGTTTATGATTATGCTCCTGGGATTATTACTTCTCCTGTTGTAGTTGGTTCAGTTATTAAAGGCGCTTCCCAATTAGTAGGATACAATACAGGTGCTTTACAGATGGGAGAAAAAAGATATGATACTTGTGTTAAATTGCGCGGAGCACCTACAAAGTGTTCTTGGAAACCACTTGGATATTTAGATGATATTACAGCGTTGAAATACTCTTCCAATACTTATCAGTTTTATACAGCGATGAAAGTAGCGGGTGCCTCTTATTATTATGATATGCCTTTTCAAGCCAGCCCAGATGCGTTTGCATTATATCGTAATACCTTCGCTCAATTTGGGCTAGGAGTCAAAACGGAAATTGATTTACCGCTCGAAAGTCTTGGGTATAAAGGAAAAAGTGAGGTAGGAGGGTTACTTTTAGATTTTGCGATTGGACAGTATGATACTTATACACCAATTCAATTGTCTCAATATGGAGTTACCATTGCGAGTGGTGGAAAACGACTGCAACCATATTTGGTAAAACAAGTTTATGATGCCAAAGCAGAGCCACTCACCCAATTGTTATATGAAAAGCAACCTAATGTTTTGAATACCATAGAAACACAGCCAGAGTATTTAGAACGAGTAAAAATGGGTTTTGTGGAAGTAATGAAATATGGTGGGACAGGATCTGGGTATATGAATTTAGACTATTATCCTGCTGGAAAAACAGGAACTAGTCAAAGCTTTATTGATACCGACGGAGATGGAATCATTGATAAGGAAACCATTACAAATACTTTTGTTGGGTATGCACCTGCCAATCAACCCAAAGTAGTATTTACAGTCATATCACCTAATGTTTATCATTATGACAATGGAAGTGACTACCAATCTTACGTTAACCGCAAAATTAGTAAACGTGTCAGTGATGCTTATTTTGCACTCTATCCATAAATTATCAAAAAAAGATTGAAAAATGTAATATATTTGTTATAATATAAATAACGCTTTTAAAAAGGAGGAGTTTTCTATGGCAAAAAAAGGTGAGAATAGAGAAAATATCACTTTAAAGTGTACAGTATGTAATGAAAAAAATTACCGTACTCCAAAAAACAAAAAAAATACAACTGCTCGTTTAGAATTAAACAAGTATTGTTCAAAATGCCAAAAGCATACAACACATAAAGAAGAAAAATAATGGTAGGGGGTTTATTAAATCACAAATCATAGCAGATGAAATAATATTTAATATTATAACGGCTTTATCTTCCGCAACAGATTATACTAATTTGATGAAATTACAAGCAAGTAGTATTTACATAAATCCCGTGGATGAAGTAGAAAAACCAAAGCAGAGGGTTTATACAAAGCAGTTAACACCAAAATCACAGTATGTGCAGCCAAATTTATATAACCAAAATCAAAGATGGAATCGCTCTCGTGAATCTAGCGGTGTAAATCCGAAAAACCAATAGAAAGGAGTAAATCAAATGATTGAAGTAAATGATATTAAAACTGGTATGACATTAATTATCGAAGATAATATTTATCAAGTAGTTGAATTTTTACATGTAAAACCGGGTAAAGGGTCTGCTTTTATGAAGACAAAACTTAAGAATTTAAGAACTGGTGGAACCATTGAAAGAACATTTAATACCAATGTAAAATTTGAAAAAGCAAATATTGAAAAATCAAATGTTCAATATTTATATAATACTGGAGATACTTATTATTTCATGAATATGGAAACGTATGAGCAATTGGAATTATCAAGTGACCAAATTGGAGATGATAAGAATTTTCTAATTGAAAATATGATGGTGATTGTTTCCTTTTTTAAAGGGGAATTATTGGGTGTTATTTTACCCGATAAAATTGAAATGACCATTACTTCTACAGAACCAGCAGTTAAAGGAAATACAACCAATAATGCTACAAAAGATGCTTATGTTGAAACAGGCCTTTTAGTACGTGTTCCACTTTTTATCGAACAAGGAGAAAAGATATTAATTTCTACTAGTGATGGAAAGTATGTATCAAGAGCGTAAGCTCTTTTTTATTGGTTAGTTTATAAAAGTGATTACAAAAAGAAACCTTTTTGTGATGAAGGTATAAGAGGCTTGATAAAGAAAAACAAATTTGCTACAATGAAATAGAAAAAGAATCATAGTATAGTTTACAAATAGAAAAAAGAATATTTGCAAATTGTAAACGGGGGGGGGGTAATACCCTCTTTTTAGTGGTTGAATGAAAAAAGA
>CARSXK010000037.1:0-6703 GCA_949065595.1 uncultured Bacilli bacterium
TGGAGCTTCTGGTATTAAAAACTATACCAATTATTTTTCCAAAGCTAAATTTGTTGTCTTTCAACACTTAAATATTCAGTTAAATAAAAACCATTATGTAAATAAAATTCTAGTCTTTGCTTTCTTAAAATATAATCATCAAACTTAATATTAACTTCATCGATATTAAGAAAGATAGTATGATTTTTATATACGTTTAAACACCATTTTAATAAAAAGCTTCCATACCCATTATTTCTATAATCATGATCAATGGCTAAATATAATATAAAAGTCATATTTTTATAGTGCATGAAATGAATAAAACCACATATTTCATGATTGATTTCTAAAACAAACATATTTGAATTTTTCATTAAAATATTAAAATATAATAGTAAAAAGGAAAACCGTTCATACTTAGGAAAAGATTGCTTATAAATTTTAACTACCTTTTTCCAATCCTTTATTTTAAACTCTCTTATATTTTTGTTCATTACATCACTTCCTAAATAAAACACATAATATAATTATTATATAAAAATAAAGTCAACCATACTTGCAAAAAATGATATTGACATTATAATTAAAAACCAAAAATACAGATAAATAATGATTTAAACATACAATTATTTCAAAAAAAAGAAAGAAGATAACTCTCCCTACTTTTGAATCATATTTAATAAATTAATTTTAAAAATATCCTTGTCCGAATGTTCTTTCGAAACCATAACACCCTTATAAGTTACCAATTCTGATTGATGTCCTTCTGCTAGTATATCAACTGGTTCTAATTTATCTAACATAATAATTTTTTCTTTTTCATATACAATATAATATAATTCAATGGCACCATGTACTTTTGCAAATAACATATCTGTAGGTAATTTTAATTTATAAGTAACAGTTCCATTTGTCTCATTAGTCGAAATAACCTCTCCTAAAAAATTTCCTTCTTTTAAGCTAGGATAATACTCAAAATATAATTTTTTATATGCCAACATATTGTATTTTTTTAAGGAGCGTTCCAATTTATGAAATTCATTTTCATTGATATAATCAAATAAATAAGTTTCTTTCATACTACGCCTCCTATTCTACTGTATCCAAATTATAACATTTCAAATTTTAAAAGTCAAACAATCGAAGAAAAAAAGAGTGAATTTACACTCCTTATGCACATCTTGATTTTTCTAAAACTTTATATTCTTCTCCATCCAATGTAAAGATACCTTGTTCCACATTGTAAACTGGATTCATAATAGCAGTATCTGCTATTTGACGTAATGCTTTATATTGTGTCAATAATGAAGCTTTGGACATAGCAGAATAATCGCCTTCTTGAAAGCCTTGTTCTTCAACAGATTCTTCTATAATTTCGTAATCTTCTTGAAAGCCTTCCTCCTCAATAGACTCTTCTATTATAATTTCATAATCTTCAGTTGAAGAAGAATCTGGATTTGTTTCTACTTCTTCCTGTTTTGAATTCTCTTGTGATACCTCTTCGACAAAATCTTGTTCCACAACAGGATCTGTAGTCTCTTCAACAATTTGTTCTGGTACAACTACAATTGTCTCAACTGTTTCTTGTTGAGAAGGTCTTGATAAAACACCTTCATTATAATTCTTCATATAAAGAGCATCATTTGGATATTTTGCCGCTACCCCATTTAATCCATCCCAAAATGCACTTTGGGCATATTCTAATTTTGATTTTGAATTAGCATCAAACTGATTATTTGCAGCATCCTCAAATTCTTCTCTTTTTGCTGCTTCATATTCTTCAGTGGTTATAGATTCAGTACTCAATCCTAGCTGCTCTAACTCCTGATTGGAAACAATTTGATTATTAGGCAATGTTGTTACATCGTCTATAGATACTTCAGTACTTGTTTTTTTAGTACTTCCAGTACCTTCGTATGAAAATTTTTCATTTTCTTGATACTCTGTTTTTTTATCTTGAGCTCCCTTATAAATTTCCGTTTCTAATTGAATACCTGATAATCGTTCCACTTCAGAAACAAGTGAAAAATCCTGATTTCGATATTCTAGCATATATGACAATGTTAACTTTTCAGATAACATTCCATAAAGTACGGTTTCAAACTCTGCTCGTTCACTTTTTTGTTTTGTTCCATATGGGGCTTCTGTTGTACAAGTATATAAATCTTGTCCCACGAAATTCATAATATCATCTGATAGCCCTTTTGGTAAAATCACATCCGCTGATTTGGCAAGACAACCACATAATACAACTGCAGCAGCATTATATTGCGCTGTATGCTCATTCATCAATTTTTCTTCGATAAATACTTCTATTTCTTTGGCTACTTCTTTTCTTTCTGATTTTTCTGCATCATTGTATTTAGCAATCAATGCCTGAAATTGCATTACAAGTTCAGCAGATGGCTGATGGGAAAAAATCAAATCGTATTTCAATTGTTTGTCAGATGTAACCGTCATTGCGTCCTCCATAAACTCATTGATGCACCAATAAAAATTCTGGATAATGGAATCTGTAGTTTTACTAAAATAACCCAATCGAGCATAATCTAAAGGATCCACTTGCTCCATATTGGCAAGTAAATAGAAATCCATATAATTATGAATACCAACTGTACTCATAAAATCAACACCACATTCTCTTGAAGATGCAATAAACTCAATACTATTATTAATCAAAATGGTATTATCGTTAGCATCAAATGATAAATCTGGTGCCAATAGAACTTCTGGTACATTTAATTCCTCATTTGCTTCTGATTGTATTTCCTCTACTGGTAAAGATTCCTCATTTTTTCCTCCTATATAGAAGTTTTCACTTCTGATTTGTATAGATGAATCATTTTCACTTTCTTGAGCATATGACGCTATTTTAGGAAACAATGTAACTGTGGCTGTAGCAAAAGCTGCAGCAGTAAGCGTAATTTTAGGATGCTTTGTCATCCATGAATACAAATTAGCTTTCCCTCTTTCTATCAATGCACCAAGTGTTTCCTTTTGAACATCTATTCTTTCCAACTTTTTGTCCATTCCTAATTGTGTTAATTTACTAACATAATTTGCTTGGATAGTTGATGAAAGTTTTAAAGCGTCTAATTCTTCTTGTGCTTGACTTAATAAGGAATCCAATCGTAAATAATTAGAAGTATTAGAATCCAGTTCCTTACTAAATTCTTCAATTATATTTTGTGCTTCCTTTTTCAACTTTTGTCTATTTTTCATAAATTTCAACCCTTTCTAATCCCCTATCATTAATCATTTATTCTGTTTTTTCTTTTTTATTTCCAGTATATTGATATCCATCTGATAATAACTTTGTATCATTATAAACACTCCAAAGTTTGTCCTCTTTGATATCTTCTATATACTCTCTTTTCTTATAACTATATGTTTTCACATCTCTTATTTCATAAATTGGTTCTCTTGTCGTAGTTTGCTCATACCCAGAAATGTACTTTACTTCAGTGGTAAGTTTTATCGTTTGATAAGTAGGTTCTACACATTTATATTCTGATAAATTTTGTGTAGACTTCTTCCATACTTTAAAAACCATTCCCACAGTAGAAGTACAATTTTCAGGACATCCTTCATGGAAAGAACGAACAAATTCATATTTATAACCTGCTTGATTTGGTTTTTCGTAATATGGCTTTTCTCCTAAATAAATCCATTGCTCTCCACTAATGGTTTCCCCAGTTGGTACATAATCATATTTATTACATACCAATAGTTGTTCCGTTCCTGCATCCAATACTTTCACAGAATAGATTGGTTTAGATTTATCAGTCGTTGTAGTTTCTTTATAACCAGTTAATACTTTCTGCTTTGTCGTTTTAGTACGCACTGCGGTATATTTATCTGCTTGTACTGGAGTAGTAGAATATTCAGACCATTCTCCTTCTTTCCAATAACTATTATCTATTTTTTTCACATATTCCCATAGATATTCTTTTTCTGGATCTACTGGTTCTGGATCTGGCTTATCCGGTTTATCTGGTTTTGCAGGTGGATTAATTACCACATTATTGGTTGTATTATTATTAATCGTTGTATTGTTATTGATTGTTGTATTATTTACTGTATTATTAATAACTGGTTTAGATGGGTAAATAATAGGTTGGCTTACATCACTTGGTTGTTTTTCACAAATGGCAGTCTGACAATAATCATAACATCCCATGTATACCAATAAATAATTTTCTTGATCTGTACATTTTAAATTCACTTTCATGACAAATTCAGTCTCATGTTTTACTACTTCAACATAAGAATCAATCAAATCACATTGAGATCCTTTACTATCAACAAATGGTAAAATTATTTTTTGATTCAGCATATCACCTAATGTCATTTTTACAGTTTCTCCAACTACTTTAGGTAATCTTTCTGTTGTATAGTAACTTTTCGCTGCATCTTTCATAGCAACTACATTATTATTGAAAATCTGATCATAAAATACAGCAACATTATTTTCTTTATTGATTCCATTAATTGCGTTCTTTAAATCACTTTTCATTGGAAATAGCCATATCAAAATAAAGATAAATAAGGCTACAAATAGAAATTGTATTACTACATTTCTTAACGAAAAATTATTTTGTTTTTCTTCATACATATAAATTCCCCCTTCATTTATGCCATGTATAATAGCATAAAACCTATTATTTGTCAAATACAAACAAAAATTGCCAAAAAGACCCATTTTTTGCAATTTGTTAAAGTATTTGGTGAACAGACAGTTATTATAACACCATGATTTTGGCCTGTCAAACCTTAATTTGAACAATAGTACACCCTGGATTAAAATAATGAATTTGGTATTGCAACACTTTTTTATTTTTTCTTAATGTTTCATGTGTTGTTTTATAAAGAATGCCACTCCCAATCCCATGTATAATAAGACAAATTTCATTTTTCATCCGTAAATTATCACGAATAAAATCATCAATGGCAACTCGTGCAGTTTCTCTATCATACCCATGTAAATCTAACTTGGGAAACCGATTTAAAAATAAAATACCATTTAAGTTCATCTCAATCCATCCTATTCAAAAAAAGACAATTTTATCACAATTAGTCATATCCAAAAACTAGTATACCATCTTTTTCTTACAAAACCAATGATATAAGTAAATTCCTACACCCGATCCAAATCCATCCCAAAATACATCTTTTAATTCCCCAGAACGTCCTATCACAAAAAGTTGGTGAAACTCATCGGTACAAGCATACAAAAAACAAATCAAAAAAGAAAACTTCATCCATCTTTTATTTTTCCCATTACTAGCATTACTAACTAGTATTCCTAAAACAAAATACAGAAAAAAATGAGCAAATTTTCGAACCAAAAAAGTAACCCATTCAATTGATATAAAAGGAAATAGATGTAATATTTTATCTACATAAAAATGACTGGTTTGGATAGATTCTCTACCCGATTCACTTGATAACACAAAAACAAGTATCATCCAAAGAAGAACAAATATCCATTTGATATATTTTTTCATTTGGAAAACTTACTTTCTAAGAATAAAACAATTTTATATATCCATACATAGTAATAATATAATGCATGATAGTTTTCATTTAACAAATAAGTAGCAGTATGATAAGTAGAAATACCCATTTCCTTTAAACTTACATCATCTGGATTTTTGAGTAAATATGTCATCATTTCTTTTACCTCTTTTTGATTACATATAGATTCCATGTAAGCAATTAATTCAAATTTAGTATATTTTTTTGCTTCTTTTAACTGATAAAATAAATAAGTCAATTGGTAAAGCATTTGAATCACAGAAAATCTTTTATAACGTTTTTTGTCTTTTATTCCAAAATCAGACACCATATTATATAAGGTATAATGTACTTGACACATATCTCTTATTTTTTTTCGAATGAATTCTATCTGCATGGATTGTGTAATTCCATCCATATTTTTACGATAAATATAAAGCTCATCTGGAATAAATAATATAGATTTCATTTCTTTATAAATCGCTAAATTGCATGCCAAATCTTCAAGATACATTAAGTTAGGATTTACTTTTGGCATTTGGTGCATTGTTTTCTTACGAATGAATTGGCGACAGATGGAATTACAATTTTGCGTATGATATAACAAATCAAAGAATTGTGGTTCAAATTCTTCTATCGTCATTTTAACATTACGATTTAAAATATTTTTTGGTATTTTTATTTCTTTTTCTTTCAATCTTTTATATTGACAATGCACAATATCAACTTCGTATTCTAACAAATTTTGATACATAGTTTCTACCATATCTTTTTCAATCCAGTCGTCACTATCTACATACATAATATAATTTCCATTGGCATTTTCATATCCTTCAATACGACAAAAACAGGTACCTTTATTTTCATGTGATAAGACACGAATTCGATTATCTTTTTTTACAAATCTTTGTACAATGGATTTTGTCTTATCTTTACAACCATCTAATATGACCAAAATTTCCAAATTTTGATAAGTCTGTTTAACAATCGATTCCAAGCATTCTTTTATATATTTTTCCGCATTATAAGCAAGTACTATTATACTAATCAATTCTTGTTTCATAATACTTCTCCCACTATCGTTTGATTTCTTTTGTCTTTTTTCATTATACTGATTTTCAAAATTTTGTCAAATTAAACCCAAGAATAGATAGTGTTGCCAAAGTGTGGAGATATAGAAAAAAATCATTGAAAACAAATAAAA
>CARSXK010000038.1:0-6481 GCA_949065595.1 uncultured Bacilli bacterium
TTTTTATGATTTTGTTATAGTTTTCTAAACTTAACACTAATAATATACTTTTTATAAACACCATCCTTTTTTTATTCCACAATAAAATCCTATTTATATTATAACTCAAAATGCTGTAAAATCAATGATAAACTTTACAATATTTTATGTTTATAATAGATATAGGCATGTATACTCACAAATATTAATGTTTCCCTCATAAATGTAGTCCACAGGCTTTCTGCAGGCATCTAGTACTTCATCCAGACAGAAATTAAAGTTTTACTTTTGGTGTTATTTAATTGAAAACAATAGTAAATCGTCTTTATCAGAACTCTAAAAACTGTCTGGATGAAATACTAGTCTAAATCAGAATATACCTTACTCTGTTACATACCTTTTGCACATCATTCTAAATTGGATACAAGTTATTATGAATACAGTAAAATATACAAGTGTATGCTACAAATAATTATGATGCAGTATGGTTCATGGCTTCTGTTATGGATGCATCCCTTCCAGATACAGGAAAGATTATAAAAATTGGCAATATAATGATATTATAAATCAGTATGATGACATGGAAACATTGAATAATAAATACAGGATACATACATCTGTTATACAGAATCAGAGACTTAATGACGAAAAATACAGAGATATGGTTTTAAGGCTTCTAGGAAGCTCATATAAAGGCTTTGGTGCTTAAGGCAAATCCTCTACATAAATATTAAAAATGACTGTATGGGATTGTTATAGGCATCATAGCCATACATACAAGCTTCCTCCTCCCATTTTTTCATTTTTCTCCTATTTTTCTATTTTTTTCTACAAATCCCCCACATCTGCCAGACATTTTTTCACACATTCCCTTCTTTTTTTCCATATTTTTCATACTTTCAGAAAAGTTTTGTGCTAAATTTGAAGCAAAAAAGAGGAGGAGGGGGCTGGCTTTTCATAATATTAATTAGCTGAATTTTAAATAAATATGTAAGAAGTCCCATTTCATTGAGAATCTTGGACACAGTTTTACTGTGAACCCTAGCAAATTGGTAGTTCATAACCTACAAAATAGGAAAACTCAATAAGTTTTCAGGATAACCGCATAAAATAAATATTTTATAAATTTAGCATTACCAGAGCATTTTTTAGCAATAAAAAATTGAAAATCTTAAAATTTTAGTCTAAAAATTGCTCACAGAAGTAGTATTTAATACTTTTTTAATTTTATGCGGTTATCCTGTTCATACTATTTGGAGTATTTTCCAATAAATACCCCAATGGTAACAAGCAGGACTCCACATATAATACATATCAACATAGCAGCTAAATTGTCAGGGTACAAAATCGTAATTACAGTCACTATAGCACTACCTATTATTCCAAGCGCCACTACCAGTATCGCATACACAAAAATAGTAATTACTTCCGTTTTGGAATAATTCACCTTAACTAAGCAACTAAAGCAGCTCGAAACATCTTTCGTTTTCCAGTGATAGGCTAATATATGCCCTTTGGAACAATCTATTTTTTCTCCAAAATAATCATACCACAATCCTTTTTCCAGTTCTCTGCAACTCATTTCAAAATCATCAAACGAATTTACATCATAAGCCGATGGCTCCATTATCAAAAAATGAACTTTTTTAAAATTTACTAATTCTTCATGATTTACAATAATTTCTGCTCTTACCCGTTCTTCAATATTTCTTTTCTCATTTATCTTAAAATCAATCATTCTTGTTCCAAAAATGCACTTTCAAATGATTTATTTAATGGTTCACTCCATTGTATATTTTTCTTTTTCAAGATTTGTAATGATAGTTTCATACAAACCTTCTGCTGTTTCAAATCTGACAATCCTAAAGGATAATTCATAGAATTTTGCTGGTTCTGATTTTTTAATATTTAAGGGAAGATAATCCATAACTGTAGTTGATGAAACAAATCTGTAGTGATTTTTATCTTTGAAAAGTTCTTTTATTTCCTTAGTTTGTTTTCTTGTAATTTGTAATGCAACATCAACACCAGATGAATCACTTTCTGGCAATTCTAAACCTTCCTTAATACCTGGTTTTCCATCTTTGATTCTAATTAAATAAAACCATCCTTTTTCTTGAATATGAGCAAGATTATTGTAGGATTCATATCCTCTGTCAGCTATAACCAAAACTTTTGTTATATCAGAATGTTCTACCATATCTATAAGAGCTTTATGCCCGTTTGCATACTTTGATTTTTGAATAATTGCATCAGAATATATGTAGTGTTTTAAATTGAAAAGACAATTTAGTTGAAGCAGATTATAGGGTTTTTGACCATTTGTTCTAAGAAAGTATGAATCCATGTCAGATGGATTTGTTGGAATCTGTATTTTGAGCCATCAACAGCCAATATTTCCATATCATCATTAAATGAATTATTAATTTCTTTTGAAAACCCTTTAAAAATATCTTTAAAAGCTTCTGGTTTAATTTTACTTTTCTGTTGAATAAAGGCAGATGTTGTTGGCATTTCAGTACAGCATCCAAATAAGTCTATTAATTCATTTGTAAGACTTCCGCTTTTCATGCCAATTATTCCTTTAATAATTTTTTCCATATGAAGTTTACGATTACGAGTAAAATCTTTGTCTGGATTAGTACAATATCCCGTACTTTCGATACAACTTTTTTAATTTCATTCAATAAAATTTTCTTAATATGTTTTGGTTTCATATGTTACCTCCTTGCCATCAAGTTTTTTAACTACATGGACAGCTTTCATCTTAGCATTATTCATTTGACACAGAAAACAACTATAAATCATTAATCTTTTATCAACTATTCTATCAAAAAAATGGGAAAAAAAGACCCCTATACCATTTAATTGGCATGAGGATCTTATCTTGTTCTCTTAATTTAATGACATTGGTCCTCTTGACCTCTCTTCCTTCTTAACTATCATTATCAAATATATAATTTAGATTCTTTCCAAAACCCTTTGGTTTATTGACATTGCATCAATTCCCTTTCACCTATTAAGATAAAATATCATAAATTTGTAACAGAAGCAATAAAATATTACTAACTAATTATTGTTCAACGCTTAGACTATTACATAATATTTTTGGAAGCATCCTCGGCATATACTTCTGCTGTTTTAAAACTTAAAACTTTCTTTGCATGTGTTTTAATATAATTAGCCACTGATTTACTAAATTTAGCCTTGCACACATTGATACTATCAATAATACAATCATTAAATGTAATACTCATAATTGTTGTTGCAAGAAATTCTGTGTTAATCATATGAACATTAGTAAAGTTAATTTTATCAATAACAGCATTTGTCCAGTTACTACCATCAATTGTTATATTTTTAAACAACCATCCGTCAATTTTTCCACGAAAACTAATTTCTGAAATATTCGATTCCTGTTCACAAAAAATACAATTTCGAACTGATTCAAAACTAGTATTTGTAATAGAACACTTATTAAATATTGCATTATCTACAGATGAGAAAAATTGTACTCTATGAAAAGAACAATTTTCAAAATTAGTTGCATTTAATTTTATATTATTTAACTTCCAATTTTTCCAGTTAGCATCCCAGATATGAGCATGAGAAAAATCTGCACCCTCCAAATAGGATATTTTTTCAGGCCAAATGACATCTCTTATTGAAGCTCCCATAAACTTTGCATTATGTAGATTCGCCATCGAAAAATCAACTTCAATAAGAGTAGAATTTGAAAAATCTGCATCGTGTAAATCAGCTCCTGAAAAATTTACAACTTTAAAATTTGCTCTTGAATAATTTGCATAACCCAACGCAGCATTCTCAAAACTCGAATCAAGAAATTCTGATTCTTCAAAACAAGCAGATTCAAGACTTGATTGTTTAAAGTCCATATTTCTAAACTTAGTTTGGCTTCCAAATGCAATATGTTTATTTTCAGTAATATCAATAGTATCAATAAATATTCTTATCCAATCTTCAAAAACACCTTTTCCATGCCAAAAATTATAGTTATTTTCAGATGAAAATGTTTCTAATGGTTTAGAACTCTCAGTGGCAACCCACACCCGAAGAAACAATGCAAAATTTAAAAAAGTTGACTTAATAGACTCATATTGGAATCCACTAAAAGCATACTTCCACATAGTAGCATTGTTAATCATCGCATAAATTATAGATGGAAATAGTTTCTCTATTTGCAATTTTTTTGTATTATTCTTTTGTAAGTTTTTAGAACTTTTTTCATCTTGAAGCCGAAAATAAAGGAACGAAAAAGATTGCGACCATGTAGTTTGGGCAATCATTCCATATTGAAAAACTTCACAAGCAGTTTCAATTAATTGACAAATGATTTCCTCTGTACTAGAAGAATATGTAGCAACAAAAAACCGCTGATAAATATATTCGCACATAAAAAAATCACGAATATTATTGTGATAAAACTCTAGTGCCCCCATATTAGTATTTTCTTTCCAATATGCACATAAAACACAACATCTACGAATAGCTTTTATTCTTTCAGATTTACCTTCATTCTCTAAATCAAAAATAATATCGTCAAGCTCTATACTAGTAATATAGAAACGATCTTCTTTAGAATTTTCAAACATTTTATTGGCTATTTTACCAATAGTCATATACACAATTTCTGCAAAGTCATCATCTTTTAATGCATGATGATATTGTGCATCTCCACCTCTATGAAATGATTCATTATAAGGTGTATTTCTAATTGCATTATGAAAAATTTCCCGATACAATGCCCATTTATTGTCCCTAAGCCTCGCAGTAATTTCACAATCAACTAACAAATATAATGCTAGAGGTGTATCGGCTACGCCAGAAGCTTCATCATCAGTCATATCGCTAAGATACTTCCTTGTACTCTGAGGAATTATTTCCCCACATTTTTCTTCTTGTTCATAATTTTGTATCCAACTGTTCCTTTTATCCTTTGAAAAATGTTTCAATGAATAGTGTTGATATGTAAATATTTGAGTCGAACCAGAAAAAATATCCATATTAATAAACTTCGGTCTGCTTGTAATTACAATTTTGTGTCCAGAAAATGCATGGCGAACATTTAAAATAAATTGTTCAATAGTTATAGCTCCTATTCCTCCAATTAAACCAAGCTCATCAGCTCCCTCTAATACGATTAATGCATCATTATATCGTTCTTCAAATTCATCTATTTTATCAAACGAAAGATACCGAAGTATAGAATCTTCAGCAGATTCATTTTCTTTTATTGTAAGGTCTCTTAATCGGACACACACTAATTGCATATTACAAAAAATAGACTTTCCCTCATCATCGAGATTCGAATAATGATAACATAACCAAGAAATCAAGCTGGTTTTTCCTATTGCAGCATCTCCATCAATAAATAATATTCTATCTTTATGAGAATCCCATACAAACGAATCTAACAATGCAATAATATTTCCTTGATAGCAAGATACTTTTTCTGTTTTTACATCTAAAAAACTTGGCTCAACAAACAGATTTTTTAATATTACCCTAGTATTGGGTTTATATCGATGCAGAAAAAGCGGTTCAACAAAATTTTGAGTATATTCATCAATTATTTGGCTAACCTTATCACAAAATGGCAAAATGTCTTTTCTTCTGATAAATAGATTAGCATTCCGATTCATAAATTTTTTCAATTGATCAACTTTCTCAACGTCAGTTTCTTCAGACAAATCGTTTACAGCCCGAATTAACGTTTCAAAACACAAAACATCTAATTCTTGACAAAATTGTAATCCACCAGGAATCTCAAATCCTATATTGCCTTTCTGACCGTATTTTATCACATAGTCAGCACTTTCACATAAAAAAAGGAAAATTACCCTATATCCTCTAATGTCAGCAATAGTTGATATTTTTTGTTTAAGAATTTCTTTTCTTTTTTTCATATTTTGATCGTTTAAATTATGTATCCCACTATCTAATTCCTCAAGTTTTCTCTCAAGTCCCTCCCTTTCCGTCATTGTATGCGCTAAAGAACTAAAAGTATGGCTTACTTTTTGAGGAGTACATGTTGTTGAAACTTGAACAATTATTTTTTTCTTATTGCTTATTAGGTCATATCCAGGCTCATTTTGTCTTTTTGCTTTACTTACTCCTAATTCATATAGAATATTTAGTAAATCACACACAAAACCTTCTGACAAAATATTAATATCTGTATAGTTGATTTTATTATTATAACGCAAGTAAGCAGTTAATATGCTGATGCCCCAACTAAACTGTTTAACTATTTCTTCATGATGTAACATGAGTTCTATCCTCCTACAATACTATAGAAAATCTCCATATTTTTTGAAATAGCTTACTAAAATGTGATATACAAAATCCAATGTATAATCAACTCATCTTTGATAAATCATTTTACCACAAAATATTACTAAAGTCATCAAATCCCTACAAATATAGCACGTCCGTTTCATAAAAATATTTTCAAATATATTCCAATAATGTATAATAGGTG
>CARSXK010000039.1:0-6161 GCA_949065595.1 uncultured Bacilli bacterium
TTTATTTGGTTTTCATGATTTTTTTCTATATCTCCACACTTTGGCAACACTATCTCTATTTTCAATTTAGTTGTCAAATTTTTTAAATTGCTCTATAATGAATTACGAGGTGTCATACATGAAAATAAAATACGATTTATTAAAAGTAGAGGGGAATACAAAGGCAAGAAGAGGAAAACTACATACAAATTATGGAACCTATGATACACCTATGTTTATGCCAGTGGGTACTTTAGCTAATGTAAAAACATTAACGCCAGAAGAATTAAAAGAAATGCATAGTGCAATTATTTTATCAAATACCTATCATTTGTGGTTACGTCCTGGAGCAGATATTGTCGAAAAAGCGGGAGGGTTACATCAATTTATGCATTATGATGGGCCTATTTTAACAGATAGCGGTGGATTTCAAGTGTTTTCTTTGGCCAAAAACAAGAAAAAGGATATCGTAGAAGAGGGAGTTCACTTTAAAAGTCATTTAGATGGAAAAGATTTATTTTTAACACCAGAATTATCAATTGAAATTCAAAATAAATTAGATAGTGATATCGCCATGAGTTTTGATGAATGTCCCCCTGCAAGTGCTAGTTATGAATATTTAAAAAATAGTATAGAAAGAACACTTCGTTGGGCAAAACGGGGAAAAGATGTACATCGCAATGAAAGACAATCTTTGTTTGGAATTGTACAAGGTGGTGCGTATGAAGATTTGCGAAAGTTTTCTGCAATCGAAACAGTAAAAATGGATTTTGATGGATATAGTATAGGTGGAGTAGCAAACGATGGAGAATCCAAAGAAGATATGTATAAAGCAATTGACTATTCTATCCCTTATTTACCAGAAGATAAACCTAGATATTTGATGGGGGTTGGGGAACCAATTGATATCATTGAAGGAGTTATGCGTGGAATTGATTTATTTGACTGTGTATTACCAACGCGAATTGCTCGTCATGGAAATGCTTTTACCAAGTATGGAAAGATGAATATGAGAAATGCTAAATACAAAGAGGATTTTGGACCAATTGAACAGCATTGTGATTGTTATACTTGTAAACATTATAGTAAAGCATACATAAGACATTTAATTGTTTGTAATGAAGCGTTGGGTGGAAGATTATTATCAATTCACAATATTCGTTTTTTAATTCGTTTGACAGAGGAGTTGCGTGAGGCAATTGAACAGGATTGTTTATTGGAATATCGAGAGCAATTTCTTCAAAACTATAGTAATCAAGGATGAAGATATTCATTTTCATTCTATTAAAGTCGTTGTATCAGGTTGATTGTCCATAAAAATAAGAGATAGATGTTATCTCTTTTGTTTTTGTTCACTTTTATTAATTCCAATCATACTTCCAAACATGCAAGTGATTGTTAAAATTAAGTAGTAGATTAGATTTTTTATTTCTAACTGATTTTTAAGACCCAAATAGTTGAATAAAATAATGAATACAAGAAAGAGGAGTGCTAGTTTAAGCCCTTCTAACCATCCTTTTTGTTGGCTTTTCTTTCCGATTAAAAAACCACCAATAAATAGAGTAAGAATGGGTCCTATGATTTCAAGAATAGTAACAGTTTTCTTTCCGATGATATTAAAATAGTTGAAAAAAGTAATCAATAGTGTAAAAGATAATAAACTTGCTACCATTATGCCTATTATTTTTGCACTTGTTTTTAAATATTTCATACGATTCCTCCTAATAAGGTATATGAAATTGAATAAAATAATATGATTGGCACATAAGAAAATGGGTGATTCATATGTACTTTATTTTGATGGCAAAAACATTATTCTTATATTTTTTCATTATTTTTGTGTACCGTTTGATGGGAAAAAAAGAGATTGGTGAACTTGGGATCGGTGACTTGATTGTAACAGTTTTGGTTGCGGAATTGGCAGCGCTTTCGATAGAGGAGCCCAATAAGTCTATTTGGATTTCGGTTGTTCCTATTTTGGTTTTGGTTGCATCGGAAATTGCAATTAGTTATTTGAGCTTAAAAAGTGATAAATTTCGAAATTTTATTGATGGTCATCCAACCGTTATTATTAAAAATGGGAAAGTCAATTTTAGTGCGATGAGTAAACTACGTTATACATTAGATGATTTGATTACACAATTACGTGGGGAAGGAATTAAAAGTATTGAGGAAGTCGATTATGCGGTTTTGGAAACGAGTGGCGATTTATCAGTTTTTCAAAATACGAAAGATTATCCATTGCCTATTATTTTAGATGGTGTGATTCAAGAAAAAATACTGCCAGAATTGAAAAAAGATAAGGAGTGGATATTGCATATGCTCCAAAAACAAAATGTTACTCTTGAAAATGTATTTTATGCTTTTTATACTCAAAATAAATTATTTGTAATCAAAAAAGAGGAACTTTTATAAGTCTATTTTGAAATACCACTTATCTATGATAAAATATTATCATATGATGTAAGGGTGATTGATTATGGTAGAAAATTTAGTGGAATCTTTTTTGAATTTATTGAGTGGAATTAGTAATATTCCATTTGGAAAAGAGTTAACAATTTTTTTAATTTCTTGTTTTCCTATTTTAGAATTAAGAGGTGGAATTCTTGCGGCAAGTTTGTTGAATGTAAATCCTGTGGTTGCTTTTCTTGTATGTTTGATTGGAAATATTCTCCCTATTCCATTTATTTTATGGTTTATCACACCCCTTTTTGATCGACTTAAAAAATGGAAACGAGTGGAACCTTTGATTACAAAATTAGAACATAAAGCACTTGCTAAAAAAGAAAAAATTGAACACGTTCAGTTTTGGGGCCTTTTGTTCTTCGTAGGAATTCCGTTGCCTGGAACTGGAGCATGGACTGGAACCTTGATTGCATCCATGATTGATATGGATAAGAAAAAAGCCTTGCTTGCTTCCATTTTAGGTGTAGTACTTGCAGGGGTGATTATGCTTGTGATGTCCTATGGGATTTTGGGATTGGTGCTACATTAAGTCTTGGGGCCTTTTATTGTTATTCTGTCTATTTATGAGATGTTTTATAAGAAGGATTTATTTAGAAATATTTATAATGAACAAATGAAAACCACCTAGGATGATACTTAAGTGGTTTTCATTTGTACAATTTTTATACTTTAATTTACTAATATTTTTTTCAATATTAGTGATCCCATGGATATAGTAACTGAACTTGCATTATTGTTTGTGATAATGACAATTAAATCTTCGTCGGCACTAAAATTAATGATTCTTGTTTCTGAAAAATGCATACATTCTGTTCCTTTCGGTAAAACGATAGTCATGCCTTCAACGGGTTGGGAAAATCCACCCCCCAAACTTTCTTGCAATGAAACCGTTATATTATTTTGAAATGATCCATTGGCTTCTATTTTTCCACAAAATGTGACTTCATAAGTTCCTGAATGAACGCTTAATTGATTTCCATTAGCAGAAAATTCTCCATTTGAATTAAATGTTTTGGTATCTTGTATGGCAAGATGATTATTAGTAATAGATGAACTATAGTTAACGTAGCATATTGGTGGATTAGGCCCAGTAGGACCAGTTGCTACATAACAAGATTTCTTTAAAAACTCAAATCGTAAAAATAGCTTTCTAATTTCTTATAAAATAGAACTTTAAAAAGCTTTTGCCATAGGAAAAAATCATGAAAAAGCATTGGAACCACATAATCTCCTTTTTTATCAATTACAAATTTTATATTTTCTTTTTGGAGATTTAATGTATCCCAAGTGATAATGGTATCTTTAATCGTTTTAAAATAATAGAAATGGTAGTGAAGAGTTAGTTTTATCAAGAATCATTTCACTAGCTAAAAATATTCCATATTTATTAGAATAGGCATTTAAGACGTTTAGAGATTTTTGCTTTTCATAAAAATCTGTTAAGATTGTTTCTAATTCTTTAGGATGAATAGGTGAGAAAATTCTTTCATAAGTTTGGATAGAAGGAACACCACCAGTCATAAGAAGAAAAGGGCGAAATCAATCATATTTTTCATGATTTTTCCTACTTTTGCCATCTGTTCTATTTACAAAAAAAAATATATATTGTAATATATGTAATATCTATTTTACGAGGGGGAATTATTATGTGTCGTAATGAAATGATGACAAGAAAAAAATTAATGGAGGAACTTAAGGCTTATAATGGTATACTATCTGATTTTATAATGAAGTATTTAACTTCTTTAATTAATTTAGAATTTTCAGCAATTAGAGGTGAAAATATTACAGAAGCTCAAAGAAAAATATTAAGTGGAATCGATATTTATAAAGATATAGCAATCTATAATATATGTGCAAGAGCAAATAAGATTTTTTATAGACAAAGAGAATCTGGTAATTTTGTCAGTAGTAATTTTCCAAACGAAGTGTCTTATGGTATTAAGTTATCTGGTAATTATAAATTTGGTCCAACTACAAATTTATTTTGGTATAAAAATGCAGAAACTCCATGTGAGTATAAAACAGTACAAATTGGAAAGATATATTTATTTCAAACAATATGGAGTGAAGAAAAAAGAATTTTAGAAATGGATAGAATAAGCAAAAAAATAATTGAATTGCATAAAGAATATGAAGCGTGTGATCGTCAATATAGGAAAAAATATATAATACCCAGTAGTATTAAAAAATACGAATCAATTTTATCAGAGTTAACAAATCGACATCAGCCTAGTGAAACACAAGAAAAAATAATGGAAATAACTTCACGTATTCATAACTTGTTTATGGATGATTATGGATTAAGTGAAAATGATTTTGAAGAAATACACCCAGAAATAGAATGTAGATTAATAGGCGATGAATTTATGCAAGAATACAAGCAAACTAGTGAAATGGAAAAAGTATTGGTTAAAAAATATCCGAATTTAGTTATTGAAAGGAATGTTACTTATTTATAAAAAGTGTTATATCGGATAAGATAGTAATAAGTAATGAATAAAATTTATTATACCTAAAACGACTAAAAGTTGAGATTTTATTATTAGTATCAAATGAAAAATAGAATGAACAGGGATTAAAAAAGTATAAGATAAAGCTTTTGTTTTTTGATAAAGAAATTTAAAAAGATAGAATTTATATGCTATATTAGGAATAGATTTAACTAAAACTAATATAGTTTTTTTATTTGAAAGGGGGTTAAATTATAGATAATAAAAAGGTTAAAAAATGTAATTATATATATTCAGAAGAATTTAAAACAAACAAAGAAAATCCAACAGAAAATGAATTGAAAGATATATTTAATAGAAAGTTTTTTAAAACAGTTATTAAAATAGAAAAATCTACTTATGGGGGCTGTAATGTTTAAGATAGCACGTTATAACTTTATTGTGGAAGTTATTTTTACGATTAAAAATAAGGAGACGTGTTTTTATGAGTAAAATAATTAAAACAGTAAGTCGTATTGTTGATAATGTAATAAGGGTGGTTTTATATCTACGATTATCAAAAGAAGATTTAGATAAATTAACTCCAGAAGAAAGATCAGAAAGTATTAAGAATCAAGAATTAATGTTAAGAGAATATGCTGATGAGCAAGGTTGGGAAGTCGTTGGTATCTATGATGATGAAGATTTTTCAGGAGCTGACAGAGATCGTCCTAACTTTAATAAAATGATTAAACAATGCGAGGCTGGAAATGTTGATGTTGTTTTGGTAAAGACACAAGCAAGATTTGCTCGTGATATGGAACTAGTAAATAAGTACGTTCATAATTTATTTAAACAATGGGATATTAGATTTGTTACTAAACTTGAGGGAATTGATAATACAAAAGTTGAAACAAAGAAAACAAGTCAAATAACTGCTATGAAAGATGAATGGATGCTTGAAGATACTTCATTAAACATTCGTGAAACTTTTAAATCTAAAAGGTCTAAAGGTCAATATACAGGAAGTTTTGCTCCTTATGGCTATATGAAAGATCCTGAAAATAAAAATCATTTATTGATTGATCCACAAGTTACAGATAATGTTGTTCGTATATTTGAGGAATATAATAAAGGTTATGGAATGGAAAAAATCGCAAATGGATTAACAAAAGATAACATTTTAAGTCCTTTAGAGTATAAAACATTTAATGGTTGCAATTTAAAACTTGGTGTTAGTATAGATATATAGACACAAAAAACTTTAGTAATGGTATACTAGGT
>CARSXK010000040.1:0-5997 GCA_949065595.1 uncultured Bacilli bacterium
AAAGAATCAATCAAATAGATTAATAATTTCTATAAGATTGATTATACGAGGAGCGTAGAAACAAATCCACAGGCAAGAGTTATTATAAACTCAAAAAATATAAATAGAAAGAATCAATCAAATAGATTAATAATTTCTATAAGATTGATTATACGAGGAATGTGAATGAATTATGGATTTAACAAATCAAATTGTAAATGAAGTAAATGATGTAATGGATGTATCTCTTGATGATTCTACAGTAGTAGAAGAAACTGGGACAAGTAGTGATTTTACTTTAGATGATATTTATTTCAAGGATGCGTTTACAAAAACGGCAGATAAACTGAATCTTGAAGTAAATAGTGCAAAAGTAGATTGTATCACTTCAAAAAATAATAAATTTAGTTTAGATGAAGAAGGTAATTTAACGGTAAAATCAATTACTACTGAAAAAGACAATAGTAATAATTTGGATATGACTGAAGTTCTAAAAAAAGTTTATCCAATTGGAAGTTTATATATGTCTATTAGTAGTACAAGCCCAGCAACTCTATTTGGAGGAACTTGGCAAAGAATTAATGGTTATTATTTGTATGCAGGAAATGGTGGAAATACTGCTGGAAGTAATACTTCTGGGGGACCTAGTACAAACTCTACGGGAAGTACTGCAATTACAGTTGCTCAGATGCCTAGTCATACGCATATTCAAAATGCACATAATCATACAGAAAATCCAAAATGTTGGATGAATGATGATGCACATTATGATACACGTTTAAAATGTACAACAGGCTTTTATGCTGGTGCAGAGATTGCAACTTATTATACAGGAACTACCACTGCAACAAATCAAAATACAGGTGGGAGTCAAGGCCATACCCACACATTAAATAACCATACACATACTGTTACACCATTAAGATACGAAGTTTATATGTGGAAAAGAACTGCTTAATGTTCTTTTCTAACATATGGATTATTGCGATGAATTGGTTAAATTATTACCAACAAATGAAGTATGAAGTAGATATTTTAGAAGTTCGGTTAAAAATGATAAAACAGTATGAAAAAAATTTAGAAGCTGAAAGAAGCCAAATAGAAAATACAATATATGTTCAAAGTAAATTATTAAATAAAATAGAAATGAGCTTGAATACATCTCAAAGGATTGAATTTAAATTATTAAAAGAGATTGTGATGGATGGTTCAAGTGTGACAAAAGCAATAGAAAAAGTTGCGTATGAGGTAGATAAAGATGTATCAACACTATGGAAATATTATTACCCGAGAGTGAAGAGTAAGATTGCGGAATTACAAGCATTAAAAACCAATTAAGGAGGGAAAATCATGAAAGAAATAGAATTAATCGATAAAAGAAGAGAAAAAGAAAAACATTTTTTACAAGAAAATGGCGAAATTGTTGCTAGAATGTATGAAGAACCAATCCATTTTCTAAAAAATGGTAAATATGAAGAAATTGATAATACTTTAGTTTTAAAAGATGATTATTATATCAATCAAAATAATGCTTATAAAGTATGGTTTGGACTACATCCTAGTGATGAATTGATGCAAATGGAAACATTAGATTACTATTTAAATATCAGACTCAAAACGCATGGTGATTTTAGTATTCAAAAGAATCCTAATAAATCAATGTTAGAAGATAGAATTTGTTACAAGAATATTTTAGAAAGTATGGATTTGGATTATCAAGTATTACCTACAAAGGTAAAAGAATCGATTGTGTTACATAATAAAGAAGCAAATATCAATGAATTAGAATTTATCATAAAAACAAATATGGAATTACATATTGTAGACGATAAGAGAATATGTGCAAACAAAGATGGGGAAGCTATTTTCTATCTAGATGCACCTTATATGTATGATTCTAATGATATTATAAATCGTAATGTATATTATCATTTAGAAAAATTAGGTCAAGAATATGTATTAAAGCTAGTTGTGGATCAAGATTGGTTAAATAATCCCAATATTATTTATCCAGTTGTAATTGATCCTACCATCACAGGTAGTAAAGATGAAAATAGTGTATATGATACCTATATTTATCCAGGAGATACAGGGGTGGATAGAAACAATCTGCCTTATTTAAAAGTAGGAGTTGAAAAAATAAATGGTGCAGATGTCATCAATCGTTCTTTAATCAAATTTGATTTACCAGTGATTGGAACAGGAAGTTATATCACTCATGCACAACTAGAATTAACTGGATATCCAGACTTTACCAATTCATTGGAACAAGATTTTGTGAATATCTATCGTGTAACAGAAGCTTGGAATGAATCAACTGCCAATTGGAATACAATGAATGATAAATTTGATGCAAGCAGAGTAGAAGGTACTTTTGAGAGTAATCGAAATTACTTTGAAGAAAATGGCGCTATTCGTCCTTTTGGATCAAGTACAGATATTACAAGTTTAGTGCAAAAATGGTATACAGGTACGCCTAATTATGGTATTATGTTAAAAGCAAATACAGAACGATATCGTACAGATATTATTCCTATGTTTTTTTCTAAAAATAATACTGTAACAGGGGATAATCCGAAACCAATATTAGAAATTACCTACCGAAATCAAAATGGATTAGAAAGTTATATGGATTATAACAAACAAGGATTTGGTATTGGAAGCACTTATCATAATACTTATAACGGAAATTTAACAGGAATATTTGATATTGGTGCAACGATTGGTGGGAAATTGCCTGTTAGTTTAAAATTAGTTTATAATACCAACGATGTTGTTTTAGAGCAAAATCTTGGATATGGAATTGGGTATCGTCTTAATTTATTGCAAACAATTAAGGAAGAAAAAATCGACAATAGAAATTATTTAGCATACATAGATGAAGATGGAACAATTCATTACTTCTTGAATCAAAAGGTAAAATATGAACAAAATGAAAATGGTTCTAGTGGATTTGTAACAACCACATATGAAAATACTTATTTTGATGAAGATGGTCTAGGTTTGGAAATTGAAAAAAGTACAGATGGTACTTCTTATACAATGAAAGATAAGAATGGTAATCAGAAAAAATTTGTAAAAAGTGGTGAATATAGTTATTTAACAGAAATCAAAGATGTAAGCGAGAATAAAATCAGTATTACTTATGATAGTAATCATAGAATTACCAAAGTAGTAGATGCGAATAATCAAGCAATTAACCTTACATATGGAGTTAATGTAATTACAGTTACAAGTCCTGATCAAGTTATTACATTAGATTATTTAAATGATAATCTAGTAAATATTACTAGTATCCAAGGAGTTACTTATTTTGAAAATACCAATAATTTAATTACTAGTATTACAGATGTAACGGGTAAAAAAATAGAATATACCTATTATGAACAAAGTCCATATAAAGTGAAAAAAATAACAGAATATGGTCTCAATAATACGATAGGGGCCTTTTATGAAGTAGCATATGGTTTTAATGCAACAACCATTACAGACTCTAAAAATAAAGTACAAACGATTGTTTATAATGCTTATGGAAACCCTATTTCTATGAGCAGTTTAAAAGATCATAATGATATTACAAATGCTTATGGAATGAAATTAGAATATGGGGAATCATTTAGAGGAGTAAATACATATGCGAATAAATTATTGGATCATCAGATTCCATTGAAATATGTAAAAAATTATATCAAAGATTCTAGTTTTGAAAAGATGGAAACTGACTTTGTAGGTGATAGAAATGCAAATGTAGTATCATCTGTAAGTGCGGCTTATAGCGGGAATAGAGGTTTAAAAATAGAATGGGGACAAGGAATGGGCGCCTCTATGCCTGTGATAGTTCCTAAAGGCCACTACTATACATTTAGTGCATATGGAAAAAATGAGGTAGGAGAAACATGTATAACACTTGAATATAGAACTCAAAACAATGACCCATTTTTAAAACGTAGTGAACCGTTCAGTTCTAAAGATGAATTTTCAAGACAAGATTTAACGATTTATTATCCAGAGGATGCTACAAGTGATTTGATGGTTGGATTTGCACCAGAAACTTATATGGGAGTATGTTATATAGATGATATTCAGTTAGAAGAAGGACAAGTAGCTAATAATTATAATATGATAGAAAATTCTGATTTTTCAGAAGGACTTTCATCATGGAATTTAAGTGCAACAAAATTCAAAGATGATACTGACATTCCTAGTGCAGATGTGTTTGAAGTAATCAATGTTACAGACACTCAAAAAGCCTTAAAAGTAAGCATGAACCCAGAGGTATCTAGTACTTTTTCTAAAACATTTAATGTAAAAGGAAAAGCAGGAGATGTATATACACTGTCATTTTGGTATAAAAATGAAGGATTAGTGGCAGGAGAAGGAATGTATTATGGAACTTATAACAACATTATATTTGGGTTTATTCCCGTAGAAGAAATTGGAACCGATGATGTTTATATCAAACCATTCAATCCAAATGAAAAGGAATGGCAGTATTATTCTTGTACCTTCACAGCACCATTTAATTTCAAAGAAATAAATATGTCATTTTTACAATCTATGAATGCCAATAACTTCTATATTACTAATATCAATTTGTTCAAAGATGTTAGAAGCGTAACCTATGATTATGATGAAAATGGGAATGTCGTTTTATCCAAAAATTTGAATAATGATTCAAGTTCATTCAAGTATGACAAAAACAATCAATTAATTGGTATGTTTGATCCTAAAGGAAAGAATTTTACATTTGAGTATGATAATATGGTTACTGATAGAGTTTTAAAAGGGGTATCAGAAACTGGAATTTCGAATGAAATAGAATATGATTCATTTGGAAATCCACGCATTACTAGAATTGTAAATAGAGGACAGTCAAAAGAAATTAAAAACGGAAGCTATCAAATTAGACTAAAGGGTACCAATAAATGTATTCGCTTGATTGATGAAAATATTGCTTTAGTAACCGATACTTGTTGTCATGATAAATGGATTTTTGAAAAAACTACAATGAATAATAAAGACTATTATAAAGTCAAACATTCCGTTATTTCCAATAAATATTTGGCATCCAAGAATGTAACTTTGACATTAATAGAAGAAATTGTTGATAATTCACTATTTACGGTTGTGAAGAATGAAAATGGAAGTTTCTTAATTCAGTGTAAGAAAAATAATCTTTATTTGCACAATGAAAATGGTGTTTTAAAATTTGGTGAGTTAGTAGAAGAAAAACAATCTGATTTTGAATTCTATATAGAGTCCATGGATGATGTATTTTTTATAGAAAATAGTTGTGAATATACAAGCGATGGAAAATATGTAAAAAGTATAACAGATGCTAGAATGCATAAAACAGAGTATGATATTGATACAACAACAGGACTTCTAAATTCAATTACAGATGCTAAAAAGCAAACAACAAACTATACTTATAATAGTAAAAGACAATTAATTGGTATTACAACTGGTGATAGAAGTGTAGAATATACATACAATAATCAAAATCTATTATCAGAAATTATCCAACAAGATAGAGTATATCATTTTATCTATGATGATTTCTTAAATATGAAATCTGTAAAAATAGGAGATAATGTTACTTTAATTACCAATAATTATGAAGAAAATAATGGTAATTTAATCTCATCTACTTATGGAAATCAAGACACAATTACTTATGAATATGATGAATTTGATCGTATTAAGAAAGTAAATAAAATAAATGATACGTATGAATACTTCTATGGTAATCATGGTGATTTATTAAAGATAAAATCCAATGAAAATACAATCAAATATACCTATGATTCTGGTAAACGATTATATGAATATTATAATAATAATTTAAAAATAAGATATAGTTATGATTCAAATGACAATATTGTTAGCAAGAAGTATATGCTAGGTAATAATGTCTATGATGGTATTAATAATACTTACAATGCAGATGATTCTCTAACAAAAACAGAATTTAGTAGTACCTCCATTAATTATATATATGATTATTTAGGAAGATTA
>CARSXK010000041.1:0-5303 GCA_949065595.1 uncultured Bacilli bacterium
ACGACTTATTGCTTTTTTTGTATATAAAAGGTGTCACATCAATTGTAACGCTACACTTAATCATTGCATTCTTAGAGTATTTTTCTTGAAAAACTTTTTAATTATTAGTATAATTAAATTTATAGTAGAGAAAGTATAAGAGGGGATATTTATGTTTGATAAGATTGTTTATATCAGTGATCGTTCAGCAGACGTTAAAATAAAAGATAGCGAACAAATTGCCATTAATCTAATGAATATGCATTTGATTTTCGAAGATAATGACAAAAAGATTTTAGGAGAAGTAGATGATATTGATAAGGATCTCGTTAAGGTAAGATTCTTAGGAGAAATATCTAATGGAAGGTTAATGGGAGGAGTTATTAGAAAACCATCCCTAGACTCAAAAGTGAGAGTCATCCAGAAAGAAGAAGTTCCACTGATTCTAGGAGATAAGAAACCGGGATATATGCCACTTGGAGTAAGTCCCTTTTATAATGATTATCCAGTCTATTTAAACGTAAATGGCTTTTTTAGCAACCACTTTGCTATTTTTGGAAATAGTGGATCAGGAAAGAGTTGTGGCGTATCTAGAATTATTCAAAATATGTTTCATGATCGAACTTTGTATCCCTATAAGTCAAATATTATTATGTTTGATTCCTCTGCAGAATATTATAATGCATTTGTTGATTTAAATAAAATTGATCCCAACTTTAACTATAGATTTTATTCAACAAATGAAGCAGACGGATTGGGCGAAAAATTAAGAATTCCTATTTGGCTTTTAAATGTTGATGATTTGTGTTTACTACTTCAAATAACAAACCACTCTCAAATTCCAATTATCGAGAGAATGTTAAAATTAGCCATGATTTTTTCTGAGACAGGCTCTCAATCTACAGACTATAAAAACCATTTAATCGCAAAAGCAATTATGACAATTCTTTATACGAATGAAACTGCACCAAATAAAAGAAATGAGATTTTCTCTATCCTAGCTAGTTGTTCCACTCCACAATTTAATTTGGAGGCACAAGTTCAGGGGATTGGATATACCAGAAAATTTAGAGAATGTTTTCTAATAGACAATCAGGGACAATTTTCAGAAAGTGTCTTGTTAACTGAATATGTTTCAAAACACATTAAAGAGGAATTTGATTCTTATGAACCAAAGGGTGGCGTATTTTACAACCTAGATACTTTAGAAAAAGCCTTAAACTTTACCCTAATTAGTGAAGGGTGGCTAAGAAATGAAAATACTTATGGAGATGCAGTAACGATTAAGGTACGCTTACACTCCTTAATAGTAGGACCGAATGCGAAATATTTTGACTATCCAGAGTATGTATCGATTGATAAATATCTATCTTCTCTATTAATTAGTAATGGAAGAAAGTATCAAATTGTAAATATTAATTTTGACGATGTAGATGATTCTTTTGCGAAGGTTTTGACTAAAATTTTCTCTAGACTTATCTTTGAATTTTCAAAAGCATTAAAAGATAGAGCTAGTATTCCTTTTCACTTAGTGGTAGAAGAGGCTCATAGATATATTCAGAATGATACAGATCGTTATTTAATTGGGTATAATATCTTTGAACGTATTGCAAAAGAGGGACGTAAATATGGAGTGATTTTAGGATTAATTTCGCAAAGACCAGTGGAGTTATCCGATACTGTTATCTCTCAATGTTCCAATTTCCTAATTTTTAAAATGAATCATCCAAATGATGTAGATTATATTCGAAAAATGGTTCCCAATATTAGTGATGAGATAGTAGAAAAACAAAAAACACTACAACCAGGAACAAGCTTAGGATTTGGAATGGCTTTTACGATTCCTTTAATTGTGAAATTACAGATGCCAAATCCGGAGCCTAGAAGTGGAAACTGTAATGTAGTTGATATATGGTCAGCAAATTCACAGGGAGGGCAACCTAATCAGCCTAAAATTTCAGAACCAGAATCGATACAAGGACAACCTATAAACCAAGATGTTCAACAACAACAGGTCATTCCTATGAATCCATTTCAAAATGAGTCACCCACCACTAATATAAATCCACAACAGGCAATAGTGTCACAATTTACAACAGTTGAGGAACCAAATGTTCCAATTGAAAACACTTTGAAAGAGGAACCTCTGATTACAGTCCCTATAAAGGCTGATGGTGGTAATAATGGAGTTCAGCCAGAATCTTTAAATATAGATGAAATTATAAATGGTCCTGATGAGGAATAAAAAGCTAGTTTATCTAGTTTTTTTATTGTATAATATTTTATAGGTGATAAAATGTTTGAAGGTTTAGGAGATAGATTACAAAATGTAATTCATAAGGTTAAGGGATATGGAAAAATAACAGAGGATAATATATCTGAAATGATGAGGGAAATTAGATTGGCATTATTAGAGGCCGATGTTAATTATAAGGTTGTTAAGGAATTTACCTCTACTGTAAGAGAAAAGGCACTAGGAGAAGAAGTGCAAAAAAGTATTAAACCAGGGGATTTATTTGTTAAAATTGTACAAGACGAACTTACTGATTTGTTAGGAGGGGAAAAGAAACCTCTTAATTTAAAGGGAAATCCGGCTACTTTAATGTTAGTAGGACTTCAAGGTAGTGGTAAAACAACAACAATTGGAAAACTAGCGAATCTTCTTAGAAAAAAACATAATAAAAAGCCTCTGTTAATAGCTTGTGATGTTTATAGACCTGCCGCTATTGATCAGTTGAGGCAAATTGGGAAGCAATTAAATATAGAGGTATATGATGAAGGAAAAAATAATCCTGTTCAAATTGCTAGTAATGGTGTTAAATATGCAAAAGAAAATGGTTATGACTACGTTCTAATTGATACTGCTGGAAGACTTCATATAGATGAGGATCTTATGCGGGAATTAGATCAAATAAAAAATGAAATAAATCCAGAGGAAATTCTATTAGTAATTGATTCCATGATGGGACAGGATGCTATTCATGTGATTACTGGTTTTCATGATCAGTTGCCATTAACGGGAGTTGTATTAACAAAGTTAGATGGAGATACAAGAGGTGGAGTCGCTCTATCTGTAAGACATCTAACCAATGTGCCCATTAAATTTATTGGTGTTAGTGAAAAAATGGACGGAATTGATTCGTTTGATCCCGAAAGAATGGCTGGAAGAATTTTAGGAATGGGCGATATTGTCTCATTAGTAGAAAAAGCAACAGAAGCAATTGATGAAAAGGAAGCAGAAAAAACTGCCAAAAGAATGCAAAGTGGGAAGTTTGACTTAGAGGATTTTTTATCTACTATGAAGCAAATGAAAAAACTAGGTCCACTTGAGAATTTATTAAAATTAATTCCAGGGGCAAAAAAAATGGGCTTAAGTAGTGTTAAAATAGATCCAAAACAGATGGCACATATAGAAGCGATTGTTCTTTCTATGACCCCAAAAGAGAGGAGAAATCCAGAAATTATAAAAGCAAGTAGAAAAACGAGAATTGCTAAGGGAAGTGGAACCTCAGTTCAAGAAGTAAATAAGCTCTTAACTCAATTTGATCAAATGAAGAAAATGATGAAGCAAATGTCAAATGGAAATTTTAAAATGCCGTTTTGATAGATAGGAAGAAAATAGATACAAGGAAAACTATTTTATAAAAGTATGTATCTTTTTTTATTGTTCTTTTAGAAATGGGCATAATATATATGCAAAAAAAATGATTGAGAATAGAATAGAACAGATAGGAGGAAAGCATATATGTTTAAAAGACCAATGGAATTCGATATGAATTCTACTATTGCAGGTAATAATAATACTGTAGACCAAGAGATGAATGTTGATATCAATATGATGTCAAACAATCAAATGGATTCTCAAGTAAGTGGAGGAAGCTGCTGTAATCCAATTTCAGAGGCTCCACAAGTAAAATGTGTACATAGAACAATCGTACATGAAGTTCCACATGTATGTCCAATCAAAACTAGAATTATCAATCACCATGTTTATAAACATACATATAGACCAGAATATTCATGTAGTGAAGAAAATACTGTTACTAATGTACAATGTGGTTCTTGCTGTAATTTTAGATAATTTACATAACTTTAAACGTAAAAAAATGTCTAATTGTGTCACGTAACTTGATTTCTTGACAGGGTTAATTTATCCTTATAATAGGAGTGTGATACAATGATTTATCCATCTATTGATAAACTACTAAATATTGTTGAATCAAAATATGAGTTAGTTCATATTGCAGCTAGGCGTAGTAAAGAAATTTCCAAGACAGAGTATTTACAAATGCCAGAAAGTACATATAAATGTCAAAAAAATATTGGTAGAGCATTAGAGGAAGTTACAGAAGGACTTCTGAAAATAAGAGAAAGTGAATAACTATTTTCTCTTATTTTTTTGATTGACACAAGAACATATGTATGATAGTATAAATTTGTAATTATTGTATAGTTAAAATTTGTAAGCAAAATCTTATTGACAGGTGATGGAATGAAAATAGAAAAATATGAAAAGTTAAAAAATGGAAAATATGAATTAATCATGGAATATGATGAAAAAATTGAGTTGCATGAAGATACTATACTAAAATTTAATTTATTACTTACAAAGAATATTAAGGATAATTTAACAGAAATTTTAGAATTTGATCGAGGATGGGAGACCTATTATCGTGCTTTAAAATATTTAAAAGTAAAACCTAGAAGTAAAAAGGAAGTATTAGATTATTTACTAACATGTGAATACAAAAAAAATGATATAGAAAATGCCCTGAAAAAATTAGAACAACAAGGATATCTTGATGATTTATCCTATGCAAAAAGTACCCTAAATCATAAATTGATTACAACCTCTAATGGCCCTTTTAAAATTAAAAATGAGTTATTAAAAAAGGGAGTGGATGTTGGTATAGTACAACAGGTATTAGAGGAATATAGTACAGATATTCAATTAGAGAAAATTAGAAAAATAGTGAATAGAATGATAAAATCTAATCGCAATAAAAGTATTAAAATGTTACAGAGGAAAATAATTACTGATTTGATATCGCAAGGGTTTTCTAAAAAAGAGATTCAAATAGTAATTGATGAATCAACATTTTTAGATGATAAGGAAATAGAAAAAAAGGAATATGAAAAATTATATAAAAAATTAAGTAGAAAATATAGTGGTGAAGAATTAAAGATTAAAATACATCAAAAAATGATTCAAAAAGGGTTTCATACAGAAAGTAGTGTATGATAAAACAGGAAATGAAATGTTTTCCTGTTTCTTTATTCAAATCTCAACCGCACCATTTTATTTATAATTTAATTCTATATCA
>CARSXK010000042.1:0-4575 GCA_949065595.1 uncultured Bacilli bacterium
TCGCTTTATTTTGTTTTTGAATTATAGCATATTATGGCTTTTTTGGCAATTATTTAGTTCTTTTTGTTATTAAAAATTCTTAATTTTCTTATAAAATTATTGTATAGAAAGGAGAAAAGTGCAATACTTTTGTATTTTAAAAAATCGAGAAACAAAAAGTTTATTCTCATTCTGCCACAAAAAATACCAACCACAAAGCTTGTGATTGGTATTCAAATTGTCTAAGATCCATTCGTTAATGTTTAATTATTTTATCGATTTTTCTAATATATTTCTTATAATTACATCCAAGGACAAATATCCAAGAATCATTCATAAATGTTTTATTAATCTTTTCATTAACTAAATAAAATACTACGAATGTATCAACATTATTAAAGTAGAACAAATCTTCTTTTTGAAAAACATCATTAGTTTTCCCAAAAAATCAAATATCTTCTATTAGCTAATAAATAGCAATTTAATTCTGATTCAATCTTACAAGTTAATGGATATTCTTCAATTATTTTTTCTTGGATGTTCATATTTGCCCCCTCTAATTAATTGTTATTAATTGATTTAAATATACAAAATATCTATTTCAATGAATTGACCCATATCATTAAATTAGCTTTGCCATCATTTATATTCAACAAGGTGTCTCCATTCATTTTCACCTCAACAATTGGTAAATGGTGTCCATCAAAAAAGTGCTCAGGAACCGTCACAAAATCAATATCATCGCCAACATTTAAATTCAAAATTTCTTCTGAAAAAATATGATAACTACAAATTGGAGATTGATAAGGAATATACGTTCTTATTTCTTCGCATTTGATGCTAACCTCATAGTCATCAAATTCCATTACCTCCCCTGATAAAGCAATGTAATTTTGATCATCCGAATATTTCTCAATCATTTTTTTGATTGTGTGTGGACTTACTTTACAACTAGATAAAATTGCAATAAATAGTAACAAAACAATCACAACTAATTTCTTCATTATATTCCTCCCTTATTTTTAATATTCACCTAGCAAGAAGAAATAACCAAAAGGTCCAAATAATGATGACACCCCGAGATACCAATATCCCCTGTTAATGTCCGATTGCGAATGAGTTCTTCTTTCAACGCCGCCAAACACATCTGCAGTAATCTCCCAAGGTCTATCATAATACTTTCTTTTGCTCCATCCTTGCCATGAAGGCAATCCAATCATAAGTCCATAGTTTGCAATGCCCATCATCATTAATTGCCAGTTATGACCTCTTTCATGTCGCAAGTCATCAACATTACTGCCCTGTCCTAAAAAAATTGCTCCAAATGACCCAGAACGACCTCCAGCAGCCGTTCTAAAAACATCGGGTCATACTTATTTATAGGATCATTACTACAGTAAGCAAATAAATTCAAACCAATAATGCTAGTAGGATCTAAATACTCAAAAGAATCAGGAGTTAAAAACCTACCCCATTCAGGAACATAATACCTACTCTTACAATAATACACGCTCGTCTTTATATCATAATATGCCTCATCATAAACTTCAATGATTTCATCTTTTTGATTATAGATTGATACACTAAGATAAAAATTTTTATATCTCTTATGTATTCCGAGATTACAAATCAACTGCAAATTTAATTTTTGTGTTAACTTATATAGTTCTTTATAATATTAAACCAATTTTCTGCAATATCTATTTCATAGTTACAAATAGGATATCCAAATTAGTCAAACCTAACACTTTTATCAATTTGTTTTATTAAAAGCTTTAATGATTCAAGAAAATGTTCATCGATAGATAAATCTATTCCTACTATATGCCCATTATGTATGAAACACAATGATTCAC
Source organism: uncultured Bacilli bacterium (assembly GCA_949065595.1). GTDB lineage: Bacteria > Bacillota_I > Bacilli_A > RF39 > UBA660 > UBA5026. The sequence goes on from CARSXK010000042.1 coordinate 1,836, forward strand.
AAAGCATTAATCAGCAATTTGGCTCATCATACTCACAGAGTCTTTCTCCCTTCTCATTAAAAATATCAATTGCTAAATAAGATTGATATTTATTCAAATCTATCTCTGAACGTTGAACTTCTATCTTAAAATTGTATTTTTTTTTATAAGTTGTTTTTTCAAAAAAGTAAACATAGAAGAACTTAAAACTTTGTTAAGACATTCACTTTCAAACTCTTCAATTTGACTTTTTTCTATATTCTTGTTAAAAACCATGTCCATCTCCTTATTGTACTTACTGACATATGCATTGGATTCCAAGAATTGAGCTGGAAATGCAATCCATGAGGGACATGATTCTGAATTTACAGATCTTAACGCCCCACGAGCATTCTTAAATCTAACGCCCCAATAACCCTTGTCTGGGTGATTAGAGGGAACTAATCTTCCAATTTTATCCAACGATTTAATATTAAAACTATAACAAAATGATAAGGCGAAAGTTCCAAGAGTTGCAATACTTGCAACTGTTAACATTAATCCATTATACCAATCTTCACTCATACCTGCATCAAGCATCCAATTCCCATTGCCACTAGCTTGTTGAATTTCTGCTGATGCAAATAAACCTGTTCCCACTCCAGCAATTGTAGTAACACCTCCAACTATTCCAGTTAAAGTAGCACCTCCAATTCCTGCTGCAATGGCCATACCTCCAGAAACAAGAGCAGGAACAGCCACCATAGATAATCCAACTTTAATTTTAAATTTGAATATCTCTAAGTATTTCCACTATATTCTTACCATCTATTTTTGCATTATCTAAAAAATCTTTTCTACTTGAAAACGACTGCAAAAATTTTCCTTGATTGCCATCTGCCAAATATAAAGAACATCCCATACCTTTGCCATCTTCATTACCATTAATTAATTCATAAGGAGTTCCATGATAAAAAAATGCAAACTCATCATTACAATCTATAAGTTCCATAAATGTAGGTGAATGCTTTTCCTTCTCTTTATAATCATTAGCAAATAAATCTATGAATTTATGTTGTCTCATTTCACATTATTCCTCTCCATAAGAAAAACTTTAGCAAATCTAAAACTGTCCAATGTCCACCTAATTTCATTCCACTTACCCATCCATGATAATGTGGAAATTTCATATTTCCAGAGTGTCTAAAATCTTTATCATACCAAGCATTACCTTTAGAATCAAAAAATCTATATTGTTTCACATCATTGTCATCAATAGTAGAATATCTTGAAAATGGTTTTCCCTTGGTTCTGGCTTTATTACCTATGACATTTGCATATTTCATATATGCATTACCTGCAATTTGATTCCCAAAAATCTCTGATAATCCCCAACTTATCAATGACCCTACCGCTAGACTTATTAGAAATGTACTAATAGCAAAACATCCACTAGGATCAACATAATTCACAGGAGTTATGTAAAATAAAAGATCCTATAAACTATTAAAATTTTATCAATATTTTGTTCATATATAGAGGTTGCTAGGAATGATTTTGTTGCATTATTTAATATTTTTTAGGCAGGATAAGGAGAATGCAACATATGCATTCTCAATACCCTACAAGTTGGAATCCGACTTTAATTACTCACAAAATGTAACATCATCCCATATTTCTTTAATAGTTTTTCCGTCTATTTTGAATTTATTAAGCAATTCAGAAACTGTTGAAAAGTTTTCACTTCTTTCAGATACTTTTTGCTTATTTTTATACTTTGTAATATACATGGCCGTTATGTTTGGAAGCCCATAATCAATTTGATATACAGCATCTTTATAATAAAACCATATTTCATCACCCGCAAATAAAGCCATTAGTTCATATTCTGCATATGATATTTTTTCAAGTTTTAAATATTTGTCATATGCAATCTCTAATTTATCGTAGATACTCAAACTTTCATAGGGTTTTTCCATTAATTTACTTATTTTTTTTTGCTGTTTATCCCACAGCCTCTTGTTTTTAATATACTGGATACTCATAAATTACCTCCCTGATATTAGCCACCATATCAATCTTAAATAATTCCAATGTTGTCCGCTTGTTCTGCCCGTTAAGCCTGGCCCATTCCAACCATGAAAATGATTTATTCGAATATTATTATGCGGATAATCAAAATCAAACATTTTTCCATTTTTAGTTTTATAGCGATATCCATTTAATTCTCCATCATACCCTAATCGAGGTTCTCTAGTTTTCTTTAGATTATATATATTACCTGCAGCTTGACCAACAAATGATGCAAGATTTAATCCAAAATAAGTCCACCCATAAGCCATATCGCTCATGCCTGTCCATTGCTGTATATAACTCGTACCAGTGGCAGCTGCAATTACTTCATTAGCACCGAAAGCCATTGTTGCTCCGCCAACTAACATTAAAGCAATTCCACCGATCAAGCCAAGCGCACCTAATCCAAGAATAGACATCCCTGTAGAAATAGCGCCATATCCATTAAACATAGAGCCTGTACCACCAATGATCTGTGCAACATGAGGATCTAAGGTGTTCATAAATAAACCAGTTGCTCCGCCAATTACCAATGATGCACCAAAGCCTTGTAATCCAGGCACAAAGCACAACGCAATTCCTCCTAACACTTGCAATCCAGAAATTAACCAACTCCACCAAGGCGCCTGTCCTGTCGGGTCATACTTGTTTATAGGATCATTACTACAGTAAGCAAATAAATTCAAACCAATAATGCTAGTAGGATCTA
>CARSXK010000043.1:0-3863 GCA_949065595.1 uncultured Bacilli bacterium
GCTATTGACGATGAGCCTAGCAACGGGGGACTGTTTGTACTAAACAGACAAAAGATTGCGGAGACAGGACACGATCCTGCATACTCTTGGGTATGAACCAAGTGAACTTCCTTTGCTCGTCACTCCGCTATAATAGTTAAAAGAACAAATGACGATACCGCTAAAATAGCAGCACCGTCACCTGTGTTAGAAATGAGAAATAAAACTGAAAAGAAATAAATCTCAAAATACTCCTTATAAACGCCTCTTATAATAAAACCCATAGGTTAAATTTAAAAGTTACTTCCAGAGCAACGAATCCGTACAGTCTCGGATGGGAGCCTTAACTGGTTTCATCACGTTTCGTAAGTTTTTAATATGGCATCATCCCAACTAACTTATAGCCATATCTTAGACGAAAAAATATTTATTCAACAGGACAGCGGTTGCAAATCCCGTAAGTGACAAAATAAAATAGAATAGAAAATAAATTTTATTTCTTTAATTTGGAACTAGGAATAAAACGTATATATTTAGCATCTGGGATTTCTTGAATGGAACCATCGCTTATATTTTTCCCCTTTGTTTTTTTTGTAAATGAGCAGAATCTTCCTAGTCCTTCAATTTTAACTACATGTCCATTTCTTATTTCATTACCAATAATATTTATAAAAGTGTTAATTGTATCTTCAACACTATTTTTTTCAATATTGCTTTCGATAGTCTTCCATGTCTCGTGAATTAGTTCAGATTTTACTATAATATCACCCTTTCTTATTCCTACCTTAATGCATCCTTATCTGCAAATCCAAATTTTCCGAGTAGTACTCGTAAAATTTGGATTTATAAAATTGCCTTGGGGGAACTTTTTTTAAAATATTTAAAACCATACACATCAATTTCTCCGTTTTTATCCTCGCATAAAAATATATTAACCCTATTATATTGATTCAATATGTCGGTTAAAATCTCATTTTTATAATTAAATAAAATATAAAATAGTAAGTTTTTAATAGATGAATTATCTTTACTTTCTAAACTTTTCAGTAATCGATACATTGTATGTTGGCTGATCTTCATCCGATTAATTTCATATAATAATTCCATCCTTGCCCGATTCCTATAGCAGCAACGATCTTCGTAAAAAGATGGATTACACGAAACCATTTTTATGTAATTTAAAGTTTCGTTTGTCATATGGATTATTTTTGCGACCTGCTTTTTGTTTACCAAATCTTTATCAAAATCTTTAGGTCTAAATATATCAGCCACAGACAAAAAACCACTTCCCATAGATTTGCTAGAACGATTTTGGTTAATACAAGCGTGAAGGTAATCCATACTGGTATTATATTTCTGGTAATCTTTTCTATCTACATTCTTGTAATTCTTTGTTTCTGCAATAAATCCTAGAAAATATGGAGTGCGTTTTCTTCCATCAGATGCAGTCAATAAGTTCTCATATTTCTTTCGCATTCGTTTCAATTCCCTTGTGGTATCTATAGGATATTCTTTTTTGGCTTTATCTATTTCAATATTGCTCATAACATCCAATTGGCACACATCATAATATATTTCTTTTATCTGTTCATACTGTTCTTCTACAGATTGTTTGGATTTGGACACCATATCCCATAGTAATGAATTAAGTTCTTGCGACAGATTTACAATTTCACCAATCTTATTATTACTTGTTTTGTCATCAAGATCAGCTAAGTCAGTAGGTGTATAGTGTCTTTTTGATTTTGGAGGATTTATATTACGTGTTGGGACTTTGAAGATACGATAATTCTTTTTTGCGGAATCAATCAATATCTTATTATCTGTAATAAGCAAAGTATCGCTATCAAAATCTGCGCCACTTAGTCTTTCCAGTATATTTTCTTCAATGCTGTTAATACAAATGATATTTGATGTAAGATTGAAATATCTGTCAATTGTTTCACACTCTACATTCTTAGTTATTAGGATATTCCCAATCGTGACATGTGGACTACGACTTCCAAGGATTTCACATCCATAAGGATACCTTGTGTTGTGTACTGTGCCAGATTTAAGAATTGATATTCCGTCAAATCTTCCTATTGACTGTAATAGCATTTCATACGGATTACCAAATAGTGTTGCATATGTACCGTTCAAAAGAATGTGTCCCTTTTTCATATTCCTTAAATAAGAACGACATAAATCCTTTTTGAAATCATAATAAACACGAGTCTTATGAAAATCACAGTCATAATTCAATAGCTTATATACAATCTCATTTTTATTCCTCATGATATTATCATCTTCAAATTCTGAATCATCTTCTGTATCACTGAATTTCAAGTGGTATCTCATAACATCAACATCAATATTAATCAAATTGATATAATCCAAACCATCTTTGACAATATGTTTAATTTCATCCTGTGATAACTGTAAAGTATTTAAAAGCTGGTAATGAGCTTGAACCATTCGGCCCCCAAAATAATGTGTGTCTTTGTCATGCTTTACGATCCCAAAAAACGGATAAATATTTTCTAACCACGTTTTCAAATCTCCAAATTTATAAAATTTTATACTGGATGGGGTAGTTATAAGTTTTATATCTTTTATATCCTTGGCTATTGTTTCCCCCTTTAACTGTGAAACATTTGTTATATTGTTATCTTCAAAGAACCTTTGGATGTTCGTATTGAAACAACATGACTTAAAAAACTTATTCCTCAATAATAGCATTCCTTTTGAAAGGTATTTACCCATCAGAGAAAAATCAATCAATGACTGACCATCCCAAATAGAATTAGAAATCTCCATTTCTTTTTCTTCTGTCTTCAACCATCCGTCTTCATCCAGATCAGTACACACAGCATTATCATGAAATACACTTGTCCAGTCATCAACAACAAGTATATTTTCAGGGCGGATTTCAAGTGTGTCTATTATGCTGCTTGTTGGCAGTGATATATATGCTTCAAATGCAGCAATGTCCAATTCGTCACCTTTTTTATATCTAAACCACATTGTTCAGATTTATGCATATCAGGATACAAACGTTTATCAATAAACAGACATTTTCCAACTCTTGCTGACCCGCTAGACCTTTTGAATCGACAATAATGAATACCATTGCAGATAAATCCGTTTCCATAACACCATTCTCTCAGCCATTTTGCCGACTTTACAGTTTTTATTGTCTTTACCAACAAATATGTATATGTCATTTTCTCTTTATCATAAGTACACGCAAAATAAGAGGGGAGGAGAGTAGTGTCTACAGAATTATAAATGGGTTCATCTGTTTTCAATGCTACCAGAATCTTTTCGCCATTACTATCTATATCAATAGCATACCCATCAGTTAAATCATAATCCCTTAAATTATATCCATTTCTAACATAAATGTTTTTTGCGGTCTTATTAAACTCTTTGACTGCATATTTAAAAGTTACGTTTACAACTTTCGATGAATATTCTTTCCCTTTATATTCAAATGACAAAGAATCTTTTTTGCCATATGCCTTTCTTGCCACATCTCTCAGTTCTATTAAGTCTAAACTGTAATCAAAACTATTAATATATTTCCCCAGATTATCAGTACCATCCTTACGGGTAAGTTTATACCCATAAGGAGTGCTTTTGATAAAATTATTGGATAAGTACAAATCCTTGGCATCAATTGATGGGATGTATAAATTATTTCTCATTACTGACACACCTCCATTACACGATAACCGTATCGTTCCATATTTTTCATTACCAGTTTCATTTTATTTACTAAAGCATTACGCAATTTCTTATCAGAAGATAAGTAACCTTCTGATAAATCAATATGTTCTTTTGTCATGTGCCACTCAGAAGGATTAATATATACTTGGTCTATTTCCAAGCGTAGAACGCCA
>CARSXK010000043.1:3873-4552 GCA_949065595.1 uncultured Bacilli bacterium
ACAATTAAAAATTAACGATGCTTTCCAAAAACCATTTTTACAATTATTTATCTGAGAAACTAAATCAATGACAGTATTGAATTTTTCTATAAAGTTATCAATTTCTCGCTTTGCAGATTTTGTAACACATAAAAACTTATCTTTTTCAAGTGTTAATTTTTCAGTATAAATGATTCCGTTATAAATTTCCAAATCAAAATATATGCCAGGTTCTTGATCCTTATTGCGTTTTTTCTTATATCCAACATGAACTTTGGCGTCAACATTTTTATAACTCCTCAAATCAGAAATAAGTGTTTGTGCTTCTTTGTCATTTATATAATTCTCTAAAAAGTCCTTCTCGATTCTATTCTTTAATTCTTGCTGGATTTCCTGATACAATGAATCAATACTTAGTTTTTCGATATATCGTCCTTCTAAAATTGACTCAAACTTATTTGTCTTTGTTACCTTTAAAACAGTATAGCAATTATTGTTAAATCTAACTTTATATCCATTTTCCTCAAATTTTGATAGTTCTTTCTCATAATCCATTAGCCGTTTTTTGTATTCGACAGTCTTGCTAAATATATCTTCTAGTTCTGGAATTTTATTTTTTGGTATTTCTATTTCTTCAACACTAAATCACCAGTTTACAACTTTTTATAAAAATACAAATACAAACCCATCTTTTTATTGT
>CARSXK010000044.1:0-4369 GCA_949065595.1 uncultured Bacilli bacterium
TCCCAAATTGCTTCTTTAATTTTTGGCTATTAACTAGCACAACGGGTTAAATTATTCAATTCTATATGTTTTTCCATATATGGTTTTAACTGTTTATTTATAAAATATGTATAAACTTTTGTACTTTTATGGCATTTCCAACATTCATAATTCCATCCATAAATATTAATTCCATCCTTTTTTAATACCTCATATAAAAATTTATTTAATTTCATTGTATTTCTACAATTAGGAAAATTATCACATGCGGCAAACAATCCATATTGCCCAAGTTTTATAATCATATTGCCTTTTTCACATTTCATACATTTCATAAAAACACCTCTATAAAATTATACCAAAAAAAGTTGAGTTTTCTAGCCTTTCACAATATTTTATATGGATATTTATTTTAAAGAATATAGAGACTTCTTATTCTTGCATTAAGAGAACCTAGTGCTTTGCAGTTAGAAAAACAAGGATACGGATATGTAGTTGCATCAGTTGGGGAACTAGGAGGTGTGGTTCCTTATACTGCATACAATGCTAAAAAATCATATATAGAAAACAATCCTGAAGTCATTGAAGGATTTACAAAGGCAATTCAAAAGGGATTAGACTATGTACATAGTCACTCTGCAGAAGAAGTAGCAGAAAAAATTTTAAACTACTTCCCAGATATCTCTAAAAATGACTTAACAATCATTGTGCAACGATATATGGACATTGACTCATGGTTTACCACAACCTATATTGAGGAAGCAGATTTTAACCATATACAAGAAATTATGGAAAATAGTGGAGAATTAACTACAAAGGCTCCTTATAATCAATTAGTAGAAACCAAATTTTCAAAAAAATGAAAGAAATATTAAACATAAAGGATTTAAGAAAAATCTATCATACGCCAAAAGAAGAAATTTTAGCACTTGATCGATTTTCTTATTCTTTAAAAGAAGGAGAATTTGTTTCCATTGTAGGTCCAAGTGGATGTGGAAAATCTACTATATTATCAATTTTATCCGATTTAATGGAACCATCTGAAGGAACAATTACCTTAAAAGAAGGCATAACCGTTGGCTATATGTTACAACAAGATTGCCTTTTTGATTTTAGGACAATTTTGGACAACTGCCTGCTTGGTTTAGAAATTCAAAACCAACTCACAACAGAAAATAAAGAGTATGTTGTTCATTTATTAGAAACTTATGGATTAAAAGATTTTATGTATCGTTATCCAGAAAATTTATCAGGTGGAATGCGTCAAAGAGTTGCTCTCATTAGAACACTCGCTACCAAACCGGATATTCTACTATTAGATGAACCATTTTCAGCTTTGGATTACCAAACTAGATTGGCTGTTTCTGATGATGTATATGAAATACTTAAAAAAGAGAAAAAAAGTGCAATTATGGTTACACATGATTTAGCAGAAGCAATATCAATGTCCGATAAGGTAATTGTACTATCCCAAAGACCTGGAAAAATCAAGCATATTTATGATATTGCATTATCCCATAAATCAAACCCTATTGAAAATAGGAAAGCCAAAGAATTTGCAACCTACTATGATATGATATGGAAGGATATTGATTTCCATGTATAGTAAAGAGCATCAATTATATCTCAAAAAAAGAAAAAGAACACGCTTTTGGATTCGGGTTGCACAAGTTTCTATCTTTATTCTTTTTGTTGGTATATGGCAAATACTTGCAGATCATGAAATGATTAATACATTTATTTTTTCAAGTCCTAAAAAGGTATGGAAGACCATTGTTGGATTGCATCAAGCAAATAATTTATACCACCATATATGGGTAACGACATATGAAACATTTATTAGCTTTGGTCTTGCGACCATAATGGGATGTGTCATTGCAACTATTCTTTGGTGGAATTCTTTCATTGCAAAAGTAACAGATCCCTATTTAACCATTTTAAATAGCTTACCTAAAGTGGCATTAGGTCCTATTATTATTATTTGGGGTGGTGCAGGCATGCGTTCCATTATTATAATGGCACTCCTTATTTCTGTTATTATTACTATTATTAATGTTTCACAAGGCTTTGCAAATACGGATTTAAATAAATTGAAACTCATGAAATCCTTTCATGCAACCAAAAAGCAAACCTTTTTTAAATTAGTTTTGCCAGCTTCTTATAAGACTATTGTTGGAGCATTAAAGATTAATATTAGTATGTCTTTGATTGGGAACTAAGACATATGTAGAGAAAACTCTATATTTTTTATGTTAGCTTTCACTAACATTCCAATATATCTTTAGTGTTTTCCCATCTACAACTATTTTATCTAGCAGTTGTTCTACGACATTTCTTTTTTCTTTAAATTCCATTCCAGTCCAAACACTTCCTAGATTTTTAATTTTATCATAAGTTTTTGTTGTTCTTTCTTTTTCTTTTATATTTTCTAGCTCTTTAATTATATTAGACTTTTCACTTGTTAATTTAGCAAGTTCGCATTTTATTTCTTCATTTGCTATATTATCTGAAAGTAACTGAATTAAGTTTTCAATTTTTTTCTGTGTCTTATCCAGTCTTATATTAAGTTCATCAACAAGATTTGTTTTAGATAAATCAAAAGTACTCCTAAATAACTCTTCATTTAAAGACATGGCAAATAACTGTTCTAAGAAGCTATCCTCAATTTCAAAACTATCCAGTCTTATATTATTACAATTCGGATCTTTGATTAATTTTGGTTTACTCTTTTGTTGAGAGTAGCAATAACAAATTATTCTTTGTCCCCATTTTTGATAGCGATACTTTGCTCCACAATTACCACAATATATTTTACCTGATAACAAGTAATGACTTGCATGTTGATTTTTGCTTCTTTGTTTTTCTATTGTTTGTAATTGATTATATTCTTCTTCACTAATTATTGCCTCATGTTTGCCATCATAAAGTTCACCTTTAAATGGAATCTTTCCTAAATTAGTTTTAGAACTTAATATACCTTGAATCCACGATTCATCATATCCTGTTACTTTAGAAAGTTCATTATAACTATATCCTTGCAGTCTTAATGTTTTCATTAAATCAAAGATGACTTTTCTTTCTCCATTAACAACAAGCATACCTGCTTCTTTATCGTAATCATAAGCGAAAGGAGTTTTTCCTCCACCTCGCCAATAACCATTTTCAGCTCGTTTTTTGAGACCAATTCTAGTACGCTCTAAAATAGTTTCTCTTTCTAATTGAGCAAATACTGATAATATTCCAATCATTGCCTTACCAAATGGAGTAGTCGTATCAAAACTTTCTCTAACAGAGATAAAACCAACTTCATTATTATTAAATACTTCTTCAATTAAATATAAAGTGTCTTTTTGACTACGAGATAATCTATCTAGTTTGAAAACTAAAACCGTATCAATTTTTCCATCTTCACAGTCTTTTATTAATTTTTGAATTGCAGGTCTTTCTAAGTTCTTACCACTAAATCCTGGATCAGCATATAATTCATAATCGGACCATCCTTGACTTTTTAAATAACCCTCTAATGATTCTATTTGAGCTTCTATTGAATATCCATCAACTTGAGCATCTGTTGATACACGAACATAAAGAGCTTTAATTTTTTTTACTTCTGCTTTTATATCGTTAATAGTTTTTCCTCCTTCTTTTATAAAAGCATTTTTTGTAAAAAAACTTGTAACTACATAATACCATTTTTATACAAAAAATGAAATACTTATAGATTATTACACTTCTTTTAGATACTTCTTTAGTAAAGTATATATTAATGCCTGATTTAAAATTATTTTTTTAGGTTCAATTTTATTTTCATTCTTATCATAGTTCTCAACAGTTAAATTCATATAAACAGCTCCCTCTCTAAATTATATTTTTAAGACACAAGACTGATTACATCAAAAAAAGACTAATTAGAAATTCTACTTTCTAACGAGTCTTTATAGTTCTCTAAATACTCAATATACTTTGTTCTAAAATACTTTTCATTTAACCATTTAACACCAATAGCAGAAACATAGACTTTTCCATACTTAACATATTTAAGAGGATAAGGAAAATGTTTCTGCATTCTATTTGTTGCGACCCCTATGGCATTTTTTGTTTTGTTAAAATGAGTTCTTAAATATTTTAATGGTAGATCACAATATTCCATTCGTTCATGTGGTATTTTCAAATAATCTTCTAGCACTTCAATATACCTTTCAAGAAAATTAATTTTTAAGTCTTTTGAATTACCTTCTTTGAATTCTACTTCTATAAACCAAATCAGACATTCTACAGATACAGAAGTAATAGTAGATCCGTCTACTGTTGACTTTCGATAACAAAACGCGCTCCACCAAATTTATTTACTACAAGTGGAAAACTATCTACTATTTTACATTCACTATTC
>CARSXK010000045.1:0-3714 GCA_949065595.1 uncultured Bacilli bacterium
TGTATTTAAGAGTATCAATATTTTTAAGGTTTACAACCTCACTTTTTTCGGTTGCATAAGTTATCCGTAACTCATTTCATTCAAACGGCTAACTTAAAAACTGGTACTAACAACAACCATGGGTGTATTTATGGAATATTGGGTTATCCTAATTTTGCTTTTAGACCTAAGACTAAAAAAGAAAACGCTTGGCAACTTTTGTCATAGCATTTTCTTTAATATAACAATTAGAAACAACGATTACCCAACCAAAGTTCTACGTATCTCTTTTTTATTGTATGGAACTTCTTCCATCTATATACATTAGATTCTTTTGTTTTATGCAAGTTTCCGATTTGAAAATTTTGTGTTTAGGAAAGTTCTAGTTTATGATAGAAACTATATATATTAAATAAAAAAGGATACCTTTCAAGTACCCTTATCCCATGAATTCCCCACCATTGTTATGAATGACTTGCCCTGTTACATAACTGGAATCATCTGACGCCAAAAATACAAAAGTAGGCGCTAATTCATAAGGCATAGCTCCTCTTGCCATTGCTGAATTACTTCCCAAAGAAGGTATTTTTTCTTTTACCCAACAGGCTGGTTGTAAAGGAGTCCAAAAGAAACCTGGGGCAATTGCATTGACTCGTATATTTTTAAGAGCTAGATTTCTCGCAAGTGCTCTTGTAAAACCAACAATCGCACCCTTTGTTGTCACATAATCAATCAGTTGTGGATCACCATAAAATGCTGTCACAGATGATACGTTGATAATAGAAGCCCCTTCCTTTAAATAAGGAAGAACTGCTTTTGTTAAATAAAACATTCCATATACATTTACCTTCATAGTCCAATCAAATTGTTCATCACTAATACAATCCAATGAATCTTGTTGATATTGTACACCCGCATTATTAACTAAAATATCAATTTGGCCAAAATTTTTTAAAGTTTCATCCACAATTTGTTGACTAAATTCTGGTTTTGATAAATCTCCTGGTAGCATCATACATTCTCCACCTAGTTTTTCCACAATATAAGTCTTGGTATCATCAGCATCCCTATGTTCATTATAATAAACAATCACAACTGTAGCGCCTTCCTTGGCAAAAGCAATCGAACAGGCCCTACCTAGTCCACTATCTCCACCTGTTACAATCGCAACTTTTCCTTTTAATTTTCCACTGCCTTGATAATTAGGATTGTCAAAAATAGGCAATGGATTCATCAAATATTCCACTCCTGGTTGTTCATCTTGTGATTGTTCAGGAGCCATGATTTGATATTCTTTACTAGCTACCCCAATAGAATCATAATAATTAAAATACTGATTGCCAAAATGATAGTCAAAATTCATAAACTCACCTCTAGTATAACATATGAGTTTATGACAATCCCGTTATTTATATCGCCCATACAAATCTACTTGGTAATAAACTTGATAACGTTTGGTCCCTTTGGTATCATATCCTCTTTCAAATGTATAGATTTTATGATAAATAGATTCTATTTGGTTAACTTCATAAGAAAGGTATACCTTTAAATATATTTTTTGCTTGTTGTTATCGATTTTAGAAACAACAATTCGGTGAAGAAGGGAAGAGATTATTTTATCTTGTATGTCTTTTTGTAAAATTCTTTCTTTTAAATATATTTCTAAAGATGGAAACGAAAATTTCTCTTCCATAGAACTCTCTTTTTCCATTATTTTTAATTCCTCTAGTTTTTGATTGAGTTGTTCTTTTTTAGAAATAAATTCTTCATTTGATATACTATCTTCCAATCTAAGATTTAATAATTTATCTTTTTTTTGATTTATTTTTTCAATTTCCTTTTGATAGTTTTCTTCTATTTGATTACTGCTTTTTCCATGCATATGATATTGTTCTATCAAAATATTGATTGCTTTATTCACATCAATTTTTAAAAATTCAATGATATCTTCCATGATAACTTGTAATTCCGATTCACGGATATTTGGTGTATCACAGGATTTTTTCCCTTCTTTTAAATAAGTAGCACATACCCAAGTGATATCATCATTTGCTTTTCTAAATTTTCTTCTATGAAAAACAGTATTATGTTCCTTACAATATAATTTTCCACTATAAGGATATGTATGATACTCTATTTTTTCATGATTTTGTTTTTGAAAAGATTTTTTTCTTATGGATAACCGTTCATTTGCTCTTTCCCATAAATCATTTTCCACAATTTTAGGAATTTTTTCGCGATCTTCATATTGAATCCAATCTTCCTTTTCAAAATATTGAACCTTTTTGGTCATATAATCAATGATTTCTGATTTTTTGCCACAGTAAAACCCTTTGTATTTTGGGTTTTCAATCATTCTAGAGATTGTAGATGTACACCATTTTTTTTGATTTCCTGTGGAAATTTTTTGTTCATTTAAACGTCTCACAATTTTAGAAAGAGAATATTGATCAATTGCATACCAAGCATAGATTTGCCTGACCTGCTCTGCTTCTTTTGGAATAATTTTCAAAATACCGTTTTCTTTTTGATAGCCATAAAGATGATCATTTCCTAAAATTTCTCCCCGTTCAATCGCCCTATGCATTCCAAATTTAACGCGTTCCGATAATCTTCTAATCTCATCTTGTGCCATAGAAGCCATAATTGTAAGTCTTAATTCGGCATCTGGTAAAGCTGTATTAATATTATCATTGACAAATAAAACTGCGACCCCATAGGATAAAAGTTCTCTTGTATATTTAATACTATCTAATGTATTTCTCGAAAATCTGGAAATCTCTTTGGTAACAATTAAATCAAACTTTCCTTTTCTTGCATCTTCTATCATCTGCATAAACTTTTCTCTTTTGACATCACTTGTCCCTGTGATACCATCATCTACATATCCGTCTACATAAGTCCAATTGGAATTTTGTTTAATATATTCTTCAAAATGTTCCATTTGATTTTGTAATGACTTTTTTTGTTCCATATGGTCCGTTGATACTCTCGCATAATCAGTAACACGTAAAGATATATTTGATAGGGAAATTCCCATGTTGAGTTGATTTCTTATGGTATATAAATCCATGGATATCACCCTTTGATTTGTTTGAGTAAATAGGATTGTGTCATCTGAAACATAGCATAGGATATTTTTTGATTTTCTAGTAGTTCTTTATTTAGAAAAAGCGAAATTTCCAATAATATATTTTGAATGAATTGATTTTTCTTTTGCATAAAACCCCTCAATTCAATTTATGAGAATTGAGGGGTAATCATACAACAAAAGTTATTTTATATTTCATATCAATCACTTTTGTTGGTTCATTTTGATATATGGATGTCTTTTATCCTGCACAGTTTGAAAAAAATCTATTGATAGTTTATATATATTGTTTTTTTAGCTAATCAATCTCCTTTTTTTATCGATAAAATATTTGAACAAAATAATTTACTCAACAAAATAATTTACTCAACAAAATAATTTTCTAAACCTACCAAATTTTCTTCTTTTATATCGAATTTATGAAAAGGAATATTTTCTACAATATATTTATCTAAATTTCCTTCTATCCAATCATTGAAAATATCATGTGGATCATCTACTATATAGTAATTTCCAATTAATGCATTACAGTGGGAACAATTATTTGATGTGCAATAACTATTTTGAGTTTTACTAAAGTTATTGTTGACTGTTTTATAGTTTTCTTTTAAATATTCATCAACGGGTGGTAATGCACCTAAACC